>NZ_JAQSDH010000001.1 GCF_029945805.1 Flavobacterium sp.
TAGTAGTATAACCTACTCCTGGTGAAGTACAAGATGCAATTGATGTTCCAGTATAATATCCATCAGCATCAGCATCTAAATACCATAGCGGTTGAGGAGTTACTGTTACTGTAGTACTTGCTGTTGAAGTACATCCTGCAGGAGTTGTCGCCGTAACGGTATAAGTTGTGCTTTGAATGGCAGTAACCCCAACTGGATTTTGTAGATTAGACGTAAATCCTACTGGCGAAGATGTCCAACTATATGTTGGTGCAACCGAATCTATAATTGAAACAGTATCTATGAACCAACCTGTTGATCCTGTGGAACTATCACTACCCATTCTCCAACGAAGTTGAATATTTTGACCAGCAGCCACAGCTGGTAGGTTAACAGTTACTGTTACATAAGCAGCATTAGTGCCAGACCACGCACTTCTGCCTCCTATTGGATTACTAAAAGTTGAACTAATAGTACTAGTATAACCGTTGGCCACAAAACTGCCTCCTGCAGCTACTATATCTGTAAATGCACCAGCTCCGATTTTAATTTCTAATACACCTCCGTCAAATCCAGATTCAAAGCCATATCTATGTCTAAAATTCAATTGAGCAGCAGCTGAAACAATAGCAATTGTTGGAGTTCTTAATAATTTATCACTGACACTTGCAGGATTACTAATGAAAGCTGAATTGGGTGCAGTATCTGAACCCGATACAGAAGTGACGCATGCGGTAACTTCACCAGTAACAATTGATAGCCAACCTGAAGGTAAAGCTGGAGCAGTAACACCATCAAAATTTTGTACGAAAACAATACCCGGGACAGGATTTGAAGACGAAGTCAAATTAAATGGAGTATTAAAACATACTGAAGTTGGGTTTGAAGCTGCTGCCACATTAGTTGGAACAGGACTAATAGTTATTGTTGCGCTTCCAGCTTGTGATTGTGAACAAGCAGAAGAACTTGAATCATTTACGCTAACTAAAGAGTAAACAAAAGATCCCGCTGCAGCTGTTGGCGCAGCAATTATTACACTACTACCTGAAGTGGTAGTTATTATTTGGTCAGCACCATCATTTAGTTTATACGTGAACGTATAAGGTGCAGTTCCTGCAGCTCCAGTAAAAGTAATTGAAGGTGATACAGCATTTTGACACAAACTTATTGTCCCAGTCACTGTTGCTGTTGGTAGCGGATTAACTGTAAGTACAGTTGCTGTACTTGTAACTGTGCTACAATTTATAACATCAACTGTATAACTTCCGTTATTCGCAGCTGTTGTTCCTGTGATGGTTAATGTTGCTGTAGTAGCACCCGAAACTCCTGAACCATTAGATAATGGAGGCCCGTCTTTCTTCCATACATATGTCAATGGTGTTGCGCTTGTTGCACTAACAGTAAATGTAGCTGTAGTTCCTGCACATATATTTTGTGTAGCAGGTAATGCAGTAAAAACTGCAGGTACAGAATCAACTGTAACTGAAGCTGTATTGGTTGCTGTACATCCTTGATTGGAAGTAGCGGTAACACTATAAACTGTGCTTACATTTGGATTAGCTGTAGCAGGCGCGCCTGTTGCACTAAATCCTGAAGGTGTTGACGACCATGCATAACTATAAGTTATCGGAGTCACTGGAGTGAAACGGTAAATTCTACCATTTGTAGGTTTAGTACTAATGGAATTTGCACTCGTTGAAGTACTCAAGGCTGGTGAAGCACTTGTATCTTGTAACGAAATAAAGTTACTCGACGCTGTACCCATCAATCCAATGGATGCAGAACCTGAACTAATTGCTGTCGATTCTCTTCTATAAACATATTCAACAACATTTGTAGTTTCATATAGTTTCACTTGATAAGAAATTACTGGAGTAGTTGACGCATAATTCCATTCCATATTCAACCATTCAACAGTTAATACTCTGTTTGGTGCAGTACCACTTAATTGATAGGTTAAACCTGCCGTAAGTTGTGTATCATCCCACAGAGGAGCCAATCCAGGTCTTTCAGTTGACGTTGTAGAGGCTAAATCATTAGCTGCTGATTGCGTTCCAGCAGATCCAAATACAAGTTGTCCATTTGAAGATGCTCGGAATGCAGTATATGCTGTTCCACCATAAGTAAAACTAAATCCAGATCCAGGAACAATGTTTCCTGACATAGTATCGTCAGCAGTAGCAGCTAATCCAGATGAAGTACCTCCAACTAAAGCGGTAAAAGTTCCAGCTACCGAAGCAAACTGATAAGGTGTTGTATTAATCAAATAAGTAGTACCTCCTGCAGCTGTTGGAACAGCGCTTAAAGCAACTGAACCTCCAGGACAAACAGTAGCTGGAGCAGCAGAAGCCACAACAGTAAACGAAGTTCCTACGCCAACATTAACGGTAGCACTATTAGTACAACCGTTTGAATCAGTTCCCAAAACGGTATACGAAGTAGTTACTGAAGGCGTTACTGAAATACCCGCCGTAGTATCGCTAGACGCAGCAGGAGATGATGACCATACATAATTTCCGGCATCACTTCCGCTGGCAGTTAAGGTAACTGCAGCACCAGGTAAACAGTAAGAAGCGCTTGACTGAGCAATAGCAATTGCAGGTCGTATTACTGAGATAACCGCTTCGTTAGAGTCAACGTTTGCACATGGACCTGAACTAGTAACGAAGGCTTTGTAGTAATAGTTACCAATTGGTGTAATAAGTGCTGTAGTGGTAACTGTTAATGAATAAGTACTTCCTGATATAGCGGTAGCATAAGTAACGCCCGCTGGAGGGCTAGTCGTTAAAACAGTATAAGTACCACCCGCTGAGGTAGCATATTTCCAAACTACTGAATCCACAGTTCCTAAAGTAGTAATACTTAAAGTTACTGGGGCTGCACTAGGTGCCGCACAAACTTTAACTGGAACAGTAGAAAGATTAGGGTCAAATGTAATCGGGCTGCCAACTTTCAAAGTTGCAACTTCGCTTGGCAATGACTCATTTACAAAGGCTTTAAATTTTAAAGTTGCTGGACTTGAAATTCCAGATACATTTAATATTTTGTAATTACATCCTGTTGGATCGCCTGCATCTAACGGATGCGAAAAGGTTAATCCTGATACAGCAGATGTATTTTCTCCAAGATATAAAAACGTATCATCGACATCAATTAACGAAATAGCAGAATAACTTAACCCATTATTGGTACTCACTTGCCATTCAACTAAATAAGCCGGATCTCCGTTTGTAACTACACTAAACTGTGCTGTCGTAGGAGTTGGCAAACAAATGTTCACGTCACTTGGACTAGCGGCAATACCGGTACTGCTTACTGTTAATGTAACATCATCTGTACTCAAATCGGCACAAGGAGAAGGTGGAGTCAATAAACATCTGTAAATCGCACCACTTATAGCTGTACCTGTACCTGCGTTACTTACCGTCAACACAGATGAATCAACGTCTGCATAATTAGCATTATTTACTAAGTTAGTATACGTAGTAGGTCCCGTTTTTCTCTGCCACTGATACCCATAAGTGATTCCTGTTGTACCTACAACTGTATAAGTAGTTCCGAATCCTGTAGCCGCAACTTTATTGGTAGGCTGCGTCACTATAGTTCCTGGGTCATTAACATTAACCGTAATTTGTCTTGTCGATTGACAGAAAGTACTAGTATTGGTAGTAGTAACCGTGTAAATTTGAGTACTTACCGGATTTGCAAGAACTGATTGAATATCAAGAACCGTTATTCCAGTACTTGGAGACCAAGAGTACGTATTATTGTTTTCTGGTATGGTGATAGTCGCACCTGTACCTTTACAAACTGTAATGCTGTTGGCTAAGGTAATAACTGGTACAGCATTTACGTTTACAATTGTGCTAGCTGGAGCTGCAGAACAAGTTCCGTTAGTTGCCGAAGCAGTATAAGTAGTTTGAACACTTGGTTTAGCATACAAAGTAGTAGCCGAATTACCTGGTACATATTCATTACCTGCAGTAGCAAGAGCATTAGTATATAATGTACTAGCTGGAGTTGCTGTCCAGGTAATTGGAGCTGTAGGACTAATTAAAGTTGTTACTCTAACCTCATCAACTGCCCAATACCAATCATATCCAGCAACATACCTAAATCTAACTTTAACATTGGTTTGATTTAAAAATGGTGCAGGTACAGCAAATGAAGTTGTTGCAAATGCAGTAGAAGAACCAATATCAGTAACTAAGTCATTTCGCAAAACTGTAAACGTAGCAAAATTATCTGAAGATATTTCTACTGCAGCTTGTGTACTAGTAGGATTATTTAAATATTCATTAAATGAAAGTGTTAGATTAGTGTAACCCGTTGTATTTATTGACGAAGAAATTAAGTTCGTATTTACAGTCACACCAGAACCTCCAGCATCCGCATCTGCTAATACAAATCCGTTAGTAGACCCACTATAGGTAACACCTGTAACATATCCATTTGCACGAGGAGTCCAGTTTGAAACCGCGTTAGAAGATCCTGTAGTTGCAGTAAAAGAACCTAGTCCACTGTCAAAATTTTCAACATAGACATTCTGAATAAAAGGTGTAATAGATCCGCCTGTTGCTGTTAAAGTAACAATAGTACCATCACAAACCGTGGCCGCACTTGGAATCACTGAAACCGCACTTGGAGTGGCTAAAATAACAACTGCAACAGTAGCGGGACTAGTAGTACAACTATTTGAATCTACGCCAACAACACTATAAGTAGTTGTTACAGTTGGAGAAACCGATGGGTTTGCAAGTATTGAGTTAAATCCAGCTGGAATGGAGGTCCATGTATAGGTAGCAGCTCCACTGACACTTAAGTTTGCACTTCCACCCACACAGAAATTAGTGTTATCTGTAGAAGCGGTGATAGTAGCTGGAGTATTTACTGTAACGGTAACTACACTAGAATATACAGCGCCTGTTGGATTAGATGTACAAAATACTTTTAATCTGTAATAAGTAGTAGTCGTAATAGTACCTGTAGCTAAATTAGCATAGGCTGAAGCTACAGATCCAATTGGTGTTCCTGCTGTAGCAAAGTTATTGGTAGATGATTCCCATTGGTATCGTGTTCCTGTACCTGAACTATATCCCGTTGCAGCTATATTCGTAGAACCTGAGTTACAAAATGTAGATGCTACTGCATTGGCAGTTCCTCCTACTGGTGTTGTACAAGTCAAACAAGTTCCAGAGTATATAGCTTGTAAAGCAAAACCTCCTCCAACTCCGCTAATATCAGATGTAAGTTGAACTGTAATTGACTGACCAGGAGCACTGCTGAAAGGAGTTATAGTACCTCCAGAAGAATTACTATAAGTATACAATAAAGTTCCTCCTGTACCTACTCCACTATAAAATCTCAAGTAATCATAATTGGTTTCTAAATATGTATAAGAGCCACTAATAGAAATAACACCAGTCCCTGAATTATCTAAAACTAAATAGCCATCACTATTATTTGCATAATCAAGTGAAGGTCCTCCATTATCATAAATTAATGTATTAGTTCCACAGTCAATTGTAGTATTTCCAGTTGTTGGTACATTAGCTGAACCACAACTTACTCCTGCGAAAGAAACCGTATTGGAATAACTAGTAGTACTGCTATTAGAACATGTTGTTGCTAATCTATAATAAGTTGTTCCTGCAACACTAGTAGCGCTATAAGATGTACCAGTCCCTAAATTGGTCCAAGGATTACTATTTGTTGTTGAGGATTGCCATTGATAGGTAATACCTGTACCCGTTGTTAAGCCAGAAGACGTAAAATTAAGGTTTCCTCCTGAACATGCTGAAGCTTGTGAAATAGCAATAGTACCATTATTAGGGGCTCCAGTACAAGCTACACCAGCCGTATAAACAAGCGAGACATTGTCAACTGTAGGAGAAACATGTGGTGCGATACCATCACTTTTGAATGAAAAAACTATTCTAACAGTTGTTCCTGCTAATGAAGTTAAATTAATCTGTGGCATTGCGGTGAAAGCGGAATAAACTGTAGCTGTATTAGTAAATCTGATATTATATCCAGCTCCCGGAACTGTACCACTACTAGGGGTATTGGCAGTAGTTGTAGTAGATACATAAAAAAAGTCGTAAGTATTATCTACGGCGATCTGTTTGTAAAAATAATTTAAGAATACATTAGTAGCACCAGCCGGAATAGCAATATCCCTATAAAAATGATGCACTACATTTGCATTAATCCCATTAGCATTTGCAGCAGCACCAGCATATGCAGCTCGCGTGACTCCCTGCGCACCGCCTGCTGTTCCTACCTGCCAAGTTCTAGTACCAGAACCAACATACGTCCAAGAATTTGCTGTAAAAGTTGTTCCGGTTTCAAAACCACCATCACCTGTTCCAGATAATAAAACAGTCTGAGCTTTCAAATTATTCCCTGAAAAACAAATAGCAAAAAACAGCATTAAACTCAGTAGCCACTTCATTCGAGTTGTGCTACTAGAATTTGCCTCTTTATCAATTAAATCCAATCCCTGCGAACTGAGTTTCGATAACTTTCGATAACTCAATAAATTGTAGTTATTCATCATAATTTTAGAATTAGGTTTATTAATGATGTCAAGATAAAAATAATGTTACGTTAAAAATAAGTTAATCGATTACTAACTTATATACTCGATTAAAGACGAAAATTTTCTTGAAAAATAAACTATGGCTAAAAAATTGTGATTTTTTATTGAGTATATAAAATTGAATTCACCTGTAAAAAATTAAAAACCTTCTATAAACGAAGAATTTATAGTGTGAGACCGTATCTAAAAATTTGTATAAATAGAAAATATAAAAAAAGACCCAACACATCTACAATGTATAGGAACGGGTATTAATCATAAATTAAATTTATTTACAACGAGCAAAGTCTTATAAAAAAACAACTACTATCAGAAAAAAGTCTACTGATACTGCTTTTCATAGTATTCTTGATATGCACCTGATGTAACATTATCCAACCAATCTTGATTCGTCAAAAACCACTCAATTGTTTTTTCTAAACCTTGCTCAAAAGTTACAGAAGGTTTCCATCCTAACTCTTTGTTGATTTTAGAAGCATCAATAGCATAGCGCAAATCATGTCCTGGTCTATCTTTTACATACGAAATCAGTTTTTCAGATTCACCAGGTTCTCGACCTAATTTAGAATCCATTTGACTACATAGTAACTTTACTAAGTCAATGTTTTGCCATTCGTTAAAGCCGCCAATATTATACGTTTGATGATTCTTCCCTTCGTGGAAAACTAAATCAATTGCGATGGCATGGTCAATAACATAAAGCCAGTCACGTGTATATTTTCCATCGCCATAAACAGGCAGCGCTTTATTATTGATAATATTGTGAATGAATAACGGAACTAGTTTTTCTGGGAAATGATTTGGCCCATAATTATTAGAACAGTTAGTAATAACATACGGCAATCCGTAAGTTTCGCCATACGCTCTAACAAAATGATCTGAACTTGCTTTTGAAGCGGAATAAGGAGAATTTGGGTCATATGGAGTTGTTTCGGTAAACAGCCCTTCTGCACCTAAACTTCCATAAACCTCATCCGTTGAGATATGATAAAAACGTTTTCCTTCAAAGTTGTCTTTCCAGATGGTTTTAGCGGCATTCAATAAATTCATTGTTCCAATAACATTCGTTCTTACAAACGCCAAGGGATCAGTTATCGACCGGTCCACATGTGACTCTGCAGCCAAATGTAAAACACCATCAAATTGATGTTTCTGAAACAAGTCATTTATAAAATCAGCATCGACTATATCTCCTTTCACGAAAGTATAATTGGGCAATTGATCAATATCGGCAATGTTTTCAAGATTACCCGCATACGTTAGGGCGTCCAAATTAAAAATCTGATACTTCGGATATTTGGTTACAAATCGTCTAACGACATGAGAACCAATAAACCCTGCTCCACCTGTTATTAAAATTTTTTTCATTTAAATAAATATTATTTTCAAAAATGTTGATTTAATTTGTACTAGCTTGTTAGATCGCAGGAAATAAAACCTTTACTATAGCACTTCGACCCTTCGACTAAGCTCAGGGCAGGCTAAGCACAGTGTGACAAAGCTCTTCTAATTATATCTTAGGGTTGTAATTAATTACTTAAATTCTATACTACGACTAATGAAATAGAAGACATCTTTACAATTTTCCGTCTGCTTTTTCCTTTAAAACTCCTTTTACGTCAAATACTACCGCATTTTCTGTTTTTAAAATCTCAAAATCAATTCCCGTAAATTCTCTGTGAGCAACTGCAAGTACTATGGCATCAAATTTTCCTGACGGTAATTTTGAAACCGTTGATAATCCATATTCATGCATCACTTCAGAAGGATTTGCCCATGGATCATAAATGGTTATATTAGTTTCAAAATCTTGTAAAGCGTTTACAACATCTACTACTTTTGTATTTCTAACATCTGGACAGTTTTCTTTAAAAGCTATTCCTAACATTAATATTTTGGAGCCATTAACTTTGATGTTTTTCTTAATCATCATCTTGATAACCTGAGAAGCAACATATTCTCCCATACTATCATTCAATCGTCTACCTGCCAAAATAATTTCGGGATGGTAGCCCTTTTCTTGGGCTTTTTGTGCTAAATAATAGGGATCAACACCTATACAGTGTCCGCCTACTAACCCTGGTTTAAAGGGCAGAAAGTTCCATTTGGTTCCGGCTGCTTCCAATACTGCATGGGTATCAATTTCTAATAAATTAAAAATCTTAGCCAACTCATTCACAAACGCAATATTGATATCGCGTTGAGAATTCTCGATAACTTTTGCTGCTTCTGCCACTTTTATTGAGGGTGCCAAATGCGTTCCGGCCGTGATAACTGATTTATACAGTTGATCGACTTTCTGTCCGATTTCTGGAGTGGAACCTGAAGTTACTTTGAGTATTTTCTCAACCGTATGTTCCTTATCTCCCGGATTGATTCGTTCTGGAGAATACCCCGCAAAGAAATCAACGTTGAATTTCAATCCGCTTACCCGTTCTAACACTGGAATGCATTCTTCTTCAGTTACTCCGGGATAAACCGTTGATTCGTAAATAACAATATCACCTTTTTTTAATACTTTTCCAACTGTTTCGCTCGATTTATATAGTGGTGTTAAATCGGGACGATTATTTTTATCAACTGGCGTTGGAACAGTAACTATGTAATAATTACAAGTAGCAATATCTGCTAAAGTATGACTGCACAGCAATCCATTCTTATTTGAAACCGAAGAAACAAGAACATTTTTCAAAGTAATCTCATCTATTTCAAGTGTAGCGTCGATTCCAGCGTTCAACTCTTGAATTCTATTCTGATTGATATCAAACCCGACAACCGGATATTTTGTCGCGAATAATCGCGCTAATGGCAATCCCACATATCCTAATCCGATAACAGCTATTTTAATACTCATTTGTTTTTTTTTACTAATTAAATCTTAACTTTTTACATAATTTAAACACCAATAGACTGATAAATAAATCCAATAGATTTTAATTTATCACCATCTAAAAGATTTCTTCCATCAAAAATGAAAGCCGGCTTCAACATAGCGTCATAAATTTTTTGCCAATCATATTCATTAAACTCGTCCCACTCTGTTAGCACAGCAACTGCATGTGCATTTTTACAAGCATCATAGGCGTTTTCATGCGAAGTAATGTGTTTTTCATTTTCTGCAGGCTTCCTCGTATCGAGATAATCCAAATCAGAAAGCACTTGTTTTTGAGAAACTTTTGGGTCATATAAAGCAATATTTGCCTGCTCATTGATCAAATCATCGGCAACGTAAATCGCTGCAGACTCTCTTGTATCGTTGGTATCTTTTTTAAATGCCCATCCTAAAAAGGTTATTTTTTTTCCAGAAACGGTGTTGTAAAGTGTTTGTACAATGTTTTTAGAAAAACGTCTTTTTTGGTGGTCGTTCATTATGATCACTTGTTCCCAATAATCAGCTACTTCATTTAATCCGAATGCTTTTGAAATGTAAACCAGATTTAGAATATCTTTTTGAAAACAAGATCCTCCAAATCCAACCGAAGCTTTGAGGAATTTAGGCCCGATTCTACTGTCCATTCCAATTGCTTTGGCTACTTCATTGACATTGGCTTCCGTTTTTTCACATAATTCAGAAATGGCATTGATTGACGAAACTCGTTGTGCTAAAAACGCATTGGCAACCAATTTAGATAATTCAGAAGACCAAACATTAGTCCTTAAAATTCTATCCGTTGGAACCCAATTTGCATAAACATCCACTAAAGATTGAATAGCCAACTGACCTTCTGGCGTTGATTCTCCTCCTATTAGAACTCGATCCGGATTCAATAAATCAGGAACTGCCGTACCTTCTGCAAGGAACTCTGGATTAGATAGAATCTGAAACTGAACACCGTTTCCGGTATTATCCAAAATACTTTTTAATGCTTCTGCCGTTCTAACGGGCAATGTTGATTTTTCAACAATGATTTTATTATTTTTAGCTACTCTGGCAATTTGTCTGGCGCACAATTCAATATGTTTTAAATCGGCTGCCATTCCTTTTCCGGTACCATAAGTTTTTGTTGGGGTATTTACAGATATGAAGATTAATTCTGCTTCGTCAATCGCTTTATCAACTTCTGTAGAAAAGAATAAATTTTTGCCCCGAACATTTGCAACAATTTCATTCAGTCCTGGCTCATATATCGGAATATTGTTAACATCTTTATCATTCCATGCCGCAATTCGCGCTTCGTTCAAATCGACTACCGTAACTTTAATATCGGGGCATTTCTGAGCTATGACCGCCATCGTTGGTCCACCAACATATCCCGCTCCGATACAACAAATATTTTTAATTTTCATTCTACTATTCTATTTTAAATTTTCCCAATACCATTTTACAGCTTCTTTAAGACCAGACTTAAAAGAATATTGCGGATTATAGTGTAATAATTGTTTTGCTTTGTCAATACTTGCCAAAGAATGGGGAATATCTCCTGCTCTATTTGGTCCGTAGATGATTTCAACATTTGCAATTTCCGAATCAAAGGCTGAAAGGTATTCTTTTAAATAAGTTACCATATCATTTAGCGTAGTTCTGTCACCAAATGCGGTATTATAAACTGTATTAACCGCTTCCGGATTCTGGGTCAACATAGCCAACTCGTTCATCTGGATTACATTGTCTATATAGGTGAAATCTCTTGAGAAATTTCCATCACCATTAATTACGGGACTTTCGTGCGCCATTAGTTGCATTACAAATTTTGGAATTACTGCCGCATAAGCTCCATTAGGATCCTGTTTTCTTCCAAATACGTTGAAATAGCGTAATCCAATTGTTTCCAAACCATAGGTTTTATTGAAAATATCGGCATATAATTCGTTTACATATTTGGTAATAGCATAAGGTGACAGCGGTTTTCCAATTTTATCTTCTACTTTTGGCAGACTTTCAGAATCGCCATAAGTGGAAGAACTAGCTGCGTAGACAAATCTTTTAACGTTAGCATCTCTAGACGCGACCAACATATTCAAAAAGCCAGACACGTTTACATCGTTACTAGTAATAGGGTCGTTTATCGACCGGGGAACAGAACCCAAAGCAGCTTGGTGTAGCACATATTCTACATTCGCCACCGCTTTGTTACAATCTTCTAAATTTCGGATATCGCCTTCAATCAACTCGAAATTTTCATGCTGGATAAAATCCTTAATCGCGTGCCTGTGACCTGTAGCGAAGTTATCCAAACATACCACGAAATATTCTTTTGATAAAAAATACTCACACAGATTAGATCCAATAAATCCTGCACCACCTGTAATCAACACTGCTGTTTTATTGTTTATCATCTACCTACCTTTTTTAACAAACGATATTTCCATTTTGCAAAAAATTCTTTTGGTTCTTCTTCTTCATGGTAGCCACTTCCGTAACCATACCCATAGCTATATCCGTATCCATATCCATAACCGTATCCAACACCATATTTTGCTTTGTTTTCATAGCCATTAAAGATGATGCTCACATTATTGAGCTCGCCACGTTTGGTCCTATTGTTCAGTAACGTCAACATTTCTTTTTTGGTGAAATTTTGTCGAACCACATACAAAGTAACATCACAATATTGCGACAATTCTAAAGCATCTGAAACCAATCCAACTGGTGGCGTATCCAAAATAATGTAATCGTATGTTTTTTTCAATTCCTGTATCATCTCCTTCATCGAATCCCCAAGTATCAACTCGGATGGATTTGGCGGAATTGGTCCCGATGTAATTACGTCTAGAAAAGGAACGTGCGTATGTTGGATAACTTCTTCCAACGTATTATCACCTATGAGATAGTTGACTGCACCGAGTTCATTCTTAATATTAAAATCGTCAAAAATTTTAGGTTTTCTTAAATCGAGACCCAAAATGATTGTTTTCTTTTCGCTCAATGCGAATACGGTTGCGATATTTATGGAACAAAAGGTTTTTCCTTCACCACTAACAGAAGAAGTCAACATTAGTGTTTTTGTTCCCTGAACACTTTGCTTTTTGTATAAAAATTGTAAGGAAGAACGAATTGCTCTGAATGATTCTGAAAGTGCCGATTTTGGTCGTTCAAATACGGATAAGTTACTATCAGAATGTTTTACTCCAACAATACCGATAAGTGGTAATTGTGTATGAGCTGAAATATCTTCAATATTTTGAACCGAGTTGCTTATGAAGAAAATAAAAAATACAAATATCAGAGGAACCAAAAGTCCCATAAAAAATGCCAAAACGTAGTTAACGCTAGTTTTAGGACCCAACAATCCGCCACCAACATCTTTCGCAGGATCAATATACTGAATATCTGGTAGGTTAGCGGCTTTTACAATAGCGGCTTCTTGACGCTTTTGTAAAAATGTATTATAAATATTGTCATTAAGATTGTATTTTCTAGATAGCTTTAACCATTCTTGTTTGTTTTCAGGAAGTGAACTTATCTCACCTTCAATTTTTGCTAGTTTTTGATTTACTAAATTTAAATCATATAACAAGGATACATTATACGAATTCGCATTTTCGAGTAATACTTTTTTTACCGATGAGATTTCGTTATCTATTCTTTCATATAAAACTTGTCCTTTAAATGAATAGGCTAATTCTGAACGCTGAACCGAAAGTGCAATAAGATTTGATACGTTTACATTTATATTTGGTTCATCAATTCCCGCAACAGTTGGAGCTGGTAATTTTGAAAAATCTGTGCTGTTTTTCAAATATTTTTTTAAGGTATTTAGATAGGCTATTTTTCGTTCTACCTCGTCTTTATTAGCATCATATTGTGTAAATTGCTGTTTAAAATTTAAACCACCACCCTCAATATCTATAACATTATTATTTTTGCCGAAGTTTTTTAAGTCATCTCCTGAATTCTTAAGTTGACCTTCCATTTTGCTCATTTGTTCGTCAATGAAGTTTATGGTGTTTTCAGCAAATTTATTTTTACTATCTAACTGTCGCTTAATTAAAACATCAACAGTTGTATTTAAAAAATCAACCATTCTCGCTTTATTATTTCCTTGACGCGCCAATTTTAAAATAGAACCCGATTTTTCATCAACGATAACATTGATTTCCATTGCCCTTGAAACCGTTTCATCAAAGCTATTGAAACGTACTAAAACTTCTTGATTGAAGGTCTTATCTTTAACATCCGTTAAATCAAGTCTAAAATTAAGAAATGGCAGATTAACCTCTTCCCCTACTTTAAAAATTTTCTTAAATTCTCCTAGTGGTACATTTGCGATGTCCATTTTAGAATTATCATATCGGATAACTGCAGCATTATTTGCTTGAAATAATACAGTTACTTGATACGAATCGGTGGAAACCATTTTTACTTTTATAAACTGATTCAGCAAATTATTTTCGCTTTTGTTTAAAGTAATTTTAAATGGGACCGCACCATAAACATCCTTCAAAAAATATTTGGTCTGTTTCATGTAATCAATATAAAACTGCATTTTATCGACTACCATTTCATTATGAGACCTAGATTTAAGGGTAGTTGAGACTGTCTGAACTTTATCCGATGTACCACCCCAATTAAATACTAAACTTGTATTTGCCGTAAAAAATGGATTATTTTCCTCTTTAACGGCAATAGTAGTTTCTATACCATAAATTTTCTGTTTTCTCACGTTCACTTGATGCGCAATAGCGAAAGCTACGATAAGACCAACAGCGAACCATTTCCAATAACTCAACGTTTTGATTAAAAAGCCTTTAAAATCAAAGCTGTTTTGTTTATCAAAAAAAGTAAAATCTTTTACGTCTAACATGAAACTGGTTATTAGTTTTTAAGTAACAAATAAGTTGTTGTTGCTAATGAAAGTAAGGTAATAATCGTTGTCAAAGATTCTATACCTGTTCTTCCGGTACCCCAAGTTTTTTGTTTTAGTGGCTTAACATAGATATAATCATTAGGCTGCAGATAGAAGCAAGGCGAACTGGTTGCATTGCTGTCCGTTAAATCGATACTAAAGGTTTCACTACCTTGGGGAAATCTTCTTATCACTTTTACATCTTTTCGATCGCCCGTAATTTCAATATCACCAGAATTAGCGATAGCTTCCATTATATTAACCTTATCTTGATAAAGAATTTTTGTTCCTGTACTTCCAACTTCTCCATTAATGGTGTAGCGAAAACCCGATAGTTTAACCGTAACAAAAATACCCGCTTCCGTTTTGAAATATTGATCTTGAAGCATTTTTTCTATTTTAATTCTGACCTCTTCTACCGTAAAACCTAAAACATTAAGTTCACCTAGAATAGGCAACTTAATATTTCCATGATCATCAATAGAATATCCGTTAAAATAATTACTGCTTTCACCACCAGCAGTAACACCCGGACTTAAATTACTATTAAATATTTCTACTAACTTAGGGTCTATTGCTCTAATATTTACTATTAATATGTCATTTGTCTGTAATCGGTAAGGCTTTTGATTTACGGGTTCTACTACTTGATTACTGGAGTTATTCTTGTTTTGTAAATAAATTAAATCCTTGTTTGGTATACAGGAAGTTAGTAGTAAGCTGAAGAGAAACAATAAATATATTTTGGGTTGGTTCATTATTTTAAATAAAAAATTAGCAAACAAAGATAGTTTTTCAATTGTAATTACAAAAATGTAGTTTAGATATTATTAGGTTATATATTCTTCAGCGTATTTTCAAAAGGAATTCGATTGACAATACTGCGTCCCAAAGTAACTTCGTCGGCATATTCCAATTCATCACCAACAGCAATTCCACGAGCAATGGTAGAGGTTTTTATATCCATATCTTTTAGTTGTCTGAAAATAAAGAAATTTGTTGTATCGCCTTCCATTGTTGAGCTTAATGCAAAAATTAATTCTTCGATTTCGCCCAATTTTACTTTTGTAACCAATGACGCAATATTCAACTGGCTAGGACCAATGCCATCAATTGGCGAAATTTTCCCACCTAGAACATGATAAATTCCCTTAAACTGATTGGTATTTTCAATCGCCATCACATCGCGCACATCTTCTACTACACAAATAATTTTATGATTTCTCTGAGGATTATTACAGATTTCGCACACTTCAACATCCGAAATATTGTGACAATTAACACAAAATTTAATTTCATCTCGCATTGTGGTTAGCGCCTCAGCTAAAAATTGGGTTTGCTCTGATGGCTGTTTAAGTAAATGCAAAACCAAACGCAAGGCCGTACGTTTGCCAATTCCAGGCAATTGCGCCATCTCATTTACAGCTTTTTCAAGCAATTTTGAAGAAAATTCCATGGCGCAAAAGTAACAAAATTGAACCTTAGATTACTAGGTTTTAAGAATGTTAGCCAATATATTTTTATTAACATTTCATTCTTTACAAATAACTGCACAACCGAACAACCAAACCCCCAATTTTTAGTATTTTGGCTCACTGTAAAACCCAATCCATGACACCAACTACAATTCTAGTTATTATCATTATTTATTTCGGATTATTGATTTTGATTTCGAATAGGGTGAGCAAAAAAGGCTCTGATAACAATACGTTTTTTAAAGCCAATAAAAACTCGAAATGGTATTTGGTCGCTTTCGGAATGATTGGAACAGCGCTTTCGGGCGTGACTTTTATTTCGGTCCCAGGAGAGGTTGGAAATCCCGATTTACAATTCAAATACTTCCAGTTTGTACTCGGAAATGCGATTGGCTTTTTAATTATTGCAACGGTTTTGCTTCCGCTGTATTACCGAATGAATCTGACTTCAATTTACAGCTACATTGAGCAAAGACTTGGTGTTGTGAGCTATAAAACCGCCGCAACTATCTTCTTGATTAGCCGAACAATTGGTTCATCATTTCGATTGTATTTGGTTGTCATTGTATTGCAACGCTACGTATTTGACGCCTTCAACATTCCATTTGCTCTCACCGTTTTGATTTCTCTGGCATTGATATTTGCTTACACCTATCGCGGCGGATTGAAAACTATAATTATTACGGACACTTTACAAACGTTCTTCTTAGTTTCTTCTGTTTTTCTAACAATTTATTTCATTTGCGAGAGCATGGATTTATCGTTTTTCCAAGCATTTGAAGCCGTAAAAAACAGCAATTATTCCAAGGTTTTCTTTTTTGAAGATTATCTCAAAGGAAATTATTTCTGGAAACAGGTTTTGGGTGGAATCTTCGTGACAATCGCTATGGTCGGATTGGATCAAGATTTAATGCAGAAAAATCTCAGTTGCAAAAACATCGGCGAAGCGCAAAAAAACATGTACACCTTCACGGGAATATTTGTACTAATCAATATTTTCTTTTTGAGTGTAGGCGCCTTACTATACTTATATGCAGCAAAAAACGGAATCGGAATTCCAATGGTTGGCGACGTAAAGAGAACCGATTTATTATTTCCTGAAATTGCATTTAATCATTTGACCCTTATTCCGTCCGTAGTTTTTTTATTGGGATTGACTGCAGCAACCTTCGCCACAACTGATTCGGCTTTAACCGCTTTAACAACATCGTTTTGCGTTGATTTTCTTGGTATGGATAAAGAAAAAAACCAAAACAAGCCCAACATTGTGCGAACGCGTCATTTAGTACATGTTACGTTTTCGATATTGATGTTTTTGGTAATTATCGTTTTCAATTCACTTAATGATAAGTCGGTAGTTACGATGATTTTTAAAGTAGCCAGTTACACTTACGGTCCGCTTTTAGGATTGTATGCTTTTGGATTGTTTATGAAATCGAAAACGGTACATGACAAGTTTGTGCCATTAATTTGCATTCTTTCACCAGCAATCTGCTTTTTGATCAGCAAGTATTCCGCTGTTCTTCTAGGAAATTATGTAATCGATAACGAACTAATCATCGTCAACGGACTGATTACGTTTATTGGATTATTTTTAATCAGCAAACCAGCAACCGAAAACACAAGATACTAAGGTTGAAAATTCGTAATTCGTAATTCGTAATTCGTAATTCGTAATTCGTAATTTTTAATTCTAATACTGATTCGTCGCCAATAAAACCAGCGTACAAGCAACCTCAACTTTAATTCCGTTGCTTTTTAATAATTGATAAAACTCCGGATTCTCTGTTCCAGGATTGAAAATTACACGTTTCGGTTTCGTCTCGATAATATAATTGTAGTAATCGCGCTGACGTAACGGATTTAGATACAACGTAACCGTATCAATATTAGCCAATGGAATTTGTTTAGTATAAATTTTAACATCTGCAACTTCGCCCTGATTTTGACCAATTGCAAGCACAGAATGTCCTTTATCTACAAGTGCATTTATAGCTTTAAAGGCATATCTATCCGGTTTTGTAGTTGCGCCTAGCACTAAAGTTTTTTTATTTTTCATAGTTTTCATTTCTGATTGCCAAAGATAATGCTAACTTTATAATCACGAAGAATTATTTAACTTCAATTTCATATTCAAAGTGAATCTCACTATTTATCTTTGCCAAAAAAACTATGGAGATTTTTATTTTTCTATTTGCAGCTCTTTTTTCGGTTCTGAATCCGATTGGAACCGTTCCAATATTTGTTGGATTAACCCAAGATTATTCTAAAAAAGAACGCTCACGCGTGGCACTTTTGACTGGAATTAATGTATTTATCATTCTAATTATTTCCTTTTTCTTGGGACAATATGTTTTGCAGTTTTTTGGCATCACCATTTCAGCGCTTCGAATTGCAGGTGGAATTATCATCGCTAGTTCCGGATTTGGATTACTTAACGGAAAATTCAATAAAAATAAAGGAATTAACAAAAAAGTACAACAAGACATAGAAAACCGAAACGAAATTGCCTTGACGCCTTTAGCAATGCCAATGCTTGCTGGACCAGGTTCGATTTCGTTACTTATTGCGTATTATCAGGAACACCATTCGGCTTCCGACATTATTTGGTCGTGCATAGCAATTTTGATTGTAGCAATTCTGATTTACATTATTCTTCGCAGTGCACATTATTTGGCAAAATACCTTGGCGCATCCGGAATTGTGGCCATTTCCAGAATTGTGGGCTTCCTTACCATTGCTATCGGGATTCAATACATCATCAGTTCCGTATTGAGTATAATAAGAGGAATTTAAAAACCGTTAAAGTGTAATTTAAACTAACTTTATGAAAAATTGCACAGATGAGAATACTTTTAACTGGCGCTAATGGCTACGTAGGACGAAGATTGTTGCCCGAACTTTTATCACAAGGCCATCAGGTAGTGTGCTGTGTTCGCGATCAAAATCGACTTGGGTTAGATAAGGCAACTCTCGAAGCGGTCAGCGTTTGGGAAGTCGATTTTCTTGACGAACCCAATTTTGATGGTCTTCCAACACATATAGATGCAGCGTATTATCTTATTCACTCCATGAGCTCTTCTGTTTCCGATTTTGATACCATGGAATCAAAATCTGCAGAAAATTTCAATCAGTACATGGATAAAATCGGTGTAAAACAAGTAGTGTATTTGAGCGGGATAATAAATGACAGTCATCTTTCAAAGCACTTACAATCCCGAAAAAATGTTGAAGAAATACTTTATAAAGGAAATTTTAAAACTACTGTATTGCGTGCAGGAATAATCGTTGGATCTGGAAGTTCTTCTTTTGAAATTATTAGGGATTTATGTGAAAAACTACCGGTTATGATTACACCTAAATGGGTGCTAACCAAATGCCAACCAATTGCAATTCGAGATGTAATTCAATATTTAATTGGCGTTTTATTGCGAGAAGACTGCTATAATGATTCTTTTGATATTGGTGGCCCAAATGTAATAACCTACAAAGAAATGATGCTACTTTATGCCAAAACTAGAGGTATTAAATTATGGATTTTAACCATACCCGTAATGACGCCGAAGTTATCGTCTTATTGGTTGTATTTCGTAACCTCAACTTCATATAAATTGGCTATAAATCTAGTAGATAGTATGAAAATGGAAGTCATCTGTAATGACAACCGTTTGCAAAAACTACTCCATATAAAACCCATAACTTACGTTGATGCGATTAAGTTAGCTTTTATAAAAATCGAACAAAACTTGGTAATCTCCAGCTGGAAAGACAGTATGGTCAGCGGAAGATTTGGACACAACTTTTCAGAATTTGTACAAATACCAAAATTTGGATGTCTGAAAGACCATCAAAGCTTAAAACTTGAAAATCCGGAACAAGCTTTACAAAACATTTGGTCCATTGGTGGCGAACGCGGGTGGTATTATGGCAATTGGCTTTGGCGAACACGCGGTTTTTTAGACCGATTGGTTGGCGGAGTTGGTGCACGAAGAGGAAGAACGCATCCTACCCATTTGGATAGCGGAGATGCTTTAGATTTCTGGCGTGTATTGCTTGCTAATAAAGAAGAAAGACGCTTATTGCTGTATGCTGAAATGAAATTACCGGGCGAAGCTTGGCTCGAGTTCAGGATTGATGAAGACAACACTTTACATCAAATTGCGACTTTTCGTCCCAAAGGATTATGGGGAAGATTGTATTGGTATTCTTTAGTGCCATTTCATTTTTTCATCTTTGGCGGAATGATAAAAAGAATTGCGAATTCTGAATAAAAAAAGCCCAAAATAAATTTGGGCTTTCTGGTTTATAATTTTAATTTTCTATTCTTTAGGAAGAAATATTTCTGCCATCATACAGCGCGCACTTCCACCACCGCAAGCTTCGATAGTATCTAACGACGAATGGATTATTTCTACATGAGCTTCTAATTGAGAAATTTGTTTTTTGGTCAAACTTTTATAGGCTGATTCACTCATTACCAAATATCGTTTATCGTCTTTACCTTTTACTTCAAGCATATTTCCCGCGAAGTTGTTTACTTGATCCTCTGTGATTAAAATGATCTCTTTATCATCACCGCGAAGACTATCCAAAACCATTTTGCGTTCTTTTTTATCATCGATACAATCGGCACAGATTACTGCAAAAGTATCGCCTAAGCACATCATAACATTCGTATGATAAATCAGTTTTCGTTCACCATTTACCGTTTGAAATGCCTCAAAAATTACTGGCGTAAACTCGAAATCCTCGCAGAATTCAATCATTAATTCCTCTTCAGCTCTTGGCGATAGCGCACAATAAGCCTTTCCGTTTTCTCTATCTAATAATAAGCTTCCGGTTCCTTCAAGGAAAATTCCATCGTCTTCCGCCTGAGTATAATCCATGATTTCCTTGATTACAAAACCATCGTCTTCTAGAACATCAAGTAGGTCTTCTCGACGTTCGGAACGTCTATTTTTAGCAAACATTGGATACAAAACTACATCACCACTTTCGTGAAAAGAAATCCAGTTATTCGGAAAAATACTGTCGGGTGTATTGGGTTCTAAAGTATCTTCTACGACCGTTACATTGACACCCACTTTACGCAATTTGGTAACAAAAACATCAAATTCTTGTTGGGCTTTCGCATTGACTGTTTCTGGGGATAGTCCGTCAAGAACTTTTTGGTAATAATTGTTGATTGCCGTCTGCTCGTTCATTCTGAAAGCAACGGGACGAATCATCAAGATTGAATTGGTTGTTTGTTTCATTTTGTGATTTTTAGATAATAATTTAGCCTCGTCGCTTTTATAGTAATCCAAAGATAACAAAACTCCAGACAAACGGAAACAAATAAAAAAGTTAGTTTCTCTTGACAAAAAAATCCTATCTTGGGCTGATAATTTTTAGTTTTAGAACAAATTTTACGAACTTTCAAATAGCAATTAGACCATAAATAAAATGAAATTAATCACCTACTCCACCTTATTATTTTTAATTAGTATTTCATCGTACTCCCAAACAATTCTGAAAAATTATAAAATCGGACACAGCTTCGACCTCAGTATTCCAGATTACATGTCGAGAACCGTTGGCCTTAATGAATCCGCGGCAGTTCAATATAAAAATGAAGTGAAAGATGTTTACAGTTTTGTAATCGAAGATAGTAAGGAAGAGCTGCTTTTGGCTGATTTGAATTTCACTTCAATTAATGAATTTTATGAAAATTTCATTAAAGACTTTGCTAAAGATGAAAAAAGTAGAGAAGTGTCTAAGCCAATAGAAACAAAGAAAAATAATATAAATTTTATTGAGGCGGATCTAACGTATTTAGACAGTGAAGCAACTGTTCAAATATATTATTTGTTGGGTATTGTAGAAACAAAAACGTCATTCTACAAAATAATCTCATGGACCGCTGCAGAGTCAAAAGACAAGTTTAAAGAAGATTTTAGGAAAATCTTATACAGTTTGAAAGATTAAAATGTAAATACAACAAGCATTGCTTTCTACCATAATTATCAAACAAATAAGTCTTGGATTTAGAACCATCTGAAATTGATAACCAAGTTCTGACAATTAGCTACTTTCCAAGTGGTACCTTTCCAGTTCCGTTGGTTGCCCCGTTTGTTCCAGTTCTGTCAGAGGCTGTTCCATGATTTCTAGGTTGTGAGGCACATGAAAATAATAAAATTGCCATAAAGGCCATCAAGCCAATTCGAAAGTTGAATAGTGTTTTCATAATTTCTTATTTTAAGTACAGTAAATATAACGCCATTACAACCTCAAAAACTTATAGCTTTGCGTGATATTATTGCATAATTGCAGCGAAAATAATCTTATTTCAAAACATAAAAAAGCACTCTTTCGAGTGCTTTTTTTTTAAACTACAAAACAATGTTTAATCCAATTTTGAAGTTTCTTCCTCGTGTGGAGTATCCCACATTTTCAACAAATTCTTGATTCAGAATATTAGTTGCTGCACCAAATACCGTTAGGCGACTTTTGATCAATTCGTATTTTATTAAGGCATTAACCAATTGATAAGAACCTAACTTGGTGGTGACAACACCAAAAGTATTGCCATCAAAAAACGCATCATTTCGGGCGTTGAAATACTGATAACTTATATTAAAAAGTGTCCTGTTTGTGGGTTGAAAATCCAAACCAGCATTTGCTTTGTGCTTTGGAATCAGTCTATCTAAGGCTTTATCAACTTGAGTGAAGGTATAGTTTCCGTTGAATCGTAATTTTGAAGTTATCGCGATATTCAAAGCTGTTTCCATACCTTTTGCTTTGGTTTCCCCATTTACGTTGACATAAAAAGCATCAAAAGTTAAGGGATCAAAAAAGAAGTCAATGGCATTATTTTGATCTCTGTAAAAGGCAACTGCATTCCATTTTACTTTTTTGTTTAGCAATTCGGTTTCAAATCCCGCTTCAATAGTTGCATTTTTTTCCGGTGTTAAATTGGCGTTGCCATATTCAGAATACAATTGATACAAGCTTGGCGTGATGTAAGCAGTACTGTAAGAAGCTAAAACTTTCAGCGGAAACGAAGTTTTGAAATTGTATGACGGATTGAAATTGTACACAAAATTATTACCATAAGCACTATGATTGTTCAATCGGGCACCAGCGTTTACGTTCAACCCAAAATCTGAATTATACACTAGGGTTGTGTAACCGTCAACGATGTTAAATTTGGTGCTTTCGCTTTCGATAGTACTGAATGGTGTTTGGCTTTTCATATCATTAAATAAATAATTGACCCCTAAAACCATAAACAGTTGCTTGCTCAAATTGTATTTATTAAAACCATCCAAAACAACACTTCTTGATTCATATAACGAATAGTCAATTGTGTTTGAGAAAGTATTCAACTCGTCATAATCCCGCTTAATTTTGGTAAAACCCGAATTTAAAATGAATTCTCCTTTGTTGTATTTGTATTTTGGGACGACTCCAAAACGAATTTGTTCCGAAGTAGTTACGTTAGCATCCGTGTCATTAAAACCCGTATTATCAAATGTCAAATCATAGTCATTTTTGATTCGGTCATAATTTCCAAAAAAATCTAACGTCAGTTTTTCTGTTGCTTTAAAGCCTAATTTTGCTAAAAGGTTTTGTCTCGAAAAGCTATCGGGTTCATACTCTTTTCCAGCAACTTGTGACATTCCTTTGGTTTCCGTGCTATTTACTCCAGCAAAGTAATTTACTTTTTTATAGTTTCCGTTTACCGATAATCCTTGGTTAAAATCTTGTCCATTATAATGATGATTTTCGGCGGTAGTATTGGAACCTATGTTTACATAAGCATTACCTTCTATTTCCTTTTTAGCAGACTTTTTTAGCGTAATATTAATCACTCCAGTTGCTGCTCCGGTACCATATAAAGTACTTGCTGCGCCTTTCATAATCTCAATGCGTTCTACTTGTTCTACCGGCAACAAGCGTAAATCATATTCAAAACTAATTCCAGAAGCATCTGTAACCGGAATTCCGTCAATCAATATCAAAATCTGACGGTTTTTCCCACCACGAATGTAGTAACCTAGATTTTTTCCATTGGCAGATTGATTTCCGTTAATTTCCATTCCTGAAACCTGACTTAAAACCGTAGCCAAACTTTGCCCGGATTTTTTTTCTAAATCTACCGCGGTAATTACCTCAATAACTTTTCCCGATTTTTCTTTGCTTTGTGCAAATTTGGTGTCTGAAACGACAACTTCATTTAGCGAATTCACTTTGATGGAATCCTGTTCTTGAGCCATAGCACAAGATGTTACCAATGCAAAAGCCGCACTGATTTTAAATAATTTTTTCATTCAATCTGAATTTATTCTAGAATCTCTCGACTCTAAAAAATTTAAATAATTGTGGGAGAAAAGCATAGAATTTACCCATACCCAAACCTCTTTTCCCGAAAGTTTGTTACTCTGATGAATGAGGCAGGTCTCCTGGCTTGCGTCTTGTTGTTGACCTTCCCATTCTTGATATTAAATTTTTAATATTTAATATTAGATATTTATAAAATCTAATATTTGAAATTTAAAATCTACTATTTCAAACAGTGGTTTTGTAGATAACAACAAGCTTAATAGCTTACAGTTGCGGGAACAGCTTTAGATTTAAAATATTAGATTTTAGATATTAGATTTAGGCATTAATTCCTAATTCATAATTCTAAATTCGTAATTCTTCACTAAATTCCCTTTTAATGCGATTTTGAAAAACAGAAATCGCAACCTTAATTCGGGTGCAAAGATAACACAGAATAAGTTTAAACCTAAAAATATTTCCTTAGTTTTACCTAACTTTAAAATGGCTGATTATGAAAAAGTTATTACTTATTGTATTGGTTTCGAATTTTGCTTTTTCCCAACCTGGTATTGAGATAAGGCTGGTGAACCCAAATGTGGGCAATCCTAATTACTATTGGAATGGATTTGATTACATAAGTACGAACAGTTCTAATGATGCAGGATTAAATGCTATTTTGTCGGCTTAAAATGTTATTGAAGGATATCTGACCAATGAAGTACATCCTTATCCTGATTACGTCGGAAAAATAAAAATCATAAGAGGTACTTTTCCAGCGCAAATGATTGCCGATTTACTTGCCTATTCTACTGTTATCGAATCAGCAAAAATTACCAATAATTATGAGTTCACAGATGCAACTAGATTACAGTTAGTGAATTTAAACATAGGCGCTCCTGTTGGAACTTCAAATAATATTATAGTTACTAATGACGCAGGATTGAATACCATTTTTCAAAATTTTAATGTTTTTTATTATGTTCAAAGCTATCCTTCATCTAATGTAAATAGTACTTTGAGGTATTACACTACGGTTTGTGACTGTGATAAAAATCTTTTAAATGCTGCTTTATTAAATTATGCTTCGGTTATTCAGACAATAGAATCAGTAAATGGAGGAGTAATGCTTTCCAATCCACAATTTGACAAACCAAAAGCTGTCATTTCTCCGAATCCGTTTCCAAGAAATTTTGATATAGAAACTGAGCAGACGATTGTCAATTATGCTATAATAGATATTAATGGAAAAACAATTTCTAACACAACTTCAAAAGCTGAATTAGACTATCAATCTTCAAAATTAAGTGCCGGAATGTATATTCTAAATCTCGATTTTGAAAACGGTCAAAAAGCGAATTATAAATTGATGAAAAAATAAAAAAGATTTTAAGGGTTTCCTTTTACCTTTGCAGCACTTGCAAAACATCCTTATGAAATCTATTGTATCTAAAATTGCGTTGTCATTTGTTTTATTGATTATTTACAGTTGCAAAACCGAAACAAAACAGGAAATTGCAGTTTCTTCAGCCAACACTGTTCGCTACGCTAAAGGTTTTTCTATTGAAAATTACACTGGATATTCTGTTGTAACGGTTAAAAATCCGTGGCCAAAAGCGAGTAAAACTTACACCTACATTCTTCAAGAAAAAGATGGAGTTCTTCCGGATAGTTTAAAACAAAATCCGATTATTCGTATTCCGATACAAACCATAGTCGTAACTTCTACAACGCATATTCCTTCACTCGAAATGTTAGACGAAGAGAATTCATTGATTGGTTTTCCGAATCTAAATTATATTTCATCAGAAAAAGTAAGAGCCCGAATTGATGCTGGAAAAGTAAAAGAATTGGGTAATAATAAAACTTTAAATACCGAAGTAATTCTCGATTTGCAGCCAAATATAATCATCGGGTATGGCATTGACAACAACAATCCAACATTAGATAACCTTCAGAAAAGCGGTTTAAAAGTTATGTTAAACGGCGATTGGAACGAAGAAACGGCTTTAGGAAAAACCGAATGGATTAAGTTTTTCGGAGCTTTATATGGCAAACAAAAACAGGCTGACGAATTGTTTACTAAAATTGAAGAAGATTTTTTAAAAACCATTGAAATTGCAAAACTAGCGACTTCTACTCCGACCATTTTAGCAGGTGATATGTTCGAAGATCGATGGTATTTGCCAAAAGGAACGAGTTGGGGAAGTCTATTACTAAAACAGGCAAACGGAAACTATTTATGGCAGGAAACCAGCGGAACAGGAAGTTTGTCTTTATCGTTTGAAACTGTTTTTGAAAAGGGAAAAAATGCAGCTTTCTGGATTACTTCTGGGCAGTTTTCTAGCTTAAAAGAAATGACCGACTCCAATCCACATTATGCCCAATTTGATGCTTTTACCAATAAAAATGTATATTCGTTCAGCGGAAAAAAAGGGAAAACTGGTGGAATTCTTTATTATGAGTTAGCACCAAACCGTCCAGATATTGTATTGAAGGATTTGGTAAAAATAATGCATCCCGAATTGTTAGCGGGTTACGAACCTTTTTTCTTTGAAAAACTAAGGTAACCACAGATTTTACAGAAAAGCACAGATAAAAAAATGTTCAAAACCCGAAATACACTTCTTTTCACTTCATTGTCAGTGCTATTGCTATTGACATTGTTGTTGAACCTTTCCTTTGGACAAGTTTCGATTCCGATTAAAGATGTTTTCAGCAGTTTGTTTGGTGGTCAAGCCTCTAAAGAAACTTGGGACTATATTATAATTAATTTCCGTTTACCGAAAGCAATTACGGCCATTCTTGTTGGAATCGGACTTTCAGTTTCGGGTTTGTTGATGCAGACTTTATTCCGAAATCCTTTAGCCGGACCTTATGTTCTTGGATTGAGTTCGGGTTCTAGTTTAGGCGTTGCTTTTGTGATTCTCGGCTCTGGATTTTTACCCGCAATTTTCTCTCAGTTCTTATTATCTTCTTATGGAATTATCCTGGCTTCGTGCATCGGAAGTTCCTTGGTTTTACTGATGATTCTAATTGTTTCCCAACGCTTGCGAGACACGATGTCCATTTTGATTGTAGGATTGATGTTTAGCAGTTTTACAGGAGCAATTGTGAGTGTGTTTTCCTACTTCAGTACGGCGGAACAACTACAGAAATATACGTTTTGGTCAATGGGAAGCCTTGGTAATTTATCATGGCTGAATATATCCATTTTGGCAATTTCTATCTTTGTTGGAATGTTATTTAGCTTATTTTCTCTGAAATCCTTAGACGCATTATTATTAGGGGAGAATTATGCGAAAAGTATGGGATGGAACCTAAAGAGATCACGTTACCTTATACTATTTGCAACAAGTATTCTAGCTGGAAGTATTACCGCTTTTGCTGGCCCAATTGCTTTTATTGGTTTAGCGGTTCCGCATTTAGGAAAATTATTGTTCCAAACGAGTAACCATAAAATATTGTTTTTTGCAACGCTATTAATCGGTGCAATTATTATGCTTTTTTGTGATACGGTTTCGCAAATGCCTGGCTATGATTTTACGTTACCCATCAATGCGATAACGTCTATTATTGGGGCGCCAATTGTTATTTGGTTGATTGTTAGAAAAAGAAGTATGCAATGAAAAATTTAGATAAACCCAACTTACTTTCCACTTCAAATTTATCCATTGGATATCAATCCAAAAAGGAGAAAAAAACTATTGCCGAAAATCTAAATCTGAATTTAGAAAAAGGAAAACTTATTTCATTAGTTGGAGCAAATGGAATTGGAAAGTCAACTCTTTTACGCACCATTACTGGAATTCAGAAACCTATAGCTGGAGCTGTTACGTTAAATGACAAAGACATTTTTGATTACGATCCTTTGGAACTGGCTCAGAATTTGAGTTTGGTTTTAACCGAGAAGTTACCACCCAGTAATTTGACGGTTTTTGAATTGATTGCTTTAGGGAGACAGCCTTATACGAATTGGCTCGGCAAACTTTCGGAAGAAGATTTGAAGAAAGTAAACCAGGCGATTGCACTCACACATATTGAACATTTGACAGATAAAAAACACCATGAAATCAGTGATGGTCAGATGCAAATTGTGCTCATCAGTAGAGCATTGGCACAAGATACGCCGCTAATAATTCTGGATGAACCGACAACTCATTTGGATTTATTTCACAAAGTCTCGGTTTTTAAACTATTGAAAAAGTTGTCCAAGGAAACCAATAAATGCATCTTGTTTTCGACTCATGATATCGATCTGGCAATACAACTTTCGGATGAAATGATTGTAATGACTGAAGATAGCATTGTTCAAGATGAGCCATGTAATTTGATTTCCAGAGGTATTTTCGATACCTTATTCAAAGATGAAAATCTCTTTTTTGACAAGGAAAAAGGAAAATTCAGTTTTAAGAATTTATAATATTTATATTTGTGTTAACTCTAAAATGATTAAAATGACGTTGTTTCTGAAAATTGCCGTATTTTTTTTCGTTAGTGTATGTGCTGCACAAACCGATGTAGAATTAACTCCACAAGGTTTTGCAACATTGGAACTAAAAACGCCAAACAAACCTGTAGATAAGTTAATTCAATCTTCCAAATCATGGGCTGCGTATTTCAATAAAAAAGGATATGATGTATCAGAAGTAACTGAAAATTCAATAATAATACAGGCTAAAATCTTGAATGCGTATTACACTTATAATGTTGGTGTTAAATACAATTACGATATTGAATACCTATTAAAAATCGAATTTCAAAGCACTAAAACATATACCGTGAGTATTTCGGTAAAAGAAATTTACACCGAAAATATAGCTCTTAAAACTAGAGTAGCCAATTTTTTTACTTCAGACGGTAAGGTCAAAAATGATTTTAAAGATGCCAAACCTTCATTGGAAAATAGCATCAATAAAGTATTAAAATCGTATACTAATTTTATTGTGCAGTAATTTGCCTTTTGGCTTCTCCAACTACAAACGCTACCGAATTGGCAATGTTGTAACTCCGAATTAAGCTTGACATTGGAATGGTCAGATGATTTTCGAATAATGCTAAAACTTTGTTACTCAAACCCACGCTTTCTTTTCCGAAAACCAACCAATCCCCGTCTTGAAATTCCGCTTCATAAATCGATTTATCGGCGTGTGAACTCATTAGGAAAACGCGCGATTTATCTGGAATTATAGCAATCCATTCTTCTACATCTTTATATTCGGTTACATCCAAATGCACCCAATAATCCAAACCGGAACGTTTCAAATTCTTATCATTAATCACAAATCCAAAGGGATGAACTAAGTGCAAACGACTTTCGGTACCCACACACAATCGACCAATATTTCCTGTATTGTTTGGGATTTCGGGTTCTACTAAAACAACATTAAGCATTTGGGTATTCGGTTATTTGGTTATTTGTAAAAACTTTGCACTTCGCGAACTTCTCCGGCTTTTAAGTTATGTAAATGTATGTTTCCGACTCGGATTCTTACTAACCTAAGTGTTGGAAACCCAACGGCTGCAGTCATTTTTCGGACTTGGCGAAACTTGCCTTCTGTCAGCGTGATGGAAACCCATGAAGTTGGACCATGACGCTCATCTCGAATTCTTCGTCCTTCGCCAATCGCTTCAGGAAGTTTGGATATGATCCTAGCTTCGCACTTTTTCGTTGTGTAACGAATTCCTTTAAAGCCTATTTCAACACCGTTTTTCATTTGCTCAATAGCATATTCTGTAACTATTCCGTCTACCTGCGCATAATATTCTTTTTCTACGGATGTACTGCGCACCATTTCACTCATCGTTCCGTCCGTTGTCAGCAATAGTAATCCTTCTGAATCTTCGTCTAAACGTCCAATAGCCATGGTACCTTCTGGAAAATCATATAATTCACCGAGTTTCTTCTTATTTCGTTTTTTCTCGTAAATAAACTGACTCAAATAGCCGTGCGGTTTATGAAGGATAAAATGTTGGGCAGCAGGCATATAATAGATTAAGATTATATAATGGAATGTTAAAATTGTATAAACGACTGGACAAAATTAAAGCTAATTTTATCATATCAAATTAAAAAATTCAAAGTTATGAAAACACTATACTCACTTTTCATCAATTTTGCTTCCTTAGTTTTAGGATATGCATTCGTAACTAATTTGAAATATTCATTTGAATTCAGCTATCTTATATTCATGGCAATGTTAATTATTTTGTTTTTTATTTCCCTAGTTTTAAGCTTTTTAAGATTTTCGAAACGAACAAAATCCAGAACATTATTTTACAATAGCTATTCCGACAGAAGAACAAAAAATCAAAAATTCGACAAATATTATTCTTTTATGAATAAATGAATTATTGACAATGCTTATTAAGCTTCAAAAAAAAGGCCATCCTTAACGGATAGTCTTTGTTTACTTAGAATTCAAAACTATTACTGTCGGCTTTGAACGTAATCTGATAATTCATCAACATTAGAACTGAAGGAAAAAATTCCATTTAATTTGAAATAATTTCTTGGTTCGATACAAAAATCATAAGCATATTTTGCAAAATCTAACTTATTGTCTTCAAAGTTAAAGGTATTCGCTATTAGTATAATTTGATCTACATTCAAACAATTGGCAGTGATTACTTGTTTGGCAGTTTTTAAGCGTGTTTCCTCAAAACTTTGCTTTTTGATTGTCGCTAAAGCAGCATTAAAGTTACCAGAAGTCATGCACGCTCTTCCTCCACAACCTCTAACTGGTTCTGCATAACCTGTATCCGCAGGATGGCCAGAATGTGCAGTAGTGGTAGTAGTTTGCGTAACAGAACCGCCACCCATATTGTCATTTATAGAAATTCCCATATTTACTCCTCCTACATTTACACCCACACCTATATTAACACCGTCTGTTTGTGTGGTTGTTGTAGTTTGGGAAACAACACCTCGAACTGGAGGTGGTGCAGGTTGACCATAATGAATCACATGTACACTTGATGGGGGAATAAAATCGGGTCTAACTGGAATTGAAGAAAAATAATTTAACTTCATTTTTGTTTTGTTATTCTTATCTCTACGGATTTTATAGGTTACGTCCATAAAAATTCCATCAACATCAGTAATCATCAAATTATTTTTTGATAGATCCATCAAAGAATTGTCGGCAAATTTAACCTTAGCATTATAATAAGGTTGATTTAATTCTTCCACTCTAAGATTCGATTGCGGAACATCGTTAATCACTTCTCCGTTTAGGATTAATGTAAACTTATCTCCATCTTCAGAGAATACATTCAAATGTCCGTATGGACCAAATTGTGCAAAGCTAATTGCTGAAATCATCAATACAGCTATTAAAGTAATTGTTCTTTTCATAAAATCATTAATTAAAAGTGTGTAAATATAATTTATATTTTATCAAAATCCCAATTTCAAAAATGGTGACAAAGACCTAGAGTTATAAAAAAATGAGTCTTTAAATGTAATTGTTTCTATGTATCTTTAAACTTTTAAAAAATATCCAAAAAAATGAGTGAAAATTTAGTTCTTATCGTGGCTTTTATCATTGCCTTAGCCATTGGGATTTATTTAGGTAAAGCGCTTTTTAAAGCCAATTCCACATCCGAAAAAGCATCTTTAGAGGAAAAAATCAACGGATTATTTTCACAAATCAATCAGTTGAAAGAGCAATTTCAAAATGAGCGCAATCAATTTGAAAAGCAGATTTTATCAGACAAAATTGATTTTGAAAAGCAGTTAGTAACATCTAATACGGAGAAAGAAACTATTCGTTCTGAAAAAGAGTCTTTAGCGATTCAGCTATCCAAAAAAGAAACCGATTTTGATAATCTTTGGGAACGCAACAAAGAACAAAAAGAAGAAGTCGAAAAGCTTCAGGAAAAATTCACCAAAGAATTTGAAAATTTGGCCAACAAAATCTTGGAAGAAAAGACCTCAAAGTTCACCGAACAAAACAAAGAAAATTTAAAAAACATACTAACGCCTTTACAAGATAAAATTCAGCTTTTTGAAAAGAAAGTCGAAGATACGCACAAAGAAAGTATTGATTACCATGCAGCTTTGCGCCAACAAATTTTAGGCTTGCGCGAAATGAACGAACAAATGAGCAAGGAAACGTTGAATTTAACCAAAGCACTAAAAGGCGACAGTAAAATGCAAGGAAATTGGGGCGAATTGGTTTTGGAACGCGTATTAGAAAAATCGGGTTTGGAAAAAGGCCGTGAATATGAAGTTCAACAAAGTTTTACCGCAGAAGATGGCAGTCGCGTTTTCCCGGATGTGGTGATAAATCTTCCGGATGGTAAGAAAATGATTGTCGATTCGAAAGTGACTTTGACTGCTTACGAACGTTACATTAATGAAGAAGATGAAACTGAAAAAGCGCAGTATTTAAAAGAACATATCATGTCGATAAGACGTCATGTGGATCAATTAGGCAGTAAGAATTACCACGATTTATATCAGATGGAAAGTCCCGATTTTGTGTTATTATTTATCCCGATAGAATCTGCCTTTGCTTTGGCTTTAAATGAAGATACCACACTTTATAACAAAGCCTTTGAAAAAAACATAGTGATCGTTACGCCTTCCACTTTATTGGCAACTTTACGTACCATTGACAGTATGTGGGCGAATCAAAAACAACAAGAGAATGCGCTGGAAATTGCACGACAAGCAGGCGCTTTATATGATAAATTTGAAGGTTTTGTTTCGGATTTGGTAAAAGTTGGAAACAAAATTAAAGATTCGAAAACAGAGTATGACAATGCAATGAACAAATTAGTGGACGGCAGTGGAAACCTCATCAATCGAGTTGAAAACTTGAAAAAAATGGGCGCCAAAGCCAAAAAATCATTGCCTGAAAACATCCTTTTAAGAGCCACTACAGATGAACAATAACTTTAAAACCGTAGCTTCTTCCAAAATTGCAATTTCGCAATTAATGTTGCCTTCGCATACTAATTTTAGTGGTAAAATTCATGGTGGTTACATTTTGTCCTTGTTAGACCAAATTGCATTTGCTAGTGCTTCCAAATTCTCTGGACATTATTGCGTTACGGCTTCTGTTGACACAGTCGATTTTCTAAATCCAATTGAAGCTGGAGAATTAGTAACAATGAAAGCGAGTGTTAATTATGTGGGTAAAAGCTCGATGATAGTTGGTATACGAGTTGAATCAGAAAATATCCAAACCGGAAAAGTAAAACATTGTAACTCGAGCTATTTTACAATGGTTGCTAAGGACAAAAACGAAAATAATATTGAAGTTCCAGGATTAAAGTTATCAAACGATGATGAAATTAGGAGATTTTTTAAGGGCATCAAACAAAATAGTTTGAAAAAAGAAAGAAACGAGCACGAAGAAATTTTTGACTTTAAATCGGAATCTGCTATGAAGATATTAAAGTCTTATCGTGTTAAATTATAAGTTTTTTAAAATTTTCCTTGAACAATTCATATAAATAAGTAACTTATTTTGCCACTACTTAAATAAATGGTATTATTTCCAAATTATTTCTTATTTTTGAAATCCACAATAAAAAACTATGAAAAAAAATTATTTTGCATTTGCCCTTTGCATACTTTTTACTAGCTTATACATCTCGTGTTCAGACCAGGACGATGAATATCTTCCTGTATCCCCTGTCACTGTTGATTTAACTTTGGTTCCTTATCCAAAATTATCAGATTACAAATTTTTTACAGGAGACCTGAAAAATCAAGAGCCATCTCTAAATGTCCTTCCGTATGAACCCGCCAGTTCTCTTTTTACTGATTACGCCTCTAAAAAGAGATTCATCTGGATGCCAAATGGTGTTGCAGCGACTTACTTAGCAGATAATAAGATTTTGGAATTCCCAGTGGGCACTGCATTGATTAAAACCTTTTATTACACCACAATTCAGCCAAACAATTCTACAAAAATTATTGAAACTCGGATAATGATAAGACATTCTACTGGATGGAAGTTTTATGAGTATGTATGGAATGACGAACAGACAGATGCTATTTTACTTTCAGGAGTTGACTTTACAAATGGAAGTTCAAAAAACATCACATTTGCAAAACCAAGTGGTGAAATTGTAACTACAGACTACAGAATTCCGTCTGACGCAGAGTGTTTTGCCTGTCATAAAATCAATGAAATCGCAACACCAATTGGAGTTAAACCGCAAAACCTTAATCACAGTTATACCTACGGAACTACAACTAAAAACATACTACAGAAATTAGTGGAACAAGGCTATTTGCAAAGTTATCCATCAACTATTGTTTCAACAGTAGATTATCATGACACAACAAAGCCACTAGATTTAAGAATGCGTTCCTACTTGGATATCAATTGTGCGCACTGTCATCAGGATGAAGCGCGCTGTTATTACAGACCTATTCGATTACCTTTCAGTCAAACAAATATCGATTCATTTATTGGCACTTGTTTGTTAGCCGACGAGCCCATAAGCCCAACATTACAAAAAATTATCACTCCAGGAAATTATAGCAAATCAATTATGCATTACCGCTTGAGTACAAACGACGAAAGTGAAAGAATGCCGTTACTAGGAAGAACCATAGTGCATGACGAAGGTGTTGCCCTTTTGCAGGAATATATTTCGTCTTTAACACAATCTTGTAATTAATATAAAAAAAATAAAATTCGTACCATGAAAAAAATTACATACTTAATTGTTCTGTATTTTAGTATTTCATTAGCTATGGCTCAAGGAGACTGCAGCAGTGCAACAAGTGTTACATTAAATTCAACTACAGTAGCGCCGCCTTTTACAGCCGAAACGGGAACTCCGCCAACACTTTTTTGTAGTTTAAATAACAACAACGGTTTACCGACAAAAGGAAAATGGTATAAATTTACTGCTACACAAAATATCAACATCACTGTGTCTGCCGTTTTTTCCCAAAACAATAATACTGATACACGTTTGTTGGTTTACTCTGGAAATTGTGCCGCATTAAATTGTGTTGGTGCAAATGATGATTTTAATGGAGGCCTTACTTCGCAAGTAAGTTTTGCAGCAGCAACAGGGACAACTTATATTATTGCTTTTGACAACCGCTATAGTTCAAACGGTTTTACTTTTTCAGTGATGGAAGCAGCTCCACCTGCACCAGACAGATTGGGATTTACCTCTCAAAATATTGCAGGTATTACAGGCGGATACAACAACTGTATTGCTGATATGAATGGAGATTTTTTAGATGATATCGTTTCTGCAGTTAGTACAACACAATTAGCTATTTCCTATCAGCAAGCTGGTGGTACTTTTTCAACAGCAACTTACGCGATTCCTAACACTTCTGTATTGCCTTCATGGAGTATTGCAGCAGGAGATTATGACAACAACGGTTTTAATGACCTGATTTATGGTTCAGGAAGTGGAGTAGCATTTTTAAAAGCAAACAGCGATGGAACGGGATACACTACCGATAGAAAAACACAATCGTATTTGGTTCAAAGAACTAATTTTGTCGATATCAATAACGATGGTAAATTAGACGCATTTGCTTGTGATGACAATGCTCCTAACAGATATTACATGAATGACGGAACAAATTTGAACCACATACAAGGTGGAATTGGTGATTTTCCATCAGGTGGAAATTACGCTTCAAACTGGTTTGATTTTGACAATGATGGCGATGTAGATATGTACTTGGCAAAATGTGGTCAAGGTGGTTCTGGTGTTGGCGGCAATATTGATCAACTACATAGAAATAATGGTAATGGAACGTTCACAAACGTAGCAACAGAAGCAGGTATGGCTAATCCAGAACAAACATGGTCTGGCGCTTGCGGTGATTTTAATAATGACGGATGGATGGATGTAGTAGTGGGTGTAAACTCGGCTTCTAATGGATATACCAACGTAAAAAGAAATAATGGTGACGGCACATTCACAAGCGTCACATCAGGTTCAGGATATGATACCAACTCGGGCTTAGGCAGAGAATATATCGCAGAGGATTTTGACAATGATGGTTTTCTGGATGTTTTAGGATCTGGAAGTACCATTATGTTTGGTGATGGTAATTTTCATTTCACGCCTAATCCAAACACCTATAATATTTCTTCAGTTGACCGACCTGTTGGTGATTTAAATAATGATGGATTTTTAGATATTCAAAACGGAACTTCAGTTTTATTCAACAATGGAAATACAAACAAATGGATCAACGTTAACCTTCGTGGGATTGTAAGTAACAGAAATGGCATAGGTGCCAGAGTTGTAATTTATGGTTCATGGGGACAACAACTTAGATATGTGCAAAGCGGAACCGGATTCCAAAACATGAGTACCATTACGGCTCACTTTGGTATTGGTCAAGCTACAACTATCAATCAAGTAGTAATAACGTGGCCATCAGGAACGATTGACACCCTTACTAATGTGACGCCAAATCAAAACCTTTTAATCGTTGAAGGTGCAACACTAGCCCTAAACTCATTCAATAACGGAGTATTTGCGGTATATCCAAACCCTGCAAAAAACATGGTTAACATTCAATTGCAAGACAATCTTAACGTAACACTCAAATCAGCTTTAGTTTATGATTTAACCGGTAAAGTTGTGCTTTCTATAAACGATATAACACAACCAATCAACGTAGAAAAATTACCGATTGGAACTTACATCTTATCAATTTCTGACACAAATAACAAAAGCTATTCTCAAAAATTTATCAAAGAATAACTAGCCATACTGCAGTATTTAGAAGAACGTCTCAAATTTTGGGACGTTTTTTTATGTCAATTTATATTAAAACTAAAACCATAAGTATCGTCTTTCAGAAAGAAAAAAATTTATTCTGTCAACTATTAATTTGAATAGAACTCTAGCTTTTAATTGATTACACTTGACCTAATTGCGAAAATAATTATTACATTTGAAATTATTTTATTTTTTTTTATGAAAAAACAGTACTTTCAGGCGATTACGCTCTTTTTATCGATATTTATTTTTATCTCTTGTTCGGATAACGAAGATGACTATATTCCGGTTTCTCCTGTTACAGTTGATTTAACTCAAGTTCCGTATCCAAAACTATCTGATTATAAATTTTTCGAAGGAGATTTGAAAAACCTGACTCCAGCGTTAAATGTTTTACCCTACCAACCTTCATCTTCATTGTTTTCTGACTATGCTCATAAAAAAAGATTTGTTTGGATGCCGCAAGGAACAAAAGCAACCTATATTTCAGACAGTAAAGTTTTAGAATTGCCTATTGGAGCTGTTCTGATAAAAACTTTTTATTACGATAATGTACAGAATATAACTCCGGTTGGTGGCTCACGAATAATTGAAACACGTCTTATGATTAGAAAAGCATCAGGATGGATATTTGCAGAATATGTATGGAATACTGATCAGACAGAAGCCTATCTTGATATGGCTGGAAGTAATACAGATGTTTCTTGGAAAGACGAAAATAATGTTATAAAAAGTACTAGCTATAGAATACCAACAGAAGTTCAATGCATAATTTGCCATAAAGTAAAACCTGCGCCCGGAACAACAGATCCAGAAATTTACATTCCGATTGGTATTAAACCACAGAATCTTAATTTCAGTTTTAACTATGGTACCGAAACTAAAAATCAACTCACTAAATGGGCTGAGAAAGGCTATTTAGAAAATAATTTTACCCGACCAACAGCGGAGAATACTGTAATAGATTATAATGACAACACCAGACCTTTGGAAACAAGGGTTCGCTCCTATTTAGACAGTAATTGTTCCCATTGCCATGCCATTGACAGACATTGTGATTACCGGCCAATGCGTTTTGCGTTTAATCTAACGGGCGGTTCTAACGGACAAACAATGATGGGAGTTTGCGTCGATACAGAAGACTATAGCTTCGCACCGGCATTGACTAAAATTGTGAAACCCGGAAACATAAACAGATCAATGCTTTATTACAGATTAAACACAACAGATGAATCAGTCCGAATGCCTCTTCATGGCAGAACAATACTGCATGAAGAAGGAATCGCTTTAATAGAAGAATGGATAAATTCACTAACGACTTGTCCATAAAAGTAACCAAACAATTTAAATCAAAAACATGAAAAAAATTACTTTAATTATCACATTGCTCTTTATGGTGCAAGTATCTATTGCACAGAATTCTTGTACGGGTGCTCAGGTACTATCCGGCCCCGGAATTTACACGGTAGGTGTCATTAATGGAACTGTACCAACACTTATTTGTGCTGACAATGGCGCTAATACGCAACCTAATCCTGCTGGAGAATGGTTTATTTACACCCCAACAGCAAATCATACTGTGACGGTAAGTACTGATATCGCTGCAAACACTCCAAGAAAAGATACACGTGTTCATATTTACATAGGAACATGTGCTGCTTTAACTTGTTTAACGGGTAATGATGACGGAGGTTCCGATTTTTCATCAGTAGCATCTTTCAATGTTACTGCAGGAACTTCTTATATAATTGCTTTTGATAATATGTGGTTAAATACGGTACAAAATACGGGATTCAGTTTCCAATTAACAGAAAGTGCCGTTGTGGTTCCGCCTGTAATTCCAATTACGTATAACGTCCAGACTATAGCTACTGTCAACAGTTCATACAATTTATGTGTTACCGACATGAATGGTGACCGTATTGATGATATCGCTGGTGTTAGTGCTAATAACCTTAGAGTACATCAACAAGGCGCTGGCGGTACATTTACCATTACCGATTATCCTGTTGCAGGGACAAGTTTCATGCCTGGATGGAGTCTTGCCGGAGGTGATTTCAATAAAGATGGAAAAACCGATTTAATTTTAGGAAGCGGTCAAGGGCTTTCTGTATGGAAATCTGTTGGCACAGGGTATACAAGCATAACCCCCGGAGATTATATTTTCTGCCAAAGAACAAATTTTGCCGATTTAAATAACGACGGTAATCTTGATATTTTCTCTTGTCACGATATCGCTCCAAACTGCTATTACTTGAATGGTGGCGGGGCAACGAACCCTTTGACCTTTTATCAATCTAATGTAACCCCTGGTGCTATGAAACTTGGTATTGGTGGAGGAAATTATGCCACTTTATTTACTGATTTTGACAACGATGGCGATACAGATGTTTTCATTTCGAAATGTTCAGGACCTCCGTGTGAACTGCATAGAAATGATGGAAACGGCGTTTATACCGATATTTCAGCACTAGCTCAAATTAACGTTACTCCAATCCAAACATGGTCATCTGCTATTGGTGATTTTGACAATGATGGCGATATGGACATCATTATCACGGCAAGTTCTGGATCACATAAGTACTTTAGAAATAACCTCGATACAACAAACAGCACCGAAGAAGCGTTTACCAATATCACTGTTGGTTCAGGATGGGACACTAATACTTCTACAAACATTGACAATGTAACTTATGATTTTGATAATGATGGATTTCTTGACGTATTAGGCGGTGGAAACAAAATTATGTTCAACCAACACAACAGTACTTTTGCATCTGTAGCTTATTCTGGAATTTCAATTGGCGCGGTTGGTGATTTAAATAGTGATGGTTTCCTTGATATTTTGAATGGAAACACCGTTCGCTATGCAGTTCCAAACACCAATAAATGGCTAAAAGTTGGACTACAAGGAACTCAAAGTAACATCAACGGAATTGGCGCTCGTATTGAAATTTACGGTGCTTGGGGCAAGCAAATTAGAGATATCAGAAGTGGTGAAGGATTTAAATATATGAGTTCTTTAAATGCTCATTTTGGAATTGGACAAGCAACTACAATCGACCAAGTAATTGTAAGATGGCCTTCTGGAATTATTGATACTTATACTAATGTAACACCTAATCAAATGCTATTGGTGGTTGAAGGTGCTACATTAGCTGTAAACTCATTCAATAACGGAGCGTTCGCTTTATATCCAAATCCGGTTAAAGATGTTATAAACATTCAATTGGATACTAATTTAAATGTTACTCTTAAATCCGCTTTGGTGTATGACTTAACCGGTAAAGTAGTGCTATCTGTAGACGATTTAACACAACCGATCAATGTTGAAAAACTAGCCACAGGAACTTACGTTTTATCAATCTCTGATGAAAATAATAAAAGTTACTCTCAAAAATTCATCAAGCAATAGCAATTTAAACTACTAAAAAAAGCGTCCCGATTTTAATTGAATCGGGACGCTTTTTTTATATTATTTCGATTCTAGAAAAACTTAAGAGAAAATCTTCAATAAATTAAATTTCCGCTATAGCAGTTGATTCAATCTCTTTTAGCAACCGTTCCTGTGCAATTAATCCAGCAGGTAATTGGAGTACTGCAGTATTTTATGTTTGTGTTTTATTGCTTGGCCCTACAGTGATTCATTTGAATTTCATGCAAAAATTATTATAGCCGGTCAATCTTCCTTTCAAAGCTAGTACATTCTGAAGCTTGGGATGGGCATTTACACAATTTGTAGACCTAGCCGATATTTTCTATCGATGGAAATTATCTTATTTTGCATGTCGCTGTTGGCAATTTTAACTTATAACTTACTAGTCTTGTTTAAGCATTTGGTATTTGCCGATTACTCGTCAACTCGAAACAGTGTATAAATAGCATTAACAGAAATGGACTATGAAACGGTTTCGGTTCCAATGTCAAGATGCCCTTATTAAAAAATGTAAAACCAAAAAAAACTACAACCAAAATACAAACTAGCATAATAATTATTTTTTTTCTAATAAAAAATCCAGATTTATTACAAATTTAATTACTAATCGATACATCAGATTTTTTACTAACTTTAATATATATTCTAAAATCAAGGCAAATCTGGAATGATGCCATTGGGTAGAGCTAGATTACCACAAATAACAATCGATAAAATTTCTCAATGGACTCAAAATGGACAGCCTCAATAAAACTACTAATTATGAAAACTAAAATACTAAGTCTTTTTATCCTAGTAGGTTTAAATGGTTTTGCACAAAAAAAGATGCTTACCAAAACCGGAAGATTAACTTTTGAAGCTTCTGTTCCTGCTTTTGAAGAAATCAAAGCAAAAAACGAATCGGTTACTTGCATAATGAATCCTGCAACGGGCGAAATTGCAAGTTTAGCACTGATTAAAAGTTTCCGGTTTAAAGTGGCCTTGATGGAAGAACATTTCAATGAAAATTACATGGAAAGCGATTCGTATCCTAAAGCCACGTTTAAAGGTAAAATTGACAACTTTGATCTGTCAAAATTGACAGCAATTGCAAAAGAATATAGTATCAGAGGGAAAATGGAAATTCATGGAAAAATCAAAGACATTACCATTACAGCCAAAATAAAGAAATCTGATAATTCCATCGACATTATTTCGGATTTCTTTATAAGTACTGACGACTTTGGTATTGAAATTCCAAGTGTCGTGAGCAACAAAGTTTCTAAAAAAGTAGCCGTAAAACTCGATGTTAGTTTACGATAAAGAAACGCAGGCTGTAAAGAAATTTACAAACTAACTTTTTCAAAGTAATTTAATTTATCAATATGAAGTATCGTTTTATTCTGATTATCACTTCTTGAAAACATAGGAGAAAATTTGGCGCCAAAAATAATTTCATCGAATGAATAAGACGAACGCCTTACAACAGTTGTACTAAACATATCATCAAAAACTTTTAAAAATACTAATATTTCGCCATCTGTGGAAGCATAATCTTCTCTTGAAAGGTTATATAATGGACTACTTTCAGTTATGGGATGAACTAATGTCCAACTCAAATTCAGGGCATTTATTCTTGCTAATTCTAAATCAAGCGTATAGAATCTATTAGTTAAAATTCCTTTCTCTTCAATTTGTATTCCCAGCGTTACTGTTGCTTCTGCATCGGTTAAGTTGGTGTTTTTAAAGGGTGCCAACCGCAACATTAAGGCAGTTCCTTCTTTATAAGGGGCAATCAAAGCATTTTCTGAAAACTTAATGTGCGCTTTAGGCTTACTGAATCTTCCGTAAAATAAACCTGTTGCAATCGCAAAACTCAACAATCCAAACAAGGCCTCAACAGAAGCTATAAAACTAGTAGCAAATCCGGTTGGGCTTATGTGACCATAACCAACTGTCGTAAAAGTTTGAACACTAAAAAAAAATGCTTGGCCAAATTTATCAAGTGCAGTGACTGCGGTAATTCCGTTTAAATGTTCGACGCCTATTCCGCAATACAATCCTGCAAAAATAAAATTGACGAAGAAATAAAATACAACAATAATCAAAAAGAATTTCCACCGCGGAATATTCACCATTGTATGATACCAGCTGATTCCTTCAAAAAAACCTACACCCGATTTTTTGACATTTGCATTCCCATTCTTAGCAACAAAACGGCCGCCGTAGGAGGAAGCATTAGTTCCGAAACCTGTATTCGAATCCGATTTTGCTTTGCTATTTATTTTTTTTAAGAACTTCATTTACTTGGTTTATTTAGATCGAAAACTTCATCACATAATCATCCATAACATAGCCTTGTCCAATATCAATAATCTCTTCGGAGGTAATTAAAAAGCCTAACTTCTTGTAAAAATGAATTGCAACATTATGTTTATTGACGTTCAAAAGTAAGGCTCCTTGCTTGTTTTGACGCGCCTCTTTAGCAATATAGTCAATTAAAAATCTGCCAATTCCTTTTCCTTGTTGGTTGGCCAGAACATATATTTTGTGGATTTTAGTTGCAACCGTTCCATTATAATTGAATTCATAAGACGCAAAACCAACAGGAATTTTATCAGTAAACGCAAGTATAAAATGATGTCCTTTTTCATTAGCTTGTTTTTGCAATGAAGTAGTGCTATACATCATTTTCATCATATAATCCAACTGTTCCTTACTTAGTATTGCACCATAAGTAATGGGCCACACTTCTTCTGCGATAGTTCGAATATTTGCAAAATTAGAATCGGTATTTTTCTGAATTTCAATCATAAAACCTACCGTTTTAAGTTTTTTTCGTACCTCTTTATCCATTCTTGCATTGTCATTTTGCTTGCCAATTCACCTAATAACTCAAACGGAATAGTGTCCATTTTTTTGAAACGAATACATCCTTTTCCCATATCTAACTTGGTTTTAACGTGTTTCGGATATTCGGCCACAAACCAATCCGAGAGACTAGTATCAGCATAAATTCCCAAATGATGAATGGCGATAAAATTCTTCTGTGAACCCAAATTTATAAAGGGCAACGGCAGTTTTGGATTGCAATGATAACCGCTAGGATAACTTTCATGCGGCACTACATATCCAATCATTCCGTAACTCATGACTTCTTTAAAACCTTTTGGCAGCTTATCCTTTATCACATTCCGAAGTTTAGTCATAGCCATTTTTCGATCTTCTGGCAGTTCGGATAAATACTCTTCTGGAGTTGTAGTGTTTGATTGCATGGTTTTCAATTTTCTCTTTCAAAAATAGAAATAATTTTAATAGATTTACATTTTGATTTTATATCGATACCCTTATGTCCAAAAGTTCTTTAAGAAAAGACAAAACCTGCCTGAATTGTAATTACGTTGTTGAAAACAGATTCTGTCCGAATTGTGGTCAGGAAAATTCAGATACCCGAAAAACATTTCACCATTTGTTTGTTCATTTTTTTGAAGATTTGACCCATTACGAAAACGCCTTTTGGAAAACCATCAAAAATTTATTTTTAAAGCCGGCCTCACTTTCCAAAGAATATCTTTCAGGCAAGCGACTCTCCTACTTGGCTCCAGTACGATTGTATATTTTCATCAGTTTTGTGACTTTTTTTTTCATATCAATATTTCCAATTAATGAAAATGACCTAATTAATTTAGATCAAAAGTCGACAGTACAAGTAAAAAATAAAGAAGGAAAATTAGTTGATAGTTTGATTTCGAAAAAGAAAATAAAGGTATCGGATGTAATGGATGCGCTAGAAAAAGAACAAAAACAAAAACATCTTTCTAATGCTGAACAAAACGTCGGGTTTATGAATTTTGGTTATAAGACGGTTAAAGAATTAGATTCACTTCAAAAATATGCACCGGAAGAAGATAAATTAAGCGACTGGGAATACAACATCATAAAAAAAACATTACTTGTTAAAGCTAAATACAATCAAAAAGAAATGTGGGAGAAATTCGTTGAAGGTACTAGGCAGAATTTGCCAAAAGCCTTGTTCTTTTATATGCCCTTGTTTGCGCTGATATTATGGCTTTTTCATGGTAAAAAACGCTGGTATTATTTTGACCACGGGATATTTACGCTTCATTATTTTTCCTTTTTATTACTAACTGTACTATTAATTTTCTTTTTTAGAAAAACCATGAACTGTTTTGTTGATACTACCTTTACCCTTATTTTTAGTAAAGTCGTTACCGGTATCACCTATATTTGGATGTTCTATTATTTCTTCCCAGCGCACCATCGTTTTTATGGAGAAACCCGAACCATTTCATTACTCAAAAGTATTGCTATGCTATTCATTAATATATTTTTAATGATCCTACTTTTACTTGTATTTATGTTGTACACCTTTATAAACATCCACTAAAAAATCATGAAAAAAATAGTTGTTGTATTCCTTTTATCAATTGTATTTGCTAGCTGCTCTAGTAAAAAGGTTTCCACTACAGTTGTGGACACCTCTGCTTATTTCAGTACAATTTCTACTGAAAGATTGAAAAGTCATCTTACCGTAATTGCTTCCGATGAAATGGAAGGTCGCGAAACGGGTAGTGAAGGCCAGAAAAAAGCCGGTCGCTACATCATTGATTTCTACAAAAAGCAAGGCATTGGCTTCCCAAAAGGCGCCACTAGTTATTACCAATCTATTCCTGCAGTCTACTTGAATGCCAAACGCAACGAAAACCTTTCCGATTCCGAAAATATATGGGCTTTTATAGAAGGTTCTGAAAAACCAGAAGAAATTGTTGTGGTTTCGGCTCATTACGATCACATAGGCATCAAAGGCGGTAAAGTATTTAACGGCGCTGATGATGATGGCTCGGGAACCGTTGCTTTAATGGAAATTGCCGCCACATTTCAAAAAGCCAAAAACGAAGGACATGGTCCAAAACGCTCCATTTTAATACTCCATGTTACTGGAGAAGAACACGGTTTGCATGGCTCTCGTTTTTATGCTGAAAACCCATTATTCCCTTTAACCAATACAGTTGCTGATGTTAATATTGACATGATTGGACGCCGGGATAAATTTCACGAGGACAGTAATAACTATGTTTATTTAATTGGTTCTGATTACCTATCAACAGATCTGTATACTATATGTGAAGACGTGAATAAAAAATACAACTTCTTAACTATAGACTATAAGTACAACGACAAAAAAGACCCAAACCGTTATTACTATCGTTCTGACCATTACAATTTTGCTAAAAACGGCATTCCAGCAGTATTCCTATTTAACGGAACGCACGAGGACTACCACAAAGCCACAGACGAGGTTAGTAAGATTGAGTTTGACGCCTTAACTACCAGAACTAAATTTGCTTTTGCCATTGCTTGGGAAATTGCCAATAGGGCGAATCGTTTGGTTGTTGATAAAACAGATGAGAACTAATACAAACAAAAAAAGTCCTGAAATTTTCAGGACTTTTTAGTTAAGGGTGGCTGACCGGGTTCGAACCGGCGACCCTCGGCACCACAAACCAATACTCTAACCAGCTGAGCTACAACCACCATTTTTAACGAGTGCAAATATATTACAATTCTTCTCTTTTGCCAAGAAAAAAATTAAAAAGTTACTTTAAATCACTTAAGGTATTGACAGCCAAATATCTTTCAACTGTGAATCCTTCGGCATACTCTACACCTACCAACCGACCGAAGTCTCGAGAGCGGTAATGAATGCTTTCTAAGAAGTTTTTAGTTGCAATAGGAGTTACCGGTTCATTTGAGTTTTCGATGTAAAATTGAGAACTGTACGCCAAAATAGCCGCTTCTTTTTTATCGTCAAAACCTGTAATATCTACTACAAAATCGGGTTCAATGTTTTCCCACTGAATGTAATGATACACTACTTTTGGGCGCCAAGCTTCTTGATTTACTCCATTCAAATTAGTTTCTATGCGTCGTAATCCCGAAAGAAAACAGGCGTCTGAAACCAACTTACTTCCTTTTCCATGATCAATATGACGATCTCGAATCGCATTGCAAAGCACGATTTCTGGCTGGTATTTGCGAATCATTTGAATAATTTTCAGCTGATGTGCTTCATCATTAACAAAGAATCCATCACGCATATCGAGATTTTCTCTTACGGAGATTCCTAATATTTCTGAGGCTTTCGCCGATTCTGCATTTCGAATTTCAACCGAACCTCGCGTTCCCAATTCACCGCGGGTTAAATCAATAACACCAACTTTCTTTCCAAAGGAAATTTCTTTGGCAATTGTTCCGCTGCACCCTAATTCAACATCGTCCGGATGTGCGCCAAAGGCTAATATATCTAGCTTCATTTTAGTAAAATTTAAAAGACAAAAATAGGTCTTATTGTATGATTTTCTTCATCGTCGTCGTCTTATTCACCGTTTCGATGTATTCTTTTTCTGGATCGCTATCCTTGGTAATGCCACAACCAACAAACAAATGCGCCTTATTTAGCATTATTTTCATACAGCGTAAATTCACAAATAAATCGGTTTGCAAGGTCCTAAAAGTTACAAAATCGATATTCATTTCCCCCAAAAACCCCGAATAATATTCTCTATTATAACCTTCGTTTTTCAGAATAAAATCCTTTGCTGGTGCTTTTGGCAATCCACAAACCGCCGAAGTTGGATGTAAACTTGTAATGATCTTCTTTATTATTTTCTTCGAATTTAATACCGCAGAAATGTCAGATTTAATATGCCATAAATCACCCGCTTTAACAGAATAGGGACTCGAAATTGTAATTTCCTTAACCAAACCCTCTAGACTTTGAACAATAAAATCAGTGACTAATTGTTGCTCCGTTTCTTCTTTTTCTTGCCAACTTACTGTTTTAGCTTTTGTTGCCAATTGGGTTCCAGCGAGCGCGACTGTCTTTATAGCAGTGCCATTAGTTTTTAGTAATTGTTCTGGTGTAGCACCAATCCAAGTTCCTATTTTAGGATGAAAAAAACAATAGTTGAAAGCGCTCGGATAATGGCCTATCATTTTTTTTAACGTGCTTTCGATGTCGAATTCTGAAATAGCAATTTCCTCTTTTCGGGATAAAACCACTTTTAAAAATTGATTGTCGTTTATCGCTTCAATTCCTTTCGAAACCAATTCTTCAAAAAAATCTTTACCTTTTAAAGTATTGGATTCTAATGCATTCGTCTCAAAAAAATAATCTGTATTCGAAACATACTCAACATACACATCCGAATGTTCCAAAGGAATAAAGGGAAAAGTATCGGCTTCAAATGGGGCAAAAACAAAACCTTTTTCTTCAAAAGTTTCTAGAAAATAAAGATGATCGTTCTTCTGAAAAACCCCAACAACCCTATCAGAATCAGGCTTGCAGAACAAAACAAAAGGCAATTGCTGCTCTTGATGAATTTTGACTTTTATAAATAAATCCGTCATTTTCTTCTTGGTAAAATCATGTTAGTCAATTTGCAAAGCGATATCAATCGGCCGACTTCATCTGTAATTTTTATTTCCCAAAGATGAATACTTCGGCCTTGGTGAATAATTTTTGCCGTACAAAAAACAGTTCCGTCACGTTTACTTCTTAAATGATTGGCTGAAATTTCTATGCCGCGAACTTCTTGCTTTTCGGAGTTGATGAACAATAACGAGGCGGCACTTCCTACACTTTCGGCTAAGGCAACTGTAGCGCCACCATGCAGTAATCCCAAAGGTTGATGCACTGTGGAATTGACTGGCATTTTTGCAGTTAAAAAATCTTCACCAGCATCAATATATTCAATTTCTAACGTTTCCATTAAGGTATTTTGGCACCAATCATTACATAATTGGAGCATTTTATCTTTATCAAATGACATAGCTTTTTTGGTAAAAATAGTATTTTATTTAGCATCAAAGAAATAGTTTAACAGAATAACATGTAATAATAATGCGTTTTTTTCGTTATCTAAAACAGTAAATAGTCTGACATTTTCAAATTTTCAATTGACCTATTTTAAGATTAAACTTTAATACTTACATTTACCAAAAATCCTATTGCAGATGCGTAAAATCATTATTCTTTTATTTGTTGGTCTAGCCATTAGCCTTAGCTCATGTCGTCAGGATTTTGTATTCCAACCCAGCACAGGAGATTTAACTTTTTCAAGAGATACCATTTATTTAGATACTGTTTTTGCCAATATTGGTTCAAGTACCTACACGTTGAAAGTATATAATAAAAGTAACAAAGACATCAAAATTCCAACGATCAAGTTTGCGAAGGGCATTGGATCAAAATACAGAATGACCGTTGATGGCATGATGGGTTACGAAAATAGAATTTTCCACGATGTGGAATTGCTTGCCAAAGACAGTATGTATATTTTCATTGAAACTACAGCAGGAATCGGTGATGCCAACCCCGCAGATTTTCTTTATACCGACCAAATCGAATTTGACAACGGTGCCAATTTGCAGAAAGTAGAATTAGTTACACTTATACAAGACGCGTATTTTATTTTTCCAAATAATACTAATGGCATGATTGGCCAAATTCCGATTGGCTTTAACGAAGACGGAACAGTTTTGGAAACCAATGGTCGAAATTTAAGTAATAACCATCCTGATAATGGAGATGAATATAGTTTCCGAACAGACAAACCCTATGTCGTCTATGGCTACGCCAGTGTTCCCAATGGAAAGACGTTGAACATTCCTGGTGGAGCAAGAGTACATTTTCATGCAGACTCTGGATTGGTAGTACAACAAGGTGGAAGTTTAAATATTACTGGTTCAACATCTCTAACTGAAGCGCTAGAAAATGAAGTTATTTTTGAAGGCGATCGTTTGGAACCCGACTTTTCTGAAGCTCCGGGACAATGGGGCGCTGTTTACCTCCGACAAGGAAGTACCAATCACAACATTAAAAATTTAACCCTAAAAAATGCCGTTATTGGTTTACTAATTGAACCCGATACTGGAGCCATAACGATTGAAAATACTCAGATATATGATTGTGCCAATTATGGAATTCTATCCTATAACGGAACCATTACAGGTAAGAAAATAGTCGTTAACAGTTGTGGACAATTTTGTTTTGGAGCCGTTTATGGCGGAACTTATAATTTTACTAATTGTACTTTCAATAATAACTGGAGCAGCTCAAAACAATTAGCTGTATATATTTCAGATTATCTTAAAGATGCTACTCCAGACACCTTGCCGTTAACAGCTAATTTTACCAATTGTATCATTTATGGCTCGAATAGCAACGAATTGATTCAGGATAAAAAAGGAACAGTTTTCAGCACATCATTCCAAAATTGCCTTGTGAAGATTAATGTTTCAGCTAGTTCGACCATTCCAGCGAATCCTTTGTATGATGTTATTCGATTAGAACAAAACGGGAATATTATAAACAAAACGCCTAATTTCTTAAATATCAGCAGAAACAAATTGGTTATTGGCGTAGATTCTTTTGCAAAAGGAGCTGGAATAGATGCCGGAATACCATTTGACATTCTTGGAAATCCACGAGTTTCTCCTTTTGATATTGGCGCTTATAATTTTATCGTTTTCCCCGATTAATTTTTTAAAACAGCATAAAAAAAGCTTCTTTTCAGAAGCTTTTTTTATGCTTAAATTTTGACAAATCTGCTTGAAGAAATTCCTTTATCGGTAGTAACTTTAATGAAGTAGTTTCCAGTTTTTAAGTCTGTAACATCAATCTCCTGAGTTGGGTTGGTTATAACTTGGAGTACTTGTCCTAATGGATTATAAATAGTAACGGAATATACAGAAAGGTCGTTTGTTGATTTAATATGCAAGATGTCTTTAACAGGATTTGGATACAACGTAAAGTAATTAGAAAATTCAAAATTCTGATTTGCTAATCTTTGAATGGTTGTTGCAGTCGTATTAGTTACGATAGGAAAATTATAATCAAAATAGATATTGGCGGTATTACTAAATGTATTTCCTAAAGTTAATGTTGACTTTGTCTTAATCTTAAAAGCTACATAGCCATCATTATTTTCATCATCAAACGGAAGATTAATATTTTCAAATATAAATTCCACCTTTGAACCCGTAATTCTAGTTGTGAAGTCATGACTGGCGTCTAATGGTACTAAAGTTGAAATATCAAACTTCGTTTCATCTATTATATCTTTAACAACAATATTTTCAGCAGCAAAAGTTCCCGTATTCTCAAAACGGATCACATAATGAACGTATTGCCCAATCATTTCAGGTTCAACAAAATTACCTTCAACGCAAGTTTTATCATTTGGATCAAGTGAACCAACAACAATCTGATTCAAACCATTAGCATTGTCACTGGAATATTCATCTCCGGTAAGTGGAAAAATGGTAGAAGAAAATTTTAAAAGATCACCAATGGTAACTGCTGGAGTTTCCATTGGCGAATTTATGTTAAACTTAACTTCAATTTCTCTAGTTTCAAAAGGCAGCAAGTTTGAATAATTCCAATTCAATAAACTAAAACTTTGATTATTTTGTAATGGCATTGCAGAAATAAAATCCATATAATCATCATCGAAAGCAAAAACTAAACTACCGGAAACTGTTGTATTCCCTTTGTTCTTATACATAATTTTATATCTGGAATCAAATCCTGGTCTTGCTGGAGTTAATGGAATAATCCATGTTTCCACATCTTGATGTGAACCGTTTGGAGTAATACAAAAATTTTGCACAAATGGTGCGGATTGATTCGGAAACGTTACTGAAAAACTAGTTGGTGAAATAGTAAAATACGATGGGTTTTCTAAAACAGGTGTTATTGTTTGCGTACCAGCTTGAACTGGAATAGAATAACTTCCACTGCCATTTGATATAAAATTTCCTGTATTTGTTCCGTCAGTTATTGACAAATTAAGATTTGAAAAATTAAAATCACTAGTATCACATCCATTCAAATTTAAATCTAATTTTGAGTTCCCTTGAATTGTATAGTAATCTCCGCCAGGTACGAAAGAGCAATAAGTGTTTAGATTTACATTAGTATAATTATTACTATTGAAAATTGTCTGTATATTATCTATTTCTGATTCATCAGCACATACAAAACGTAAATTTTGCAGACCAATAGAATAATCAATAGTTTGATAACTTCCGTTCTTCATATTTATTGTAACTAGCTGATTATTGCCAGAAAAGAAAAATTCCAATAAATTTGGTGAGTTGCTCACATCAATACTTGTCAATAAATTATCTTGGCAATAAAGAGATGTTAATCCTGTTAAAGCATGAAAATCAAATGAAAGAATAAAGTTATTATTAAACCACAAAGTAATTAGCTGTGGGCAGTTTTGAACGCTAAGTGATGTTAGATTATTATAACCAACATACAATTGTTCTAGATTCAAAAGTCCATTTATATCAATACTTGTAATTGAATTATTGTCGCAAAGTAATGCCTCAAGTGAAGTAAGCTGATTTAAATTAATACTATTTATGTCATTGTCTCTACAATTAAGTTGTTTAAGATTTACTAAACCATCTACATTAAGCGAATTAATAGCATTATTATTACAAGATAAATAAATCAAATTAGTTAGTGAACTAGCATTTAAACTTTGAACATTTGTATAATATATTTCTAAGCTCGTTAAATTAGTAAAATACTCTACGCCAGTCAGATTAGTGATATCACTATTATAACCTACTCTTAAATAATGAACCGCAGCAGCTTCACTTATTTGTATCTCACCATCACCATTAGCGTCAAGTATAATACTATTATTATTAATATCTGTTGTAATACCTGAACCCTCTATTGCCAATAACAAATAATTTTTAAAATTAGCATCCGGAAAATTAATAATCTGAGCATTACCAACAGATAAGAATCCTAATAGAACTATAACAGCGTATAAATGTTTCATAAATGTACTTTGAGCATCAAAAGTATCAAATAAATTTATAAGATATTTATTATTTTAAATTAAGTGAATAATTATTTAAAAACTATCGCAAACACATTTTGTCACTCGTGGTTTTTACGCTAAATTTGCGACTACAACAACTACAAAAAACAACACTAATGATTCATTTCTTCGGAAACGAAAGTACTACTCTTTTTGCCGTTCAATCGCAAAACGAACTTTCAGCAGAAACTATCTCAAAACTAAATTGGTTATTCGCTAACGCACCTAAAATAGAAAAATCCGTCCTGACGGATTTTTTTATTGGACCACGCGCAGCAATGATTACGCCTTGGAGTACGAATGCTGTAGAAATTACCCAAAATATGGGAATTGAAGGTATTATCAGAATTGAAGAATTTCAGAACGTTTCTGCTGATTTCTCCGATTTCGATCCAATGCTTTTTCAGAAATATAGCGAACTGAATCAGGAGATTTTCACGATCAATATCAAACCAGAACCTATTCTTGAAATTGAGGATATTGCTAAATACAATAAGCAAGAAGGCTTAGCTTTGAGCGATGAAGAAGTGCAGTACTTAGATAATCTATCAAAAAAACTAAACAGAAAACTAACCGATTCAGAAGTTTTTGGTTTCTCTCAAGTCAATTCAGAGCACTGTCGTCACAAAATTTTCAACGGCACATTTGTGATTGATGGCGTAGAACAAGATATGTCTTTGTTTAAAATGATCAAGAAAACTTCGGAGTTGAATCCGAATGATATTGTTTCGGCTTATAAAGACAATGTGGCTTTTATCAAAGGGCCGAAAGTGATCCAATTTGCTCCAAAAACGGGAGATAAAGCCGATTTCTATCGGGAAAAAGAATTCAATTCGGTGATCTCCATAAAAGCCGAAACCCATAATTTCCCAACCACTGTGGAACCGTTTAACGGAGCTGCAACCGGTTCGGGTGGAGAAATTCGCGACCGATTGGCTGGCGGACAAGGTTCGCTACCACTAGCGGGAACGGCTGTTTACATGACGGCCTATTCAAGAGTAGCTGAAAATCGTCCGTGGGAAAACGGAATGGCAGAAAGAAAATGGTTGTACCAAACACCAATGGATATTTTAATAAAAGCATCAAACGGAGCTTCTGATTTTGGAAACAAATTCGGGCAACCTTTGATTACAGGTTCGGTTTTAACATTCGAACACGAACACTTCGACAAGCTCAGTGGGACCAGTAAAAAGTTAGGCTTCGATAAAGTAATCATGCTTGCGGGCGGAATTGGTTACGGAAAAGCGGAACAAGCCATAAAACACAAACCTAAGAAAGGCGACAAAATCGTAGTTCTTGGTGGAGAAAATTATAGAATCGGAATGGGTGGCGCAGCAGTTTCGTCTGCTGATACTGGTGCTTTTGGCTCCGGAATTGAATTGAATGCAATCCAACGTTCAAATCCTGAAATGCAAAAACGAGCCGCGAATGCCATTCGTGCTTTTGTAGAAAGCGATACCAATCCAATTGTTTCTATTCACGATCACGGTGCGGGCGGACATTTGAATTGCCTTTCTGAATTGGTTGAAGAAACGGGCGGTTTGATTAATTTGGATAAATTGCCTGTTGGCGATCCAACTTTATCTGCAAAAGAGATCATTGGAAACGAATCGCAGGAACGGATGGGATTAATTATTGGTCAAGAGGATATTGAATTATTGCGAAAAGTTGCCGAACGCGAACGAGCTCCAATGTACGAAGTTGGTGAAGTAACGGACAATCATCGTTTCACTTTTGAATCAAAATCAACAGGCGAAAAACCAATGGATTTTGCTTTGGAAGATATGTTTGGAAGTTCTCCAAAAGTAGTAATGAACGATAAAAAATCTCAAATAAATTATACGGATTTAGACTATTCTCAAGATAAAATCCAGCAGTATGTAGAACAGATTTTCCAATTGGAAGCTGTGGGTTGTAAAGATTGGCTGACCAATAAAGTTGACCGTTGCGTTGGTGGAAAAGTAGCCAAACAACAATGTGCCGGACCATTACAATTGCCTTTGAACAATGTTGGTGTAATGGCTTTGGATTACCACGGAAAAGAAGGAATCGCGACAACCATCGGACATTCGCCAGTTTCGGCGTTGATTAATCCAAGTGCTGGTTCTCGAAATTCTATTGGAGAAGCCTTGTCAAATATTGTTTTTGCTCCGTTGAAAGACGGATTGAAAAGCGTTTCACTTTCGGCTAACTGGATGTGGGCTTGTAAAAATGAAGGCGAAGATGCACGTTTGTATGAAGCTGTAAAAGCCTGTGCTGATTTTGCAATCGAATTGGGAATCAATATTCCAACAGGAAAAGATTCGCTTTCGATGAAGCAGAAATATCCAAATGACGAAGTGATTGCACCGGGAACGGTTATTATTTCCGCTGCTGGAAACTGTTCAAATATAACTAAAGTTGTGGAACCTGTTTTACAGAAAAATGGCGGTTCAATTTATTATATCAATTTATCGCAGGACGAGTTTAAATTGGGTGGAAGTTCGTTTGCGCAAGTTCAAAATAAAGTTGGAAATGATACTGCAACTATTAAAGATGCTGCATTTTTCAAAAAAGCATTCAATACGATTCAGAATTTAGTTAAAGACCGACAAATTGTGGCCGGACACGATATTGGTTCCGGCGGATTGATTACGACTTTATTAGAAATGTGTTTTGCCGATATTAATTTGGGAGCCAAAATCGACTTCGGATCCTTTACAGAAAAAGATTTGGTTAAGATTTTATTTTCCGAGAACATCGGATTGGTGCTTCAAGCGAAAGACGATGCAACATTTGAAAACGCTTTCGCGGATTTAGAGTATTTCAAAATCGGAACCGTTGAAAATTCACAAACTTTGGAAGTGAGCACTTCGACTGCGCTAAGTGTGACAAAATTTGATATTGGAACTTACAGAGACATTTGGTTTAAAACCTCTTTCCTACTCGACCAAAAACAATCCAAAAACAACAAAGCGAAAGAACGTTTTGACAATTATAAAAAACAACCTTTAAATTATACTTTCCCCATTCATTTCTCAGGAAATAAACCAAAATTTGACCCTTCAAAACCGCGTCCAAAAGCGGCGATTATCCGCGAAAAAGGAAGTAATTCCGAGCGTGAAATGGCGAATGCATTATACTTAGCCGGTTTTGATGTAAAAGACATTCACATGACCGATTTGATTGCGGGACGAGAAAATCTGGAAGATCTTCAGTTTATTGGAGCCGTTGGTGGATTTTCGAATTCGGATGTCTTGGGTTCTGCTAAAGGATGGGCTGGCGCATTTAAATACAACGAAAAAGCAAATACTGCGTTAAAGAACTTCTTCAAAAGAGACGACACACTTTCGGTTGGAATTTGCAACGGATGTCAATTGTTCATGGAATTAGAATTGATTAATCCGGAGCATAAAATTCATGGAAAAATGTTGCATAACGACAGCCAGAAACACGAAAGCATCTTTACTTCGGTAAAAGTTCAGGAAAATAATTCGGTTATGCTGAAAACGCTTGCTGGAACTACACTTGGTGTTTGGGTTTCGCATGGTGAAGGAAAGTTCCAATTACCGGAAGCAGAAAATCAATATAATATTGTGGCAAAATATGCGTATGAAGGTTATCCAGCAAATCCGAACGGTTCTGATTTCAACACCGCTATGCTTTGTGACAAAACTGGAAGACATTTGGTTATGATGCCACATATTGAAAGATCAACTTTTCCATGGAATTGGGCGTATTATCCAAGTGATAAAAAAGACGAAGTATCGCCATGGCTAGAAGCTTTTGTAAATGCACGAATCTGGCTTGAGAACTAGTTTTCTTTTTTCATTCGAACGAAATCGATAATCAACATTTTAAAAATAATGTGTTCATAACTAATTTTGGCGCTAGACGAACGACATAGAATAGTTTTTATTTTTATTTGGATATAAAACCTACTATTATGAAAGTAAAAAAAATACTTTTTATTACATTATTCTTAGTTTCAATGACTAGTTTCTCCCAAATTTGGACAAAAATTGAAACCAAAGACGGCATCCATTACATTACAGATAATAAGGAATATATTGATCAGCCTATTTGGGGAAAATATACGTTCAAAGGCGCTGAACCTGTTGTTGAGTTGAATGAATACGGAGCTGGTTTTTATCAGTTACATGACCAACTTAAAAGACCCATGATTTGGGGAATTGAATGTGATGAAAAAGGAGCTCTTATTTATAAAAAGGGATTTGACAATTCAAAATACACGCTTTGGTATCAATATACTACAAAATTACAAGAAGATGCTGATGAAGACATGGAATGGAAACCTGTTGATTTTACCATCCATCCCAATACGTTAAAAATGTTTATTCAAGGCGAACGCAGCAAAGACTACAAATTAAAGGTTTCCAAATAAAACGATATGAGTCAAAGTTCTCTTTGTTTGAATTGTAATAGAGTTGTATCAGAAAAATTCTGCCCCAATTGTGGACAGAAAACGGATACACATCGAATAACCTTCAAACACTTTATTTTTCATGATATTCTGCATGGAATTTGGCATTTCGAAAAGGGAATTTTATTTTCGTTAAAAGAAGCAATCAGAAGACCAGGTAAAGCTGCGTTGGACTACATAAGTGGAAAACGAATTCGCTATTACAACGTGTTTTATTTGATTTTGCTGATGATCGGTTTGAACATCTTCATGAACAATTTCCATGATAAATTATCTCATATTTATTTAAATACTACTGAATCTGCGGCAAACGAGGTTGGTAAATCACTAGGAGACTTTTTAACGGATTATTCCAAACTGATTATTTTTTCTTTTGTTCCGCTTTTTGCCGTGAACAGTTTTTTAATTTACAAAAGAAAAAAACTGAACATCAGCGAGCACTTTATCATAGCCGGAATGGTTTTCCTTGGTGTTATGATTATTGTAACAGCATCAACTCTTATTTTTTTTATTGACTTTATTGAGCATATGGATTTTGTATCGGAATTTATAAATCTTATGACTCCGGTATCCATTCTATTATTTATTTTGATTAGCTATTATAAGACTTTCAGAAATTGCTATTCGAGAACACAAACACTTTTTAAAAGCATATTTTTTTTATTCCTTTTATTGGTTGAATTGATACTATTACTGCTCTTTTTAGTTGGTTATTTCACGGATTGGACTTTCCATCTAAAGTAACAAACTGCTGAAATCTGTAACCTTTTACAACCAAACATAAAGCTGTAATTGATTATATTTGCTAAAAATAATAATCAAAATGCAACATATAATTGACCGCTTTGTAAGCTACGTAATCATCGACACCGAATCGGATCCAAATTCGGGAACAACTCCAAGTACTAAAAAACAATTTGACTTAGCTAACAAACTGGCAAAAGAGTTAAAAACTATTGGTTTAACCGAAGTAACTATTGACAAACATGGTTATATTATGGCCACACTACCATCAAATGTAGATCATGAAGTACCAACAATTGGTTTCATCTCACACTTTGATACGACGCCAGATTTTACAGGAAAAGATGTAAAACCGCAGATTATTCCGAATTATGATGGTGGCGATATTGTATTGAATGAAGAATTGAACATCATTTTATCTCCAAATTATTTCAAAGATTTATTGCAGTATAAAGGGCAAACTCTTATTACTACAAATGGTCTGACGTTGCTTGGCGCCGATGATAAAGCCGGAATTACAGAAATTGTAACGGCAATGGAATATTTGGTAAAAAATCCACAGATTAAGCACGGAAAAATTCGTGTTGGTTTTACGCCAGATGAAGAAATTGGTCGTGGTGCAGATTTATTTGATGTAGAGAAATTTGGTGCAGCCTGGGCGTATACTATGGACGGAAGCCAGATTGGTGAATTAGAATATGAAAACTTTAATGCGGCCGGAGTTAAGATTACCTTCAAAGGAAAATCGGTTCATCCTGGTTATGCAAAAGGAAAAATGATCAACTCAATGCTTATTGCACAAGATTTTATCAATGAATTGCCAAAAGGCGAAACGCCACAAGAGACAAAAGGTTACGAAGGATTTTTTCACGTAACTGGAATCACCGGAAGCATTGAGGAAACAAAATTGGATTTGATTATCCGCGACCATGACATGAAGAAATTCAAAAAACGGAAAGCGTTAATAGAGGATATCACTAAGAAGTTCAATAAGAAATTCAAGAAGCAGTTTGGCGAAGACATTGTAATTACGACAATAAAAGATCAGTATTACAATATGAAAGACAAGGTTGAACCAGTCATGTTTATTGTTGATTTGGCAGAAAAAGCGATGAAATCATTAGACATTAAACCTTTAATCAAACCTATTCGTGGTGGAACTGACGGTTGCAGATTGTCTTATATGGGATTACCGTGTCCGAATATTTTTGCTGGTGGACACAATTTCCACGGAAAATACGAATATGTTCCAGTCGAAAGTATGCAAAAAGCGATTGATGTAATTGTCAAAATTGCCGAACTTACGGCTACCACTGATTTTTCTAAACTTGAAAAAAAGGAAAATAAAAACAATAAGAAAAAGAAAAAATAATTTAGCCACAGATTCACAGATTACAGATGATTTTTACATCATTTAAATCCTTGGTAAAAAGAAATCTGAAAACTAAATCTAGAGGTACCGTAAGTTCCACGCTTAAATGAAGAATAGTAAAAATTTTATGAAAAATGGTTTTCTTATTGTACGCCAGAACAAAATGAAAACCATTTTCTTTTCATTTACGCTACTCTATCTGGTTTTTTGTCAATCGTGTATGCGAATGCGAATGACGAGTAAGGAAACTAAAACCTTCTTTAAAACAGCTAAAACGACTTATATTGATTCTTCTTTGGTAATAAATGACTTTACTATTCATTACATCGAAACTGGAAATAAAAATGCTCCAACCCTATTTTTTGTGCACGGTTCGCCAGGAAGTTGGGATGCTTTCAAAGACTATTTGAAAGACACTTTATTGCTGTCTAAATACCGTATGATTGCGGTTGACCGAATTGGTTTTGGCTACAGCAATTTTGGTCAAGCCGAAGATCTCAGAACGCAATCTTACATCCTAGAAAAAATGACACAGAAAATAGCCAACGGAAAACCAATTTACTTAATTGGGCACTCGCTTGGTGGACCAACTATTGCAGAAATGGCCGCGGATAAACCTAATGATTATGCGGCACTAATAGTTTTGTCAGGGTCGATTGATCCTAAAGCTGAAACTCCGGAACAATGGCGGTCGGTTATCAAGACAAGACCATTACGGTTTTTAATACCGGCTGCGCTTCGTACATCCAATGATGAACTTTGGTCTTTGAAACGTGATTTGTATGATTTAAAACCAAAACTCCGTAACATAACTACAAAAGTGATTATAATTCACGGCACCAAAGATCAATTGGTTCCTTACAGCAATGTTGCTTTTATGAAAAGTGAATTGTACAGTGCTGAAACACTAGATGTGATTTCCATCAAAGATGCCAATCATTTTATTCCGTGGGTGAATTTTGAGCAAATTAGGGATGTACTTTACAAATTGGAATGAAAAAGCAAACCGCAAATTCACAAATTTACAATACCTAATCAGTACTAAATAATTTGCGAATTTGCGGTAATTTTTTTTAGAAAAAAGTAACCTTACGCTTTCTTATTCAATGCAGCAGTCATTTCTAAAGAAATAGCGGAACGCTCTAATTTTAGTTTACCAGACATGGTTTCGATGATAACTGTAGTTTCAGCAAGCTCAGTAATTTTACCGTGGAAACCACTTTTAGTGATGATTTTATCACCTACTTTCAAGCCTGATTCGAATTCTTTTTCTTGTTTAATTTTCTTTTGTTGTGGTCTAAACATAAAAAGATACATCACCACAAAAATTAGTATAAAAGGTAAAAACTTAGTAATCTGTTCCATAATAATTATTGATTTTAATTTTGAATTAATCCTCTTCCGGATTTTTTGATTTTGTCTTCGCTTTGGAATTCTTTGACTAAATTATCTAAAATTCCGTTAATAAATATGCTGCTTTTTGGTGTTGAATATTCTTTGGCAATTTCAAGATATTCGTTAATAGTAACCTTAACTGGAATAGATGGAAATTTCAAGAACTCACAAATTGCCATTTTTAAAATAATAGTATCTATTTCGGCTATTCTTTCGGCATCCCAATTAGGGGTTTTATTAATGTATTCTTTTGCTAGCTCGACTTCGTTAAGAACGGTTTTTTTGAACAATAAAGTTACGAATTCTTGATCTTCTTGATCTTTATATAGTCTGGTTACTCTAAATTCTTCTTTCTCTGAAAACTGATTCAGTTGTTTTAAAATTTGGGTATTCACCAACGGTATATCATCAATCCAAGTTAGTTTATTGTCTTCAAGATATTCGTATAGTTTTTCATTTGGAGCAATTAACTCTGCAAACATTGCTGCAACAAACTCTTTATCCACCTCGAAAGAGGTTTTTTTATTTTGCATATAGACTTGGTACAACTTACTTTGTTTGATTTCGTTTAAAAGAATCAAAACATAAGTATCATCCATTGCCCAATTGTTGATTTTTCGTTTCTCTAATGCAATACTTAACGAATTGCTTTCTTCTAACAATTGAAGAACAGCGTTGTCAACAAATTTTCTGTTGGGTTTTTTATCTTCCAGTGTAGCCAAATGTTTCTTGCTAGAAGCTTCTAGGAAAACAATTTCTTTCTTTCTGATTTCTATCAGCGAAGACAACATAATTAAATACAAATCTTGAATACTATCGATACTATGAAGTAAAAATTTTTCTTCTTTCTCAATTTCGTCAGAGTTTTTTTGGTGTAATGCGTAAATAGATTGCATTACTTTCACTCGAATATGTCTTCTGTTTAACACGGGTAAGAACTTTTAAAATTAACAAAGCGAAAGAAAGTCTTTCGCTTTGCAAAAATAGGAAATATTTTTAAACGGCTTATTTATTAGCGTTTTCTTTTTTTCTTTGAGCGATTCTATTTTCAGCAATCTGCATTGCAGCTTGTTGCGTCGTCATTTTATTTTCATCGGCAAAACCGAAGATTTCAAGCGTTGTATTATAGATATTCTCTGTTCTTCTCATTGCTTCACCTTCTGCATACTTTACTAATTCGCCATAAACATTGATTATTCCACCAGCATTTATCAAGAAATCAGGCGCATAAGCAATACCTCTTTCTCTAAGTATTTTACCGTGAACTGACTCAACAGCCAATTGGTTATTTGCAGCACCAGCAATTACTTTAGCTTTAATTTTATAGATGGTTTCATCATTAATTGTAGCACCTAAAGCACAAGGTGAATAGATATCAACATCAGCGCTGTATATATCGTCACCAGTGAAAATTTTAGCACCATATTTCGAAACCATATCTTCCATTTTATCGTGGTGAATATCTGAAACAAATACTGTTGCTCCTTCTTTAGTCAAATAACTAATTAAAGTTTCTCCAACGTGTCCGTTTCCTTGAACCAATACTGTTTTACCGGCTAAACTTTCTGAACCAAATTTGTATTTTGCCGCAGCCTTCATCCCCATATAAACTCCATAAGCTGTTACTGGAGATGGATTTCCAGAACCGCCTCTTTCGATAGAAATTCCGGTAACAAATTTAGTTACTTGGTTAATTCTATCCATGTCTTCAGTCGTGGTTCCTACGTCCTCAGCAGTAATATATTTTCCGCTTAAAGAATTTACAAACTCTCCAAATCGAGTGATCATTTCTGGAGTTTTATCTGTTTTGGCATCGCCAATGATTACCGCTTTTCCGCCACCAAGGTTCAATCCTGTGATAGCTGACTTGTAGGTCATTCCACGAGAAAGACGCAAAACATCATTCAATGCTTCCCATTCATTCGCATAATTCCACATTCTTGTTCCACCAAGAGCTGGCCCCATAACTGTATTATGAATTCCAATAATTGCTTTTAAACCCGTATCTTTGTCGTTACAAAAAACAATTTGTTCGTGATTATCAAAAGATAGCTGACCAAAAACGGGATCCATTTTTTTAAGCTCTGCAGGCGTTGTGATTTCTGATGTCATTTTGTAAAAGTGTTTAATTAGGACTTTACTGAAAAGTCAGCGCAAAATTAAGGCTTTATTAAATAATATTCACTCAAATCGATAATAATTGGCAATTTGTTAATAAAATTCACATAAACAAAGAATAGTATAATTTAATTATATTTAAAGATTTTAACATAAAAGAAGATATAACCCCCTATTTTATCAATTTTCAATGAAAGAACTTCAATATTTAAACAAATACTTTGTCAAATATAAATTCCACTTTTTATTAGGAATTTTGTTTACAATTGCCTCTCAAGTATTTTCTTTGTTTACCCCAAAATTGGTTAATAAATCAATCACCGTTGTTGAAAATTTTAATAAAAACGGTTTGAGCCTTGAAACAGTCAAAATCGAATTAATCAAAAATATTTTGTGGATTGTAGGTTCAACACTGATCGCTGGTGTTTTACGTTTTTTGATGCGTCAAAAACTAATCGTAATGTCTCGTCATGTCGAGTTTGATTTGAAAAATGAAATTTTTAAGCATTACGAAGTTTTAGATCAAAATTTTTACAAACGCAACCGTACGGGCGACTTGATGAATCGCATTAGTGAAGATGTTGCCAAAGTCCGACAATATGTTGGCCCAGCCGTAATGTACACCATTAATACCTTCATCAGTTTTATTATTGTAATCATATATATGTATAATGTGTCGCCACGACTGACTTTATACGCTATACTTCCCTTACCGATTCTAGCTTACATCATTTTTAGACTTAGCAAAGAAATCAATAAACGCAGTACTATTTTTCAACAATATTTGTCGAAAGTTTTCAGTTTTACTCAAGAAATTTTTTCTGGAATACGTGTTGTTAAAGCCTATGGACTCGAAAAACAGTATCAAAAAAACCTTGAAGAAATAGCTGTAGGAAGTAAAACCAAAAGTATGGATCTTGCCGGCGTGCAGTCGCTTTTTGGTCCGTTAATGATTGGATTAATTGGCATTAGTAATCTAATCGTAATCTATTTTGGCGGAATGATGTATATTGACGGAAGTATAAAAAGCATCGGTACTATTGCCGAATTCATTCTTTATGTAAATATGTTGACGTGGCCAGTGGCTTCGATTGGCTGGGTTTCCTCTTTGGTTCAAGAAGCAGAAGCCTCTCAAAAAAGGATTAATGAATTCCTGAAAATCGAACCAGAAATCAAAAATAAATCGGAAAAACAAACAAACATTCAGGGTGAAATCGAATTTAGTAACGTAACTTTTACTTATGATGACACCGATATTACGGCACTTCAAAACATTTCATTCAAAGTTAAAAAAGGAGAAACCTTAGCGATTTTAGGTAAAACAGGTTCAGGAAAATCGAGTATCCTATCTTTGATTACAAGAATGTATGACATCAAGCAAGGTTCAATTACTATTGATGGAAAAAACATCGATGAAGTTAATTTGTCCGACTTAAGAAACAGCATTGGAATTGTTCCTCAAGATTCCTTTCTATTTTCGGACACCATAAAAAACAATATTAAGTTTGGAAAAGAAGATGCTACCGATGAAGAAGTAATTAATGCCGCAAAAAATGCAGTGGTACATAACAACATTATGAACTTCAACCTAAAATATGAAACTGTTTTAGGAGAACGCGGCATCACACTTTCGGGCGGACAAAAGCAGCGTGTAGCTATTGCACGAGCTATTATTAAAGATCCAAAAATTTTATTATTTGATGACTGTCTTTCAGCGGTCGATACGGAAACCGAAGAGCAAATTCTACACAATCTACTGACGATTTCAAAAGGTAAAACTACTATTATTGTGAGTCACCGAATTTCATCGGCAAAAAACGCGGATAAAATCATTATTATCGATGAAGGACAAATCATTCAAGAAGGTTCTCATAATCAATTAGTAAACCGAGAAGGCTATTATGCAGAGTTGTATGCGAAGCAACTTTCCGAAAAAGAATTAAATTAAATGTTTGTTTTGTAACAAAATAATTACCATTTTTGAAGTATTAAGCAACACTATTAATTGACCGAAAGATTATGAGAGAAAATGATATGTTAGAAAAAGATGAAATTTTTTCTAAAGTTTTAAGAGCCGGAAGAAGAACATATTTCTTCGATGTGAGAGCTACAAAAGCGGATGATTACTACATAACCATTACCGAAAGTAAAAAGTTTACGGAAGAAGATGGTTCTTTTCATTTCAAAAAGCATAAAGTTTATTTGTACAAAGAAGATTTCGCCGCTTTCTCAGAAATATTAGAAGAAATGACTTCTTATGTATTGAACCACAAAGGGGAAGAAGTAATCTCAGAAAGACACCAAAAAGATTTTAAAAGAGAATACCATCAAGAAACTGAAACTGTGGAAGAAAAAGCAGTAACAGAAAAGAGTTTTACAGATGTGAATTTTGAAGACATTTAAAAATAATATTAAAAAGCCTAGAACTATAGTTTTGGGCTTTTTTAAATTAAAAGTTTATGCAAAAAATTATAGCATATCTCAATAAATATAGTATAATAATCAATTCTATTTGTATCGCTTTTTGGTTGTTTGTTATTTATAGTAACTATCAAACTGCCAAACTCGGAAATTCTTTTGAAGAAAGAAAAGTGTTTTTAATAGTCCCAATTATTTTCATTTTTCTTTCCCTATTCAATATGTATATGGTACAAAAAAGAAAAAAGCAGGTCTAACCAATTCGCAAACCATTCTCCACTTTCAAATCAGAAGTAAGCAAAACAATATCCTCTTCGTTTACCGAACCTAAAACCAAACATTCGCTCATAAATTTTTCAATTTGTTTTTTCGGAAAATTGACAACAGCCACGATTTGCTTTCCAACTAAATCCTCTTTAGAATACCGTTTTGTAATTTGGGCAGATGATTTTTTTATTCCAATATCTGCTCCAAAATCAATGGTCAATTGATACGCTGGTTTTCTCGCTTGTGGAAAATCTGTGACTTCTATAATGGTTCCGATGCGCATTTCTACTTTCTCAAAATCCAACCAAGAAAGGTTTTGTTCCATAAATTCAGTTTGTATAGTTTTTATATTGATAAATGTAGTAAAAACATTTTATTTGCTTATTTTTAGACTTAATAACAACCTATTATTTTCTTTATGGAAATAGCACTTTTTACCAATGAATTTCCACCGAACATCTATGGCGGCGCGGGGGTACATATTGATTTTTTAAGTCAGGAATTATCGAAATTAGCAAAAGTCGAAGTACGGTGTTTCGGAAATCAAGACGATCATTCAGATGCTATGAACGTTTTGGGAATCCAATCGTCATTGTCAAAACCTGACGATTATGATAATCCGCATATCAAAATGTTTCATACTCTGAGTAAGAATGTAGAAATGTCGCAGCATACTTTACAGGCCGATATCGTTCATTGTCACACTTGGTATACGCATTTAGCCGGAATATTTACACGTGAACTAGTGCAAATTCCGCTTATTTTGACCACGCACAGCTTAGAAACGCATCGCCCTTGGAAAGTTGAACAATTAGGTAATGGCTATTTTCTTTCGCGATGGATTGAACAGCAAGCCTACTCTACAGCTGATGGTATAATTGCCGTTAGCCAACAAATGAAAACAGATGTAATTGAAGCTTATAGAATACAGCCCGAAAAAGTAAGGGTGATTCATAATGGCATTGATCCCGAATTTTACAAACCAACATTTGACAATAATTTACTGCTAGAATACGGTATAAACCCCGAGATTCCGTTTGTACTTTTTGTGGGAAGGATTACGCGCCAAAAAGGAATTTCCCAATTATTATCGGCAGCGAAATATTTCAATACAAATTGCCAAATAGTTCTTTGTGCTGGTGCGCCCGATACTCCAGAAATAGCAAAAGAAACAGAAGCACTTATTGCCGAATTAAAAACAAAACGCAAAGGTGTCATTTTGATTTCTGAAATGGTACCCCGAGATAAAGTCAAAGTGCTTTACAGTCACGCCCGAGTTTTTGCGTGTCCATCGCTTTATGAACCTTTTGGCATTATAAATCTCGAAGCTTTATCATGCGAAACTCCTGTTGTTGGAAGCGCAGTTGGCGGAATTCCAGAAATAATTCAAGAAGGAAAAACAGGCTATTTAATTGAATTGGAAAGCATTTCGAGAACCGATTTTAATCCGAAAAATCCAGAAAAATTCCAAAAGGATTTTGCATCGAAAATTAATCAATTATTGGATGATGAAAATCTGGCAAACCAAATGGGAAAAGCCGGAAGAGTACGCGTTTTAGAGAAGTTCAGTTGGGAGTCAATAGCCAAAACAACTTTCGATTATTATAAAGAAGTCATTTCACGATTTGAAAAAGAAAAAGCATAAAACTAAGAATCATTAAATCATTAAAAAAGATGAATGACAATGTATTAGCCATTATTTTAGGCGGAGGACAAGGTTCCAGATTAGCACCATTAACAGAAAGTCGCTCCAAACCGGCAGTTCCCATTGCAGGAAAATACCGTTTAGTCGATATTCCGATATCTAATTGTATTAATTCTTCTATTCAGAGAATGTTTGTTTTAACACAATTTAATTCGGCGTCACTCAATCAACATATTAAAAACACCTATCATTTTAGCCATTTCAGCACCGCTTTTGTAGATATCTTGGCTGCTGAACAAACTCCAGATAATGTTACTTGGTTTCAAGGCACATCGGATGCGGTGCGGCAATGCATGCATCATTTTATGAATCATGAATTTGATTATGCGCTGATTTTGTCGGGCGACCAATTGTATCAAATGGATTTTAATGAAATGATAAAAGCACATCAAAAAAGTGGTGCAAGCATTTCTATAGCAACATTGCCGGTCAATGCTAAAGAAGCTCCAGAATTCGGAATTTTAAAAACTGATTCTGAAAATTATATCACTTCATTCATTGAAAAACCAAATGCGAGTTTACTCCCGGAATGGACCTCTGAAGTCAGTGACGAGTCCAAAGCCGAAGGCAAATTTTACTTGGCCTCAATGGGAATTTATATTTTTAATCGCGAACTGTTGATCGAATTGATGAAAAATCCAGACACGAAAGATTTTGGAAAAGAAATCATACCACAGGCTATTGGAAAAGAAAAAATACTAAGCTATCAATACGAAGGTTATTGGACCGATATTGGAAATATTGATTCGTTTTTTCAAGCCAATTTAGGCTTAACAGATGACATTCCGAAGTTTAATTTATTTGACAATTCGAGTAAAATTTATACCCGAGCGCGGGTTTTACCGCCGTCAAAAATAACAGGTGCTTCAACCGTTGATAAATCTGTTATTGCTGAAGGTTGTATCATAAATGGTGCTACCATTGCACATTCTGTAATAGGAATTAGAAGCCGAATAGGCTATGGCTCAACCGTTTCCAATTCGTATTTGATGGGTAACGATTATTATCAAAATCTAGAAGAAATTAGCCTCAATACGTTACAAAACATTATCAATATTGGCGTAGGAGAACGCTGTTTTATCAACAATACGATTGTAGATAAGAATTGCCGAATTGGTAATGATGTACGACTTAATGGCGGAAAACATTTGCATGATACAGACACCAACTTATATACGATCAAAGACGGAATTATAGTGGTAAAAAAAGGAGCTATACTTCCTAATGGTTTTAAGGTTTAACATAAAAAAACCGTCTCATTTTTTGGAACGAGACGGTTTTAAAAATTATTTCATAGTAACATAATTGTAGATTTTCTGTCCTTGCACATCATCTAAATGTGCTTTCATCTGCATGCGCGTTACAATGGGCTTCCATTCTTCAATAGAAAATTCCTTTCTATTATATAAATCGTGGCATTTTGCACAATTGTTTTCATATAAAATTTTACCTTCATTCAATTCTGGGGTCAGCAGTGTAGTTGCGGTTTCAGTGGAATCTACTTTCTTAACTTCTGTGGTTGGTACGCCTGATTTTGCTGCACACGAATAAATTAATGAAGCTAAAACAACTAAAGTTAGTACTTTGTATTTCATGGTTTTGTCTTTTGGTTTACGGTAAAAGTATAAAAAAACCCAACAGTTATTTGTTGGGTTTAAGTATTTAAGCAGATCTTAAATAATTTGTGTTGGATTCCGAAACAAGTTCGGAATAAGTGATTCGCTCAATTTTAAATAAAATTGGTTCTCCACTTATTTGACATCCATCAATTCAACGTCAAAAATTAAGGTAGCGTTTGGTGGAATCACACCACCTGCTCCGCTTGGTCCGTATCCTAAATAAGATGGAATAACGAAACGTGCTTTGTCTCCAACTTTTAGGAGTGCAATTCCTTCGTCCCAACCTTCAATAACTTGACCTTGACCCAATTTGAATTCGATTGGTTTTTTTCTTGGATAAGAGGAATCGAAAACTTTTCCAGTTTCTAAAGAACCTTCATAATGAACGGAGACTGTTTTACCGCTTTCAGCTTGTTTTCCTGAACCTTTTTGAATCATTTTATAACGCAAACCGCTTTCTGTTTTTTCAAATCCAGCAGCCAATTCTTCCATTTTCGCTTCTCCTTCTTTTTTAGCGTCGTCTATTTTTTTTTGACGAGATCCTTCAAAGGTTCTAAAAGCTTCAACCGCATTCCAATTTTTAGCCTCGTCTCCTACTCTTATAATCTCAACTTTCTCTAACATATCACCTTGAGCGACAGCATCCACAATATCTTGACCTTCAACCACGTTTCCAAAAACCGTATGTTTGTTATCTAACCAAGAGGTTGGAACGTGTGTAATATAAAATTGTGAACCGTTAGAAGCCGGACCCGAATTTGCCATAGCCAAAACTCCTGGTTTATCGTGTTTCAAACTTGGGTGAAACTCATCTTCAAAACTGTATCCTGGACCACCAGTTCCAATTCCTTGTGGACAACCACCTTGAATCATGAAATCTGGAATTACTCTGTGAAATTTTAATCCGTCATAATAAGGTTCTCCTTGTGGACGTGATTTATTTTCCAAATTTCCTTCTGCCAAAGCAACAAAATTCCCTACTGTTCCGGGCGTTAAATCATGTGTTAATTTTACTAAAATAGAACCTTTTGAGGTGTTGAATTTAGCATATATTCCGTTTTCCATCGTGTGAATTTTTTAATTTAGTGGTGCAAAGATACTATAATATTGTAATTTTGAGTAGCTATAAAAACGAAAACATAAGTTCTACATGGACAATTTAGATGATTACCTCGAACTTAACAAGCAAACTTGGAATAACAAAGTTGATGTTCACATTGCATCCGATTTCTATGAAAATGAAAACTTTTTAAACGAGAAGTCAACTCTCAATTCAATTGAATTGGATTTGCTTGGCAACGTTTCTAATAAAAAATACTGCATCTTCAATGTCATTTTGGACAAGATACGATTTCATTTGCAAGACTTGGTGCAAATGCTACAGGTGTAGATTTATCAGATAAAGCTATTGAAAGAGCAAAAGAATTTAATTCGAAATTAAATTTGAATGCTGAGTTTATTTGTTGTGATATTTATGATTTACCAGATCATCTTAACGAAAAATTTGATATTGTTTTTACCAGTTATGGTACTATTGGTTGGTTACCTGAATTGGATAAATGGGCCAAAGTAATTTCTCGTTTTTTAAAACCAAATGGTAAATTTGTAATGGCTGATTTCCATCCGTTTATTTGGCTGTATGACGATGATTTTAAAGAAATTTTCTATAATTATTTTAACGTAGAGCCTATTCTTGAGGAAGGTTCAGGTACTTATGCCGAAAAAAAATCTGAAATCGAAAACAAAACCATTTCGTGGAATCATCCAATTTCTGAGATTTTAAATGCATTAACTTCAAATAACCTGGAAATCAATCAGTTCAATGAATTCGACTATTCACCTTATAATTGCTTCAAGGAAATGAAAGAATTTGAACCAGGAAAATTGCAAATTAAAGCTTTCGGAAACAAAATCCCAATGGTGTATTCGATTTTGGCAACTAAAAAGTAAGCATTACTAAATTGAAGTTAATTTGATTTCAATAAATAGAGCAAATCAATAAATTTGCAATCAATTAATAAATAATAATGGAAAATTTAAAAGGAAGAAAAGCAATAATAACAGGCGGCGGAAAAGGATTAGGAAAAGCAACGGCATTAGCATTTGCAAAAGAAGGAATTGATGTTGCGATCACGGGAAGAAATGAGCAAAATTTAATTGAAACCGTAGCGGAACTTTCAGCATTTGGAGTAAAAGCGATCTATGCAACATTTGACGTTGGAAATCATAACGAAGTAAAAATCGGAATTCAAAAAATAATTTCTGAATTTAAAACGATCGATATTTTGGTGAATAATGCTGGTATTGCCGCTTTCGGAAGTTTTTTGGAAATGCAACCAAAACAATGGCAAGCAATTATTCAAACCAATCTTATGGGAATGTATTATGTAACTAAAGAAGTGCTTCCATATATTATTGAAAACAATCAAGGTGATATTTTCAACGTTTCATCTACGGCTGGAATTACTGGAAATGCTGGAACATCGGCGTATTCCGCATCAAAGTTTGCCGTAATTGGCTTATCAGAATCGTTGATGAAAGAAGTGCGGAAAAATAACATTAGAGTTTGCACACTTACGCCAAGTACCATCGCATCAGACATGTCAATTGAACTAGGAATTGCAAATAGAAACTCAGAAGAAACCGTTTTACAACCCGCTGATTTTGCGGAATTGATTGTTGCAGCCTTACATTTACCAAGACGAGCAATGTTAAAAAGTGCTTCGTTATGGTCTACAAATCCATAAAAAAATACTCGATTTACTATGTAATTGTGAACAAGATGCAGTTATCGACTTGAATACTCCTCCATATTTAAATTTTTATCAAACGGACTCTTTGTAAACGGATAAACCGCTTGCTTCATATAGCCTTTTGGATAATTCGCTTCGAGTAACCCTGTATCTTTTGGCCATTCTTTATTGGGCAGATAATACGTTCCAAACATCCTGTCAATGAAAGGAAAAATGGTTGCAAAGTTCTTTCCGTAATGATCAGAATCCTTGCAATGGTGCCAATGATGGTACTGAGGCGTTGCAAAAATATATTTCAAAAATCCGAAATTAATTCTGGTATTCGAATGAATCAATACAGCATGAATCGCCATGAAAATTACATAAACATTAAATGTAATAGTTGAAAATCCGAACACATATAGCGGAACAAAGGCCATCGAACGCGTTACAAAAATATCTATAAAATGTGTTCTTGAACCCGCAAGCCAATCCATGTTTTCTGTAGAATGATGAATGGAATGAAAGCGCCACAAATAATGATGACTGTGGAAAAATCGGTGTGTCCAGTATTGAAATAAATCGGCAATGAAAAATGCCATAAACAATTCAATTAAAAATGGTAAACTCTGAACCCAAGTGTGCAATCCTGACAGCCCCATCCAACCAAAAAATACTATGGCAGGCTGTTGCGTAATGGCTCCGAAAAACTGAATGAGTAAATGACTCACGACAAAATAAACCAAATCAGTGCGCCATTCTTCATGAAAGGTTTTTTGATCTTTTCGCTTTGGAAAAACCATTTCTATTGGAATAAAAATTACTGCCATCAGCAATAAATCCAATAAAAGCCAGTCCAATCCCAGATGCCATTTCGTTGCACCAACTGCTACAGGAGAAACATTGAATCCGCCAAGAACAATGGCTAAAGTGCAAAATACAAGGCCAATCAAAGCCCATTTTTTTTGCTTACTAACCATAAAGCTAATCAGTCCAAATAGAAAAGAAGCGATAATCGCAGCGGTTAAAAGCATCTTCATAGATTCTCCGGTATAGACTTCTCTAAATTGAGGCGTTGTCAACCATTCTGGATATTTAAAACACAAAATACCCAAAAAAGACAAAACACCCAAAAAAATTGAAGCATATCCACTGATGTATCCTTTTCCAAAATCAATATTTTCTTTTACTTCCATTAAGTGATTATTAAGTTTACGAATATATAAAAACTTCAATTTGTTCTGACTATATTTTATTAACACTACTTTACTATTTACCTTTGCACTAATAAATTTTACTTTTATGAGAATTGATATTATTACTATACTTCCTGAATTATTGCGAAGCCCTTTTGAAGCCTCGATTATGAAACGTGCTATTGAAAAAGGTTTAGTGGAAGTTCATTTTCATAATTTAAGAGATTATACGACCAACAAACAAAAAAGCGTAGACGATTATCCTTTTGGCGGTGGTGCGGGAATGGTGATGAATATTCAGCCTATTGACGACTGTATTACCCATTTAAAAAGTCAACGCGAATACGACGAAATAATCTATATGTCGCCAGACGGAGAAACTTTGAACCAGAAAATGGCAAATACGGCTTCGATGTATGAAAATATAATTATACTTTGTGGACATTATAAAGGTGTGGATCAACGCGTACGCGATCATTTCATTACCAAAGAAATTTCGATTGGCGATTATGTTTTGAGTGGTGGTGAAATTGGCGCTATTGTTTTCTGCGACGCAATTATCCGATTAATTCCTGGTGTTTTATCCGATGAAACTTCGGCCTTGACTGATAGTTTTCAGGATAATTTACTTTCGGGTCCAATATACACACGTCCGGCCGACTACAAAGGATGGAAAGTTCCCGACGTTTTAACCAGCGGTCATTTTGCCAAAATTGACAAATGGCGCGAAGACATGGCTTACGAACATACTAAAAATCGTCGTCCGGATCTCTTAAATGAATAAATAATTAGTTGACAACTGATAATGAGCCTGTTGCGTATAAAAAAATTATCAATTATTCATTGTTAATTATCAATTAAATTTTATCTTTGCCCCCACTTTGACCAACCTCTGGCGAGAACCGTGAATGTTGCTCAGATTAAAAAACCATAATTATATAAAAATGGCAAATTTAGTAGATTACGTTAATAACGAATTATCAACAAAAAAAGATTTCCCTGCTTTCGGAGCTGGTGATACAATCACTGTGTACTACGAAATTAAAGAGGGTGAAAAAACAAGAACTCAGTTTTTCAAAGGAGTTGTAATCCAAAGAAAAGGTGCAGGAATTACTGAAACTTTTACAATCCGTAAAATGTCTGGTGCAGTTGGTGTAGAGCGTATCTTCCCAGTTAACATGCCAGCTTTGCAAAAAGTAGAAGTGAACCAAAGAGGTAAAGTTAGAAGAGCTCGTATCTACTACTTTAGAGAACTTACTGGTAAAAAAGCAAAAATCAGAGAAAGAAGAAGATAATTCTAAACTCTCAGTTCATAAAAAAAGTCTCGATTATATCTAGACTTTTTTTATTCTGTAAAATTAAAGACTTAAAATCGACAATTTGACAATTAAAATCTCTTTAAATAGCAATTTGATAATTCAATCGATTTCGTAGTTAAAGTTAAATGAATGCGGTATCATTTAATTATATTTGTTTGCGATTTTTTAAAAACAAACATCACATGCCAAAGTCAAAAATTATCTATACAATTACTGATGAAGCGCCAATGTTGGCGACACATTCCTTCTTACCAATAGTAAAAGCTTTTTCAAAACAAGCTGACATCGAGATCGAAACTAAAAACATCTCATTAGCTGCTAGAATATTATCAACCTTTCCGGAATATTTATCGGAAGATCAAAAAACAAAAGACGATTTAACGGAATTAGGTGAATTAGCGACCAAGCCAGAAGCTAACATTATTAAATTACCTAATATATCGGCTTCCGCACCGCAACTTAATGAAGCCATTGCGGAGTTACAATCACAAGGATATAAGATTCCAAATTTCCCAGAAGAACCAATAACAGAAGAAGAAAAAAATGCTAAAGCTAAATATTCCAAAATTTTAGGTTCAGCAGTTAATCCGATTTTGAGAGAAGGAAACTCAGACAGAAGGGCTCCGAAAGCAGTGAAAAATTACGCTAAAGCACATCCGCACTCCATGGGCGCCTGGTCTTCAGATTCAAAAACACACGTATCTCACATGGAAAGTGGTGATTTTTATGGTACTGAGGAATCACTGACTTTAAAAGATGCCGGTAGCTTTACTATCGAATTTACCGACACTAGCGGAAACACTAAAATTTTAAAAGATTCTTCTCCCTTAAAAGCAGGCGAAATAATCGACAGTTCGGTCATGAGTATGCACAAGCTAAAGCAATTCATCGCCGAGCAAATAACAGATGCTAAAAATAACGACGTATTGTTTTCAGTTCACTTGAAAGCAACCATGATGAAAATTTCAGATCCATTAATATTTGGTGCTTTTGTTGAAGTTTTCTTTGCCCCAGTATTCGAAAAATATGCAAAAGTTTTAAACGAGTTAAATATTGACACCCGAAATGGTTTAGGCGATATTTATGCCAAAATAAAAGGCCATCCGTTAGAATCAGAAATTGAAAATTCTTTGACGGAGGCCATGGAAAACGGTCCAGCGTTAGCGATGGTCAACTCAGAGAAAGGAATTACCAACTTACATGTTCCTTCTGATGTTATCATTGATGCTTCGATACCTGCGATGATTAGAAATTCGGGGCAAATGTGGAACAAAGACGGAAAAGGCCAAGATACCAAAGCAATTGTTCCAGACCGTTGTTACGCAGGAATTTATCAAGCAGCCATTGATTTCTGTAAAAAGAACGGAGCATTAGACCCAAAAACTATGGGAAGTGTTCCTAATGTTGGTTTGATGGCTCAAAAAGCAGAAGAATATGGTTCTCATGATAAAACCTTCCAACTTGCTGCTGATGGCATTGTAAAGGTAAAAGATGCTGCTGGAAGTATTTTAATGGAACAAAAAGTGGAAGCTGGAGATATTTTCAGAATGTGTCAAGTGAAAGATGCCCCTATTCAAGACTGGGTAAAACTCGCTGTAAATAGAGCAAAAGCAACAGGTGACGCGACAGTATTCTGGTTGGACGAGAATAGACCTCACGACATCGAATTGATTAAAAAAGTACATCAATACCTTAAAGAGTACGATATAGCAGGTTTAGATATTCGCATAATGAATCCGGTTGATGCTACTAATTTTTCTCTGGAACGAATTGTGCAAGGTTTGGATACAATCTCAGTAACTGGAAACGTATTACGTGATTATTTAACTGATTTATTTCCGATTCTTGAAGTCGGAACTTCTGCTAAAATGTTGTCAATTGTTCCTTTGATGAACGGTGGTGGATTATTTGAAACTGGCGCTGGCGGTTCGGCACCAAAACATATGGAACAATTTCTTGATGAAGGCTATCTCCGTTGGGATTCGCTTGGTGAATTTTTAGCGCTTGGTGTTTCTTATGAGCATTTAGGGTTAGTTTACCACAATGCCAAAGCATTAGTTTTATCTGAAACATTAGATCAAGCTACAGAAAAATTCTTAGAAAACGATAAATCACCTGCAAGAAAACTGGGAAGTATTGACAACCGTGGCTCGCATTTTTATTTGACTTTATATTGGGCGCAAGCTTTAGCCAACCAATCCAATGATTCGGAATTAAAGGCACTCTTCACTCCTATTGCAGCTGAATTAAGTGCAAACGAAAACAAAATAAATGAAGAATTAATTGGCGCCCAAGGAAAACCTCAAAACATTGGAGGGTATTATCATCCGAACTTTGAATTGACCGATAAGGTAATGCGACCAAGTACCACATTCAATTCCATTTTATCCGAATTGAATTAAATAAAAAAGCGACTTTAATCAGTCGCTTTTTTTATTCCTTTTCTCGGATTCCATCCATTCTATTAATTTTCATGATGGCTTTGTAACCCGTATTCAAATCCCAATTCTGAGTGGTAATTAATTTTCCGTTGCCGTCAAAAAAAGAAAATTGGCCCGTATTTGGAAAAGATTCACCGACATTCAATGCTTCAATCTGAACGTCATTCAATCCTTTTTTGAGCATAAAATTATAGGTTTTAAACCTTCCTTCCAAAGTTACAACTGGCACAGCTCTTTCTCCATTTAACCAAATACAAACCTGATCGCCATCAATTGCTGAATTGTCCCTGCATGCAATGCTCAATTTTTCAGTGAAAAGTTTAAAATCTCCGAGATACATATCGCTACTAACATTTTCTCTTGTGTAACCCTCAGATTTCAATTGCTTATTCATCTTATCAGTATATTCTTGAACCGGACTCGCAAATTGCTCTTTTTCAAAAATACTTCTCTCTTCTTCTTCTTTTTTGAGTAGCGAAACACCTGATAGCAATTTATCTTTTTTATCAAAAATACTTGGATATGTTATTGATTTGGAACTTGTGGGCGCAACGTTTCCTTTTGGAGATGAAACCGGTGCGATATTAAGGGTCCTTTTAGGAGATTCAAATTGTGAAAATCCTGTAAAAGAAAATAGTAAAAAAAATAAAAAAGCATAAACTGCTTTCATGTATGTGTTATTTAGGTTGTAAAAGTATTTAAATTACAGACAAAAATTGTTCCAAATTAACCATTGATTAACAAATACTTTACAAAAAATAACAATTATGATGTTAAATTTGCATCTAAAATTCCTAATAAATTTCTATGTATAAAAATAGTATGCTGCTGTTCCTTTTTAGCTTAGTAACTTTTAGTTCGTTTTCACAAGAAAAATTTACGCTAAGCGGAACGATTTCCGATACAAAAAATAAAGAGACGCTTATTGGTGTAAACATCTACGTTGTTGAGGCGAAAGCTAGTTTAACCACCAACGAATACGGCTTTTATTCTGTTACTTTGCCTGCAGGCGAATACACTATTTTAACAAGTTATTTGGGTTTTCAAGAAACAGAAGACCAAATAAATCTAAATCAAAATATTAAAAAGAATTTTTTCCTTTCCGAGAATTCGCAACAATTGCTAGAAGTTGTGATTACCGATAATAAAAAGCGAGCAGAAATCAGAAAGCCAGAAATGAGCGTTAATAAACTTTCTATTCAAACGGTAAAACAAATGCCCGTTATTCTTGGTGAAGTTGATATTCTGAAATCAATTTTAACCTTGCCAGGAGTTACCAACGCTGGTGAAGGACAATCTGGTTTTAATGTCCGTGGTGGAAGTGCGGATCAAAACCTTGTTCTACTTGATGAGGCAACAATTTATAATTCATCGCACCTTTTCGGATTTTTCTCTGTTTTTAATGCCGATGCTATCAAAGATTTGAAGTTGTATAAAGGTGGAATTCCAGCGCGTTTCGGTGGAAGATTGTCCTCAGTTTTGGATATTTATCAAAAAGAAGGAAATAAAAACGGATTTCACATGAACGGAGGAATCGGTTTAATTAGTAGCCGATTACTTGCTGAAGGTCCAATTAACAAAGGAAAAGGATCGTTCCTTGTTGCGGGAAGAGGCTCGTATGCACATCTCTTTTTAAAACTATCCGACAATCCTAATTCGGCATATTTTTATGATTTGAATACCAAATTAAGTTATGAACTCAATCAAAAGAATAATTTGTTTTTATCCGGATATTTTGGTCGCGATGTTTTTAACATCAATGAAAGCTTCGTGAATACGTACGGAAATGCAGTAGTAAATTTGCGATGGAATCATTTGTTTTCAGATAAATTATTTTCGAACTTTTCCATGATTTACAGCGATTACTATTATGGACTAAAGCTAGATTTTATAGGATTCAATTGGGATAGTGGTATCAAAAACTACAATATCAAATACGACTTTAAACACTACTTAACTGATAAATTAAAATTGAGTTATGGCGTAAATGCACAATATTATGACTTTAATCCAGGAAAAATTGAGCCGTTAAACGCAAATTCAAGTATTAATGAATTCCAATTAGACAAAAAATTTGCATTGGAACCTGCTTTATATTTTGATGTGGACCAAAAAATAACCTCCAATTTCTCTATCAATTATGGGTTACGATATAGTATGTTTTACCGATTAGGGCAGCAAACGATCAATACGTATGCTAACAATCAAGCCGTAACGTGGAATAATGACTTCAAGATTTACGAAAAAGCAACAGCAACCGGAACGCGCTATTATGGCAGCAACGCTGTAATTGCAAATTTTGACAACTTAGAACCTCGAGTTGCCATGTCGTATTCGTTTAACGATAATCAATCGATAAAAGCGAGTTATAATCGGATGGCGCAGTATTTACACTTGATTTCCAACACACAATCGCCAACACCATTAGACGTTTGGGCACCAAGTGATAATTTTCTGAAACCGCAAACTTTAGATCAAGTTGCTTTTGGATATTTCCAAAATTTTAAAGAAGATAAGTATTCCTTAGAAGTAGAAACGTTTTATAAAAAAATCAAAAACCGATTGGATTATATTGATGGTGCCGATTTGATTGCCAATAATGCAATCGAACAAGTTGTCCTTAACGGAAATGCAAGGGCATATGGATTTGAAGTTTTATTCAAAAAAAACGAAGGTAAATTTAACGGATGGATTTCGTATACATTATCAAGAACAGAACAACAAACGACCGGAAGAACGGCAGAAGAATTGGGAATTAACAACGGAAACTGGTACAAAACGGGATTTGATAAAACCCATAATATTTCCATAGTTTCAACGTATGAACTCAATCAAAAATGGAAATTTGGATCCATTTTTACACTACAAACGGGCCAACCAGTAACCTATCCAAACGGAAAGTATGAGTACCAAGGCATTCTTATTCCTAGTTATGGATTGCGGAATGAAAACCGTCTTCCTACCTATCATCACCTAGATGTTTCGGCAACCTATACGCCAAAACCCGAAAAGAAAAAAGGATGGCAAAGCGAATGGGTTTTCAGTGTGTACAACTTATACGGTCGAAAAAATGCGGCTTCGATTTCGTTTAGACAAAATGAAGATACCGCAACAAATGAAGCGGTGAAGCTTTCCATTTTCGGAATTGTACCAAGCGTTAGTTATAATTTTAAATTTTAAATCATGAAGAAAATACTATACATAGTATCCTTAATTACTTTTTTAAGTTTAACAAGTTGCGAAGAAGTTGTTGACTTAAAATTAGATACTGCTCCGGCCAAATTAGTGATTGACGCTTCCATCGATTGGGAAAAAGGCACAACAGGAAACGAACAAACCATAAAATTATCCACTACTACGGGCTATTACAGTAATGTAATTCCGAGTGTTTCCGGCGCAACCGTTTTTGTCACAAACAGTTCGAATACCGTTTTTAACTTTATAGAGGATGTTCCCAATTCAGGCAATTACAACTGTACTACTTTTGCTCCAGTCCTTGGAGACACCTATGTTTTAACAGTAAATTATGCAGGTCAAACCTATACTGGTTCTGAAAAAATGATTGCGGTACCTGATATAGCTAATGTGACTCAAAGAAATGATGCTGGATTTAGTGGAGAAGATATTGAAGTTAAATTCTTTTTTCAAGACAATCCCTTAGAGAACAATTCCTATTTGACCCGATATAAAACACCAGTCAAAGCATTTCCTGAATTTGAAGCTTTTGATGACCGTTTCGAGCAAGGAAATTTAATGTTTGGCTTGTATTCTAACGAAGATTTAAAAGCGGGTGACACTATTGATTATACGCTTCATGGCATTTCAAAACAATATTTTAATTACATGAGAATTTTACTTGGCAACGCTGGAACTGCTGGAGGCAGTCCTTTTCAAACGCCACCAGCGACCGTTAGAGGGAATATGGTAAACCAAACCAACGAAACAAAGTATTGTTTGGGTTATTTTAGGGTGTGTGAAGTAGTCAAAACCCAATATGTTGTTCAATAATTTACGATAGTTGACGTGCGACATACGACGTAGAATTTAATTACTTTTACCAATCGAAAATCAAATACTAAAAATCAAATACTAAAATGTCTTCACATCATATTGTTCGCGATGACCAAGAACCGGCTTTAATTATTGCCAATGGTGAAGCGTGTAGTTCTGAATTATTAGGACAACTTTTGGAGTGGTCTCCAATCGTAATTGTATTAGATTCGGCTATTGAGCGAGTTTTAGAACTTGGAATTAAAGTCGATGTTTTATTAGGTGATTTTGATCGCGGTTTTGATGCCAATTATTACAAGGAAAAACAATATCCAATAGAAATCGTGCATACTCCAAATCAAGATAAAACCGATTTGGAGAAAGCTTTTGATTATCTAATCGAAAAAGGACACCAAGCGGCAAACGTAATTTGGGCAACCGGAAGACGCGCCGATCATACGATTACTAATCTTACCAATATCGTTGCGTACAGAAATCTCTTGAAAATCGTTATTTTGGATGATCATTCTAAAGTATATTTGTTATCCACAACTTTTGAAAAATGGTACACGTCTAAAACAATATTATCTTTGATACCTATTGGAAAAGTAACTGGAATATCGACCAAAAATCTTTTTTATTCCTTAACAAATGAAGATTTGACCATTGGGTATCGAACCGGAAGCAGCAATCATGTTACCGAAGACGGAATCGTATCAATAACCCACAAAGACGGCGATTTATTACTGATGGAATGCTGGGATTAAACTAAAAACTCAAAATTGAAAGCTAAAAATACAACCGAAAAAACAACTTTACATCCCAGAAATCTTCATCGATTTCACTATGATTTTGAACAATTAATCGCTGCGTATCCCTCGTTAAAAGAATTTGTTTTTATCAATGAACACGCGACAGAAACTATCGATTTTAGTAATCCGGAAGCGGTTAAAGCTTTAAACAAAGCCTTATTACTCTCAAATTATGATATTCAAAACTGGGATATTCCAGCTGATTATCTGTGTCCGCCAATTCCCGGTCGCGCTGATTATATTCATTACCTCGCCGATTTATTGGCAGATTCTAATGACGGAGTTATTCCAGAAGGAGAAACTGTTGTTGGTTTAGACATTGGTATTGGTGCCAATTGTATTTATCCCATTATTGGAAATTCGGTTTATGGATGGAGTTTCGTTGGAACCGATATCGATGAAAAAGCACTTCAGAACTGCAAGACAATCATTGGAAACAATCCAAAATTAATGGATGCCATCAGTTTACAATCACAAATAGAGTCTCGCTTCATCTTCAAAAACATAATTTTGCCCGAAGACAAATTTACTTTTACCATTTGCAATCCACCGTTTCACAATTCCGCGGAAGAAGCGGAGAAAAGTGCGTTGCGAAAAGTAAACACATTGACCAATACCAAAAATTCTAAAGCTATTTTAAACTTTGGTGGACAAAATGCGGAACTTTGGTGTACTGGTGGCGAAATCGGATTCATTACCCAGATGATATATGAAAGCGCTAAATATCCAATGCAATGCTTTTGGTTCACCACATTGGTTTCCAAAAAAGAGAATCTAAAAAACATTTATAAAATCCTAAGTAAAGTTGGTGCAGTAACAATCAAAACCATTGATATGGCTCAAGGCCAAAAAATAAGCCGAATTGTAGCTTGGACCTTTTTATCAGAAATGCAACAAAAAAACTGGAAATTCGAATGAGCATGAAAAACCCTAAAATAGAAATCACAGAAACCAAAGTGCTCTCGGATAATTGGTATACCCTACGAAAAGTAACGTATAACTATCTTAAAAATGATGGGCAATGGGAAACGCAATCCCGTGAAGCGTATGACAGAGGAAATGGTGCTGCTATTTTATTGTATAATAAGAATACCAAAACAATACTCTTAACACGTCAATTCAGATTGCCAACGTATTTAAACGGAAACGAAACTGGAATGATGGTTGAAGTGTGCGCCGGATTATTAGATGAAGACAACCCAGAAGAATGCATCAGAAGAGAAACCGAAGAAGAAACCGGTTATAAGATTTCAGCTGTCGAAAAATTATTTGAAGTCTATATGTCACCGGGCTCAGTAACCGAAATCCTCTATTTTTTTACTGCCGAATATACTAAGGAAATGAAAGTTAATGAAGGCGGAGGTGCTCCAGACGAACATGAAAATATAGAGGTTTTAGAATATGATTTTGATACTGCTTTCAACATGATTAAATCCGGCGAAATCAAAGATGCAAAGACGATTATGTTGTTGCAACATGCAAAGATTAATGATTTTATACGTTAGCCCATACCGATTGTTTGTGTTATCGCATACTCATTCAATTTAATCTAATATTAAGACGATATTTTACTATGTGTTTTAAATTCAATTATATTTATTCTATAATTAATTCAAAAACTCTATGAAACGCATTCTAACTGTTTTCCTTTTAAGCATCAGCCTTTCAAGTTTTTCCCAAGAAGTAAATACCCTTCAAAATTCATTGTCAAAAGCCAAAGAAGAACATAAAAAAGTAGTATTCTTTTTTCGGGTTCGGATTGGTGCGCGCCTTGTGTAAAATTCAAAAGAAAATATATTGATTCCGAAGAATTTACGGCTTTTGCAAGTTCAAATTTAATTGTGTTCAATGCTGATTTTCCTAGAAAAAAAACAAATGCTTTATCAAAAGAACAGACTGCTGAAAACGAAAAATTAGCGGAGAAATATAATCCAAACGGACAATTCCCTTTAATTATTTTATTGGATGAAAATGGTAAAATAGTAACTAAATGGGAAGAATTGCCCAATGAAACGGTTGCTGAGTTTATTGCTAAATTAAAATAATTCTAAGATGCAATTCAAAAAACAAACGCGCCTAATGGGAAATCAATTTGAATTCACTTTGATTGAGCAAAATGCGGTTGTAAGTGAGGAACTTTTTGAAATTGCAATCGAAGAAATCAGAAGAATTGAAGGGTTGTTGACAACCTTTTCAGAAAAAAGCGTCACGTATCATATAAATCAAAATGCCGGAATGCATCCCGTAGAAGTAAATGAAGAAGTTTTTCAATTGATTAAAAGAAGTCAATTTATTTCTAAAATAACCCAAGGCGCATTTGATTTGAGTTATGGTAGCATTGACAAACGATTTTGGAATTTTGATATGAATATGACTTCGTTACCCGATGCTGAAACTGCAAAAAAATCGGTCGCTTTGATTAATTATGAGAATATTATTTTGGATGAAAACAATCAAACTGTATTTCTAAAAAATAAGGGCATGCGGATTGGTTTTGGTGGAATCGGAAAAGGATATGCTGCTGAAATGGCAAAGAAAACATTAGTAGAAAATAAAGTCAAAAACGGAATCGTAAATGCTTCCGGAGATTTATCCGCTTGGGGTTATCAAGAAAATGGTGAACCATGGACCATTGGCGTTGCTGATCCCAATCAGAAAAAAACACTTTTCTCTACCTTTAAAATTACCGATAAAGCAGTCGCAACTTCTGGAAATTATGAAAAATTTGTACTGATTAATAACAAAAGATACTCGCATACCATCGATCCGAAAACAGGTTTTCCAGTTTCGGGAATAAAAAGTGTAACTATTATTGCTGATAATGCCGAAATCGCTGATGCCCTTGCAACGCCTGTGACTGTTATGGGAATTGACGTCGGAATGGATTTCATCAACCAATTAAAAACCATAGGCTGTATCATTATTGATGATCATGACAAAACCTATTTTTCGAAAAATATCACTATTACCTAAACTGCATACTTATGAAAAAAATCTTTTTAATCGTGGTTGTACTCTCTTCGCTTACTTCGTGCAAGCCAGTTAAAGAATACCAAAAAGCAAAAATAAATGATGCCGAAATGGTATTAACATCAAAAAAAACGGAAAAATTTGAAAACACTTTTCAACTTTACCGAGAAGGAAGTTCCGGTGCAAATGGCGGAAAAACTGGCGGTGGTTGTGGTTGTAATTAATAATCTGAAAAAATGAAAAAAAGAGTAATTTCTGTGGCATTTCTCGCCGTTCTGTTTTCGTTTCAGGCAAAAGCACAAAACGATACACTATCCGAAAACTATAAGAAGCAAAAACTGAAAATTGAAGAGATCAATTTCGTTTCGAGTTATTATAAACAAGACGGAAATAATTCGGCAGTAACCGGAGGCGTTGGAACCGAAAAACTAACCGATGTCGCAACCACTCTTGAAGTCATTTTATCAAAAAAAGACAAAAAGAATAACGTTCACAGCTTTGATTTAAGTTTGGGTGTCGACAGTTATACGTCGGCGTCCTAAGACAATATTGATCCGAGCACAATTACTTCTGCTTCTTATCAAGACATCAGAATATATCCGTCAGCGGATTACAGTTATCGAAATGTAGAAAAAAAGTATAGCATGAATGCCGGTGTTTCTTTCTCAGCCGAGTATGATTACACTTCAATAGGAGGCAATATCGGATACACCAAAATTTCAAAAGATAACAACAGAGAATTTTCGGTTAAAGGAATGGCCTTTTTTGACACTTGGAAAGTTATTCTACCAATAGAACTTCGGAATAATCCATCCGATAATGAAGCTAATCATTTGGATACCAAACCGAGAACTTCCTATAATTTAGGCTTTACGTTATCGCAAGTTATTAATAAGAATTTCCAAATTGCACTTTTAGCGGATGTTGGTTACCAAGAAGGTTTATTGGCAACCAAATTTAACCGAGTGTATTTTGATGACTTATCTGTAAACTCAGAAAAATTACCTTCCACTCGATTTAAAATTCCTGTTGGTTTAAGAGCAAATTACTTCGTAACGGATCGCATTGTGATGCGTACCTTTTACCGATATTATTATGATAATTGGGGAATCAACTCGCATACGTTCAGTTTTGAACCAAGCATAAAGTTAACTGCATTTTCATCCGTATCATTGCCGTATCGATTTTATGCACAAAGCGAAGCGAAGTACTTTAAGCCCATTTATCAGCACCAAGAAAATACTGAATATTACACCAGCGATTATGATTTATCTAAATTCAGCAGCAATATGATTGGATTAGGCTATCATTTAACCGATAGTGATAAAGGCATTTTTAACATCAAACGCATTCATAGTTTGGAATTGCGGTACGGTTATTATACCCGAAATAATGGCTTGAATTCACACATCATTACGTTGGCGCTGCAATTTAAATAGGCGTGTAATTTAAAATATAAGACGAAGTTAAAAGTATAATAATGTAAACTTTTAACTTCGTAACTTTGCTTTTATTCAAAAAAATGAAATTCCAAGTCGTATCCGATTATATCCCTACTGGCGATCAGCCGCAAGCTATTGAGAAACTTTCCGCGGGAATTGTCAATGGCGAAAAATACCAAACCTTACTCGGAGTTACGGGTTCGGGGAAAACATTTACAGTTGCTAATGTGATTCAAAATGTGTCTAAACCAACGTTGGTTCTGGCGCACAATAAAACACTAGCGGCACAATTGTATTCGGAATTTAAGCAGTTTTTTCCTGAGAATTCAGTGCAATATTTCGTTTCGTATTACGATTATTATCAACCGGAAGCTTTTATTCCTGTTACTGGAACCTACATTGAGAAAGATTTATCTATCAACGAAGAACTAGAAAAATTGCGCTTGAGTACTACTTCTGCCCTACTTTCGGGGCGTCGTGATATCATTGTAATTTCTTCGGTATCGTGTTTGTACGGAATTGGAAACCCAGTTGAATTTCAAAAAAATGTCGTTTCGATTGCCAAAGGTGAAATCATTTCGCGAACTAAATTATTACACAAATTAGTACAAAGTTTATACTCCAGAACGGAAGCTGATTTTACACCCGGAAACTTCCGAATTAAAGGTGACACCGTGGATATTTATCCAAGCTACGGTGATGAACCGTATCGCATTCATTTTTTTGGAGATGAAATTGAAGAAATAGAATCATTTGATTCCAAAACATCCAAAGTTCTCGAAAAGTTTAACAAACTGAATGTTTATCCGGCAAATATGTTTGTGACTTCTCCGGATGTTTTGCAAGGCGCAATCTGGGAAATTCAGCAGGATTTGGTAAAACAAGTTGATTATTTTAAAGAAATTGGAAAACATCTTGAAGCAAAACGTTTGGAAGAACGAACCAATTTCGACTTAGAAATGATACGAGAATTAGGTTATTGTTCAGGAATTGAGAATTATTCACGTTACTTAGACCGACGTCTTCCGGGAACGCGCCCTTTCTGCTTGTTGGATTATTTTCCGAATGATTATCTGATGGTTGTCGACGAAAGTCATGTAACGATTTCACAAGTTCATGCGATGTATGGCGGAGATCGAAGTCGGAAAGAAAACTTAGTTGAATATGGTTTCCGATTGCCGGCAGCTATGGACAATCGCCCGTTGAAGTTTGAGGAATTTGAAGGAATGCAGAATCAAGTAATTTATGTTTCGGCTACTCCAGCAGATTACGAGTTGGAAAAATCAGAAGGAATATTTGTTGAGCAAGTCATTCGTCCGACCGGATTATTGGATCCCATTATTGAAGTGCGTCCAAGCTTGAATCAGATTGACGATTTAATTGAAGAAATTCAAGTTCGATGTGAAGCCGACGAAAGAGTTTTGGTAACAACCCTAACGAAACGTATGGCAGAAGAACTGACGAAATATCTAGCCAAAGTTTCGATCCGATGTCGTTACATTCATTCCGATGTGGATACTTTGGAGCGTGTGGAAATCATGCAGGATTTGCGAAAAGGGTTGTTTGATGTTTTGATTGGCGTGAATTTATTGCGTGAAGGTTTAGATTTACCCGAAGTTTCCTTGGTTGCGATTTTGGATGCCGATAAAGAAGGGTTCTTAAGAAGTCATCGTTCATTAACACAAACAGTGGGTCGTGCGGCCCGAAACGTAAACGGGAAAGCCATTATGTATGCGGATAAGATTACCAAAAGCATGCAGCAAACCATTGACGACACCAATTACCGTCGCGGAAAGCAAATGGAATACAATACGCTACACGGATTAGAACCGAAAGCTTTGAAGAAAAGTCTCGGAAGTGCTTTGGGTAACAACTCGGTTTCTACTCAATATTTTGAGGATAAAATTGCGAAAGCCGCTGAACCAGAAAGTTTGTATTTATCCAAGCCAGAAATTGAAAAGAAAATTCGTGATGCACGAAAATCGATGGAAAAAGCGGCTAAAGATTTAGATTTTATGCAAGCAGCGAAATTTCGTGATGAGATTAAGAGCTTGCAAGACCGAATTTAACAGCAACTATTAAAAGATGAATTACACTTTCAGAGTAGCTAACCCTACTGATCTTCCTAAGATTTGGGAAATTATAAAACAAGCTATTTTACGAAGAAAAAATGATGGAAGTACCCAATGGCAAGATGGCTATCCTAATGAAACTTTGATTGAGAACGATATTGAACAAGGAAACGGTTATGTTTTAATTGAAGGTATTCAAATTATTGGATACACTGCGATTATATTCAATGACGAACCGGCTTATGAGGATTTAAAAGGAACTTGGCTTACCAATGAAGAATTTGCAGTTATCCACCGACTTGCGATTTCGGATGATTATATTGGTAAAGGTTTGGCGCAAAAAATAATGCATTTTACTGAAGAAGTTGCCATTCAGAACCACATCTTCAGCATCAAAGTGGATACTAATTTTGACAATAATGCGATGCTGAACATTTTTGAAAAGTTAGGTTATTCTTTTTGTGGTGAAGTTAGTTTCAGAGGCGGAATTCGTAAAGCTTTTGAAAAAACGTTACGTATTATTTAATTCAATTGCTCCTGAAAAACTTCCAATAAAAAATCAGGAGAAATCATTTTAGTTGGTGAAGCTTCCATAGCTTTCAAAACACGTTTTATTGCATGAGGATTCAAGCCCATATTGATCCCTATTTCTTGAATTTTATTTTGTTCTCGTTCGTGCAAAACTCCGTCACAATGCATAAGCAATGCCAAACGGTAAAATTGTTGTACTCTTTCAAATTCAGATTTTATAACTGCTGGATATTCTTCTTGATGAAAAAGATTTTTGAAATTGTTTTTATCAATTTGAAGTTCCTCTGATATCATAGACAGAAAAAGGTATTCTCGTTCGTGCAGTCGTCCATCAATAACAGAAAAAGCGATCATTTCGGATAAAAGCGCTAATTTTTGTTGGTAATCGTTCATCTAGTATCGGTTATTTTTCAGCTAAAATATAGTTTTTTGTGAAAAGACAAAAATTTATTGATTTGAAATCCTAATTTTAATCGTTCATTAAGCAGTTTAAAAGAGCCAAAAAAGAATTTTTAGTTACTTTTACACCATCATAAATTTGAATTCATGAAAACTTTCAAAATATTTGTACTCAGTATACTTTTTACAACTGCCGGAGCATTTGCACAATACGGCAACAATATGTATACTAAAAATTATGGTGTAAATCGCAATATTGGCAGAACCTATTCTGCTCCACCAACATCATCTCCAGCTGAAATTGAGAGTAACAAAAAAGAACAACTGAATAAATTCATGGAAAAGTTAAAGAAAGAACTCACTCTAGATGAGCTTCAAATGATTGCTATCCAGAATGAAATTGAAAAAAATAATAAGAATATTGATATTGTAATCAAAAAAGAAACTTCTGATGATGAAAAATCTAAAGAAATAACTTCAATGATGGAGCGAACAGATAAACTTGTAAATTCGTATCTAAATCCAATACAAAAAGAAAAATACAAAGCTTTAATTGAGGACAGCAAAAAGAAAAAAGGCGACAAGAAAGATAAAAAAAGTAAAAAGGAAGATAAAAATACGGAGGAACTCAAACCCGAAGACTAAATTTAATAATCTGCCACTTGAAACAATTTCTTTCGATCCTACTGTTACTTATTTTTTGGGATACCAATGCCCAACAAAGTACCGCTAGTAAACAGGTTTCTACCTTTACTATTGATGCACCACAGTTAAAAACGACCAAAAAGATTTGGATTTACCTTCCGAAAAATTATACGACCTCTACCAAAAACTATCCGGTAATTTACATGCACGATGCTCAAAATTTGTTTGACGCAACCACTTCTTACGTAGGCGAATGGAATGTTGACGAAACCTTAGATAGCATCAATGCACAAGCCATCGTAATCGGAATTGAACATGGCGGCGACAAACGCATTGACGAACTTACGCCGTTCAAAAATGAAAAATACGGTGGCGGAAGTGCAGATAATTATCTCGATTTTATTGTTAAAACTTTAAAACCAAAAGTGGATTCGACTTACCGAACCAAAACTAATAAAAGAAATACCGCTATTTTCGGAAGTTCCCTTGGCGGATTGGTTTCCTTTTATGCCGCTATAAAATATCCAGAAGTCTTTGGAAAAGTGGGTTGCTTCTCGCCTTCTTTTTGGTTTGGACGAAAAGAAATGAACGACTTGTTGGCCAAAACAAAAGACTTTGATACTAAAATCTATTTTCTATGCGGGGATAATGAAGGCGATGCTGATGTGATTCCAGACATGAAAAATATAGCGCATTGGGTAAATACCAAACGATGCGAATGCAAGAAACTTAACAAAGAAGTGATCGTCAAAGGTGGACAGCACAACGAAAAAATGTGGCGTGAAAACTTCAAAAAGGCGTACCTTTGGCTCTTCTAGAGTGCGCATTAAGATATACAACGTACGAAATACAATTTAAAACTTTGAGACATGAATAATAATGACATTTTTAAAAAACTACGTGTAGCACTTCAATTGCGTGATGACCAAATTGTAGAAATTTTAGAATTGGTAGATTTTAGAATGTCGAAAGGTGAAATTGGAAATCTGTTCCGAAGTGAAGATCATGGTGATTTTATGGAATGTGGCGACCAAGTATTGCGCAATTTCCTTAACGGATTGGTGATCCATCTTCGTGGCACAAAGGAAAATCCAAAAAATGCAATGGATGTTATTCGTCAAAATCAGGAAGTGGTTCGGAAAAATGTTGCCGAAAAATCAAAAGCAACTTTTAAGCCCGATACTGAATTTAAGCCAAAGCCAAAAACGGATTCTAAGAAGAAACCTTTCAATCCTAAGGATAAAAAACAAGCTCCAAAAGTACAGGTAGTTGAAAAAGTGCAGTTCAAAAACGGGAAGAATAAAAAATAATTTATTTCTATTAGGGTAAAGTATATATTTACTTGTTTTTATACCAATTAACCAAACCAAAAACAAATGAATTTATTTAGTAAAATTGTAATTGCTAGTTTAGCAATTATAACCTTTTCATGTGATAATGAAAATGACACAAAGACTACATCAAAACCCGCAACAACAGCTGCAATTACTACAGCAATTTCAAAGAAATTTTTATTTGATGCTACCAAAGCCGAAACTGCAGGAAATGCCGATTGGATTTTAGATGCTGATACTTCTCCACAACGTTTTCCAACACCCATACAATCGAATGTAACTGCTAGTACTCCTGAAAGTTTTTGGCGTGGAGGATTGTCTGCTTGGGGAATTGCTTTAGCCAAACTAGGACATACTGTAGAAACTTTACCATCTGGAACTGCTATTACTTATGGAGGAACTGGGGCACAAGATTTAAAAAAATATGATGTATTTGTTGTTGATGAACCAAATATCCGATTTACTGCAGCTGAAAAAACTGCCATCTTAAAATTTGTTCAAAACGGAGGTGGTTTGTTTATGATTTCAGACCATACCGTTTCCGATAGAAATAATGACGGTTGGGATTCTCCGAAAATCTGGAATGACTTGATGTCGACTAATACCGTAAAAGCAAATCCATTTGGAGTGACGATCACCTTGAATAATTTTTCTGAAACTAGTTCAAACCGATTAAGTGTTATAACTAATCCTATTTTGAATGGTTCTCAAGGAACAGTCACACAATTAAAATATTCAGCGGGAGCATCAATGTCGATAAGCACAGTCGCAAATGCAACAGCTCAAGGATTAATTTGGAGAGGAACTTCTTCACAAGGAAGTTCAAATATAATGTGCGCTACAGCTACTTTCGGAACAGGAAGAATTGTTGCTATTGGAGATAGCTCACCGGCCGATGACGGAACCGGATCAAGTGGAGATATACTTTATCCAGGTTGGACGGAACTCCCTTCACATGCTGCGTTACACATTAATGCTTCACTTTGGTTGGCAAAGTTGTAAAATATATAAAACCATTAAGGTATTAAGTTACATTAAGGCTTAATGAAACTTTCTTTGTTGAAGTTTCAAAATAAAACCAAAACTAATTAATTTATAGCTTTACCAAATTCAAAACCGAAATCTCTGGTTATACGAGAAAATTTAGTCTACAGTTGATGATACGGTGACAGACTTGGTACATGTTCCACGATTACTACAAGCACTACATTTCCAAACTATTTCTTTATCAGAATCAATCTCACGTTTTGGATTACAACCTCTAGTACACCCACTACAAGTGCATGTACCTCTTAATAAAACATCATCTTTAAGAGATACTACAAACTCATCTTTAGAATTTAATTGCAAAACAAAAGCAATTTTAGTACTGCCTGATTCGTTTTGAGCTAACAAAATATAATATTCATCAGAAGTTTTATTTTCATAAACATCTTTAATTATTTCAAATTTCGTTAAAACAACATCATTTTTATCTTTTCGTAATTGTTCCTCCAAAATTTTCTTTAAAAAACTTTCATCAACGGTTATCTTGTATACATCGTTTTCCTTTATACCAATTTTTTTTTCTGTTATTTGCGCATTTCCTACGCATCCCAAAATTATTGTGGCTAGTAACCCAAATACTAATTTTTTCATGTTTTTGTATATAATTTTTAATTATTTGCAGTCCTACTATATGTCGTCGAAAACATTTATAATCGTAGGGCTGCTTTTTTTTTGGTTGGTTTAGTCGTACTACTGCTCAATAACAAACCTCTAAAATAAGCAATAGTTTCTTTATTTATATATTGCCAACAAAAAATTAGAAAAGCACTTTTTGTTTTGTGTCACTAGGTGATGGTAAGTCACTTTTAGTACCTATAAATTTATTTACTTATTATTACTTGATTATTACATTTCAAATCTAAAGTGTTTTTTTTTTATATAGTTACACTAAAAGTGTACATTTTATAAATTTGAATAATACTGGTGGTTATTACCAAAGAATCCTGAGCTTTCACTCAGGATTTTTTTCTTAATCATCTTTTATGGTGATGACAACCTCTTCAACAAACTTGTACTCGCCTTTTTTATAAATGTCTTTATTGGGCAATACAACTTCGTATGTATAAATGCCCTTTGGTAATACCAATAAGCATTCTTTACCGTCTTTTTGGATTACGAGTTCTTTTTTAATCTCGTCTCCTTCCTCATTTTTGCCTGTAATCCTGAAAGTAATTTTGTCAACCAATTTATTTTTTACACAAACGCTTTCTATTACTTTACTATCCTTATTAGTTGTGCCTTTGTTGGTTTTAAAAATGGTTAAACCACTTAGCAAAAGTTCACCACCTTTTAGGACTGTTTGTAAATCGGATTGGGAGAATAATCCAGTTGGTAACAATATGTATATTATTACTATGGTTAAAAATTACATAAGTAATTTATAAATGTTCAGATAAAAACAACTTAAAAAAGTTAGATCCCTGTTTATTTACTAAATTTTTTTTTATCTGCTAAATAACCTAAATAAGAAAAAATCAGAGCCACTGAAATGTAAATTACATTTTCAATTAGTATTTTATTATTAAAGCTTTGTAAAATTTTGTAAAGGCTTCCTGTTATACTTGAAGCTAATAAATAGAGAAAAAAAGTGTTTTTTAAGATTACTTTCATTTTTTATATTTTTAGTTAAAAGAAAAAGTCAACTAAGGTTTGACGATTTGAATTATGGTTCTATAAAAGTGGTATAAATATCACAACCCTGTCGGGCTTCCCCCTCTTTTAAACAACTTGGGTTTTCACCACAAATCCAAGATCTTTTTTTATCTAAAATAAAAATATTAGGGTTACAGTTTTTATTTCCAGCACAAGTTAAATATAGTAATTCAAAATTGTCACTTTTTTTCTTGACATTTTGATTTAAATACAGTGAATTCGCAACATTATCAAGCCATCTAGCAGTTTTTACTTTTTTATCAAAATCAGTTAATAATAAGTAATAAAAGGGTTGTTTTTCTTCTCCAATGGTAAATTGTTTCACAACTTCAATTTTATCAAATTGTATTTTTGAATCTACAGAGAATACACTGCTACTAACGGTACTTTTAAATTGTGCGGTATCAATTTCAAACTTGATACCATCTTGATTTATTTGAGCAAAAAGAATACTTTTTAAAGGTGTTTTATTAGTAACAGTGTTTTTAGTTTCGCTGCAAGAAATTATAAAGAAATTAATTCCAATAATTAGTAAAATTAAATCGATTTTGAATTTTGAATTGTAGCACCTCATATCTAAGTCTAATGTGAAAATTAATTAGATTCCATTTCAAAACTTTTAATAACTACTACTGTAGTTTTTGAACATCCTTTCTTACTACATGCTGTACATGTCCATATAGTTCCAGTGTTTATAGCTGTACACTGAGACCCTGTACAATCAACACTACTACATGTTATTGTAGCTCCAGTTTTTGAAATTGAAAAAACACCATTATTTAATTCCAAACTTATAGCAGTATTAGTAAAACCATCATTGCTAAATCCATATAAACCATAAAGTGTAGATGCTGCATCTGGATTTGCTCGACGAATTTCTACCAAATTATATTTTACATTTAAACCTGATTCTTTAGCTATAATAGAGAAATCATTTAATAATTTTTCTTTATCAATTGTTATTAGAAAAGAATTTTTATCTACTTTTCCTACCACTTCGCCAATTCTCAAAGTACAATTTGAATTTACAATATCTGCATCTTGACTGTAAGAAAAATTTCCAAATATAACTGTAGCTATCAAGCCAAATATTAATTTTTTCATATTTTTGTATATAATTTTTAATTATTTGCAGGCCTACTATATGTCGTCGAAAACATTTATAATGGTAGGGCTGCTTTTTTTTGGTTGGTTTAGTCGTACTACTGCTCAATAACAAACCTCTAAAATAAGCAATAGTTTCTTTATTTATATATTGCCAACAAAAAATTAGAAAAGCACTTTTTGTTTTGTGTCACTAGGTGATGGTAAGTCACTTTTAGTACCTATAAATTTATTTACTTATTATTACTTGATTATTACATTTCAAATCTAAAGTGTTTTTTTTTTATATAGTTACACTAAAAGTGTACATTTTATAAATTTGAATAATACTGGTGGTTATTACCAAAGAATCCTGAGCTTTCACTCAGGATTTTTTTCTTAATCATCTTTTATGGTGATGACAACCTCTTCAACAAACTTGTACTCGCCTTTTTTATAAATGTCTTTATTGGGCAATACAACTTCGTATGTATAAATGCCTTTTGGTAAAACAAAGAGGCATTCTTTACCGTCTTTTTGGATAACGAGTTCTTTTTTAATCTCGTCTCCTTCCTCGTTTTTGCCTACAATCCTGAAAGTGATTTTGTCAACCAATTTGTTTTTCACACAAACGCTTTCTATTACTTTACTATCCTTTTTAGTAGTTTCTTTACTAGTTTTAAAAATGGTTAAACCACTTATTAACAATTCACCACCTTTCAAGACAGTTTGGAGATCGGATTGGGCAAATGAGAAAAAGTAACTTAATGTACAAAGTAGCACAGTTATTTTAGCTTTCATGATATGAATATAATCTTCAGATTAGCATCGTTAGTTATTGTAACTTAGTCTTTCTTTCTAATCAATAATAAATATACTATCAATGAGATATTTACGACAACCACCACCTCAAGAATCATGGGGTATTTTTTTACGAATAAATAAAGACAAATTATATTAAAAAATAAAAAACTTTTAATTATTCCTGAATATTTTCGTACCATAGAGCGTAACTATATCTTAAGATTTCTAAACTATAAAACAATTTACTTTTGGACTCTTCTTTTAAATTAGAACTTTTAATTGAACTTTCTAGATTATTAACGAACTCAAAAACTTCTGATGGTTTTATTGGATTTTCTGATAAGGTAAAGTCGATTATCTGGTTATAAAAAACCTGCTCCTCTTCTGTAGCCTTATTAACCTTATTCAATTCGTCAACAATATCCGAAATTGCCAAGCGTTGGTTCATTTGGTAAAAGAGATTATCAAATATAGATAAATTTTCGACAAATTGCTCTTTGTCCGAAATTGTAACATTAAAATACTTTGAATCCAACATTTGTCCTTTAATATACTCAGATGCCCTGTTTTGTTTAGTAAAAACGTTATTTTCAACATCTTGATTGCAATATTTAATCATTAAATCATTATGAAGTTGACCAACTAAAGCATAATTATCAAATGATTTATTCGGGTTTTTAACAACGTTAGGCTCTGTTAATTTATGAGTACCTGTATTTCTGCTAAACATATCATTCCACAATACCGCCGCACCACAAGAGCCCATAAAACCGCCCCAAAGTACTCCGTAAGGACCTAATCCAAGACAAGCAGCACCAGCAATCACATCTCCTACTGCCATGTAGCCTGTCTTTGGTTTGTTTATTCTTCTTTGGCCGTAAGATAAACTACTAATCATAACTGTAGCTATCAAGCCAAATACTAATTTTTTCATATTTTTGTCATTATTGTCCGATAAAAAATAAAACCGTTTGATTTTATTTCATATCTATTTGT
>NZ_JAQSDH010000002.1 GCF_029945805.1 Flavobacterium sp.
TTCATTTAAAGAAGCCATCTTTTTGGCTTCTTTTTTATCGGACAACAATGAATTTTTTTATAGTTGATAAAGAGCTTGGCTGCCATAGTCAAGCTTTTTTTTGTTCGACAAAATAAATTTTTATCGGCTAGTACTATAAAAAACTAGGTAAATAATAAAATGTATTATTTGACTAAAACAACTTATAAGTGAATAGTTGGTATAATTTAAAAGTGATAATTTCAAAACCTAACGCATTCTTTTATAAGTGATTTTATTCACTTTACTTTTCAAATCTTTGGATGGCTTATAATTTATTTTAGCACCTTTGATATTCGATTTTCCTATAGCGTCTGCAGTTGCTGCAGGTGTACCTAATAAATTGAGCTGAAAAGTACCTAAACTTTCTAATCTAACAATTTTTCCATCAGATAATGCTTCACCAATAACCTGGCTCAATGCCATAATTACACCATAGCAATCGGGACGGCTAATAGTACATCTACTAGAAATAATCTTGGCCAAATTATCAAGGTTTACTTCGCCTTTACTAACAGCGCAGGGGTAATAATTAACTTCTGGAGGAGACACCAAACTGTTCTTCTTGGGAATCATTTTAAATTGTACAGACATATAAATAAGGTTGTAAGCGTTATATTTTTTAATAGTCATTACAAATATATAAAAAGATATACATCTTTTAAGTAAAAGAAGTACATGTTTATGTTAAAAGTCCTATATCTTTTTATAATAAGCAGTACATCTTTTATTAAAAAGTTCATTACAAATGTAAAAAAATATCAAGATGAATAAAAATTATTAAACTGATAAGTTGATTTTATGACACATACCTTTATTTTTTTTTACAAATTAAGATAAGCATCTAAAGAAAAGAATAGGATGTAAACTAAATTAATTAAATTTGAAAATTCAATCATAAGTTTATGTTCAATTCAAGGAATACTTTAAATGCTTTTACACTATCTGAATTAAAAAGTCAGATAGCTATAAAATTATGTTTTCCAATAAGAAGTAAATCTGATTGTGGAAAGTTAAGCGAAATCCTTGTAAAAGATGGCTATGGGAGTATATCTGTAACAACAATATATAGATTATTCGTAAATTTTAACGGTATTATTCCTTACCAAAACACATTAGACACATTAGCAAAATTCATTGGATTTCCTTGCTGGTCAGATTTTGTTGAAAACATAGAAATCAATAACCCTAAATATTCTATTAGTCCTCAAATTGAAATTTCTAATAGTTTGTTGTTTCATTGCATTGAAAACGAAGCAAATAAACCATTAAATGCATTTTTTGAAAGTATTGAAGATAGCGAATACAAATTCAAATCTAAAGTAGCTTTAGAAGTATATGATAGTTTATTGAAAGTTAAAAAACCTGAAGTATTCTTCTCAAATTTCCATACTAATAAATTTGTAAAACAATTTGTTTTAGAAGATGCTTTTGATCCTGGATTTAGAATTAAAAACTATGATTATGCCTATAAACTCTATTGTAAAAACACTACTGTTGACAATTCAATGGAGTATATTCAAGACTATGTATTTTCGCAATCCGTTTTGTTTAGACATTATTTTTTAAATGGAAATCACGAAGAAGCATTTACTATTGGAACTAAAATATACTCCCAAACTACAATAACTGACTCCGATTTAGATGCTATTTATATATTTCCAAATATTCGTTTTAGAGCTTACAAAATTTGGTATTATCAATTAATAGGAAAATCAAAAAAAAGTATTGAAAATTATGTGATAGAACTAATAGATTATTGTAATTATAGTTACAATTCTCTTGACAGTTATGAAAAAAAAATACTTTTTCACTGCATAGCAGAAGTATTTTGTTTTTCAAATATTAACAACAAGTATCATTTAATTCTTAAAACTATTTTTAATGAAGAATTTTCAACCCTTCCCAATTATCTTTTTGAAAAACCACTCAAAAAATCACTTACCTACTTTGAACCAAACGGCCTAGTTCATTACCGTCCTTTATATTAAAGTTGAACCAAGTTGAACCTTAATTGTACTATTAAATTTTGGATTTTTACTAAAATTTTTAATTAGTAATTTATTCAATCTTTCAAAATCATGAAAAGCACACCTGTTTTAGCACTTCTTCTATTTGTTATATTCCTTTCAAGCTGCGGGAAGGTTACTAATAATGACGAATTAAACTATGTTGCAAATATTAAATCAGAAGAAATTTCAGTATTAAATAAAATTATTATTAATGAAAAAATAACTGAATTTATACCTACAAACTTAAAAGATGATCAAGCGCTTTGTAATTATTTAATCAGTTCAGACGTATCCTTTGGCGAATTAAATTTAAAAATGTTTAAGTTATTAGATGATGTTGCCGCCTTTAAAAAAGAAGAAGATGAGGTTCATAAAACAGACAACTCTAATCCTTTATCTGTAGGTAAAGGTGCTCTAAATTTAGGGAAAATGCTTGCTAAAGGGGTATGGTCAGGCGGGAGGACATTGATGTCATCTGGTTTTCTGTTCGATTATAAAGAAGATTACAATAAATTTAAAGAAACATATAATAAATCTAAATTAGATAGTTTGAAATATGTAATGCATTATATATCAATTAAAAATATGTTTGAAGACGAATTTAACTTGAAGCAAACCGAATTGATAAAGACGGGCAATAGTGTATGGAGTATAAATCTTCTTCCAGAAAATATTACAGCTAAGGTTAATTTTGAAGAAAGCTTAGCACTTTATAAAAAACTAAAAACAGAAAGTAATCGAATAATTAAAGTGCTGCTTTTTAACAAAATGATTAAAAATGATTACACAGAACAACTTGATATTCAAGTAAAAGATTTAAAATATTTTTGGAATTCAGATCAAGAGATTTATGAAAACAACTTTACCTTATTTGAGCATTATTTTAAATTACTATCAGATTTAAAATCAAAAATTTTACAGTTAAAAAAAGATATTGAAAAATCTAAAAATCATTTTAATGATGAAATTTTATCAAATTTAAATAGGCAATTGGAAATTTATAATAAAGAGGTGATTCAAAACATTAATGATCTAAATATTAATGAAAGAATCCCATCCACTGAAAGAGAAATTAACAAAAAGATAAAAGAAAATAGCGTTATTTATTTTGAATAAAACATAAAAAAGTTGAACCAAGTTGAACCAAAATCCGAATATCCAAATTTATATTTTTTTTACAAATTAAATTTATAAAAGTATGTCAGATATCAAAATTAGCGGTAAAATTAAATTAAAAACCTTTCAATCAGAATTTTGCGAAAAATTCCCTTATTTAGTTCCTACTCTAGTAAATAAAGAAGGTACTAGACTAAACAATGACTATACCATTGCAAAATGTAATACTTTAGTTAATGGTGAATATTCTCCAATTAAAGTGGATGATTTATCTATTAATGGTAATTTACAAGTTGGCACTTTAGAAAAACGTTTTATGGAATGTTTTGGAATACCTTGTCAAGTTATTTACAGAAAAAATGGGAAAAATCTTCAAACGGGTGCAAAATATGATGGAATGACTATTACTGAAGCGAATAGAGTTTTAGAATCAGAAGACGCTGAAAAAGTAGTTTTATCAGAAATAACTTTTTATCTGTAAATCTTGAAATAATTCATTATCAGCATTTGCCTAAAGCAAATGCTTTTTTTATACACTATTATTATGGCATTAACTCAAAATGAAAAAGATCAAATAACTCGTTATAAAATTCAAATAGAAAGTTACAGAAAAGAGTTAGATAATTTAAAAAAAGTAAAAAAACAAAAATCAGAATATTGGTCAAATTTGGTTAAAAACACAAAAGACGCTAATGCTAAAAGGAGTCACAGACAATCAAAATTGAGCTGGATGAATTCTATGGATAAAAGCATTGAATCCAAAAAACAACAAATTGATAGAATCAAGGAAAATATTACGAAAATAAAAAAGTAATTTACCAATGAAATACAGCTCTTTTTTAAAACGCAATAAACAAGAAGTTCAAAAAGGAATTATATTAGTTACAGGAAAACACATGAACAGGACTGCTCTTGGAATTGTAGATGCACTCTTAACCTTATATCCTCAAGTGTCTTTTGAAGAACTTAAGGAAATGTTGCCAGATACAATAAATCCATCGGCGCCTAAAAATTACAAGTCATTATTTGCTCCTTACAATCCTAATAGAAAATATGGTGTTGTACAACCAGGAACTATCAAAGAAGAATGTATTCAGAATGGTTTAGATTGTAATGCCTCTCATTTTACAGCTGAAAATGAAACTTTTAAAACTAAAGATGGCATTGAAGTTTTAGTTAGCAAAAGCTGGGAAAGTAATGATACGTTGACTGGAGAAAACGACTTGCAAAATTTAATAAATCATGTAAAACAATACGGAATAGTGGTTAATTCTTTCGAACCAAAAACGGAACCGTTTAAAAAAGGAAGTTACCAAATACACATATTAAACAATGAATTATTTAATAAGATTACTGCACAAAAGTCAAAAAATAATAGTTGGTTAATTGTAGGTGCTGTTTTCATTATCTTAGTTTTAGGAGTTGTAATTTTTAAATTCTTAAATTCCTAATAAACATCAAATTTTTCAATAAGAATTAATTAAATCCTATTACATTTAAGTACAATGAATCTAAATAAAAAATCAAACATTATAGACAAACCACGTAAAGCCGGAGCAGACGATTTATTGGGTGTAGATGACTACATGAAAGCCTTAATACAGTTTATAGAAACTTGCAATATGCCCACAACTATAGCTGTTCAAGGAGAATGGGGAAGCGGAAAAACATCTATGCTCAATCAAATAAGATATCAACTATGTGAAACTGGTGTTACTAAAGAATTAGATAATGAATTGCCTTACTATGGGGTTTGGATCAATACTTGGCAGTATTCTATAATGAAAACTCGCGAAGAAACCTTACTATCTATTATTGGCGGTTTAACTAATGAAATTTCTAAAATTATAAAACGAAAACACGAAACCCAGTCTCAAGCAGTTTTGAGTAAAGTTTCTAGTCTTTTTGGTAAAATAGCCAAAGCTGGAGCTAAAGCAGCTGTATCACAAATAGGATTAGAAGGCGATTTTGTAGATTCAGTATTAAATGGTACCGATGAAACTGTTGATTTGTTAAGTTTTAAAAATTCATTGCAAGAGGCGATAAATAATTGTTTAGAATTAGACAGAGCGCAAGGCAATAATAATAGGGGTTTTATATTTTTTATTGATGATTTAGATAGAATTGACCCTCCAGTTGCAGTAGAAATACTAGAATTGATAAAAAACATTTTTGAAGTTGACAACTGTATTTTTGTATTAGCTATTGACTACGAGGTTGTAGTAAAAGGATTGATTCCAAAATTTGGTCCTTTAACAGATAAAAACGAAAGAGAATTTCGTTCGTTTTTTGATAAAATCATCCAATTGCCTTTCTCAATGCCTGTAGCAATGTATGATGTAAACCATTTTTTAATTCAGTCATTGGAAGATGTTGGTTATATCAATGATGCGTTTAAGGAAAATGAATCCATGCAAGATCGACTGGTTGACTTTGCAATGTTGTCTGTTGGCAACAATCCAAGATCGTTAAAAAGACTTATCAATACGCTCTCTTTGCTCAATATTATTGGTAATCAAAAAAACAGTGGCCACAAAGAAACGCATGAATTGGTCGTTAATTTTGGATTGGTTTGTATTCAAATTGCTTATCCTAAAATTTATCAAGCACTTCTTGAAGAACCCGACTATAAGTCGTGGAATGAAAAAACTGGTAAAAAAATGAATTTGAGTGAATTGTCTGAATCGCAATCACTAGCGCTTAAAGACACTTCTGAATTTGATGAAGAATGGGAAATAGTATTGTATAGAATTTGTCAAAAAGACCTTTACCTATCGATGCGCGCGTTCCAAGTATCGTTGTTATTGAATTATATGAGTGAGCTAATTCCCGAAAATTTAGACTTTGGAGATGAAATTGCTAAAATATTAGGTACTAGTTCGGTAACAAGTGTAAGTTTAGATTATATTCCTAAACAAACTAAAAAAGGCGAAAAAGTACGATTTGAAGGATGGCAAGGTTTTGAGCAAATTTTAAAAGACAACAATAACATAAAAGCATTTATTCCCGAATTAAAATCAATTCATGATTATTTTGAATCGGAATATAAAGACTTAGTTCAATTTAATTATACGCCAAATTTTTTAACAATAGCTTGTAAAAATCCTAAATCGAGATCAAGAACATTTGTTTTTATTCGATTAAAAAAAGACTCTGTTTTATTTGAATATTCTGGAAAATCAGAAAAAATAAGTTCGTTATTAGATTTCAGTTCTATTGTAAAAGATGAATTAAAAAACAGATTCAACGAATTATCAATTAAACAACTCAATTAATCATGTACGGATTCAAAGGAAAGTATGGCGTTTCATTTTCGTTAAATCGACTACTCGGTATTAGCGGTATTAAAAATAGTATTGCAAGAAAAACAGGGATACCTACTACAAGAGGAGGAATTGAGAGAAAAATTGGTAGAAAAATAATAGATACTATTTTTGGTAAATGAAAAGGAATCGAGTTTGGTTATTGGCTAGTTTATTTTTGTTATCGTTAACTTACTGTCCAATTATTAATGCTCAATTAGTTAATATTGAAAGTCAAAGAATACAAAAAGACAGTTTAAGATTTGTATTAATTGCAGATCTTACATATAATTCGCAAAAAAATAATGACGAAAGTTTAACTTTTTTTAGTATTGCTGCAACTACTCAATTGAAATCAAAGTCTTTAAAAAAATTATATCTCTTGTTAGTTAGTTCTGACTATGCAATTGCAAATGGTCAAAAACTAAGTAATTCTGGCTTGTTTCACTTTAGATATAACCACAGAATAAATAAATATTTAAAATTAGAAGCATTCACTCAAATGCAATATAACCAAATACAAGATTTAAAATCAAGAACTTTAATAGGTGCAGGACCGCGATTAAAAATTTTAGGGGAAAAGTCAGCAAAGCTATATTTTGGTTCATTATACATGTTCGAATACGAAAAAACATTAGACAACAGTATTACAAAATTTGATTTTCACAGAATTTCTTCCTATTTCTCAGTTTCATTGGATTTGCCAAAAAAAGTAGGTGAATTGGTATCTGTTACCTACTATCAACCAAGATTGGATTTGTTTACTGATTTTAGAATATCGAATCAATCTAGTCTGAATTTAAATTTAACTTCAAAAATTGTATTCAGTAATAATGTTAATTTAATGTATGATGCCGTTCCACCGAATGGTGTTACAAGGTTTAATATTAATTACTGCAGTGGAATTAAATTTATTTTTTAAATCTAAACTTCCTAATAAAAAAAATGAAGACAAAAGATAAAGATTACTCCATAAAGATTGCATTTTTATATTTAATATGCTCCTTTTTTTTGGGACTACTATTTAGCATTCTTGCTTTAAGAGCTAAGAAAAGAGGTAAAGTATATTTTTGGTGGCTTTTATTATCATTACTATCCATTAGTTTTTTTGGTTATATTTCTTGTCTTTTTTATGTTTATTCAAGTCCCATTTATGAAAAAGAATATTACTATTTGGGTTTAAGCACCATAATTTCTAATGTAATTGCTTTATTAATTTTAACAATCACGATACTCTTAAGAACAAATACCACTAAAACATGAAATCTATATTAACCAAAAATAGAATTAAAAGAACTGATGACAAAGAGAAAAATGATGCTCAAATACAGAGAGAATTAGACAATTACGGTGTAAAACTTATAAAAATAATTGGGGTTGTTGGTGTAGTAATTGGAGTAGCAATTCTTGCCTTTTTCTGGAGTTTTTTGATAAATAAACTTTTTAAACTTTAAAAAAATGAATTTATTAGGGCATCATAGGGATGCAATAACAGCACTATTAATAAACAATATTATTAATTTTAAAGAGAAAGAAGAGTTACTAAAATACTATGAGTTACTAGAAAATTACACTTCAGATGAAGACCATCAAAAAAAATGGCACACGGAAAAGATTAATTTAAAAGACATTTTTCTTAATTTGCATGTGGTTCAAAAAAGTAAAAATGCCGGTATTGATTTACCTGTTTTATTACAAAATAATAGCGCAACAAAAACCATAATGGTTTGTGGTATGGATCCCAGAAGTGATCAAGCAGAGGATACTAAAGTAGTTTTCTGGGCTCCATTCAGCATAATAAAAAAACCAGAGCAGTACATTAAAAGTGATAAGTCTAATTTAGCTTTTTTCGATGTTCTTACAAAAAGCTACAATTTATATGTTACCGATATTTATAAATTGTTTTTTAGGTATAATGGAAAAGTAAGTAATACAATTAGAGAATATACAGAACTAAAAGTTCATGCTGAGGTATTATTAGAAGAAATTAAAATAATTAAACCCGAATTTATTGTCACGCTAGGAAATGCCTCAAAGGATGCATTAAATACTATACTTTCTAAACACGATAACAGTATTTTAAACACAATAAATATTGATGGAGCTACGCTAATTAATTGTAATATAGAACATCATTTTAAGGTTATAAATCTTCCACATATTAGTGGATTAGCAATAGCCGCAAAGAAAAGATTACTTGATGGAAAAGAATTAATTGGAAAATCTTCCAATGAAAAGTTAGGGAATTTTGTTTGTAATATTGTATCTAAATTATAGTTTTTGTATTTTTAAATGAAAAAACTTCCCATTTTTTATTAAATACCGTAATGACAAAACAAGTGTATCATTTAGATGTTTATTCTTTAAGTGAATTAAAAGAACAATTAATAAAAAAAAGGTTTCAGAATTACTTCCAAGTCAGAATGTGCCAATCATGAATTCGTTAGAAAGCAGTTTTTCGAGCATTGTTTTGATCCATCATTTAGGATTCCACAGTATGCTCATGGTCTTGAATATTATTTAAATGAGGTTAAATTCGATTATGATATAAAATATTTAAAGGATTTTATTTTTGCAAAATCAGTCTTGTTTAGGCATTATTATTTAAAAAAAGACTTTGAAAAAGCTATTGCTCTTGGAAAAGAAATTTATGAGATAAAAACTATAAGTGAAAAGGATATCAGTAAAGTTCATCTCTTTCCTAGAATTAGATTCATTGCATACAAACTTTGGTATTTGAGTTTGTGTAACGGAAAAGATATGGCTCTTAACAATTATATTGAGGAAATCCTTTCTTATTCTTTAGCGATACATGATGCTTTGAATTTGAATGATAAGAGAATAGTATTCTATACTATTGGTGAAGTGTTTACCTCATTGGGAGTTTCTTCAAAATTTCAAAATCAGTTAAAGGAATTGTATTATAACGAGTTTACTTATTTGCCAGCTCAAGTTATTAGTAAACCGCTAAAATTAATGTTGCCTTATATAGAACCCAACGGTTTACTGCAACAAAGGCCTTTAGTGATTTAGTTTATTATACAATAAATTATATCTGATATTCAAACTTGAATTTTATTAACCCCTTACTATTTCAAAAATCGAATATGTGGAAATTGCTCTTTTAATCTGAAAATCTTAGTGTTAAGACTATTTAAAAACTTTTGATGCGCCTCAGAATTGGGATTAAACGGACGATGTGCCAACGCTTTTTGGATACTTGAAACTTCCTCTATTGTAGCATGATGCTCTTCCGAAATATAATTTTCAAGAAAACGCAACCAGATATAATCGATAGTCGTTTGGCTTGGATGCAACATATCATCTGCATAGAAACGATAATCACGGAGTTCGTCCATTAGGATTTCGTAGGAAGGAAAGTAATTGACAATTGACAATTGATAATTGATAATTTTATGCATTGCCGAAATTAAGTGCGCCTTGCTGTGCTGATTTTCTACAAAACCATCTTTAATGTGACGCACTGGTGAAATCGTGAAAATAAAAGCACAATTTGGATTTATTTTTTGGATTAAATCAATAGTATTTTGAATCGATTTTTCAATGGTTGCAACCGATAAAATCTCTTTTACAAATTGACTTTGCGGCACTTTATGACAATTGGCTACAATTTTTTGGGATGCCTTATTTCGATAAATCCAAGAAGTTCCGTAGGTAAGTATGAAGTGCGTGGATTCGGTAATTTGGTTATTTGTTGATTCGAGAAGTTCGTTAAGCGAATTCAAAAACGCTTCTTTATTTGGATTACTTAATTCTGAATGCACCTCGAAGCAATGCCACAAATCATTGTAAAAGAAGATGTCATTTTCGGTAAACATTTCTTGATTCACTACTCTAGCAATCAGCCTTTCGATTGAAACCGGATTGAAGAGTATCCCAAACGGATTCACCACATTCTGAAACTTGAAATAATCGAACTTTTCACCCATATTCTCAGCGAAACAAGAACCTAATGACACTATCTTAGATTGATAGCTTATTGGATGCTGCGATTTTTCGATTGTAATTTTGGTCGTAAAGTTCATTTTCAGATTTTAAAATTCAAAAGTACGGAAAATGATTTTGAAACGAATTTCGACTATCGAATTATAAACGAATACAATCCAAACCTTTCCCTGTTGGCTAATTATTTTCTACTTTTAGCATTCCAAAAAAAAAACTTCATGAAACTATTATATGCTTACCTCAAAAAACACAAAATGCTGTTGTTTTTTGCGCTCTTAATGGCGGCTGTAAACATTTGCTTCAGCTTGTCCGACTCTATAATTACCGGTAAATTACTGCAAGATTGTGGAGTTGGCATTGCAAAATACAAAGGAAACGAAATGGCGTTTATCAAATCGCTTTCGTTTTGGCTCGGATTATCATTGGGCGCTGCAATGATTTCTCGAATTACTAAAAACTTTCAGGATTATTTTACCAATATCGTTATCCAAAGAACCGGTGCCGAAATGTACACCGACGGGATCAAAAAATCATTGGATTTGCCTTATGAAGAATTTGAAGACCAACGCAGCGGTGAGACTTTAAGCAAATTAACCAAAGTGCGAATCGATTCGGAAAAGCTAATTACCCTTTCGATTTCGTTGATATTCCAAACCGTAATCGGGTTCATTTTTGTTATCGTTTACGTTTCGCGCATTGATTACAGAATCTCAATCATCTTCCTGCTTACAGCGCCAATTATTGCTGTGATTAGTTCCTATTTAGGTAAAAAGATTAAAGTTGTTTCCCGAAAAATTGTAACCCAAACCAATTCGTTAGCCGGTTCAACAACTGAAAGTTTGCGAAATATTGAATTGGTAAAAAGTTTAGGATTGACCTATCAAGAAGAAAAGCGTTTGAACTTAAATACCTTAAAAATCCTTCAACTCGAATTACAAAAAATCCGTTTCATCCGAAGTTTGAGTTTTATTCAAGGAACAACGGTTCACTTTTTACGAACTTCTGTTGTATTTACACTGTATTATTTCTTATTCGGTGACAAAATTATTGTTGGTGATTTACTGACTATGGTTTTCTTTACGTTCTTTATTTTCGGTCCATTACAAGAATTGGGTTCGTATATTATTGCCTTAAACGAAACAAAAGTTTCTATGGAAAACTTCCAAGAATTACTGAATGCCCCAAAAGAATACCGTCCGAAAAATGCCAAAAATGTGGGTGCTATTCAATCGTTACATTTTTCAGATGTGAGTTTCAAACACAAATCGGCCAAGCACAATGCGGTTGAAAATATTACGTTTAATATAAAACAAGGTGAAACCGTCGCGTTTGTTGGTCCATCCGGAGCGGGTAAAACGACTTTGGTGAAACTTTTGGTTGGATTGTATCCGCCAGCAAAAGGGCATGTGAAGTACAACGAAATTGATTCCACAGAAATTGATTTACTCGATTTAAGAAAACAACTCGGTTTCGTAACGCAAGATGCACAGCTGTTCTCAGGAACCATTCGGGAGAATTTATTATTTGTAAAACCATCTGCTACTGACGAGGAATTGATTGAAGTGTTGCACAAAGCCAGTTGCGATAGATTATTGGAACGTGCCGAGGACGGATTAAATTCAACCATTGGCGAAGGCGGAATCAAAGTTTCGGGTGGCGAAAAACAACGATTGTCCATTGCACGTGCGATTTTACGAAATCCGAACTTATTGATATTTGACGAAGCAACCTCAGCATTAGATTCGATTACGGAAGAAGAAATCAATGCGACCATCCGAAACATATCCGATAAAAACAGAATTACCGTTTTAATTGCCCACCGATTATCAACGGTAATGCACGCAGATAAGATTTTTGTTTTAGAACAAGGAAAGATTATCGAACAAGGCAGACACGAAGGGTTATTAGATGAAAAAGGTTTGTATTACGCGATGTGGCGTCAGCAGATTGGTGAACGCAAAAAAGAATAAAAACAAAAAAGCCTTTCAATACAAAATTTGAAAGGCTTTTTTTTAGGTAAGTTTAACAGTAACTATTCGTAAATATACTGAACTGTTTCCATTGTCATTCCTGATTGACTTATACTAGAGGTTAATGGAAAATCAGAAGTGTCATAAGTATACGAATAATTATCAGTATAAGTGAATCCGGTAGTTACCCGAGTTTCGGTTACGATATTGCGCAGCACACCTCTATTGCCTGCGTCGGCATAACCAGCTATTTTATCATATCCTAAAATGTTTTTATAAGGATTGTTTTTGGTGTCATAGGTATACGTGTAAGAAGAATTATCATCTCCTGTAGAAACTATTGATACTACTTCACCATCTAAAAGCGTTATTGTACGTGTAGTCACTAAGTCAGTTGGAGTAGCAGAAGCTGAATTCCCGTAATAGTAGGATGAAGAAATGGTTCCGTCGGAATTGTATGCAAACACTTCTCTTTCGGCTGTATCTTGTTCAAAATCCAAATAAATATAAGACGCTAATTTGTTATTCGAGTTATAAGTAAACGTTGATTGATCTATCAAAGCATCTGTGTCATCATATCCTTCTAACTTGGTAATCAAGTTCCCGGTATAAATAGCCTTGTAATAAGTGCCATCGGAGTCATTAACTCTAAGCAATTTATCACCAGTGTAGGTAAAGGTTTGCGTATCTGAATTTCCTGCATTATCCGTAGTAATCTCTTGACGTAATTTTTGGTTACTTGAAGAAGAATTACTATCGCTCGAAGAACAAGAAGATAGCATCAATAACAATGCACTACAGGCTAAAACTATTTTTTTCATTTTTAGATTTGTTAGTTAAATTCTTTGTAAACGTAAAGAAATTAAATCAATTATCACTTTATTTTATAAAATCCCTCACTTTTTCCAAGGCTTCTTTGATTCCGTTTCTATTTTTTCCCTTGCCTGAGGCGAAGAAAGGTTGCCCGCCACCGTTTCCGTCAATATATTTACCTAGTTCTCTAATTACAGTTCCGGCATTTAAGCCTTTACCTGCAACTAATTCTTTAGAAATATAACAATGAATGTTTGGCAAACCGTCTTCAATGGAAGCTAAGAACACAAACGAATTGGGTCTAGAAGTTCCGATGGCTTGCGCCAAATCTTTCGCCGATGCCATAGATAAATCTACTTGTTTGGATAGAAAATTAATTGCATTCACTTCTTGGAACTCGCTAACCAAATTATCTTTCAAGCCTTCTACTTTTTCTTTTAGTAATTGCTCAATCTGTTTTTTCAGTTTCGCATTGTCATCTTGTAATGAAACTACGGCTTTTAAAATATCTTGTGGATTTTTCAAGGTTTCTTTTATCGCATCCAAATCGGTTTCTTGTTGGCTAAAATAGTCTTTTACCGCATCACCCGTAATCGCTTCAATACGACGAATTCCGGCTGCAACCGCACCTTCTGATATGATTTTGAAATGCCAAATTTCAGCGGTATTTTTGACGTGAATTCCACCACATAATTCTTTGCTGTCTCCGAATTCAATCATTCGAACACTATCGCCATATTTTTCACCAAACAAAGCCATCGCGCCTTTTTCTAACGCTTCTTTAATCGGAATATTTCGGTGTTCTACCAAATTTAAGTGGTTTTGAACATTTGTATTTACAAAATCTTCAATTTTCTGCAATTGTTCTTCTGTAACTTTTGCGTAGTGAGAGAAGTCAAAACGAAGATGATAAGGCGATACTAGAGATCCTTTTTGTTCAACATGGTTACCTAAAATATCACGTAATCCTTTATGCAATAGGTGTGTCGCTGAGTGATTTTTAGCTGTATTGTCTCTTAAAGGCCAATTTACTCTTGCGTTAAAAATACCGTCTAACTTTGAAGGTAAATTTTTTGTGAAATGTAAAATCAGGTTATTTTCTTTCTTAGTGTCAATAATATCAATCGTTTCATTTGCTGAAAATAATTTTCCTTTATCACCAACTTGTCCTCCGCCTTCTGGATAGAATGGTGTATTATCTAAAACGATTTGGTATAAAATCCCATCTTTTTTAGAATCTACTTTACGGATTCGTGTAATTTTTACATCGTTTTCGGTTTGGTCGTAACCAACGAATGTTTCTACATTTCCTGGAATCAAAACGTTCCAATCTTCAGTAGAAACTTCGGAAGCCGCACGCGAACGGTCTTTTTGCGCCTTCATTGAAACATCAAATTCCGATTCGTTGAACGACATTCCTTTTTCTTTCAGAATCAAAGCGGTCAAATCTTTTGGAAAACCAAACGTATCATACAATTCGAATGCTTTTGCACCTGAAACTTCGTCGCCGTTAGTATTAGAAATTACATTGTCTAACAATTGCAACCCTTGATCTAACGTTCTCAAAAACGACGCTTCTTCTTCACGAATTACATTCGTAACCAATTGCTGCTGGGTTCTGATTTCTGGGAAAAAATCGCCCATTTGATGGGCCAAAACTTCAACTAATTTATTGATGAAAGGTTCTTTTGTTCCCAAAAATGTAAATCCGTAACGAATCGCACGACGCAAAATTCTTCGAATTACATAACCTGCACCCGTATTTGACGGAAGTTGTCCGTCAGCAATAGCAAAGGCTACGGCGCGAACGTGATCTACAATTACACGAATGGCAATGTTGGTTTTGTTTTGGTCCTCGCTTATATTTTTAACTTCGTTTGAAGTGTATTTTAATCCTGTAATTTGTTCCACTTTTTCGATAAGTGGCATGAACACATCAGTATCATAGTTTGATGTTTTTCCTTGTAATGCCATACACAAACGCTCAAATCCCATTCCCGTATCTACGTGACGCGCAGGTAATTTTTCTAAACTTCCGTCGGCTTTACGATTGAATTCCATGAATACATTATTCCAGATTTCAACAACCTGCGGATGATCGTTATTCACTAAACTTTTCCCTGAAACTGCAGCTTTCTCTTCATCTGTTCGTAAATCGACATGAATTTCAGAACACGGACCACACGGCCCTTGTTCGCCCATTTCCCAGAAGTTGTCTTTCTTGTTTCCAAGTATGATTCGGTCTTCGTTGATAAGTGTTTTCCAGATATCCCAAGCTTCTTGGTCAAACGGAACATTCTCTTCTTTGTTTCCTTCAAAAACAGAAACGTATAGATTTTCTTTTGGAATTTTATACACTTCGGTCAATAATTCCCATGCCCAATTGATGGCTTCTTTTTTGAAATAATCGCCAAAAGACCAATTTCCAAGCATTTCGAACATGGTGTGATGATAGGTGTCAAAACCTACATCTTCTAAGTCATTATGTTTTCCTGAAACACGAAGGCATTTTTGCGTATCGGCTATTCGATTGCTTTTAGGGGTAGCATTTCCTAAAAAATATTCTTTGAACTGTGCCATTCCCGAGTTGTTGAACATTAAAGTGGGATCGTCTTTTAAAACGATTGGCGCTGAAGGAACAATTAAGTGTTCTTTGGATTCGAAGAAGTGTAAAAACTGTTTACGAATGTCTTGTGATTTCATTTTAGATTATTAGACTGTTAGATCTTTAGATTATTAGATTTAAAAAAATGGTTCCTACTTAGCCCCGATTGCAGTGAAAATCCTTTTTGTAAAAAAAGATTGTAACGGAAAGCGGGAATATGGTTCATTAGAAAGCCAAACGTTGTGCTCCTAAGAATCTGAAACGAGTTCAGATTAAATAAAATTTAGGGTTTAACTGAAACATTTGCTAAATTTGTTCGTATAACCATTGTTTCTGTAAAACTTGCACAAAAATAGTATAAATTAAAAAATGGCGAAGAAAGTAAAGTATTATTTCGATACCGAAAGTTTAGCTTACCGCAAAATAAAAACAAAACTGTCCAAAAAACTAGGATATATAGGTTTGTTTTTATTGGCTTCTTCCCTATTTGGATTTTTATGTTTTGTGGCTTTATTGAATACTTCGTTTTTAGATACTCCAAAAGACCGATTGCAGGCACGTGAAATTGAAACAATGAAATTGCGGTATTCTATTTTAAATAGAAAAATGGATGAGATTGATGAAGTTTTGGCCGATGTTGCCGATAGAGATAATAATGTTTATCGTGCTTATTTCAATACATCACCAATTCCGATGGAACAACGAAAAGCAGGTTTTGGCGGTGTGAACCGATACAAAGAATTGGAAGGATTTAATAACTCGCAACTCGTTGTTAACACTTCTAAACGCGTAGACATCATATCGAAAGAGCTTGCTATTCAATCAAAATCTTTGGACGAGATATTGAAGTTGGCGAAAGAAAAAAATAAATTATTGGCTTCGATTCCAGCGATTCAGCCTGTTAAGAATGAAGCATTAAAGCATATTGCTTCGGGATTTGGTTATAGAAGTGATCCGTTTACCAAAGTGAGAAAGATGCATGAAGGAATGGATTTTACGGCAAAAACAGGAACACCCATTTTTGCGACAGGTGATGGCGTTGTGGCGAGTGCGGATAATTCGAAGTCAGGTTATGGAAATCATATTGAAATTAAACATGGTTTTGGGTATCTGACCTTGTACGGGCATTTAAGCAAGTACAACTGTCGTGCGGGACAACGAGTGAAACGTGGTGATGTAATTGGTTACGTAGGAAGTACCGGACGAAGTGAAGCACCGCATTTGCATTATGAAGTACATAAAGATGGGAAAGTGGTCAACCCAATTAATTTTTATTACGGAAATATATCGGCTGCAGAATATGTAGTAATATCAAAAATGGCTAATCAGGAAAATCAATCTCTCGACTAATGCGTGGAAAAAGTGTTCCGTGTTCACTTCATAGTGTTCCGTGTTCCAATTTTAGCGTATAGTTTAAAAAATAGTTTAAAATGCATATAGAACTAACAGAAGGCAAAAGATATTACAGCATTGGAGAAGTTTCCAAAGCTTTTAACGTGAACACATCCCTGATTCGCTTTTGGGATAAAGAATTCGACATCTTAAAACCAAAAAAAAATGCAAAAGGAAACAGGATGTTCACTCCTGAAGATGTAAAGAATTTACAACTTATATATCATTTGGTTAAAGAACGTGGCTTTACACTTGAAGGGGCGAAAACACATTTGAAGGAAGGTCAAAAGAAAACCTTGGACAAATTTGAAATCATTAGTAAGCTGGAGACCATCAAATCGCAATTAGTGAATATTAAAAATCAATTATAAAAATTACAAAAAATCACTGGCAATTGCAATTTCAAAAATCAATGCCGATGACTAAAATTAAAAACAAATACTTAACTTTAAATTAAACAAAAAATGGATTTTAAAAAATTTTTACCTTGGATTATTGGAATTGGACTTATTTTAATCATTGCCTTTTGGGTTATAGGAATTAAAAACACCGGATTAAGAAAAGATCAGGCCGTAAATAAAGAATGGGGAAATGTGGAAACATCGTATCAAAGAAGAAATGATTTAATTGGAAATTTAGTCAATACAGTGAAAGGGGCCGCCGATTTTGAGAAAAGTACTTTAACTGCAGTAATTGAAGCTCGTGCAAAAGCAACTGCAGTGACTATCGACCCAACCAATGTTACACCGGAACAATTGACTGCTTTTAATTCTGCTCAATCAGGAGTTTCGTCTTCTTTATCACGATTATTAGTATCTGTGGAGCGTTATCCTGAATTGAAAGCCAATGCTAACTTCTTGAAACTACAAGATGAATTAGCCAGTACTGAAAACCAAATTCTGACTGCAAGAACTAGATTTAATGAATCTGTTCAGGATTATAACGGTTATATTATGGCTATACCACAAAGTTGGTTTTTAAGCTACAAAGAAAAACCATATTTCAAATCGGTTGTTGGTGCTGAAAAACCTGTTGAAGTAAAATTCTAAAGCCCATAACCCCAAAGGGGAATTAAAAAATAAAAATATGTCTAAAGTAGAAGATTTTTTAACCATTGCTGAAGAACAAGAAATTGTTGCAGCTATTGGCTTAGCCGAGAAAAATACTTCTGGCGAAATCAGAGTACATATAGAAAAAGAAACTTCCGTTGCTGCTATTGATAGAGCGATGGAAGTCTTCCGTAATCTTACTATGGAAAATACTCAGGAACGAAATGGAGTAATCATTTATGTAGCGGTTAAAAGTCATCAGTTCGCTATTTATGGTGATAAAGGAATTAACGAAAAAGTAGCTGATACTTTTTGGGATTCTACAAAAGATGCTATGGCTAGCCAATTCAAAGATGGAAACTTTAAGCAAGGTTTGATTGATGGAATTTTAAAAGCCGGAGAGCAACTAAAGGCACATTTTCCTTATCAAAACGATGATACAAACGAACTTTCAAACGAAATATCAAAAGGATAACTATGAAAATTACGAATTACGAATTACGACCCGAGCAAGAAATGCAAATTGTTTGTAGCGGAGCGGAAAAAATTACGAATTTCAAAGGAGTTTTAAAAATCATATCTTTTGTTGTTGCCTTATTTTGTTACTTACCCACTTTTGCTCAATTCACTATTCCTGAAAAACCAAGCATTCAGACTTCGGTATATGATTATGCTAACGTATTAAGCGCTGAAGAAAAAACACAATTAGAAGAAAAGCTAATTCGTTATTCTGATTCGACCACGACTCAAATAGTAGTTATTACCATTGAAAGTTTGAAAGGCGAAGACATTGGAATTTTAACACCAAAATGGGGACAAACTTGGGGAATTGGCGGAACCGCTAAAAACGATAATGGTGTAATCGTACTTTTGGCTAAAGCCGAAAGAAAAATATGGATTTCTGCAGGCTACGGATTGGAAGACCGATTGACGGCCGGAATTGGCGGAGAAATTACAAGAAATATAATCATCCCAGAGTTCAAAGCAGGAAGTTATTACAGAGGTTTAGACAAAGGCGTGGATGCGCTTTTTGATGTCTTTAAAGGCAAATACAAGGGCGAGCGAAAAACTGGTAAAAAAGACGGGAGCATTCCAATTATTCCGATCATCTTCATTTTTGTAGTCCTGATGATTATTATTTTTAAAAACAGAAAAAATGGTGGCAATTCCGGAAATTCTGGAGGCGGAATGGGCTTGGCCGAAATTATACTGTTAAGCAGTCTCGGAAGAAGCGGCGGTAGTGGCTTCGGTGGCGGTGGCTTTGGAGGAAGTTCTGGCGGCGGCGGATTCGGTGGCGGATTTGGCGGTGGTGGATTCTCGGGAGGCGGCTCTGGCGGAAGCTGGTAGAAAAAGTGTTCCGTATTCCGTTGCAGTTGGAAGTTTGAATTACAACTATACTTTTAAAAACATTTTTTGATTACAAAGTAATGTCAATTAGAACCCAAATGTCAGTCTGAGCCTGTCGAAGACTTTTCAAAAGCACTTCGACAGGCTCAGTGTGACAAACGCAACACCATTAACTATAAAATAATAATTGCACCCAACGATTAAACTAATAAGAAACCCTCGTTCAATGAACGAGGGTTTCTTATTTTACCACATAAATCGATTTCCAGTAGGTTTCTTTTCTTTTCCTCCAAACTTCTCAATCTTATACGTTAGTGAGAACATCGCGTAACGCTTTAAAACTATATTTTCTTCGTCACGTATTGTTGTTGGTGTAATCGTTCGCGTAGCATTCTGATTTTGGTTTAAGATGTCATATACTTTGACTTTTGCCATCAGCTTTTTATTGAAAAAACTATACGATATACTCGTGTTCCATAAGAAGAAGTCTTTCTTGAAACCATCAGCAATATTCGAATTGTACGTATATCCAAAATCATTACCAAAAATCCAATTCTTTGGCCAATAATTCGTAACCTGCATATTGAACTTATGGACAAAACTCGATGCCGAACTTACTACATAGTTCGAATATTTAGTATCATTAACCGTATATCTGTAACTTGGATTTATCGACAACAATTCGCCATAATCATAGGTGAAATTAACTCTTGGCGTAATGTCAAAAACATTGGCTTCATACAATTCGCCATTAGTGTAGCCTTTATTCAAATCGTAACCTGCATTGAATCCTATACCAAATTTATAACTGTGCGCTTCTTTTTTGATCGTTTTATTCCAATTGAAACCCAGCCAAGTTTCATAAGTTCCTTTAATATTCTCAAAAGTAGTGGTTCGCTTTCTATTGGCATCAAATGTTGTTGAAGAAACCACTTGATTATCATAAGCACTTCCACCAGCATATATACTATAACCACTGCGAGTTGCATAATCAAAATCTCTAAAACTAAAATACATTCGGTGTGATGTGTTGGGATCAAGATTTGGATTTCCAATATAGGTATTCAATGGATTGGCTAAATTCTCAACCGGCAGAATCTGACTAGCTTCTGGATAATAAACCTCATAATTATAGTTAATCCAAATGGCCTTAGTCTTAGTAAAATTATAGCCTCCGTAAATATCTGCTATAGGCAAAATGTAGTTCTTATTCAAATCAACCACATTACCAAGATATAGCGAATGATTATCAAATTTGGTGATCGCCTGACCTAAATTCACATACAATCGATACGATTTCTTTTCGATAGCAAATCCTGATTTAGCCCAAATGGTATTTCTACTTGATGTTAAATAGTTGGACAATGCATCATTTTGGATCGAATACGTTCCCAAAGTCGAATCAAAATCGAATGTTTCTCTTCCTTCCAACTTTTTTTCTTGTTCAAAACTCACGCTTGCATTTACGCGTAAAGAATCCAAAACAGGCTCATTATATTCAACTCCTGCATTATATTTGTCTGAAATATTTCGGGAGAATTTTATTTGGTTCCGAACATCATCGGGATCCGCTCCTTGATAAAAAAGGGTACTCGAATTGGTCAGGTTGTTTATCTCCGTTTTGCTATTTTCATTATTAAGCCAACCGCTGATGTTTCTCCCTTTTCTTTTGAAGGATTTATTGAAATCAATATTATTCTCAAAACTAGTTCTATCGTTTTCATTGGTTACAAAAGAAGAACTTTCGTTTAGCAATTGATTTGCCTCATCGAGTGATTGCTCAGAAGAATTAGATACCGATTGACTGTTTGATTTGGCAAACTTTGGAACAATAACGAAAGATGCCGTGGAATCAATTTTATATTCTAATTCCATATTCATGTTGTGACTGTATTTATTTTCTTTTAGATCAGATTCTGAATTTGTTGTAAAAATCCCATCGGGCAAAAAGTTAATCTGATTGGTTCTATTTTTATTGTTGCTATCGGCACTGGCAAAAAAATAACTTGCGGAATTATTGAAATCCTTAAAGAGTTCATCTGAATAATTTATTCCAACCAAATTAGAATGAGTGATTCCTCTATTTCCTCCAAAACGCATTCCGTTGAGTCCAAAAGAACCGTCGGAACTCGTGTAAAAGGAATTGTTCCGGCTTCCGCTCATATTGTCATAAATCTCATCCATAGAAAAACCCGTGGCATTGATATTATTAGACGAAGCCAACACACTAATCTTCCTTTTATCCTTAAAATAATTGACGAGTGCACTGCTTTCATACCGTTTATCGGTTCCGCCACCCGCCATAAATTTCCCAAAGAAGCCTTTGTTTTTATCTTCGTCAATAGTCAGGTTGATACTGGCATTATTGGAACTTGCGGCTTGCCCTGTGATTTCTTCCTTTTTGGTTTTGGTATCCGTAACCTGAACTTTATTGATAATATCCGAAGGCAGATTCTGTAATGCTATTTTTCCATCTTTATCAAAAAATGGTTTTCCGTTTACGAGAATCTGATTTACTTCTTTTCCGTTAACGGTAATTTTTCCTTCGGCATCAATTTCAACACCCGGAAGTTGTTTTAGCAACGTTTCCACATTCGCATCGGGACGCAATTTAAATGAGGAAGCGTTGAATTCTAGAGTATCTTTTTTAATTCGGATGGGTGGCGCTTCACTTTTGATTACCACTTCATCCAAGTTATTCGAAGCTTCTTTCAATTCGATAGTACCAAAATCCTTGTCTTCATCCACCGAAGGCACTTTAGTTTTAGACTCTTGAAAACCTAAATAAGAAATTTTAAGGAAAACAGGTTGTGTGATTTTTCGAATCTTGAAATCAAAAGTTCCGAGTTTGTTAGTAATGGTGTAATCTATAACGGCAGAATCTTTTACAGAGGAGAGATAAACGGTTGCAGATTCGATGGGTAATTTAGTAGTTTCTTCAACAACTTTTCCTTTGAGGGCAATCGATTTTTGAGAGAATGAAAAAGTGCTTATAAAAATAAAACAAAGCAACAGGAGTGATTTTGGCATAAAAAAAAATTAGCGGTTGGTATTTAATAAAATAATAACGGCTAATTTCTGATTTTATTATCCAACGATAAAATTCTTACGGAAGTTTAACATATAAATTACTTCAGAATATACCTGTGGATAGCAAAATTCCCATTGATGGGGATTTTTAAATGAATTTTAAGTTGTTGATTTACAATATTATTAATCAATAATTAATTATCATATGAAAAAACGATTATGGCACTTGCTATTTAGTATGTTCAGTATTTTTCTTGTTATCATAACTTTTGGAAGTTGTGAAGCTGAAAAAGAATTTAGTAATAGTGAGAAAATGATAGTAAGGCGTTGTTCAATGAAAGATATAGATTTAAAATCGAACATTAAACTCAATGAAGCTGTAAATACCTTTAAAAGAATACAAAGCAACCTTGGTTCAAACAACAGAATAGTTTACAACGATCATTTTGATCTTTATTTTGACGATGAAAAAGGGATTTACATGGAAAAAGACGGAAAACAATCATATACTTTTCCCATAATTCAAAATGATAATAATGAAAACATAAAAAATATTACTTTCAATAAAAATAGTGATAATGACTATGACGTTTATATTTTGAAGTATGATTTTAATAAAGAAGATGTTCAAAACTATCCGAAAGAAGTTTTGACTCAACGTGAAGCCGAATACCAAGTTTTAGTAAAAAACGGTGTAGAGTATCCGATAGAAGAAATGCGAATGGTATGTGTTAGGACAGTAACCACTATAACAAATGTAGAATTTCATGAAAACGAAGGAGGTAATGGACTTTATTTTATTTGCGTTACAATAACTGAAACCGTAGACTGTAATTCAATAGGAGTTGGCGGTGGCGCTGGTGGTGGTGGAAGTGGTGGAAGTGGCGGATCAAGTTCTGGAGGAATAGGTGGTGCTGGTGGTGCTGGTGGTGCTGGTGGTGCTGGTGGTGCTGGTGGTGCTGGTGGTGGGAGCAACACTCCTATTCCAACGTCACCTGATCCTGTAACTCCACCTACTAATCCAAATCCTAATAGCCCTATTATAACAGGACCTGTAATTGATAGTGATTTTGAAGGGCAGGCTCCAGTAAAAACACCTTATGAACAGTTGAAAAATTTATTCAAAACAGATAGTATCAATGCCAATAATGCTCCGAATTGGAAGCCAAAAATAGAAGAGCTGATGGACTATGCAGCTGAGAATCTTGCTCATGAAGTAGCCTATAATTTTTCGAAAAACAATATTGGAGAATATTCAGTAAGTTCTCTTATATCTGACCCTACTTCTCAAAACTCAGCTCCAATTCGAATCGGGGGAGACTATTATGGAGGTGGACATACACATACTGTAATGTTATATCCTATATTTTCATGGTCTGATGTTTACACTCTTTTTAACTTATATAACAGAAGTTCTACTAATAACAAAGAAGACGTTACTTTTATATTAGCAGCAAAAGAATGTATAACTTGCGATGAAGTAAATGTTTTTGTAATAAAAGTGGAAGATTTTAATAATTTTAGAACAAAGATCAATATAGACATGAATAATTCTCGAACAGCTGGTTTCACACGTCAACAAATGATTGATTTTGCAGATGGTAATTTTGCAAAAAAATTTAATGCTGGTATGAATTTAGCTCAGTGCGAACAATTATTTCTGGAAAACTTTGCTAACCATAGTATCTCACTGTATAAGTTAAATAATAACTTAGACGGATGGAATAAATTATCGCTATCTTCAAATCCAATATCTCCTATTTTAGAAACACCGTGTAATTAAAAATGAAAAAAATGAAAAATATAACAATCATAATAATCACAATAATGATTTGCATATCATGTAAATCACAAACAATAAATATTAAAACCTGGGATGGCACCAAAACCAACGGAGCATATTACAAAGATGTTGATAATGAGTTAAATCAATTTGAAGGCACTTATAAGTATGTTAATGGTAACAATGAATTAACTATGGTTTTCAAAAAACATATTAATTTTTATATGTTTCCTTATTCAGAAGATTTATTAGCAGGTGAAATAAAATATAAAAAAGACGGTGTGACTTTATTTGACAATCTTAATAAGATAAATCAAAACCTAACTAATAAATATTTGCATGATATATGCGGCAATTCATTGATTACTAACACTGTACGTCCGATATGTGAAGATTGCTTACCCAATCAGTTCAGAGCCAGATTAATCTTTTTTGGAAGAAGCAATAACGATATAGGAGGAAGCGTTTTTCTGCAAAAATTTACAGAAGGAGGTCAGGAAAAAATGAAAGTTTTGATTTTGTACGGAGAAAGGTCGTACCAGGATGGAGAACCAATACTTTCTCCTTTGATTCCTTGGGGATATTATGTATTGACAAAAATACCTTAAATTTTAAATAACTACTCATAAACAAGTGAAGGGTTAATCTTTATAAATGAAAAAAATATTTCAAATAACACTTATACTGCTGTTTTCTATAAGCTGTAAAGCGCAAAATCCTATTTTACCGCTTTATGGAAACTCTTCAAATTATGGAAACACCGAAGGAGCTTATTACAAAGACATTGATGGGTTTCAAAATCAATTCCTTGGAACATGGTTGTACACCCATGGCAGTACCTCATTAAAAATGACATTTATTGCGAAGAATATGGTTCACTCAACTGTAGGTTCAAAAAATTATTACACAGACTATATTGTCGGTGAATATCAATATATTCAAAACGGTGTAGAAAAAGTCAACACTTTGGCCAATTTGAATGATAACTATGATGAACTGTATGACTACAATTTATGTAGTGTTTCACAAATAAGAGGGAGCGTTTTTCCAAAATGCGTTGAATGTCCTGCCGATGAAAAACGCATGAGCATGAAGTTTAACGACCCTGAGAGAAGAGATATTTGGGGAGGAATAGATTGCGCTTTTGCAATGAGACGTTACTTTGACGGTGGTGTTGAAAAATTAAAAATTTGGTTAAGATATGATGGTAATGGCTTAGAGAGGCTATATACTTTTGATGGACCACATACCGACATTTCTACTTTTAACTTACCCTACGGTGAATACGTTTTAGTTAAACAACCCTAAATAAACTAAAAACCTCGTTCAAATGAACGAGGTTTTTTTATTATTTCTCCCTAATATAAATATCTATCGGAACACCTGAGAAATCCCAGTTTTCACGGATTTTATTTTCTAAGAAACGTTTGTACGCTTCCTGAACGTATTGCGGTAAGTTGGCAAAAAACACGAACTGTGGCGTTGGCGTTGGCAACTGCATGCAATATTTAATCTTTACGTATTTCCCTTTTAATGCCGGTGGCGGATGCGATTCAATTAATTTCAACATAAAGTCGTTGAATTTTGAAGTTTGGATACGTTGCTTTCTGCTTTCAAAAACCTGAACTGTGGTTTCTAATGCTTTTAACAAACGCTGTTTTGTTAATGCGGATACGAACAAAATCGGCACATCGGTAAACGGCTTTAACTCCTCACGGATTTTAGCCTCGTAATCACGCGTTGACATCGTATCTTTTTCAATCAAATCCCATTTGTTCACTAAAATCACAACACCTTTTCTGTTCTTTTCGGCAAGCCAAAAAATACTTTGATCTTGTCCTTCAAAACCACGAGTTGCATCTATTAAAAGAATGATTACATCAGAATGTTCAATAGCACGAACCGAACGCATTACCGAATAAAATTCCAAATCTTCTTTAACTTTGGCTTTCCTACGAATTCCGGCAGTATCAACCAAGTTGAATTCAAAACCAAAACGGTTGTATTTGGTATCGATAGAATCACGCGTTGTTCCGGCAATGTCGGTAACTACAAATCGGTCTTCACCAATTAAAGCATTGATGAATGATGATTTTCCAGCATTGGGACGTCCCACCACACAAAATCTTGGTAAAGCTGCTTCTTCTTCAGATACTTCTGGTAATTCTGGTAAAACTTCAACCAGTTTATCCAAAAGTTCGCCTGTTCCGCTTCCGCTGATGCTGGCAATTGTGAAATATTCACCTAAACCTAAGTTGTAAAACTCAATGGCGTCTTTTTCACGCATTGCATTATCTACCTTGTTTACGGCTAATAAAATAGGTTTCGTAACTTTTCTCAATAATTTGGCGACCTCAGCATCCATTGGTGTAATCCCTTCTTCCACATCTACTACAAAAATAATAGCATCGGCTTCATCGATAGCCAATTCCACCTGACGACGGATTTCGCTTTCAAAAATATCGTCTGAACCTTTGATGTAACCACCTGTATCAATTACAGAAAACTCCTTTCCATTCCACTCACTTTTTCCGTAATTTCTGTCGCGGGTAACGCCACTAACCGAGTCAACAATAGCTTCTCTTCTTTTGATTAAACGATTAAAAAAAGTAGATTTCCCTACGTTTGGTCTTCCTACTATGGCTACAATATTGTTCATGCTATATTTAAATAAGGGTGCAAAGGTAGTATTAATGAGTGCAATATCAATTTTTTTATTACTTTAGTCTGTAATTTCAAACCGATTTCTTGCATGGAAACACACAATGACATACAATTAAGACCTCGATTTTATAAAGATGTCGATGAAAATATTGATATCGTGCGACAGAAGTTTGTGGAACATATCAAAACCGCTTCACCAGAATATCTAATAAAAATTAGAAACAATCATATACAGTTTACGATTCGAGGTGAAAAACAGAAATATTGGTCGCCGTATTTAACCATCGAATTGGAAGAGCAAGAAGGAAATGAAAAAAATTCGACACACATTCGAGGATTGTTCGGCCCGGCTCAAACTTTGTGGACGTTCTTTATGTTTTTACACTTTATTATAGCCGGAATATTTTTAGTTTTTTCAATGTTTGCCTATTCGCATTGGGCACTTCATCAACCGATAAAAACTGATTTAATAATTGTATCACTAATGGTTGTTTGTTGGGTATTGTTGTACTTCATAGGCCGACAAACCAGAGCCAATGGTTTTGGACAAATGGATGAATTACACGAGGAATTTAATAAAATTATAGGCTAATTATTTTTGGTTGTAACCAAATCTACGCAACTGAAAAGCATTACTTCTCCAATCTTTATTGACTTTTACATACAATTCGATATGGATTTGTTTTCCGAAGAATTTCTCTAAATCTTCACGCGCCATCATTCCGACTTTTTTTAAAGCACCCCCTTTGTGTCCGATGATGATTCCCTTTTGCGTATCGCGTTCGACCATTATTACCGAACGGATTCGGATGATTTTCTCGTCTTCAATAAACTCTTCGGTTTCTATTTCTACGGCGTATGGAATTTCCTTTTCGTAATTCAGAAGTATCTTTTCACGGATGGTTTCGTTAACAAAGAAACGTTCCGGTTTATCCGTTAAAGCATCTTTTGGATAATAGGCTGGCGAAACCGGAAGCAATTCAAGGATTCTAGCAAACACTTCTTTCACATTGAAATTCTCTAAAGCGGAAATTGGATAAATCTCTGCATTCGGAACTTTCTCTTTCCACAAAGCAATTTGTTCTTCTAACTGTTCTTGATTGGATTTGTCAATTTTGTTTAGCAACAGCAAAACGGGAATCTTAGCGTGAATGATTTTATTAAAAAAATCTTCGTCTTTCAATTCTTTTTCTCCAATTTCGACCATATAAAGCAGCACATCGGCATCCTCAAAAGCAGATTTTACAAAATCCATCATCGATTTCTGCATTTCATAAGCGGGTTTAATAATTCCGGGTGTGTCCGAAAGGATTACCTGAAAGTCATCTCCATTTACAATTCCGAGAATCCTGTGACGCGTAGTTTGTGCCTTAGAAGTAATGATTGACAATCGTTCTCCAACGAACGCGTTCATTAAAGTTGACTTCCCTACGTTGGGATTTCCAATGATGTTGACGAATCCTGCTTTATGTTCCATGATACATACTGTTTTTGCGGTGCAAAGATAGGTCTTATTTTCTTAGCGATAGCGTGTTCAAAACAGACAATCACTTCTATAAAATGTATTACTATTTTATTGTAAACTTTAAAGGCAAGACTAACTGTCACTAAAATATAAAAACAAGAGAAATTTTTGACTGACGTGTTGGATTGTACGCATCATATTTTCCGTTTTTCGTACGGCAGTAGCAAAGCACCGGATAAATTCGTGAAAATAACAAAAATATTTTATCTGAAAAAAATGAGATTAGCATAGTTAAATCAAACCTTGCAATCATTTTTAACGTTAGGATTGGTATAAAATCTTTTTAAATAAAGTAATTATGATTGATAGCTTATTTGTGAGGATAACTAGTTAAATTCTTGACATATTTATTTATAATATATTTGGTAACTGGTTTTAATGACTTACCAGTTACAGGATGAAAACCATCTCCTAAATTATTGAAAAATTCTGGAACATTGTCTTTTTTACAATACCAAACTATTGCTTTGTCACTTTTAAAAAAAGCTGTGGTATCACATACCTTAATTTTCTTCAATTCAAGTGCCTCTTTATTTATCGGAACAATTGGTGCATCAGCAAAAAAATTATTCCTTTCTGTTTTGCAATCAATCATTTCATAATGGTCAATTTGCCATTGCATACATTGATTTTCTGGAAAAATCACATTCTTGACTGTATAAATCCCAAGAACCAAAGTCATTGCTGCGAATCCAAAAACTATGTTTCTTTTTCTCTTAGCTTTAGAAACAATACTACTTTCATCGACCGAATCCACTCCTATTGCAGCTGTTTTAACAAAATCATTTTTAGTTACTATTTTCTCGACTACAATTTCATCTTTGAAATATTCCTTTCCAAACTTCAAAAAAGGTCTAGGTCTAAAATCTACCAATATAGCAGCTAATTCTAGTGTTGCTAAATCATTGGTATCTGAACTTTTTTTAAAAAAATTCTCAATAGGTCTAAATCGATCTGTTTCAGATTTTAACTTGTTTAAGTTCCCCTCACCAAATTCAAATCCAAAAAAAATCTTGAATGCATTCAGGTCATTTATCTGATTATTTCCCTTAAAACGTTCAACACATAATTGCCTCAATTTTGCCCTTGAATTTTGTATCAAATAACTAGAATATAAGCCATTCTTTTCCTTTTCAAATTGTTGTTGTATTGCCTTTTTATAGACATCAAGTAAATCTTCTCTCATACTTCAATGGGGATTTTTAGGAATAATAAGGAATTAATGGAATTCTAGGAATCCGTCTCAAACACCAGTCAAAAAACCACATTCCTTTGTATCAGAATTAGTTTTTGTTCTTTTCGCGATAAGAACAAATGTACAAAACTACTTCAAAAAGTGATGCTATGCAGAACTGAATATTTATTCGGAAAGTATAACTAAACGGATCTGCAAAAGCTCACTTCACTTTCCAAAAAGCATATTGAGTACTCAAAAAACCGCAGTGCTAAAATCATTGCAAAGGCTTCGGACAAAATCCGGACAGCAACAACTATGTCTAATTTTTAATATCAAATAGAATGAAAAAATTACTTTTTTTATCAATTCTTATAGCTTCATCAGCAATAATGACTTCCTGCACGGCAGATCCAATTACTGATTCTGCCCCAGCAGGGATAAATGCTGAAGACACAGGCGGTCAGGGTGGTCAACTGCCACCACCGCCACCGCCACCGCCAAAACCAGGTGTAGGCATCGGAGGATAATATTTTACAGAAAATAGTATCAGGATAAATAAAATTGAATAATTTCGGGAAATGATACTCAAAAGGTTAAGTTTCCCGATTTTACTAGTTATGCTGCTCTTCTATTCCTGCAATAAGGGTTCCAATACTCAAAATTCTATTAACAATAATAGTTACATAAAATACAAAAAAAGTACTGACCTTGCTTTTTACTACAAGGAAAAACAGCTATTTGACAGCGCTTTTTATTATTTTGATAAAGCAAAAAACACAAGCCAAAATGGGAATCAAAAGGCATACGTCTTACTTGAGATGGCATGGATACAAAAACTTTTTAGTGATTTTTCTGGAAGTGAATCTACGGCGACCGAAGCCTATAAAAATGCAGAAGGACCGTTATACCTTCCCTACATTTATAATGCTCTGGCTCTTGTTTATAAAGAACAGTATAATTATGACGAAGCCTTAAAATATTATAATAAGTCTTATAATAAGTCACTAAGTAATTCGGAAAAATGCACAATCAGAAATAATATAGCAGTAGTGTATCTCGCAAAAAAAGAGTTCAATACTGCAATTAAAATCTTATACAAGAACATCGAAAATGATTCCTTAAAGAAGGATAAAACTATATATGCCAAATCACTCGACAATCTTGGTTATGCACTTTTAAAAACGAAGAATTCTAAGGGATTTGATTGTCTGAAACAGTCAGAAAGGTTAAGAGATTCACTTAATAATGACTTCGAAAAAATACCATCGTACATTCATCTTTCAGAATTCTATCAGGAAAACAATCAGAAACTCGCCTTCGATTTTGCACAAAAGGCATATCAAGCAGCTACTCGAATCAATAGCCCTGATGATCGAATAGAAGCGCTTAAGTTTTGTATAATTAATGCTGAACCTATAAATATAAAAGCACTCGCAGTACATCAGATGCAGCTTTCAGATAGCATCAACAGAGTGCGTAGCTCTGCTAAAAATCAATTTGCCAAAATAAAATATGATTCCAGTAAGGCTATAAAAGAAAAAGAAAATACCGAAAAAGAAAAACAGCAAGTAAGCTTTTTATTTATTGGCATCATCTTAATTTTACTACTTATAATTTTTTTGGTTCGTTTTTTCAACAGACGGAAATTTAAAAACTCTGTATACACTACTGAAACACGAATTGCTAAAAAGATTCACGATGAATTGGCAAACGATGTTTTTAAGGCGATGAATTACGCGGAGAATCAAGATTTGCAAAATCCCGATAAGAAAGAAATTCTACTTCAAAATTTAGATGATTTGTATACGCGGACACGAAACATCTCTCAAACAAACAGTGAGATTGAAACCGGTGAAGAGTACAAAGACTTTCTAATTCAGTTGCTCAACAGCTTCAGCAATGAAAATGTAAACGTAATTATCAATAATAGCAGTAGTATCGATTGGTTGAAACTTAAAAAAGAAATCAAAATTGCTGTTTACAGAGTGTTGCAAGAATTAATGGTAAACATGAAGAAGCATAGTGAAAGTTCTGTTGTTATAATTAGCTTTGAACACGATACTAAATCCATCCAAATAAAATATTCCGACAACGGCAAAGGTATAGTTCAATTAGAAAATCACAAAAAAGGACTGCACAATGCGGAAAACCGTATTCATGCCATAAAAGGAACTATTACTTTTGAGACAGAATCTGGCAAAGGATTCAAAACAAAGATTATAATTCCAAAGTAAGCGCGATATGTACAAAAAAGTTTTAATTGCCGAAGACATAGACAGCATAAGCATTTCAGTTTCCCAAACACTAAACCAGCTTGGAATAACTAACATTGATACAGTAAAATATTGTGATGATGCTGTACTTAAGGTAAAAAAAGCCTTAGCTGATGGAATTCCGTACGATTTATTTATATCTGATTTATCATTTGAATCCGATCATAGAGCCGTAAAAATTAAAAACGGAGAGGAAGCAATCGGCACTATAAAATTGCTTCAACCCAATCTAAAAATCATTGTGTATTCTGTTGAAGATAAAAGCTTCCGCGTAAAAAGCCTTTTAGAAAGCGGAATTATAAATGGTTTTGTGCACAAAGGCCGAAACAGTATTGAACAACTTAAAATTGCTATTAACAAAACGCACGACGATGACAGTATATTCCTTTCGCCTGAAATGGAATATATTTTAAAAGACAAAAACACGCGCGAAATAGATGAAGTCGATATCCAAATCATCAAACAATTAGCTTTAGGAGTTTCACAGGATGAAATAGAATTCCGTTTCAAAGAACTTGGAATAACACCAAACAGCAAAAGCACCATCGAAAAAAGAATAGGAAAACTCAAAGACTATTTTAAAGCAAATAATTCGGTGCATCTAATAGCCATTGCCAAAGACTTAGGCATCGCGTAATAATTGATAATTGATAATTGACAATTAATAATTGATAATTGATAATTGATAATTGATAATTAATAATTGATAATTATTTAACCTCCTTTACGGTTTTCCGTAAGGAATGCATTTCTATTGGTTATAAGTTTGGGATATTATTTTAAATGCAAGGCCCAATGAAATTATACTATGTCAGCACCAACAAACACAGTAATGGTGATCATGAGGTTCATACTTCTGATTGCAGTCTGCTGCCCAATTTTGTAAACCGAAAATACCTCGGGCACTTCGCAAGCTGTAAAGAGGCCGTTTTAGAAGCAAAAGACTCTTATCCACAATCCAATGGGTGTAAAATTTGTACGGATGACTGTCATACTGCCTGATACTCATTAAGGTAGATTGCTTGCGCCAGATAGTAGAGTGTGGTGTCTACTATTCTGGTTGCAGGTAGCAACTAGTAATTCTATTATTTGTTAGTATAAATCGCATAAAGAAACTATTCTGCATTCTAGTTGCAGACCTATTTGTTAAAATTGTAAAGTTTTGGATATACGAGTTATAATAAAGATGCACGAACTAATAAAAGACAACAGAGCCGGGAATTCGGAAGAGCTTTCGATGCGACTTGGTATTTCGGTTCGTTCGGTATACAATTATATCACATATATGAAATCTGAGCTCAATGCTCCAATAACTTACGATTCGCAGAATAAGATTTACTGTTATGAAAGGGAATGCGAATTGAATTTTGGAGGATAACAGATCCAAATTCACAAAAGTGGAGTTCAGAAACCACTCAAATAAACGAGGAGTAACCTAACCAAATACAAAAAAAACAATTTTAAAACAAAGATTATGAAAAAATCAAATGTAGCCTTCATTTTAATAGGTTCAATTTTAGGATTTACAAACTTTGCACTTGCTCAATCTCAAAATGCAACAAATGAAATCAAATACCGCAGAAGCTCTTTGCATACCATGGTAATTGAATCCGATAAATTTCCAAAAAAAGACGTAGTACTAAATGCATTCAATAATGCACCCTTTCCTGAGAAGTACAACGATCATCAAATTGGTGCAAAATCTTTCAATCCAAACAATTACACATTATCCGCAGAAGAAAAGGCTACTATATATAAACCGTCAAAAGTGGGTAAATTCCTGACTGCTGCGGCTGAAATAAAAACAGATTCGGTATCAAAAGAACTTCCGATTAGAATTCAAAAATATTTAGACAAAGAGAAAATAGCGAATAAACTGGTAGCAAAATGGTTTGACAGAAAGGACGATGGAAGCTTTGATAGTCGTTTGATTGAAGATCGAGGTGTATTTAATGCTTCATTTCTTGAAACAAAGTCTGCTTTATCATCATCTGATGGAGAAGCATTATTAAAAACCGCTGGATTCGAATTAATAGACAACACTTTTGTGGTTATTAATAAATTTAATTTTGTTGCTAATGAACCTGTAGCTCGTGCAATAAGAGATGCGGCTAGAGAAGCGGCTAAAGACACACCTGCTCTACTTGCAGGTAAAGTAAATAAAGGTATTGATGCTGTATATGAAAAAACAAAAGAAGGATATTCTATTTGGGCAACTTCTTATTTATATAAATTAGTCTGGAATGAAGCAACTGCAAATACATTCTATACTGACCTTTATATGGATAAAAACGCTGTTAATCCTAAAAAGAAATTAGCCTTTGATAACTCTGATTTATTTAAGTTAGAGTTTGTAGGTGACGAAAGTGCTTCAGGTCTAATTACATTTTCATTATCACAAAAAAGAACTGAAGATCAAATTATAGAACTTTCTACAATTAGAATTATTGATAATGTATATGCTAAACTTCAAAAAAAGTATGATGTTTTCAAAACAAAAACACCTCTATATACTGGTGATCCTATTACTGCTAAAATTGGAAAGAAAGAAGGACTAGAGGGTGGTGAAAAATTTGATGTACTTGAACAAATTCAAGACCCAAAAACAGGCGTTGTAACCTATAAAAGTGTCGGCACTATTAAAGTTGAAAAAGATCAAATTTGGGATAACAACTTTGAAGACGGTGAGCAAACTGCCGATGCGAAACCTACAATTGACAGAACTACATTTTCGGGAGGTAAAAAGTTTGCCTCAGGGATGCTTATTAAACAAATTAAATAATTTATTACCCCCTTCAACTTTGAGATAAACTGAAGGGGGTTTTATTCAACTATAATTATGAAAAACATTTTAAAAAAAATAAACTTTTTACTCGTTATAATAGTAGCCTCAACTTCAACAATCTATGCTCAGAAAAACAGGAAAGCTAATAAAGATACTGAAGCATGGCGATATGAAATTGAAGCCGTACAAACCGGAACACAGGGAAGCTACTTAATTAAGGTTTGGTCCTATTCAAAAAAACCAGATGTAGCAATAGAGCAAGCTAAGAAAAATGCTGTACATGGAATTATTTTCCAAGGCTTTACAGGAACACAATCCGTTTCAGGCCAGAAACCCTTAACTACTAACGTAAATTTAGAAGAAGAAAAGTCAGATTTCTTCAAATCATTTTTTGCGGATGGCGGCAAGTATATGAAGTTTGTATCATTGTCAAACGACGGCGCTGTCGCGGCAGGAGACAGAATGAAAGTAGGTAAAGAATATAAAATTGGAGTAATAGTTTCAATTAATGTCGCTGCATTGAGAAGAGACTTAGAAGAAGCAGGAATTATTAAATCACTAGGTGCTGGGTTTAACTAATCTGTAATTATGAAAATAAATATAACACTCATTTGCGGTCTATTATTCGGATTACTAACACTTTCAAGTTGTGGCAACCAAAAAAAAACAATGGGTAATTATACATTTAAAACAGCATGTTTAAGAACCAACTTAGATGGCTCACAATCTTTAATAGCTTGGGGAAATGGCTAAAATAAAGAGAATGCCGTTGAGAATGCTAAAAGAAAAGCAATACGAGATGTGCTCTTTCAAGGAATTATTGAAGGAAAACAAGATTGCAATTTACCTCCACTAATCTTAGAAGTAAATGCACAGAATAAACATGAAGCTTACTGTAACCATTTTTTTGCAGATAACAATGAGTTTAAAGATTTCATTTCCGTAACAAAGGAATTAAAATCTTTTAAAGCGAGTGGAGATCAGAGTATAATTTATGGATTAGAAGTTCGAGTTTCACTACCTGAACTAAAGAAAAAAATGATATCAGACGGAATTCTTAAAAATTAACAATAAAATGACAAACAAATATTTTAAAAATAATGCCATCACATTAATGTTATTATTATCATCAACATTAATATTTTCACAAGCAGTAAATAAACCATCAATAATGGTTTTTCCTTCCGATGATTGGATGGAAAACAATAACTATATGGACACTGTAGATAATCAAGGAACACAAACTAAAGTTCCAAATTATGCAAGAGCTTTATTAAACGATGATTTAACTCAAGTAATTAGTACCATAGAAGGATTAATGAAAGAAAGAAATTATCCTTTAACAAATCTGTCTTCAACTTTAAAAGATATTACAGATAGAAACGCGTTGGCAAATGCTGAAACCAGTGAAGATGGCGCAAGTACAAGTGAAGGCCCAAAGGACAAACTATTAAGCACCGCGCGACCAGATATCGTATTATATGTATTTTGGAAAATCAACTCAATTGGTCCAAAAAAATCGATAACATTTAGACTTTCAGGTATAGATGCCGGAACAAATAAGCCTCAAGCAACTGCCGATGGTACCGGTAATGAATTAATTGGAGCCACTTTACCAGTAATGTTAAAAACATCAGTTTTGTCACATATTGACAATTTTAACTCACAGTTGATGACCTTTTTTGAGGAAATGCAAGTTAAGGGAAGGGAAGTTTCTGTAGAAATACAAGTCTTTGATGGAGCTCCTAAAAACCTGAACTCTGAAATTAACGAAGATGGCGATGAACTTTCAGATGATCTTAAAAGATGGATGAAATCTAATACGGTAAACGGTGCTTTTACCCTTCAAACTAAAACTGCTACCAAAATGCAACTTGTTTCTGTTCGGATTCCTCTCAGAGGTGAAGATGGAGCTGCTTACACAACGGATGATTTCGGTACTGCACTAAGAAAATATCTTAAAAAAACATATAAATTCCCAAGTTCTAATTACAGTATTGGAACCGGTAAAGCAGTTATAGTAATTGGAGGGAAAAGTCAGTAATAATCAATAAAATAAAAAACATGAAGAAAATTATCTTGTTAGGCATTTTCACAATGTGCTATAATTTCACTTTGGCTCAAAACGAAAAAGGAAGCACAAATGATGCTGCCAGAATAACTTTAGCAACTTATGTGCCGCAACAAATTGATATGATGCCCGATGCGGCCCGTAGTATTTTAGCAAACAAATTAAGTCAAATTGTAACCCAAAACGGAATGGGCGGATCAGCAAATAGCGAAAGATTTATTATTACCGCTAATATAAATGTGATTAGCAAAGATTTGACTCCTACAGCACCATCAATGACAGCCTTTGTATTGGAAGTTACCCTGCACATTGGAGATGGTATAGAAGGGACTAAATTTTCAAGCACATCAATTACTGTAAAAGGTGTCGGTGAAAACGAAACCAAAGCCTATATCTCTGCTTTGAAAGGTATTAATCCTAAAAATGCAACTATTCAAAGCTTTGTAGAAAACGGCAAATCAAAAATCATAGAATATTATACTAGCAAATGTGATTTTATAATAAAAGAAGCTCAAACTCTTGTAAGCCAAAATAAGTATGAAGAAGCAATTTATAAATTAACTAGTGTACCAACAGTTTGTAAAAGTTGTTATGATAAATGTATGGATGCAGTAGCGCCAATTTATAAAAAGAAAATAGACAGAGAATGTAAACTAAAATTAGCAGAAGCAACTAATTACTGGTCAGCAAATCAATCCGTTGATGTTGCAAATCAGGTCGGAGAACTACTTACTACAATAGATCCTTCAGCAGCTTGTTTTGGAGATGTAAAAACACTATCCAATAAAATAGCAGCAAGAGTTAAAGAACTAGATGCAAGAGAATGGAAATATATATTAAAAGACCAAGCACAAGAAAGTGAAAGAATAAAAGCTATTAGAGATATTGGAGTAGCTTATGGAAACGGTCAGCCAAAAACTGTTACTTACAATGTTAGAGGTTGGTGGTAGGATAAAATTAGTTTGGTTAAACATTTACCTTCTTAAATCTGAACAATTTCCCCATTGTTATAATGCTCAAAATAAGAATTATTTTATGTAAGAGAGTGTGAGTTACCTTTTGGCGGATAGTTTTTTATCAAAAATAGGATACGAACAAAATTTAACTATTTTTGTCTGATAAGTTAGGTTAAAAATAATCTAAATAGTTTAGTTAGCCCCAAATTAAATAAAATAGAACCATGATTTTCAAAAGATTAAACAATGAAACATATTTACATCGCTATTTTACTAGTTTTGGGGCAACACCTTGCCGCAGCTAATGAAAATAAGACTTTACTCGCTCCGTCCGCGACTATTTCGGGAGGAACTTCTGTATGCCAAAATTCGGCTAACCCGGTAATAACTTTTACAGGAAGCGGAGGAACTGCTCCGTATACATTTACGTATACACTAAATGGAATTTCACAAACACCAATTGTAAGTTCAGGAAATGTTGGAACTCTAACTGCAAATACTGCAATTACAGGAACATTTACTTATAATTTAGTTAGTGTTCAAGATTCGTCTGGCACTCAAAATCTGAATTTGACTCCTGTTGTTATAACTGTAAATGCTCCTCCAACAATTAATTTTACCTTTACTAATGACAATACTTGTTCAGGGACAGTGGTTCAATTTACCTCAACAGTATCGGGAGCAGGGACAAACAATTACTCTTGGGATTTTGGAGATGGATCACCGCTCTCAACTCAGCAAAATCCAATGCATTCATTTACTTCTTTAGGATGTGGGACTACTACATTTTCTGTAGTTTTAACTGTTACACGAGGTGGTTGTACAGTAACAAGAACTCAGAACGTTACAGTAAAGCAGAAACCGGATATTAGTTTTAATGATCCAAATGCAACAAGTTCAGCAAATCAATTTAGTAATTGCACAGTCGCTTCACTTACAAATACAAGTTATTCAATAACTGTTGATAACACATCAGCTTCACTTGGTTGCATAACATCATACTCAATAAATTGGGGTGATACTACTCCATCTCAAAACAACATTAACTTTCCCATATCTCATACTTATACCCAATTAAGTGTATACAATATGGTTATAACCGCCATAGGAAATTTTAACTGTAGTAATTCTGTAAGTTATGAAGTTAAAAATATTTCCAATCCTTCTGCAGGAGTACTAAATCCTGGCGGCACGGTTGATATGTGTATACCGTCACCGGTTATTCAATATACAATTGGTAATTGGGCACAAAATTCACCAGGCACAACTTATGCAATTAACTATGGTGATAATTCTCCTATTGTAAATATAAGTCAGGCGACAATGGTGGCTTCACCATATTATAATGCCATAAATCCATTACTTTCTACAAACTATCCTATTCCATACTCCTACAATACTAATAGTTGCCTTAATGGTGGGGGTGATTTTATCATAACTTTAGTTGTTACAAACGCTTGTAGGACTACTACGGGAACAGTTGTGGGAGGAAACACCAGGTCAAAACCTGTAGCAGATTTTACATCCCTCCCAATTGAATGTATTACTTCAAATGTTTTATTTTCCAATACAACAATCTTAGGATATGACAGCGGGTGCGTAAGGGATACAAGATTTACTTGGAATTTTGGCGACCCTGCTAGTGGAGCAAATAATATAATTACCACAGGATGGGTAACAAATGCTACAAATGCTAATCATATATTTTCGGCAGCAGGTCTATATACCATTACACTTACGGCCCAAAATGGATGTGGCACAACTACAAAAACTCAACAAATCTGCATAGAATCTCCGTTAGTGCCGCTGTTTACATTAAGTCCAAACACAGGATGTACGCCTTTAGCTGTTAATACTACAAACAATACTAATCTAGCAAACCAATGTTCTCCACCAATTTATTTGTGGAATGTAACTTATGCTAGTGGTAATTGCGGTTCTTTATCAGCTTTCACTTATACAGGTGGAACATCAGCAACATCAGCAAATCCATCTTTTAATTTTACAGAGGCTGGGACGTATTCTATTAGCGTTACAATTAGAAATTCGTGTGGTCCAGTAACATCTGCTATACAAACGGTAGTTGTTAAAAAACCGCCAAGTATAACCTTGATAAATGGAATATTACCTAATTACTGCGGTTCAGCAAATGTAAACCCAATAGCAACAGTAAACAGTTGTGCGCCAGCTAGTAGCACATTAACCTATTCCTGGAGTTTTCCTGGAGGCACGCCATCTACCTCTAATTTCGCAAATCCAGTAAATATTAATTATCCAACTACAGGAAATTATACTATTTCTTTAGTAGTTTCAAATGAATGTGGACCTTCCAATACTGCAACACAATCCTTTGTAGTAAATCCAACGCCAGTAATTACAAACAGCAGTTTAAGTCAAACTATTTGTTCAGGTTCAGCAACTACCTTAGTTACTTTAACGGCAATTCCAGTCGGCACCACTTTTTCCTGGACAGCTTCGGCAACAGCTGGGATAAGTGGATTTACTTCTTCCGGGACTACTAATACTATCCCCTCACAAATCATCAATACGACTAATACTAACCCAGGCACAATTACTTACTTAATTACTCCAACTGTTGGAGGTTGTATCGGTGCTCCAGTAAATTATGTTGTTACAGTCAATCCTGCTCCATCCATAACAACTCCACTCCAACCAAGTTCTGTTTGTTTAGGAGGAACTCCAACACCTTTGACAATAGTATTAAATAGTTCAGCAGTCGTTCCTACATACCAGTGGTATTCAAATACCAGTAGTTCGACAACAGGAGGCACATTAATCAGTGGAGCCACTAATGCTACTTTTAACCCTCTAGCTTCAACTGTAGGAACCTTGTATTATTATTGTGTTATCTCATTATCTTCTGGAGGTTGTTCTAGTATAACCTCAAATATTGTAACGGTAACTGTTAATCCATTACCCACAATAACAGTTCACCCTACACCAACACAAAGTATATGTGTTGGAGGTGTTATTCCGACACTGAATGTATCCTATGCAGGAGGATTAGGAACACCAACTTATCAATGGTATAGTAATACAACTAGCACTTCGTCAGGAGGAACATCAGTTGGCACAAATTCTTCAAGCTATACACCACCTGTTTTTAATACTGCAGGCACATTCTATTATTATGCTGTAGTTAGTTTAAGTGGTAATGGTTGTGGTACAGTTTCCAGTAATTCATCTGAAATTATTGTTGTTGCCGATCCAACTTTGACAATACAGCCTTTGACTACTCAAACAGTCTGTCAAAATTCAGCGGCTACAGCATTAACAGTCGTTGCCTCAGGAGGGGTTGGTTCTTATACTTACCAATGGTATACCAATCCAAATAGCACAACACCTTCAGGGACATTAATTTCTGGGGCAACTAATGCTTCTTATTCTCCACCAACAAATATAGTTGGAACACAATATTACTATTGCATCATTACTCAAACCGATTTAGGTTGTTCAGTAACTAGTGCAATAGCTACAGTTATTGTGGTCAATGCTCCCCAAATTATTACGCAACCACAATCAGCCTCTATTTGTGAAGGTGCACCTCAGACACCATTAAATGTTGCTTATAACAACGGAACTGGAACCGCAAGTTACCAATGGTATGATTCAACTGGTTTGATTTCAGGTGCAACCTCAGCTTCTTATACTCCAACAAATACTGTAACCACAAATTATTATTGCATTATAACTTTCTCATCAGGGGGATGTACAAGCATAACTTCAGCTACAGCTACTGTAACTATCAATACTTTACCAACAATTGCATTGCAACCTACGCCAACACAAAGTATTTGTATTGGAGGTGTTATTCCAATACTGACTGTATCCTATATAGGAGGAGTAGGAACGCCAACTTATCAATGGTATAGTAATACAACTAGCACTACGTCAGGAGGAACATCAGTTGGCACAAATTCTTCAAGCTATACACCACCTGTCTTTAACACAGCAGGCACATTCTATTATTATGTTACAGTTAGTTTAAGTGGTAATGGTTGCGGAACGGCAATTAGTAATGTTGCGCAGGTTATAGTAATAGCTGACCCTATCATTAATACTCAGCCTTTAGTTACTCAGACGCAATGTCAAAATTCTACTGCAACACCGTTAACAGTTGTTTCATCTGGTGGGATAGGAATTTTTAATTATCAATGGTATAATACATTAACTCCTGTAAATACCGGAGGAACTCCTATAGGAACCAATACATCAAGTTTTACTCCGCCTACATCAACTGTAGGAACATTTTATTATTATTGTTTGGTATCACAATCTGGTTTAGGTTGTTCAGTAGCTAGTACAATTGCAACAGTTATTGTGGTCAATGCTCCTCAAATAATTACACAGCCACAATCAGTATCTATTTGTGAAGGTGCGCCTCAAACACCATTAACGGTTACGTATAGTAACGGAACCGGAACCGCAAGTTACCAATGGTATGATTCAACTGCATTGATTTCTGGTGCGACTTCAGCTACCTATACACCAACAAATACTGTAACAACAGATTATTATTGTATTATCACATTCTCATCTGGGGGATGCACGAGTATAACTTCGGCAACAGCTACTATAACTGTAAATCCATTACCAGCAATTTCATTACAACCTACGCCAACACAAAGTATCTGTGCAGGAGGTTCTATTTCGGCACTTACTGTATCATACTCTGGAGGATTAGGAACACCAACTTATCAATGGTATAGTAATACAACCAGCTCAACATCAGGAGGAACACCAGTAGGCACTAATTCTTCAAGCTATACACCACCTGTTTTTAATACTGCTGGGACATTCTATTACTATGTAGTGATTAGTTTAAATGGAAGTGGCTGTGGAAATATTACGAGCCAGATAGCCCAGATTGATGTAGTACCAGACCCATCTATTACAACTCAGCCTTTAGTGACTCAAACACAGTGTCAAAGCTCAGCAGCTACACCTTTAGTTGTTGTTTCAAGTGGTGGAATAGGAACTTTTAATTATCAATGGTATTCAAATACATCTCCATCAAACTCGGGCGGTACTGCGATACCCGGTGCAACTACTGATATCTATATCCCACTAACAGATGTAGTAGGCACTAAATATTATTATTGTGTAATTACACAATCAGGAGTTGGTTGTAATGTAACAAGTGCTGTTGCTACTGTTATTGTAGTGACCGCTCCAATAATAACAATACAACCCCAATCTGATACTGTTTGTTTCGGTTCAGTTTTGACACCGCTGACTATAGCTTACATTAATGGTACAGGAACAGCAAGCTATCAATGGTATGATGATAATGGTATTATTGTTGGAGCTATTAACGACACTTATACGCCTACAAATACAATTACAACAAGTTTTTATTGCATCATAACCTTTGCTTCTGGAGGTTGTACAAGTATTACATCAAATACAGCGACTGTAACTATAAATCCTATTCCTACTGTAGATCAACAACCAATACTATTGCAAAGTGTTTGTGTTGGTATTGATATAACGCCACTAACGGTAAGCTATATTGGTGGATTTGGAACCGTTACTTATCAATGGTATAGTAATACAAATAATTCAACAATAGGTGGTACACCTGTTGGTACTAATTCTGCATCTTATACACCACAAGTTTATACAATAGCAAATTCATATTACTATTATGTAACGCTTAGCTTTAGTGGAAGCGGGTGTGGGACAATCACCAGTAGTGTTGCTCAAGTAGATGTAGTTAATGATCAAACGGTTACAGTTCAACCATTGGTTACTCAAACAGTTTGTCAAAACTCTCTACCAACTGTTTTGGGTGTTACCGTATCAGGCGGTTTAGGAACTGTATATAACTATCAATGGTATAGTTCAAGTACTAATAACACTACTTCAGGAACAGTTATAACAGGGGAAACAAATAATACGTTTATACCACCAACAATAACGGCTGGTACAGTATATTATTATTGTCTAATAACGCAGGCCGTTGGTTCAGGATGTAATGCAACAACGAATACCGCTGAGGTAATTGTAAATGTAGCTCCGGCATTGGCAAACCAACCCATTTCAAGCACTGTCTGTGTAAACGAAACGCCAACGCTCTTATCATTAACTTATACCAACGGTATAGGGATCCCAACCTATCAATGGTTTTCAAATACTATAAATTCTAATATTGGTGGAAATACAATTGCAAGTGCAACAAATGCAACATATTCTGCACTAACAGTTACATCCGGAACTACATACTATTACTGTGTGATAACATTTCCGACTATATCTGGAGGATGCTCAGTTATAACTACAGATCCTGCAACGGTTATAGTTAATGACAATCCAGTAATAGCTCCATTAACTTCAACTATTTGCAGCGCGACAACATTTACAGTTACACCAGCTAATAGTGGAGGTAATATTGTTCCAATTGGCACAACCTATTCATGGTCTACACCAATAATAAGCCCAGTAGGAACAATAACTGGTGCTTCAGCACAACCCACACCACAAATAGATATTAGCCAAACATTAGTTAACACATCTACAAATCCATCTACTGTTACTTATACAGTAACGCCTATTTCAGGGGTTTGTACAGGTGCAAATTTTACGGTTACTATCACGGTAAATCCGGCAATCAATCCTAATATAGTTTTGAATGATAATTTATGCTTCGGCGTAAATATAGCATCCATCACAACCAACATTACGGGTGGAATTCCTTTTTCATCAGGCACTCCTTATACTATTTCTTGGACAGGTCCAAACGGATTTACGTCTACGGCTACCAGTATTTCAAATTTAGCACCTGGCAATTATGATGTTACCATTGCAGATGCTGGCGGTTGTCCTTTTTCTAACACCTATACCATCACCGAACCTGCAGCTATTGCCATTACAGTCGACAGCGAAAATGACATTACGTGTTTCAATGCGACTAATGGAAGTATAACTATATCCGTAACTGGTGGCACTGGAGCTTATGTTTACACATGGACCAAAGACACCAGTCCTTATGCGGATGTTACGCAGGATATTGCAAACCTAGCTCCGGGAGTATATATAGTATCCGTTACCGATGCTAATAATTGCGGACCAACAACAGCAACTTTCACAATTACACAACCACCACTTTTAGTAGTGAGTCTTGTTAGTCAGACCAATGTGCTGTGTTTTGGAGCCGCTACAGGTGAAATCTTTGTAAATGTAGTGGGCGGAACTGTCGGAAGTGGTTATACATTTTCATGGACAGGACCCAATAGTTTTACCAGCAGCAATCAGAATCTAAACGCTATTGTTGCCGGAATGTATGATCTTACGGTAACGGATGCCAATGGATGCCAAAAGAATCTTTCGGTTACTATAACCCAATCAACAGACATCGTTATCGCTTACACTACAACGCCAATTACCTGTTACGGAGCTGACAATGCCTCTATATCCGTTACGCTTTCGGGCGGAAATCCTCCGTATCAATACCAATGGAGCAATCTGGCAACAACCTTAAACCAAACCAATCTCTCTGCCGGAAATTACACCATCACAGTAACCGATGCTGTAGGCTGTCCAAAAGTAGAGACTATCAATATTCCACAAGCGCCTGTTTTTACGATTAACCCCATAGTAGCAAACATTTCTTGTTTTGGTGCTCAAAACGGTAGTATAAATCTAAACCTAACAGGCGGAATAACTCCAGTAGCTTTAACTTGGAGCGATGGAAGCACTTCAGGATTAATTAGAAACAACCTCGGTCCCGGAACCTACACTGCCACAATTTCAGATGGAACTCCCTGTTTCATAGTAAGAACATTTACTATTGTCGAACCGCAACCACTCATTCTTTCAGCCAACATTACAAACGCTTTTAATTGTACCAATGCCAGTTCGGGTGCTATTGATTTGATTGTCGCAGGCGGAACTCCCCCATTCGGCTATTCATGGTCTAACGGAAGTTCAACAGAAGATTTATCCAGCATTACATCCGGAAACTATTTAGTTACAGTAACCGATGCCAATGGTTGTATTAAAACAGAACAATTTCCAATCACAAGACCTGATCCAATTGTCCTGAATGTTACCACTCAAACCACTTTTGATTGTGCTGCCCACACGGTCGACCAAAATTTTGTCGCTCAAGCATCAGGGGGAATTCCTGCTTATCAATTCCAATGGTCGAGCGGAACTATTAGTGGAGCCAATAACGAAATAATGCAATCTCCTGTCAACGGAACAGTCTTATTAACCGTAACCGATAGTTATGGCTGCACAGCAACACAAACCGTTGTAGTGGATACTCCCACATTAGGCTATCCTTCATTTGATACCACTTCCATCGGATATGCCACTTATGGAATATATGCTATTGGTGATCCAATCACATTTCAAAGTACTATTACTGGCGATTACCTTTCCGTTTCATGGGACTTCGGTGACGGAACTTTCTCAACCGATCTAAATCCAACTCACATTTACGCCATCCCAAAAGATTATGTAGTAACGCAAACTGTTACCTATCCTTTCGGATGCGTCTATGTTCAAACCATAACTTTAATTGTAGAAAAAGGATACCTCTTAGTAGTCCCAACAGCATTTACTCCAAATGGCGATACTATTAACGATACCTTCAGACCCGTCACAAAAAGGTTGAAAAATGTTCGCTTAGATGTTTACGACACTTGGGGCTCCATCATCTATTCAGAAACCGGAGACGTCTTGGTCGGATGGGATGCCAAAATAAAAGGCTTCAATGCCGAAAACGGAAACTATTACGCCAAAGTAACGGCAGAAACGTTTTACGGAACGGTCATCAACGAAAATCAAACCTTTGTTTTAATCAAATAAGCACCACATAATTATGAAACGAAAGCTACTTTTGATTATAGCGGTACTCACAATTTCAACTCAAGTAAAAGCGCAAGATCCTGTATTTACAGAGTTCTTTTTAGTACCCGAAACCTTAAATCCCGGCTTCACTGGTTTTGAAACAGCATGGCACGGAGGTTTGCTGCACAGAAGACAATGGCCCGACGGCAACAGAAAAATTGAAACTCAGTTTGCTTTTTTAAACAATATGGTGACCGACAGAGCTGCTATCGGAGGGACTATTTTAAGGCACCACGAAGTTTTTACCAACTACAATTACCTTCAAGTTAATGCAGCCTACTCCTATTCCGTAGCGCTTAATGACGAATGGGGATTTTGTCCCGGTTTAGAAGTCGGCTGGGGAAACAAAAACCTAAACTTTAGAAATCTAGTCCTCGAAGATCAGATTGACATCAACACAGGAGCAATCAACGGAGGAAGTGTAGATCCCGGATTTCTGCGCAATAACGACAAAATAGATTTCCTTGATGTCTCAGCCGGCTTCGTAATTAATACTGAAAACACCTGGATTGGAGCAGCAGTAAAACACCTAAACAGACCCAACATCTCTTTTACAGAAGAAGGAAATGTTCAACTAGACATGTTTTTAACGGTTCATGGCGGACATTACTTTGAACTTGATAATTCCCCATCCTCAATATTTCCTGAAGATTGCCGGGTTATGGTCACCGCAAATTACATGAGGCAATCCCAATACAATCGACTTGATATCGGAGCCATGTTTGAGGCCGGATATTTTACCATTGGCGCATTGGCGGCGATGAACCCTGAACGCAGAAGTTCGACGGGTCATTTACTAACCTCTATAAATCCGGTAGCTACATTTAAACTGAGTGAATTCACTTTCGGCTATTCTTATGACTTAAACACCTCAAAGCTCGGGCAAACCCAAGGCGTTCACGAACTATCCCTCACCTGGACTTCAAGTCGCGTCTGCAACTCCTGCGATAATTACAAAGTAAAACTAAAAAGAAACGGAGACTCAGGCTATGTGCGCTAAAACCATAAAAACAGCACTACTACTATTGTGTTGCTTCCTCATTTCCTGCGGTTCAAAAACCACTACTGAAACCGAAGATAACACTGCCAACGAAGACAATGTTCCAACATCATTCGTAACCACAGAAACTTCAGAATGCAACTTTGAAGACGGAACCTACCCTGCAACCGTTGACTACAACAATTCACAAACAGGACATTCAGCAACCTACACCCTCGATGTTGAAGTTGAAAACTGCCAGATAATTCAAATCAATTTCCCAAATGGCGGCTATGTAGATGAAGACCACATCACCGCAGCGGATATAGACGAAAACGGAAATACTTCTGTTGAAGGTGAAGATGGGAAGCGTTATGAAGTGAGGATTGATAATTAAAATGTTCTCCATTGTGGAAAACCGTAAAGATTTGATTTTTATTGTTTTTAAGTTTGAATAATAACTAGATAGAATACTATGAAAAAAAATATCTTATTGATTTTATTTCCTGCTCTTATCATTTACTGCACAGATAATCGAGATATTAATAGTTCACTTCGCATCACATTTTACTTCATTGCAAATTAATAAGTAGAAAATAATGTTTAAATATCTAAAGATAAATACAATAAAATTATGAATTTGGAAAAATGCCCCCATTGTAATAAGACCTTGAAAGGTTTATTTAGCGCAGTACTCATTCCCCAATCAAAATCTGAGTTCATAAATAAACATTTAGAATTTAATTTTGATGCTTACTGTACAAGTTGTTCAGGAGAATTATTAAATAAAATTGCTAGAAATTACCAACAGCAAAAAGCAGAAATCGAAAATAGACTAAAACAAATTATTACATACATACCAATCATCTCCAGTGAGGCACCTGTAAAATGGGAGTATGACATTGTGGCTATGGTAACTGCACAAACTACATCCGGAACCGGGTTTGCAACCGAATTATCTAGATCTTTTAATGATTTTTTTGGTACCACGTCAAATACTACAAATCTGAAAATAGAAAAGGCTACTCAATTATGCATGTCTGATTTAAGGATTAAATGTCTAAGGCTAGGAGGAAATGCAGTAATTTCAACAGACATTGATTTTAATGAGATAGGTAGTGGAAGTACAAATATGTTAATGGTTTGTATGGCGGGTACCGCTATACGGGTAAGAGATATTACTAACTTCAATGAAAAAAGTAGGGATTATATTGTTGAGGTAATTGAGTTAACAGAAAAGTTGGAAGCAATCGCTGAGATGAACAAAAACTAAAAATCATATTTACATAATTAACAAATAACAATCATGGTAAATAGTTTTGAAGTAGGTAATTTAGTGACTTTTAAATCGCATCCGTTACTTCAAGGATACGAAATAAAAGGTGATGGAAAATATGTTCCTCCGATAATGATCATAAAAGAGGTTCATTTTGAAGACAAAAAAAAGAAAACACACGATGATGTTTCAGGATTTGAAATTGCGGAAAGAATCAAATATATATGTGTTTATTTTGACGATAATAAAAGTGAATTTATTGAAGTACATATTTATCAAAATATGTTAAAGAGTATTCACGATTTGAAAATAGGACGATTAGATGATCCTGATAAATTTCATAAAGGTCATCAGAATCTTGTCGATGAAATACTAGATCTTCCCTTAAAACCATCTTATCAGTACGCTGGAATTTTTTACTTTAAGACTAAAAAATTAGAAGTTTTAAAAAAAAGATCCTCGATAAGAAAAACTTCTGAAATAAATGAAGATGGGACACCCACAGAGATTAAAAGAAAAAGAATGATTCAATATGTTGTTAATTATACAACCCCAGATTTTATTGTTTGTGGATATAAAAATGAGACTTATACTGATTTGTTTTATAACAATGGTGATAAAAAAAGATTAGCGTCTATGGAGTTTGTAAAAGTAAAATGGTACAGCCCGTTTCAACAGAAATTTAGTGAACAATATTTACCGATTGAGTTTTTTACAGATATTAACCCTTTTCCGATTAATAGTAACAATGAATAAATTATATTTACATTTAGTAATTAAGCTCCTTAGTTAAAGAGATAAAACATTTGTTGAACTGTTGTAAACTTAATAGTTTCACTTAATTCAGACCGTAAGGATAATAAAATATGTGAATTAGGAAAGGTGTAATTGCAGTCATTTCCTGCAAGTATATCGATATAAATGCAGGATATGACAGCAACGTCAGTATTCTACAGAAAGATTTATATACTTTAGGTATTAGACGACTAAAGTCTGTGATTGTTACAATCATGGTTGAGGCGTTTAGGATTATATTAAACATCAGTGAGAGCCCATTGGGCAAAGATAACGTACAAAGTCAGCGGGAGTCGAGAACTCGGCTAACGGTTCAGTCTCTTAGGGGATGTAGGTTCTATCTCATTATAAAAACCGCGCGGGAGCTTTTTTACTTATTTATGAAACGAAAGGATTGGTTTAAGGACAGAGGATATCCACATTTTTCAAACAAGACGCCTATAGATGTTCGTCAGCAAGTTGAGAACTATATAGCTAATCCAAATAATATTGAAAAGCATTCATTTTATCCCTTAATTTTTAAGGAAATATCTCAACGACGATATAAGCGTTCTGATTTCAAAGGTATTGAAAGGCATTCTCATAAAACAATGAAGGATGGTAAAGTAATCTCTAATAGAAAAATTAGAGAGATACTATATGCTAGCCATGTCGATTCTCATATATATTCTTATTATTCTCAAAATATTATCTCTAAAGAATATGAAAAATATTTAGAAAATAGTATTGTTTCAGTATCTATTTCGGCCTACAGACAAATACCTGCAGCATGTAAGACTAAATTCAAAAACAATACTCACTTTGCAAAAGATGTTTTTGACGAAATTGTAAAGAGACAGGATTGTGTTGCTTTGGCTTTCGATATAGAAAATTTTTTTCCTAGCCTTAATCATAAGTTACTGAAATTGAGTTGGGCCAAAATATTAGGACGTAAATCGTTGCCAAAGGATCATTATAATCTATTTAAGGCAATTACCAAATTTTCGTATGTAAAACTTAATGATCTGAAATTTAAGAAAGGCCATTTTAATGAAAAGGCACTTGCCAAATTACGAATGGAAGGCAAAAGCACTTTTTTTAATAGTTTAAGTGATTTAATAGATTCGGACATAATTATACATAAGAATCAGAAACATAAAGATGGAAAACTAATAGGGATTCCACAAGGCTTGCCAATTAGTGCGTTATTAGCAAATATTTACATGTTGCCCTTTGACGAGGCAATAATTGAAAGGCTTACTGTTAAAAATGATATTTTTTACAGAAGGTATTCTGATGATATAGTAATTGTGTGTGAAGAAAAACAAATAGAATTTGTTGAAAAATTTATAAAAGAACAGATAGAGAAAATTAAACTTATTATTTCAATTCCAAAAACAGAAATTACAGTTTTTAAAATTGACGATAATAGGCTACAATCTTTTAGATTAAAAGATGGAATGCTCAAAAAGAATATTCCTTTGAATTATCTTGGATTCGAGTTTTATGGTTATCAAACTTTATTAAAATCCAAAAACTTAGCAACATTTTATAGAGAGATGAAGGATTCTATCAGAAGAAAACATAAAAGAGCAGAAAAAATAAAAGAAAAATATCTATTAGATTCCGCACCTATTTTTAAAAGAAAAATTTATCGATTATACAGTTATAAAGGAGAAAAAAAACGATATCTCCCTGCTAAAAATTCCAGCTTTGTTCAAGGAAAATTAGTTATATCAGAATTTGAACGTAAGTACCGTGGAAATTATTTACGGTATGTATATCGTTCATCGGAAGAAATGGAAGCGCCAGAAATCAAAATGCAAGTAAGAAATCATTGGAAAATTTTAAAATCAGCATTGGGTAAATATAATTTTAATAATGTATAATCCGATAGCGCGGATTTGCAATCCGTGCCCGCAACTATAATCCAGGCCTCACAGGTTTCCAAAAACTTTCAACTAAATTTAAACAGCAAACCAATGCCTAATGAAAAAATTCCTCTTCAAAATCCTCCTAATACTAACCACATCACTAAGCGCCCAAGTAAAACTCCTATCCTGGAATCTTGAAAACCTCGGAAAATCAAAATCGGATAGCACTATACTCTATATCGCCAATACAGTTAAAGAGTATGACATAATAGTCATACAAGAAGTAGTTGCTGGTCATGGCGGAGCACAAGCAGTCGCAAAATTAGCCGACGAACTCAATAGAAAAGGAAGTAAATGGGATTATGTCATTAGTGATCCAACATCCAGTAGCGCCTATAAAACCGAACGCTATGCCTTCATCTGGAAAACAGCAGTTGTAAAGAAAATTGGAAAAGCATGGCTGGAGAAAAAGTATAACATAGAAATAGACCGAGAACCTTATTATGCCACTTTTGAATATAAAAACAAACAATTTACTATTGCCAACTTCCACGCAATAACCAAAAGTAAACAACCAGAAACGGAAATTAAATATTTCAAATTCCTTCCTGAAGAATACCCTACTCTAAATATACTCTTCGTAGGCGACTTCAATTGTCCACAATCCCATACCGTATTTATCCCTTTAAGAAGAATGAATTACGAATCTGCTTTTTTCAAACAAAAGACGTCTTTAAAGAAAGAGTGTTTTAACAACAACTGTTTGGCTTCTGAATTTGACAACATTTGGTACAACAAAGAAAAAATAACCCTAAAAAACAGCAAAGCCATTCCTTTTTACACTGATTTCGAAAACTTAAAACGTGCCAAAAAAGTCTCAGATCATATTCCCATCACAACAGAAATCAGCATCAAGTAGATTACTACCGTTTATTTGGTAGGAGGTAATTCCGTAAAAGCCGTTAACGAGCTTTGTCACAAAAATGATTAATCCTTAAAAATCAAACAGTAACGCATAAAAAAACGACTTAGTTTTCACTAAATCGTTTTTTCTTTGTAGCGGGAACAGGACTCGAACCTGTGACCTTCGGGTTATGAGCCCGACGAGCTGCCTACTGCTCTATCCCGCGCTCTTCGGGTGCAAATATACAACGATAATCGACATGCGCAACATAAATAAAATAAAAAATGTACTATTTTTTAAATCAGGTTGTTATATCTAAATAAAACAGTATTTTTGCAAAAAATTTGAGAACTGAACTGTTTTTTATTACAAAAAAATGAATACAAAAAAAATTATTGAATACAGAACGTTACTTGGAGTAACTAAGACAGCTACTTTGAAAGAGCTAAAAACCATTTATAGAAATGCTATGAAAGATATCCATCCGGATACTATTCAAGATCCTGTAGAACGTTTGGCAGCAGAAGAAAAAAGCACCGAGATTATTGCAGCCTACCATTTCTTGGTGAGTATCGCTCCAGAGACTTTGGAAAAAGACAAAGCAGAATACACTAGAATCACATCAACTACTAACATCTCAGATTTTCATTATGAGAAAGGAGTACTTTATGTAACTTTCCTTGACGGAAGTTCATTTGAATATTTTGGTATTTTGAGACCTGTGTATGTCAAAATGGTAAATGCTGAATCGCCAAGTCGTTTTGCAAGAAGACACATTTACAACGAATACATCTACAGAAGCGCCGCTAAATTAGTAGCAGCTGAGTAACTAATTTCACAAATAGAATTAATAAAAAAAAGGTCTTGATATTCTCAAGACCTTTTTTACCTAACAAAATTTAATTCTAAAAAACTAAAACAAATCTTTATTCATCAGCAGCGAATGCTGAATTTTTATCGATATTTACTTTCAAAGTTGTCGCAACTCCTTGCTCGTTTACCATGGTCATGTTCAACGTATCTAATTTAGATAAGTTTTTAGAAACCAATCCGTTGAACATATTGTATGAAATATTCATTTCTTTTAACTTTCCTAATTTTTCTAAATCAAAAGGAACTTGTCCGTCCATTTTGTTTTCAAACAAACTCAACGTTTCTAACGAAGAAAGATTTGCAACTTCTTTATCTAATTTTCCAGAAAGTTTGTTACTGTTCAACAACAAGACTTTCAAAGATTTTAACTGATAGTAAGAAGCTGGAATTTGACCTTCAATTTCATTGTTAAACAAAGACAGCGTTTCTAAATTTGGTAAATTTCCGATAGCTACTGGCAAAACCCCAGTTAATCTATTCATGTGCATTTCGATAAATTTCAATTGGGATGCATTACCTAGACTTTCAGGAAGTTTTCCAGAAACTTGATTAAAGGCTACATTCAATTTCACAAGATTTTTCAAATTACCAATAGATTCTGGCAAAACACCAGTAATATTATTTCTGAATAAGTTCAGTACTTGTAATGAAGTTAAATTGGCTAATTCAGAAGGTAATTCTCCATTTAGATTGTTGTTCATTAATTTAATTGCGATAACTTTATCGTTTTGGATTTCGATACCATACCAAGTAGATACCGGAGATTTTAAATCCCATTTATTAATCCATTGAGAACCTTTGGTAGCTTTATTTAATTTGACCAAAGCATCTTTTTCAACTGATGAGATTTCAGCAAAGCTTGAAACCGAAATTAAAAGTAATGTTACGCAGGTAATAATTGTTTTCATATCATTTAAGGTTTGAGGTTATGACAGTCCAAACGTATATATATAATCGTTTAAACACAAAAATAATCGATGAAATGCATTTTTTAACAATATTTTTATTTATTTATCTTACAAATACTATTATTTTTAATACTAAATTTAACATTAAATTATTTTTTTTACATTTGATATACTAACCAATTAAAAATAAAGAAGATGGAGAATATGCCATTTAATTTTTACGCAATTATAGCTGCAACGTTTGTAACGTTAATAGTTGGATTTGTCTGGTACAGTCCAAAGGTATTCGGAACCATTTGGATGAAAGAAACCGGAATGACGGAAGAAAAAGCAAAACAGTCAAACATGTTCAAAGTATTCGTTTTGACAATTATCTACTCTTTTATGTTTGCATTCATCTTTCCTTCTTTAGTTATTCACCAAATGGGAGCTTTAGGAATGGTTGGTGGTGACCCAACGCTTGCAAAACCATCTTATATCGCATTCTTAAATGATTATGGTGATGCTTTCAGAACTTTTAAACATGGCGCTTTACATGGTTTTATTTCTGGATTATTTATTGCTTTACCAATTACTGCGATAAATGGATTGTTCGAACAAAAATCATGGAAATACATCTTGATTAATGCCGGATATTGGATAATTTCCATGATAATAATGGGCGCTATCATCTGTGGATGGAAATAAATTAACATTTAATTATAATCGAATCGCTCTACATTTGTAAAGCGATTTTTTTTATACTATTGGAACCAATTACCTACTCTATCTATACAACCGTTGCAAAGCTTCCGGATTCCTGGGATAAAGTTGCTCATGACAATGTTTTCTTGCAAACCCATTACTTGAAGGTTCTTCAAGAATCTGCCCCTACAAACATGCAGTGTTTCTACATCGGAATTTTTGAAAAAGAACTTCTTATCGGAGTAGCATTGGCGCAATATCTTGACTTAAACAAATTGGAATCCTTTGGAGAACGGGATAAGTGTTTTAAAACCTACATTCGGAATTTTGTCTTCAAAAACTTTGCTTCTCACGCTTTGTTTCTTGGCAATAATATGATTACAGGACAAAACGGCTATACTTTTAATAAAGAAATTGATTCGGATACGATTTCAAAAATATTGATTGATTGTGCCAATGAGATTACACTTTACTTCAAAAAGAAAAGCATAAAAATACATATTGTTTCGTTTAAAGATTTTTATAAAAAGTGTGCAAACGAATTTAAACAGTTCTCTTTTTCGGAAATGTATGAATTCAAAACACAACCCAATATGATTTTTGAATTGCATTCGGAATGGAAAACAAAGGAGGACTATATTGGAGCCTTATCCAAAAAATACCGTGACCAATACAAGCGTGCACAGAAAAAATCAGAAGGAATTACAAGTAGAGAATTACAGTTAGGCGATATACTACTGCAGGAAAAACGAATCTACGAATTATACCATAATGTAGCTAAAAATGCTCCTTTCAACACTTTTTTTCTGCCTAAAAACCATTTTTCTTCTTTCAAAAAAGAATGTGGCAATCGCTTTATTTTGGTTGGATATTATTTGGATGAAATTTTAGTTGGATTCCATACCTTATTATTGAACGGAAAAACTTTGGAAACTTATTTCCTAGGCTATGACGAACAAATTCAAAAAGAGAAAATGCTGTATTTGAATATGCTCTACAACATGACAAAATTTGGAATCGAAAACCAATTCCAGAAAATAATCTTTGGAAGAACCGCACTAGAAATTAAAAGCTCTATTGGTGCCGAACCTATAATAATGTCCGGATTTATCTATCATAACAACAATTTGATCAACAAATATTTCGATAAAATATTTCCAAAATTAGAACCAACGCTTTCGTGGAAGCAAAGACATCCGTTTAAATAAATTTCTACGGAACAGCAAACTTCATCTGCGCAGGTAAAATTTTAATATCAAGTTTAGTTTCTTGTCCAATATATTCGCCGTCAATTTGAAAAGGCACTGGCTTGTTTGTGGTAATAGTCGCTTTATCGGTGGAGATAATTTCAACATCCTCAGAGTTCAAAGGAATATTTCCGGTTAGTATCTTTCCGAAAACAAGCAAATCTAAATTTTTTAAGATTACAATCTCAAACCTACCATCATTCATCTTGCCTTCCGGATTAATGGTTACTCCCGTACCGTATTTTTGCGAATTGGCAATCACAATCATGCGTGCGGAACATTCAATCGTTTGATCCTCCGTTTTGATTTTAGCTAAAAATGGCTCTTCCAATTCCGTTAAGGTCGTAACAACTTGTAGCGCATAGCCTAGTTTACCTCGTGTGGAACTGTTCTCGTAATTGCGCACTAATTCAGCATTTAATCCCAAATCACTCAAGTGAATGCTTTTTTTACCATTGATTGAAATCATATCAATTTCCATAAAATGATTATGAAAGGCAACCGCGAGATTTTCTTCAATTGTAGCAGGCAAATTCAAATCAACCGAAAGTCCGTTTGTAGAACCTGCCGGAAGAATACCAATAATAACATCTTTATCTTCTAATGCTTCTGCTACCATTTTTATGGTTCCATCGCCGCCTGTAATTAAAATACGTTCCGGTTTGTGCAAATCATACAGTTTTTTTATAGCTTTTTCATCGCTTTTACCAGAAGTTTCATAAACAATAATCTCAATTTTATATTCTTCGGCTAAAGCTAACGTCTTTAGTAAAATCTCGCTCTTATCCATATCTCCCGAGATTGGATTCACGATCAAAACGTACTTCTTTTTAGTCGCCATAAGCTGAAATTGCTAAATAATTTGTAATTTGGAACAGAATATCAAAAGTATAAAATTAAATGAAGCCGATCCTCAAATTATACCGCGGTTATGCGAATGAACAGGAATTAATTGTAATGGGACACGTTTTTAAGCCGACTTCAAAAGAGGATTATGACTTTCAAAAGAAAAATTTTAAAAATGCTATTTCCGTTATCCGGATGTTTCGCATTAAAACTCAAGCCAATGCCGATGTCTATCTTCATTTAAACGGCAAAAAAATCCATACCAGAACGTTACACGATGGCTATTTTAAATTTTGCATTCCGTATTCAGAATTAGGAACGGGTTGGCTGGAATATAAAGTTAGTATTTTTTATGAAAATGAAGCAATTGAAGAAACCTCTAGTTTTATTAAACCCCATATTGGAAACTATGGTTTCATATCGGATATTGATGATACCTTTATAGTATCGCATACTAGAAATCCTTTTCGTAAACTATACATTCTATTATTTAGAAACGTATTCAACCGAAAGGTGTTTGAAGATGTCGCAGCGCACTATCAAGCCTTAAGCTCTGCGGGACGAAACAACAAAATGGAAAAAAATGCCTTTTTTTATGTCTCAAGTAGCGAATGGAATTTGTACCGCTTTATAACGCAATTTACAGAAATAAACGAATTGCCTAGAGCTGTTTTATTACTTAAAGATATAAAAACAAGCTTAACCGATTTATTTATAACGGGACGTGGCGACCACAATCACAAGTTTGAAAAAATTAAGCATATTTTAGAGTTCTATCCCAACCTACAATACACGCTTTTGGGCGACGACTCTCAGCACGATGCCTACTTGTATGAAGCCATCTGCAAAATATTTCCAGTGAATGTCAAAGCAGTTTATATTCGGCAAACGGGGAAACATAAAAAAGAAAAAATCACCGCCTCTTTAAATAACATTTCAGAACTCGACGTAGCCATTTGCTATTTTAAAAAAAGCTCGGAAGCCATTGCACATTCCAAAAAAATAGGGTTGATTTTTTAATGGATTTTAGCCCAGAGTGCAATGAAAATCCTTATTTATAAAAAACTAGGAATTGCTGGTTTTGAAGAACGCCCAACGGAAGTTCCTTCAAAGCCTTGCAAATACAGTTTTTTATAAATAAGATTGTAATGAAAAGCTGGAAATGGCTCCTAAAATTACAAAGTATCAATCTCGCCTTGAACCATTTCCCAGTCTTCGAGTAGTTTGTCCAATTCGGCTTTTTTCTTGTTGTACGCCATGAAGAAATTAGCGTCTTCACTGTGTTTGTCATAATTAGAAGCCAGCGCTTTATCGTCAGACTGAATGTTGATTTCCAATTGTTTTATTTGGCTTTCAATTTTACTCAAACGGTTTTGAAGCGATTTATTTTTCTTCTGATCGTCGTAGGAAAGATTTTTATTCTCTTTAGTATTGGCAGAAACCACAACGTCTTTCTTTTCAATTTCACGCATATTATTGGCGTTGCGTTGTTCCAAAAAGTAGTTGATATCGCCTAAATATTCTTTGATTTTTTGATCTTTAAATTCGTAAACAATATTCGACATGCCTTGAAGAAAATCCCTGTCGTGAGAAACCAAAAGTAAGGTTCCTTCGTATTTTTTCAAGGCTGCTTTTAGTACATTTTTCGATTTGATGTCCAAGTGATTCGTAGGCTCATCCATCAGCAACACATTGATAGGTTGCAACAACAATTTACACAAAGCCAAGCGGTTTCGCTCGCCACCCGAAAGCACTTTCACCTTCTTTTCTACATCATCGCCACGGAACAAAAACGAACCCAACATATCACGAACGCGCGAACGATTTCCGTCAGTTGCAGCATTCGTCATCGTTTCCAATAACGTGATTTCGCCATCAAGATATTCTGCTTGATTTTGGGCAAAATAACCCAACTGAACATTGTGTCCTAGTTTTATCGAACCATCATATTTAAATTCGTTGACAATCGCTTTAATGAACGTCGATTTTCCCTGACCATTTTGACCCACGAAAGCAATTTTAGAGCCGCGTTCCACCAAAAGTGAAATGTCTTTCAAAATGGTTTTGTCGCCATACGCTTTGGTTACGTGCTCGGCTTCAATGACTACTTTTCCTGGAGATTGCGACAATGGAAACGAAATATTCATCACCGAATTGTCGTCTTCATCCACTTCAATTCGTTCTACTTTATCTAATTTTTTAATCAGCGATTGCGCCATGGATGCTTTCGAAGCTTTCGCTCGGAATTTCTCAATTAACTTTTCGGTTTCTTCAATTTTCTTAGCCTGATTTTTTTGCGTAGCCAATTGTTTTTCGCGTATTTCTTCACGCAGTACTAAATATTCCGAATACGGTTTATTGAAATCATACGCTTTTCCAAGCGAAATCTCAATCGTACGATTCGTCACATTATCCAAAAACATTTTATCGTGCGAAACAATTACGACAACGCCCGGAAAGTTTCTTAGAAATCCTTCTAGCCAAATGATACTCTCAATATCCAAGTGATTCGTTGGCTCATCCAGCAACAAAATATCGTTGGATTGCAACAACAATTTTGCCAACTCAATACGCATTCTCCAACCACCCGAAAAAGTATCCGTTTGGTTGTTAAAATCTTCACGTTTAAACCCTAAACCTAATAAGATCTTCTCGGTTTCCCCAACATAATTATACCCGCCAAGAATTTCATAAAGATGCGATACATCGCTCAATTGCTCAATCAAATCAGAATAACCCTGACTTTCATAATCCGTTCGCGTCAACAATTGATGGTTAATCTCGTCAATCTTTACTTCCGCTTTTTTGATCTCGACAAACGCTTCATAAGCCTCATCTAATACCGTTCTTCCTTGTTCAAAATCGATATCCTGACGCAAAAAGCCCATTCTAACTTCTTTTTCGGTGGCAATTTGCCCCGAATCGGGCTTGAAATCACCCGCCAATATTTTAAGCATTGTTGATTTTCCGGCACCATTTTTTCCCACAAGTCCTACCCTATCACCCGAACCCAATCGAAAAGTCACCTCTTCAAAAAGATACGTACCACCAAACGAAACCGATAAATTATGAATGTTTAACATAAAAAGAATTGCAAATTAGTATTGAAAACTTCGCTAAGGATTTACCTTTGCACACACAAGGTCATAAGACCAAAGTGAACGAAGTTAAAATTTTTGCAAATGTTAAAAAAAGGATCCAAACTAAATAGCATTTTAACAGGAACTTGTCCAAGATGCCAAGAAGAAAGTATGTATGTTGAGAAAAATCCATATAATCTGCCCGAATTATTTCACATGCATGAAAATTGCAGCCACTGCGGATTGCGTTACCAAATCGAACCTTCCTTTTTTTACGGCGCCATGTATGTAAACTACGGCTTAACTGTAGCCGTTGGAGTCGCTGCATTTATTATTACCAAAGTTTTACTAGGATTCGAATTGATGTATGCTGTTATTGCCATCATTGTGGCTCTAGTTGTTTTAATGCCTATTAATTCAAGATTGTCCCGAAATGTTTACATTAATATGTTTGTCAGTTTTGATAAAGACGCGGCGAAGAAATAATAACAAAATTTGAAAAGCATTTGCTTGTTTTTATCTTCAATAGAAGCGCATTTTATGAAGCTTTAAATTCACTACAATAGAACCGAATGTTGGCCTTTGGTCATAAATGTTAGGTCTGTTATAAATGTTATGTTTACCTGCTTTTTTGGGTACTTTGTTCGACTCTTGTTCGACACTTGTTCGGCAGCGCTTCGGCAAAACGATACTTTTAACGAACAAGTGTCGAACAAACCTAAAAGAACGATAGATCCTAAACCCTAAATGAAGCATAAATGATTTCCATTTAATGCAAAAAACGCAGGCTCTTGCTAAGTCTCCAACATCCTTTTATCGTTAAAAAGCAACAGTAAAACGGAAATTTAAAAAAAACGTTTACTTTTGCCGACATAAACAACGGAGTATGGCAAAGAATTTAGTTATCGTGGAGTCCCCTGCAAAGGCGAAAACAATCGAAAAATTTCTAGGAAGTGATTATCAAGTAGAATCAAGCTACGGGCACATTGCCGACTTGCCATCCAAGGAAATCGGAGTTGATGTGCTCAATGGATTCAAACCAAAATACGAAGTTTCATCCGACAAGAAAGCGTTGGTCGCTAAACTAAAAGGATTAGCTAAAAATGCCGAAATGGTTTGGTTAGCTTCGGATGAGGACCGCGAGGGAGAAGCCATTTCTTGGCACTTAGCGGAAGAATTAAAATTGGATAAAAGCAAAACCAAACGAATTGTTTTCCACGAAATTACTAAAAATGCGATCCTAAAAGCCATCGATAACCCAAGAGAAATCGATTATAACTTAGTAAATGCCCAACAAGCGCGAAGAGTTTTAGATCGATTAGTAGGTTACGAACTTTCACCAGTATTATGGAAAAAAGTTAAAGGCGGATTATCTGCGGGTCGTGTACAATCGGTTTCCGTACGATTAATTGTAGAACGTGAAAGAGAAATTCAGGAATTCAAAGCAATGGCATCCTATTCCGTTACTGCCGAATTCACCAACGAAGCTGGAAAAATTGTTAAAGCAAAATTGCCTAAAAACTTCGCTACCCAAAAAGAAGCCGAAGATTTTCTAAATAAAAATATCGGTTCTACTTATAAAGTTGCCGATTTAGAAACCAAACCAACCAAAAAAACGCCAGCGGCCCCTTTTACCACTTCTACGTTGCAACAAGAAGCTGCTCGTAAATTGTATTTACCTGTTGGAATTACGATGCAAATCGCACAACGTTTGTACGAAGCTGGACTGATTACTTACATGAGAACGGATAGTGTGAATCTTTCGAAAGAAGCCTCAGACGCAGCACAAGCAGAAATCACAAAATCATACGGTAAGGAATATTCTAAACCAAGAACCTTTACTACCAAAAGTAAAGGCGCACAAGAAGCTCACGAAGCGATTCGTCCAACAGACATGTCGCGTCATACCGTGAATGTCGAAAGAGATCAAGCCCGTTTATATGATTTGATTTGGAAAAGAACCTTAGCCTCTCAAATGAGCGACGCCGAATTAGAAAGAACCAACGTAAAAATTGAAGCCAATAATCATTCGGAAGTATTCACAGCATCAGGAGAAGTAATCAAGTTTGAAGGATTTCTTAAAGTATATTTGGAAGGAAATGACGACGACGATGAAGAACAAGAAGGCATGTTGCCTGCTTTAAAAGTGAATGAAAAATTAGGCAACAATTTCATCACCGCCACAGAACGCTACACAAGAGCCGCTTCAAGATATACAGAAGCCTCTTTAGTAAAAAAATTAGAAGAATTAGGAATTGGGCGTCCGTCAACATACGCGCCTACCATTTCTACCATCATCGCCAGAACCTATGTTGAAAAAGGAAACTTAGACGGTGTAGAAAGAAAATATACGCAGCTTACGTTAAAAGATAGTAAAGTTGTAGCGCAAGTATTAAAAGAAAATACAGGATCTGATAAAGGGAAATTAGTTCCAACAGATATCGGAACCATCGTTAATGATTTCTTAGTAAAAAACTTCTCAGCCATTTTAGATTATAATTTCACTGCAAAAGTGGAACAAGATTTTGACGAAATCGCAGAAGGAAATATTGATTGGTCAAAAATGATGCAAGAGTTCTACGATAAGTTTCATCCCAATGTAACTTTAGTTCAAGAAACTGCCGAAAGAGAAAGCGGCGAAAGAATTCTAGGTAAAGATCCAAAAACGGGAAAACAAGTTTTAGTTCGTTTAGGTAAATTTGGGCCCGTTGCACAAATTGGCGAAGCCGATGATGAAGAAAAGCAGTTTGCCAGTTTGCGTCAAGAACAAAATATCGGCAGCATCACTTTAGAAGAAGCTTTGAACTTGTTTTTATTGCCAAAAAACTTAGGCGTTTATAAAGACGAAGAAGTTGAAGTAAGCAATGGTCGTTTTGGTCCTTACGTTCGTTTCGGAAAACAATTCATATCCTTACCAAAAGGCGAAGATCCACTAGATGTAACTATGGAGCGAGCTCAAGAATTGATTAACGAGAAAGCGGCCGCTGATGCGCCAATTGCCACTTACAAAAATGAAGGCGTTCAGAAAGGCGTGGGTCGTTTTGGTCCGTTCTTAAAATGGAATGGCATCTTTATTAATGTAAGCAAGAAATACAACTTTGACAATTTATCGCAAGCGGATATTGTGGAACTTATTGAAGAGAAATTGCAAAAGAACATTGATAAGGTAATTCACAACTGGGAAGAAGAAGGAATTCTGGTTGAAAAGGCACGTTGGGGAAAATCAGTGATTACCAAAGGAAAAATCAAAATAGAGCTCAATAAAGATACTGATGCTTCGGTATTGACTTTGGAGCAAGTAAAGGAAATGATTGCGGCTAAAACTCCAGTGAAGAAAACGGCAGCTAAGAAACCCGCAGCCAAAAAAACTACTGTAAAAAAAGCACCCGCTAAAAAGAAATAATTATGGAATTTGATTTTCTATCACCCGTTGATAATGAGATAATTCAGTATATAAACGGATTGTCCTCACAGCATTTGGGAAGTAAAGTCGTTTTTCATACCGATAAAGATTTCCCAGAGATAGATAAAGTGAAAATTGCGATCATTGGCGTACTAGAAAACCGTGGCGCAGTCAATTTCACAGATGATGAAGTCAATTTGGATGCAATCAGAAAAGAATTGTACAGTTTATATCCTGGGAATTGGCAAAGTACAATTGCCGATTTAGGTGATATTTTGCCAGGAAATTCTATCGAAGACACCTTTTTTGCTTTGCAGAAAGTAGCCTCAAAACTCATAAAGAAAGGTATTATACCAATTGTAATTGGTGGTTCTCAAGATTTGACCTATCCTATGTATCGCGCTTATGATAATCAGGAGCAAATGGTCAACTTAGTATCTATTGATAGTAAGTTTGATTTTGGCAAACAAGAAGAGGGCATTTCTGCTAATTCTTATTTGACAAAGATAATAGTGGATGAACCCAATAACCTTTTTAACTACAGTAATATTGGTTATCAAACCTACTATAATTCGCAGGAAGAGATTGATTTAATCGAAAAATTATACTTTGACGCTTACCGATTAGGAGAAATTTCAAACAATATTGAGCTAGCCGAGCCAACTTTTCGTGATGCTGATATTGTTTGTATCGATTTAAATGCTGTAAAGTCTGCTTATTCAGGAAATTTTTCTACTTTTACTCCTAATGGTTTTGACGGAAAAGAAATTTGCAGTTTATCAAGATATTCAGGTATAAGTGATAAAGTTAGTTCCTTTGGAATTTTCAATCACAATAATAAAAAAGAAGAATCGGTACTTATTGCGCAAATCATTTGGTATTTTATTGAAGGAGTGAACTATCGTTCCAACGAATATCCATTCGGAACGAAAGAAAACTATTTAAAATACATTGTACCACTGGAAACTGAAGAATTAATTTTCTTCAAAAGCAATAAAACGGGGAGATGGTGGATTGAGATAAATTATTTTGCAGGAGAACACAATAAACTGAAAAAAAATACGTTATTACCATGTTCACATGAAGAATATCTAGCAGCGTGCAATAACGAAATTCCCGAAAGATGGTGGAAAGCGCAGCGAAAAAACACTCTGTAAAAAAATATAATCAAGTTTATATAAATAAAAGATTACAATTACTGTAAAAAATAACACTTTATCGTTAAAAAGCGTAGTTTATCGATAAAATATTTTTTTTATAATAACATTAATTCTACTTTTGAAATGTGAATTAATAGAATCAGTGATTGCACAAAGAAATTTAGTATTAATTAATTGCTTTTTTGAAAAATAATAAATAGGTTTACGCCCTTAAAAATTCATTCAAATTAACCCCAAAATATACATATGAAGAAGTTCATAACATTTGCGTCAGTTTTAGCTTTATTAACCAGTTGCGGTGGATCTAGCGATAAAGGTGAGTTGGTAGGAGTTAAAGGAAAAAAATGGCATCCAGAAAAACCTTTTGGAATGACATTGATTCCTGGAGGGGCATATATCATGGGGAAATCTGATGATGATCCCGCTAATATGCAAGATGCACCTACTAAAACAGTGACCGTTAGATCATTCTATATGGATGAGACTGAAATCACAAATAGTGAGTACCGTCAATTTGTGGAATGGGTAAAAGATTCTACAATCAGAGTACGTTTAGCAATTCTTGCAGACGAAGTGGGTCAAACAGCTACAGGTAAGGGTGGAAAAGGCGGAAAAGGTGGAAAAGGCGGCAGCATTGGAGATTTTGCTTTCAACGATACTGATCCGGCTAAAATGACACCATACGACAAATACATGTATGAAAACTATTATAGCGTTGGAACAGATGATGATCCTTACGCTGGAAGAAGATTGAATAACAAAATCAAACTTATAAAAGATACTAAGAAATATCCAGATGAATACTACACTGAAGTTATGGATACTATGTATTTACCAATAGCAGAATCATTTAATGGTTTAAGAACTATAGATGTAAGAAAATTGAAATTCAGATATTCTTGGATGGATATTCAGGCAGCTGCTAAAGCAAAAAAAGGTAAAAGAAGTGACTTTATAAAAACCGAACAAGAATCTGTTTATCCTGATACAACAGTTTGGATTAAAGATTTTGCTTACTCTTATAACGAGCCAATGCACAATGATTATTTCTGGCATCAAGCTTACGCACAATATCCAGTTGTGGGTGTTAGCTGGAAACAAGCAAAAGCATTTTGTGCTTGGAGAACTTTAAACAAGAACTCGTACATCAAATCTAAAAAGAAAAAACAAGATCTAATTAACTCTTTCCGTTTGCCAATTGAATCAGAATGGGAATATGCTGCTAGAGGTGGTCTTGAATCTGCAACTTTTCCTTGGGGTGGTCCTTATGCTAAAAATGACAGAGGTTGTTTCTTGGCTAACTTCAAACCGAACAGAGGAGATTATGCAGCAGATCAAGCTTTATATACTGTTGAAGCAAAATCATACGAACCAAACGGATACAATTTGTATAACATGGCCGGAAATGTAGCAGAATGGACGGACTCATCTTACGATGCAGCAGCGTACGAATATGTTTCTTCAATCAATCCAAATGTTTCTGACAACAAGAATATGAGAAAAGCGGTTCGTGGAGGTTCTTGGAAAGATGTTGCTTACTTCCTTCAAGTGGGTACAAGAGATTTTGAATACGCAGATTCTGCAAGAAGTTACATTGGATTCCGTACTGTACAAGATTACATGGGAACTCAAGTAACTAAGAATGCTGCACCTAAAAAATAATTTAAACTAACTTTAAATAAATTAACTTAACTAACTAAAAAAACTACTATTATTATGGCATTATTAAGCAAAAAAACAATGAATTTCGCTTACGGGATGGGAGCGGCGGTTGTAATTATTGGAGCATTATTCAAGATTCAGCACTGGACTGGAGCGAGTGCGATGCTTATTATTGGATTGAGTGTTGAAGCATTAATCTTTGGTTTATCTGCTTTTGATCCAGTTGATAGCGAATTAGATTGGTCATTAGTATATCCTGAATTAGCAGGTGGGCAAGCTAAAGCAAAAGACAAAAAAGAAGAACCAAAAGATGCACAAGGTCTATTATCTCAGAAATTAGACGCTATGTTAAAAGAAGCTAAGATTGATGGTCAATTAATGGAAAGCTTAGGAAATAGTATCAAAAACTTTGAAGGTGCAGCTAAAGCAATATCTCCAACTGTTGATTCTGTTGCTTCTACTAAAAAATATGCTGAAGAAATGACTAAAGCAGCTACTCAATTAGAAACATTGAACGGTTTATACTTAGTTCAAGTCCAAAGTGCTGAAAGAAACGCACAAATCAATAATGAAGTTGCTGAAAACAATTTAAAATTAAAAGATCAAATGCAAAGTTTGACTTCTAACCTTTCTACATTGAACAATGTATATGGTGGAATGCTTTCTGCAATGAGTAATAAAGGATAATTAGTTTTATAACTATTTTAAACAAAATATTAATTTAAACTAATTAGAAAAAATGGCAGGAGGAAAATTAACCCCTAGACAGAAGATGATCAACCTAATGTACTTGGTTTTCATCGCAATGTTGGCATTAAACATGTCAAAAGAAGTATTAACAGCTTTCGGTTTGATGAATGAAAAATTTGAAGGTGTAAATAAGTTTTCAGAAGAATATAACAAAAGCTTATTAGCTACTTTAGAGCAAAAGGCAGAAGATGAGCCTGCTCGTTTTAAAGCTCCTTTAGATAAAGCTATTGAAGTTCAAAAAATCTCGAAAGACCTTTACTCATATTTAGGAAGCATTAAAAATGATGTAACTAAAGAATTTGAGAAAGATGAAAAGACTGGAAAATTACCTTATGAAGCAATGGACAAAGGTTCATACATCGATGAAAGTTGGTTTGAAGGAGATAGATATTCAGCTAAAGGAAATGAAATCATCGCTAAAATTGAAAAATACAAAAAAGATGTAATTGCTGTATTTGGAAATGATGTTAAGTACCAAAAAATTACTGAAAACATAAATGCTAAATTCAACTTAGCAGATGTAAAAGATAAAGAAGGCGTTTCAAAAAAATACTTATCTTATCACTTTGAAGGTTTTCCTGCGGTAGCATCTATGGCTAAGATAACAAGTATGCAAAATGATGTTGAGCAAACTGAGCAAGATATCTACAATGCATTAATTGGAAACACTATTGCACAAGCAGCGTCGTTGAAAAACTTTCAAGCTATGGTAATTTTGGATAAAAATGTATTCTTTGAAGGTGAAACGGTAAAAGGTAGAGTTGTATTAGGTAAATATGATGCTAATACGGTCCCAACTAGTTTCTCTGGACCGGGTAAAATCGAAAACGGACAAGCTGTTATTTCGATGACCGCTGGTGGCGTTGGAGAAAAAACCATCAACGGTACATTCTCTTTCATGGAAGATGGAAAACCAATTCCTTTGAAATTTGAAGGTAAATATGTAGTAGTTCCTCGTCCAAATTCTGCAAACATTTCTGCAGATAAAATGAACGTAGTATACAGAGGTTTACCAAACCCAATGACAATCTCATTCGCAGGTATTCCTGAAAATAATGTAACTGCCTCTGCTCCAGGATTAAGTTCAGTTGGAAAAGGAAAGTATAATTTGAATCCAGGTTCTGGTACTGAAGTTATCATAACTGCTACTGGTAAAATGGCTGATGGTAAATCTGCTTCTGATAAAAAGGTTTTCAGAATCAAAAATATCCCTGCTCCAGTTGGTGCTATTGGTGGAGTTGTTGGAATTCAAAAAGGTGCTAAGTCACGTTTAGAAGTTTCAAAAATTTCAGCCGTATTACAAGATTTCTTGTATGATTTAAATTTTGAAGTGACTCGTTTCAGCTTCAAAGTTCCAGGTCAAGCAGCTATAATCGTAAGCGGTAGTAGTGTAAATGCACAATGTAAAGCTGCATTAGCAAGAGCATCTAAAGGGGATCAAATATCAATTTTTGATATTAAAACAAAAATTGTTGGAACAACTGCTGCTATAGTACCGAAAGATGCGGCACCAGTTATCTATGAAATACAATAAATGATTTAAGTTGAAAAGAAACCTACTTAAATAACTTATATTATACAAATTATGAAAATTAAAAATCTTTTATCAGTAGTTTTTGCAGTAGCATTAAGCGCTTCAACTTTTGCTCAGTCAAATTTGTTGAATTCCAAAACTCCAGATGAGATTGGAAAGAAAACACCTGCTCAGCTAATTTCTGACAATGACAAACCATTACCTTATGGTTATGTTCACGATAGAGATGTACTTATGGGTAAAACCATTTGGGAGTTTGTAGATGTTGATGAGAGAATTAATTTCCCTCTATACTATCCTATTGATACTGCTTTTGTGGGTAAAGAAAGAAGATCGTTATTTGATGTACTTGTTAAAAACATCAAGAATGGTAAAATCACTGAAGTATATGCAGATGATTATTTCAATACCAAGAAAACGTTCAAGGATATGGAATCTTCATTTACTTATGTAGATACTATTGATGCGGGAAAAGACGAGATTAATAACTATTACGATGATTATAAATCTGGAAAAAAAGTTTTAGACCCTCAGTTTATCAACAAAAAAGAATTGGATGCTAGTTATATTTCTGGTTACAAAATCAAAGGATATTGGTATTTTGACAAACGTCAAGGGGAATTAAAGTACAGATTATTGGCTTTATGTCCTGTTACTCCTGAAGCAAGAGATGCCGGAAATGATAAAGCCGATGTAATTGATTTGTTTTGGGTTTACTTCCCTTCCATCAGAGACATTTTGCATGAGTCAAAAGCCTTTAATGATAAAAACTCAGCCATGCCGATTACATTTGACCATTTACTAAACTCTCGTAGATTTAGTGGTGAAATTTACAAAGAAGAAAATGTATATGGCGATAGAGCTATTGAGCAATACATGAAAGACAATTCACAGAACCAACTTATGGAGTCCGAAAGGGTAAAAGAGAAGATTCGTAGTTTTGAATCTGACATGTGGAATTACTAAAAGATATTTCATAATACAATATAAAACTCTCATCTTTACGGTGAGAGTTTTTTTTAGCTATAAATTTATGTTAGATTACATTATCGTCGGATCAGGATTAGCCGGAATTGCTTTTGCAGAAACTCTTTTTCAAAACGAAAAAGAATTTGTTGTTTTTGACAATAATTCACAAAACTCAAGCAAAATTGCCGGTGGATTATACAATCCTGTAATTCTTAAAAGATTCAGTCAAGTTTGGAATGCCAATCAACAACTAGAAATCGCAGATAAATTTTATAAAACTATAGAACAAAAACTAAATGTTCAAGTAGATTTTAAACTTCCAATTTATAGAAAATTTTTCTCCATTGAAGAACAAAATGATTGGTTTTCCGCGTCCGATAAGCCCAACTTATCCCCTTTCCTTTCCACGGAAATTGTACATAAAAAATATACCGGAATTGAATCCCCTTTTGGTTATGGAGAAGTATTACATACGGGCTATGTTGATACCGTAGTTTTATTAAACCGTTATCATGAGTTTTTGAAAAATCTGAATTTATTAGATGATAATAAATTCGATTATGAAAAATTACAGATTTTTGAAGACCACATTGAATATCAAAATTTAAAAGCAAAACATATCGTCTTTGCAGAAGGATTCGGAATGCATTCTAATCCGTTTTTTAATTATTTACCTCTAGACGGAACTAAAGGCGAACTATTCATAATTAAATCAACAGGTTTAGATTTAGATGTAATTATGAATACGAGTGTTTTCATTTTACCACTAGGAAATCATCTGTATAAAGTTGGTGCTACTTACAATTGGAATGATAAAACGGCTACTCCAACCGCAGAAGGCAAACACGAATTACTAGAGCGCATTAAAGAAATTCTAAGCTGTGATTTTGAAATTATCGAACATTCTGCTGGCGTTAGACCAACTGTTAAAGACAGACGCCCCTTATTAGGAACCCACTCAAAACACAAAAACCTTCACCTCTTAAATGGTCTCGGAACTCGAGGTGTTATGCTCGCTCCTGCCATGGCTTTAGACTTATACGAATTCATTGAGAATCAAAAACCTTTGGAAAAAGCCATCGATATAAAAAGATACGAGAAACTAGCATAGCCTGATTTTATTCTAATCTTTTGTTAAACCTCAACTGCCATCTTGTCACATTTTATAAATAAGTAGTATCTTAGCCAACTGGTAAAGCCACGATTATTTTATGGAAAAAGAAATTGACGAGACACAACAAGGAACAAGTCTTGTTTTGGAACACAAAACAGGAAACACAAAAAAACTATTTATAGAAAGCTACGGCTGTGCGATGAATTTTGCTGATAGTGAAATTGTGGCTTCGATAATGACTAATGAAGGATATAATACGACTACAATACTCGAAGAAGCCGACTTAGTTCTTGTAAACACCTGTTCCATTAGAGATAAAGCCGAACAAACCGTTAGAAAAAGACTAGAAAAATACAATGCGGTAAAACGAGAAGTAAATCCGGGAATGAAAGTTGGTGTTTTGGGCTGTATGGCGGAACGACTGAAAGAGAAATTTCTCGACGAAGAAAAAATTGTTGACATGGTTGTTGGTCCAGATGCGTATAAGGATTTGCCAAACTTGTTAAAAGAAGTAGAAGAAGGACGCGATGCCATCAATGTAATTTTATCCAAAGAAGAAACCTACGGTGATATTTCGCCAGTACGTTTGATGACTAATGGCGTAACCGCTTACGTATCCATTACTCGTGGTTGCGATAATATGTGTACGTTTTGCGTCGTTCCATTTACCCGCGGGCGCGAACGCAGTCGTGAACCGCAAAGTATTTTAACTGAAGTTCAAGATTTATGGAGCCGAGGTTTCAAAGAAGTTACGCTTCTTGGCCAAAATGTGGATAGTTATCTTTGGTACGGTGGAGGTTTAAAGAAAGATTTTGTAAAAGCAACCGAAATGCAACAGGCAACTGCTGTCGATTTTGACCAATTGCTTGAAATGGTAGCCCTTCAATTTCCGAAAATGCGGATTCGTTTTTCGACCTCAAATCCACAGGATATGCACGAAAGTGTGCTTCATGTAATTGCTAAATATTCAAACATCTGCAAACACATTCATTTGCCTGTTCAAAGCGGCAGCGACAGGGTTTTAAAAGCTATGAATCGTTTACATACAAGAGCCGAATATATGCAGCTGATTGACAAAATTAAAGCTATACTTCCGGAAAGTTCCATTACACAAGATATGATCGCAGGTTTCCCATCTGAAACGGAACAAGATCATCAGGATACTTTGGATTTAATGGAGTATGTAAAATACAGTTTTGGATTTATGTATGCTTATTCGGAGCGTCCCGGAACTTTAGCTGAACGCAAAATGGATGATGATGTAGAAGAAGCCACAAAACAAAGACGTTTACAGCAAATTGTCGATTTGCAACGCAAACACGGTTTAGAAAGAACGCAGGAATTTATTGGAAAAACAGTAGAAGTTCTGGTTGAAAAAACATCAAAAAAATCAAGCGAACAATTATCAGGGAAAAATTCTCAGAGTTTGGTTGTTGTTTTCCCGAAAGAGGATTATAAAATTGGAGATTTTGTGAATGTAAGAATCACGAGCTGCACAAGCGGAACCTTAATAGGTGAAGCTGTTGGATATAGTGAAATGAATTAAAACAATGAATAATTTATAATGGATAATTGATAATTTCATAAAGCAGAAATTAATTATCCATTGTTAATTTTCAATTATCAATTGAAAGAAATGGAATCAGTTCAAAACATAAAACAACGATTCGAGATTATTGGAAACGATCCAAAACTCAATCGTGCAATAGAAAAAGCAATACAGGTTGCTCCTACTGATATTTCAGTATTAGTTGTTGGGGAAAGTGGTGTTGGTAAAGAAAGTATTCCAAGAATTATTCATGCACTTTCACACAGAAAGCACGGAAAATACATTGCGGTAAACTGTGGCGCAATTCCGGAAGGAACGATTGACAGTGAATTATTCGGACACGAAAAAGGTTCATTTACAGGTGCAAACGCAGAACGTCAGGGTTATTTTGAAGTGGCCGATGGCGGAACAATTTTTCTTGATGAAGTTGGCGAATTGCCTCTGACAACACAAGTTCGTTTACTGCGTGTTTTGGAAAACGGAGAGTTTATCAAAGTAGGTTCCTCCCAAGTGCAAAAAACGAATGTTAGAATTGTGGCTGCAACCAATGTCAATATGTTTGATGCTATTGAAAAAGGGAAATTTCGTGAAGATTTATATTATCGATTAAGCACAGTAGATATTCCCTTACCGCCACTTCGCGATAGAAAAGAAGACATTCATTTATTATTTAGAAAATTTGCTTCAGATTTTGCTCATAAATACAAAATGCCACCAATTAAATTGAGTGATGAAGCAGTGAACTTTCTGCAAAAATACCGTTGGAGCGGAAACATCCGTCAACTGAGAAACTTTGCGGAACAGATTTCTGTTCTGGAAACCAATAGAGATATTTCTTTAGCAACTATGCAATCTTATCTGCCGGTTGAAGGAACAAATTTACCGTCAGTAATTGGGAAAAAGAAATCGGATAGTGATTTTTCTACCGAAAGAGATATTTTATACAAAGTACTTTTTGATATGAAAAGTGATTTGCACGATTTGAAAAAACTGACTATGGAACTCATGCAAAACGGAAGTTCTAAGGTTCAAGAAATGAACAAAAATCTGATTCAGAAAGTATTCGGTCAAAAAGAAGAAAGTTCGCTTTCTAATTTTGATGACGACCATAGAATGAATGGCAGTGCGTCTCAAAGCGAAACTGAACAAGAAGAATTTGATGACGATGATGACAGTAATTATTTAATGGCAGAAACCGTTGAAGAAGTAGAAACATTGAAATTAGAACAAAGAGAAATTGAACTTATCAAAAAATCGCTTGAACGTCATAAAGGCAAACGAAAAGCAGCCGCAGATGAACTAGGGATTTCAGAAAGAACACTTTATCGAAAAATTAAACAGTATGACCTATAATTTTTGAATTTAAGAATTAAGTGTCTACGTTTACCGACCCAAATTTATTATCATGAAAAATATAGTTCTAACTGTACTTCTAGCCTTCACATTATTTTCTTGCAGTACTGTTGACAAAAACACCGCTACTTCAAAAGTTTTAGAAAAAGTTATTTTTTATAGAGATTCTTCAAATGAAAGACAATGGAATTTCAGTAATAATTTATTGCAAAGCTTTACTCTTGTCGATGGCACTTTGGTTGAAGAGTTTACTTATGACAATAAAAACCGTGTAATAAGAGATATAAAGTACAACAATGGCGTTTCACAAACTGATGTCATTACCTATAATCTTGACAATACTATTAGTACAATCAATAATTTACCTTATACTTTTAATGCGGCAACAAATACGTATTCGTATTCATACGGTAGCGACTTTACCATTAACTGCGAAGTAAATTCAGACCTGTTGGCAGTGAATTTTACAAGAACCGGAACTAATGCGGCTATATTTCATATGGCTTATTCCAATGGGAACATGACTTCATTTGAAAAAATTACCAATAATACTACTGAAGTTCTTAAAAACTTCCATTTTGAGACAACCTTAATGGAAAACCCTATTGCTGATGCTATTTCAGCCGTTGCACGAGTTAAATCATTGACAGACCCTACTTTCTTTATCGATTGCCAAACTTCAAAAGATATTCCAACAGGTTTTGACAAAGGTTTATCGGATCCATATCAGTACAATTATGGCGCTATTCCTGAAGATAAACTTTATAAAGTTGGCATTGAAGTTTTAGACAGCAACAACAATTTTGTTAACTTTTATTCTTTCGCTGATTATTATTTTAGATAATTTCAATAGCTGAATGTGTTGATTCCATAATTCAAAATAAAGGATTACTTTAGCATCCTTAATCACAATCATGAAATTTTTAAAGCTAATTTCAATTTTACTTCTCGCGATAAGCATCAACAGTTGCTCGGTAAGCTATAATATGACCGGAGCAAAACCAATTGATGCAAAGACATTTCAGGTAAACTACTTTCTAAACAATGCTGATCTAATTGAACCTGGTATAGAAAGAACATTTACTTTAAGACTTCAGGAGCTTATCCAAAATCAGACGAATCTTAATCTAACTAATTCTAACGGAGATTTGCTTTACGAAGGCGAAATTGTAGAATACAGAATTACCCCAATGCAGGCTACAGCGAATCAAACTGCTGCACAAAGTAGGTTATCCATTTCCGTTAATGTTCGCTTTTCTAACAAAAATAAAGAAGCTGATAATTTTGAAAAGCGATTTTCTTTTTATTTCGATTATGACGGTTCAACGCAATTGGTTGGTTCCAAATTAACAGAAGCATTGGATGAAATCTTTGAACGAATTACACAGGATGTTTTTAATGAATCACTCGCCAAATGGTAAAATCTACTAAGCAGCAGTAACCAGATTTTATCTTTAAAAGTAATTTACAAACTGATCATTAACTACAAGAATGAACTTAACCGATTATACTTTTTTACTCAATAAACCCGATGCTATCAATGATAGATATGCTGAAACATTGAATACTGTTTTGGAAGCATTTCCCTATTTTCAGAGTGCGCGCGTATTGAGGTTGAAGCATTTGTACAATCAGGATAGTTTTAATTATAATTATGCACTAAAAGTGAGTGCCGCATTTACAACAGACAGAAGCATTTTGTTTGATTTTATTACTTCCGATTCGTTTGTTTCTGTCCAAAAAGGATTGTACGAAAAGAAGTTAGAAGAATTGATGAACATGAGCGTTATTGGTAGCGAGCATATCGTAGTAGAATCGAAGCAGCCAGTCGTTGACGCAGTAGAACAATCGATTTTAACTTCTATAAAAGAAGCCACATCAACAGTCGAACAAAAAGTTGAGGAAAAACTGGCTATTGGTAAACCATTAGAATTTTCAAAAAACGAAAAACACTCGTTCCAAGAATGGCTTCAATTATCTCGCTTAAAACCAATCGAAAGGGAAGAGATCAAACCGACACTTAATAATGACAAAAAGAAAAAATTAGATTTAATCGATAAATTTATCGAGAACAATCCAAAATTAACTCCAATTGCAAAAGACGCAATAATTCCAGTAGCAGAGCCCTTTTCTGAGGACACTACTCATCTGATGACCGAGACTTTAGCTAGAGTATATCTGGAACAGAAAAAATATTCAAAAGCAATTCAAGCATATGAAATATTAATTTTGAAATATCCAGAAAAAAGTAGTTTCTTTGCAGACCGAATTTCGGATATTAGAATTTTACAACAAAACAATAATTTATAACAATGGCTAATTTTACAATTTTTTTAGTACTAATAACAATAGTTTGTTTTCTATTAATAATCGTCATCATGGTGCAAAACCCTAAAGGTGGCGGTTTATCATCTTCACTTGGTGGATCAACACAAATGGGTGGTGTTCAAAAAACAACAGACTTCTTAGATAAAAGTACTTGGACGCTTGCTACTTTATTAATTGTTTTGATTTTATTATCAAGTTTAAGTTTCCCTGGAATGATGGGCGGTGCTGAATCTAAAATCATTGACGAGAATGCTACTCCAAAAACTTCAGTGCCAGCTCCGGTTCAACCTGCTGAAACTCCAAAAAAATAAGTTGTACTCAATAAATATAATGCCAGCACTGACATGCTGGCATTTTTTTTTATAAAAAACGGCAGTTTTGGTGCTTGGCACAATTTCTGACAAGCAGTAAACACAACATTCAAATAACATAAACATACAATTATGGCATTAAATATTAAACCTCTTTCAGACAGAGTGATTATTGAACCTGCAGCGGCAGAAACTCAAACTGCTTCCGGAATTATTATTCCTGACACCGCTAAAGAAAAACCACAAAAAGGAACTGTTGTTGCTATTGGAAACGGTAAAAAAGACGAACCCTTAACGGTTAAAGTTGGTGATACGGTTCTTTACGGAAAATATGCGGGAACTGATTTAAAATTTGACGGAAAGGATTATTTAATCATGCGCGAGGAAGATATTCTAGCGATTATTTAAAGCAACTAAAATTACAAAACACATAAAAAAATTATGGCAAAAGATATAAAATTCGATATTGAAGCTCGCGACGGATTAAAACGTGGTGTTGACGCTTTAGCTAATGCAGTAAAAGTTACTCTTGGACCAAAAGGTCGTAACGTAATCATTGGAAAATCATTTGGTGGCCCAACTGTTACTAAAGATGGAGTTACGGTTGCTAAAGAAATAGAATTAAAAGATCCTTTAGAAAATATGGGTGCGCAGATGGTTAAAGAAGTAGCTTCAAAAACCAACGATTTGGCGGGTGACGGAACTACAACTGCCACTGTTTTGGCTCAGGCTATCGTCAAAGAAGGTTTGAAAAACGTGGCGGCTGGTGCAAATCCAATGGATTTAAAACGAGGAATAGATAAGGCGGTTGAAGCAATTGTAGCTGATTTAGCGAAACAAGCGCAGGTAGTAGGAAGCGATTCTGAAAAAATCAAACAAATTGCTTCGATTTCAGCTAATAACGACGAAATTATTGGTGATTTAATCGCGACTGCTTTCGGGAAAGTGGGCAAAGAAGGAGTCATTACGGTTGAAGAAGCCAAAGGAACGGATACTTACGTTGACGTTGTGGAAGGAATGCAATTTGACAGAGGATATCTTTCTCCGTACTTCGTTACGAATCCAGAAAAAATGAATGTCGAATTGGAGAATCCGTATATTCTTTTATATGATAAAAAAGTATCTTCTTTAAAAGAACTGTTACCTATATTAGAACCCGTTGCACAATCAGGGAAACCTTTATTGATTATTGCTGAAGATGTTGACGGTGAAGCTTTATCCACTTTGGTAGTAAACAAATTACGTGGTGCATTGAAAATCGCTGCTGTAAAAGCTCCTGGATTTGGCGACAGAAGAAAAGCAATGTTAGAAGATATTGCAATCCTTACTGGCGGAACTGTAATTGCGGAAGAAAGCGGTTATACATTGGAAAATACAACGTTGGAAATGTTAGGGACTGCTGAAAAAGTTACCATCGACAAAGACAATACTACTTTAGTGAATGGTGCCGGAAGTGCAGACATGATTAAAAATCGTGTCAACCAAATTAAAGGTCAGATGGAAACAACAACTTCTGACTACGATAAAGAAAAATTGCAAGAACGTTTGGCTAAATTAGCTGGCGGTGTTGCTGTGCTTTATGTTGGTGCTGCTTCTGAAGTAGAAATGAAAGAGAAAAAAGACCGTGTTGACGATGCGCTTCATGCAACTCGTGCTGCCGTCGAAGAAGGAATTGTTGCTGGTGGTGGCGTTGCTTTATTAAGAGCAAAATCAGTATTGGACAAAATTAAATCAGAGAACGCAGATGAAGCTACTGGAATTCAAATCGTTTCTCGCGCTGTGGAATCTCCTTTGAGAACGATTGTTGAAAATGCTGGCTTAGAAGGTTCTGTAGTTGTAGCAAAAGTATCAGAAGGAAAAGGAAATTTTGGTTACAATGCCAAAACAGACGAATACGTAGACATGTTGAAAGCAGGAATTATCGATCCTAAAAAAGTAACACGTGTAGCACTTGAAAATGCTGCTTCAGTTGCAGGAATGATATTAACTACCGAATGCGCCTTAGTTGAAATAAAAGAAGATAACGCTGGAGGTGGAATGCCAATGGGTGGTGGAATGCCAGGAATGATGTAATCGTCAAAAAAATATGTTAAAAACGTCCCAAATTTTAGGGACGTTTTTTTTTGTAATTAAAAATAATATACCTTTAAAAAATACTATTTTACTTATGAAAAGAATTACAATTATTTATTTTCTTATTTTACAATTTACTGCAAATTGTATCTTGAGTCAAAATCAAGCAGACGAAAACCAATCAAAAATTGCAGCCATCCTAGATAACTACTTTGATTTAGAGCGGGAAGCAATTCACCTTCATTTAGATAAAAGTACGTTCCTAAATACCGAAGAAATATGGTATCAAGGATACATTATAAATAGAAAGACAAACAAACCTTATTTTACAACCAATGTGTTTGTGTTATTGTTTGACGAAACCGGAAAACAGCTTTCGGAAAAATTGGTATTTGCGAGCAATGGCGCTTTTTCTGGAAAAATAGAATTAGACCCTAAATTAGATTCCGGAAACTATTATGTTCAAGTCTATACCAATTGGATGAATAACTTCAGCGAAAACGAATCAACTATTACTAAAGTTAGCATCATTAATCCGGAACAAGGATTAAAAGTATATAATAAAGTTAATGTTGCATCCCTAGATATTTTTTTGAATCCGGAAGGCAAAAGTTTGATTAAAGAGGTTTCTAATACAATCGGCGTTCAAGTAAAAGACTGTCGCGGCAATTCGCCAGAAAATCTTGACGCCAATATCGTGGATAGTAACGGTGAAATAATAAAAACTATAAAATTAAACCGATTTGGTTTGGGTAAGTTTGACCTTATTCCCACGAACGAAATCGTAAAAGTAACCGTAAATTACGGGTCCAAAACTCTAGAAAAAACTTTGCCAAATGCTGATTTAATTGGAGTTTCCATTGAAGCAAATACTTTTTCAATAGAAAATAAAACGGCTATTAAAATAAAAACAAACAAAGCCAGTGCTGACGTATTCAATTCGAAAAGATTAAATCTAGTGGTTCACCAAGACCAAAAAGTTACTATGTATCCTTTTGAATTTAAACCAAACGAATACGAAAAAACTTTTTTAATCAACAACAGTGATTTGGAAGAAGGAATTAATACGTTGAGAATAATTGACAATGACTTAAAGCAGTGGTCAGAACGTTCAGTATTTATAAGTTCTAACAAAAGGAACGACAATTTTAACGTATTAAAAAATAAACGAAATCAGGACAAAATAAGCTTGATTGGATATTCCGATTATCCAAAGTCAATAGTAAGTATTTCCGTTTTACCTGAAGACTCAAAAAGCAATAATGAAGACAATTCAATTATTGCTGGAATTACTATTAATCCGTATTTGAATAATGCGTTGACCCATGCAAATTATTATTTAGTTGCGCAAAACCGACTAAAATTATTTGAATTGGATTTGGTTCTAATGAACGAAGCAAAATCTAAATACAATTGGGATTCTATGAAACTAAACCCACCGACTTCTCTTTATAGTTTTGATATCGGAATCAATTTAAAAGGCACTATTGATGCTTCAACTAAAGATAAAACATCTCACAAAGTAAATCTTGTCACCTACAAAGACATGATCGTAAAAACCGCTGACGTTTCTGAAAAAGGAGAATACCTATTTGAAAATTTGGTGCTAACCGATTCTACTTTAGTCAATCTAACACTGCAAAAACTACCTAGCACTGAAGAACTAAAAGCAAAATTAATTCCACAAATTCTAAACAGAAAAAAACAATTCAACAAACCAATCACCGATTTAATAACACAAAGCTGCACTGACAACTCGGATTTTGAAACTATCGTGGATTTTGATATTCCAAAAATAGAAGGTAAAATAATCAATCTTGATGCCGTTGTTATAAAAAAGAAAAGTGCAACCCCAAAACTAGAACACGGAAATATACTCGCTAACACAATGCTACGAGGATTTAAGATTGACCAAAGCAACAATCACAGCAGCCTTATGAATTTTATTGAATACAATGGGTTTAATGTTTTAAGAGATGAGGGAAACATAAAGATAACGGTTAGACAAAAAAACTCTTTAAATCTGCCTGATCAAACCCCATTAGTGTATGTTAATGACCGAATGCTTTTTAACAGTTATGATGAAATAGAATTTATGAAAATGATTGATATTGAAGAAATCTATATTGATTCTCATGCAATTGTAGCTAGCATGAACAACAACCACGGGATTATTAAAATATATACCAAAAGACCAAAAACGGGTTATTTCAGTAAACCTAATCCAAATTCGTTTTTTATTAAAGAGGCCTTTTCAGAAAATGTTTCCTTTAAAAATGCAGAATATGATAACACACAAACTAAAGGATTTGACAATTTTGGAGTTATAGGATGGTCGCCAAGAATCATAACAACTGAAAACGGGAATTTTTCGTTTGATGTAATTGATTACAACAAGTCCAAATGCAAGATTATAATTGAAGGAATGACGCCTGAAGGTGAATTATTTCAAACAGAAAGAATAGTTGAGCTAAAATAAAAAAAGCCCCAATAATTAAATTATTGGGGCTTTTCATTTTTATTCTTGTTCTTGTTCTTGTTTTGGTGTCTTTTTAATCATCTTCATAATAACAGGAAATGTAGAAATTAATATAATGATAATGATAATTTTCTCGATGTGATCCTTTAAATCGATCTCAAATTTCTCTAAAAACATTCCATACAAATAATGTCCTGCGAAAATCAAAGTAAACGACCAAAGTAATGAACTCAAAATATTATAAAACATAAACTTCTTTTTATCCATCGAAACAATTCCGGCTATAATTGGAGCAAAAGTTCTAAATATTGGTAAAAAACGAGCAAAAATAATTGCCTTTCCACCGTATCTCTCAAAGAAATCTTTGGATTGAATTAGGTATTTTTTCTTGAACCAAAAACTATCTTCTTTTTTATACAAGTAATAACCACTTTTGGAACCAAACCAATATCCCATCATGTTTCCTACAATTCCAGCAGCAGCAACTAACAAAGCTAAAAGTGTCACATTTGCAAAATCACTTTCAATTACAGTAAAATTTTCAATCAAATCACGGCTGTAAATTCCAGCTAAAAAAAGCAAACTGTCGCCAGGTAAAAAGAAACCCGCAAAAAGACCAGTTTCGGCAAATACAATAAACAATACAAGCCACAAACCAATTTTTGTTCCATAAATATCAAAATTTATGTAATACTCCGGATTTAATAGTTGCAACCAATCAAAATCATTCATGAATTGTAAAATTTAAGTCAATAAAATCGAGCGTGAAATTAGTTCTTTTTTTTGGGATTTAGAGCTACAATTAACGCTTTTTTATGACTCAAAATCTCGTTTTTAAAAAATAAAAAAGCTCCCCAGTTTAGGGAGTTTTGAAATTATTTTCTCTCGTACAAGCAACAACTGTGGAGTTTTGCATATACTCCATCTTCAGCTTTGACTTTGTCAGTATCATGTCCAATTTTAGCAACGGCTTTTTCAACATCAAGCACCGAACATTTTTCTTCGTTAATAATCAAATGCAAGATATGATTATCTATATGCCATTCTGCACTCTTAACTCCTGCAACTGAAAAAGCTGCTTTTTCAATTCGTTTTTTACACTGTTCGCAGTTGCCGTTTACTTCAATATCGTATTTGGCATTTTTCTTTTTTTTCTCCTGTGCTTGGGTCGAAAGTGCCACAAACAGTACCATTATTCCTAAAACTATATTTTTCATTTTTATGTATTTTTACTGTTATTGATTTTTAACTGTTATTGATTTTTGAAATTGCAATTGAATCTATTTTATCTTAAAACGCACTCCAGCATAATACATCTGTCCAAAAACGGGTGCATAAACAATGGATGTGTCAAAAGTTGGCCCAAATGGATTATTTGCTCCCAAAATAGCTTTATCTTGACGGTAATTTCCAATATTTTCTCCTCCAACATACATTTCAAATGTACTCGAAAAAGTTCTTGTAATTTGGGTATTCATAACAGCAAATGATGGCGAAAATTCAGGCAGTCGATCTTGTGCTGGATTGCTAGCGGCAAAAGGCAATTGCTGTTTTCCGAGCCAATTCGTTGTAAAGTCAAATTTCCATTGTTGTCCTTTTTCCTTAATATGTGTTTCAAATTCTATGTTTCCAAATAATCGGTGTTTTGCTTGTAAAGGTCTTTGAAAACTTCCTGAAAGATAATCGGTCGAAATATCATAATATTTATAAGCTGTTCGCAGATTTAAATGTTTGATAATTTCCAAATTGAAATCCAACTGAAAACTATTAGCAAATGACTTCCCTCTTAAATTATAGAACAAAACGGTTTGAGGTGAATTCATCACATCCACAACGGCTTGATTTTGAAAATCAGTACGATAAAAATCAACAGTAGTATCGGCACTCATGCCAAATAATTTAAAACTTTGAGTAAAACTAACGCCATAATTCCATGCAATTTCGGGAGCTAAACCGTAGATTTTACCATTAGTATCCAAAATGGAGAAAGTTCGTGAACTTGCAAAAAGATTCTGATTTTCAGCAAATATGTTAGCGGCACGCTTTCCACGTCCGGCTGAAAAACGAAAAACAGATTTTTCCCAAGGATTGTATTTTACATGAAGTCTTGGCGTAAAAAACACCCCTAACCTATTGTGATAATCAAATCGTCCACCAATAATGTAACTCAGTTTTTCACTGTCATCAAAGGTATATTCAAAGAAAGCGCCAACAGAATTATCGATACGACTTACATCAGAAAGGTTTACAAATTCTGAATATTTATCATAGGTAAAGTTCAAACCTGTTGCAAATTTGTTTCGGGTATTATTGATAATCGAATTGAAAATTAAATTGGAGTAATAGCTTTGTTGCTTGATGTCGTATTGATTTAAACCAAAATACGATTGCTGATTGTGATTGCTAAAGGCATTTTGGAAACCGATACTTTGATACGGCATATCTTTAAAAACATAACCCACTTTGGAAGAAAAATCAATTCGTTCTGTATTTATTTCGGAACCCCAAAAATTGGTTGTTAATCGATCGCGGTCTGGATCAAAACCAAGTTCTCCCGTTTGTTTTTCATCATTCATATACCTAAGATTGATGAAGGAAACCCAACCCGTTTCCGGATTAGCGTATTGCCAACGATTTGCAATGTTGAACTGTTTTCCTAATGGATTATCAAGAAATCCATCATCATTCATGTCATTCTTAGAAACTCTCGTGTTTCCGTGAATGAAGACGCTTGTTGCCCAATGATCGGAGACTTTCTTATTGATGTGAGTATTTAATTCGAAACGAGAATCTGTCGAACCATAAGCATTCAAAAAGAAGGGAATATCTCCAAGAGGTTTAATTAATTCGGTGTTGATTTGGCCCGAGATACTTTCAAAACCATTCACAACGCTTCCTGCGCCTTTGGTAATTTGAATGCTTTCTACCCAAGTACCAGGTGTGAAAGATAATCCATAAGCCTGCGAAGCACCGCGAACAGAAGGAATATTTTCCTCTGTAATCAATATATACGGACTAGTTAAACCCAACATTTTGATTTGTTTTGTTCCGGTAAGTGCATCCGAAAAATTCACATCAATGGACGGGTTGGTTTCAAAACTTTCCGCAAGATTACAGCAAGCAGCTTTGAGCAATTCTTTACTAGTAACAACAGTAGTATTTGCCGTTAAAGAGAATGATTTTTTAAGTCCTTTTTTCTTGGATTCTATTTTGACTTCTTCTAATTTTTCCTGTTTTGGCGGATCCTGATTAACCTCTTTTTCTTGTGAAAAAGTAGCTAAAGAAAACAACAATGTTAGAAATAACAGTATTTTTTTCATCATAAGTGATTTTAATATTCGTAATAAATTAACTTTTATCGAATACTAAAATTACGCGTAGAAAGTGAGTTGACAGTAGAGTTTGTAAAGGGGCGGCGCATTGGTTTCGCCATAAAAGGATATGAACTTGTCGCTACTATTTTCGACGTCAATTATTGAAGATACTGAATAGTTGTATGATGAAAAATAAGCAGGTTGACAATCAAGAGCAAGTGTCTTAATAATAATCTTCTCTGTTTTAATTTTAAGATTTATTTTTTTGTCAGAACAGCATTCTTTATGAGTAATTTCAGGTTTAGCACAGCATTTTAACTCAAGATTATCAGGTATTTGCTTGGTAAGTTCGCTGGCACTTGGCCCACATATTTCTTCCTCAGAAAATATAGAAGATATGGAAGCTATTTTTCCTTCGCAATAATGCACAGTAAAGGCAAGACCTGAATTGGAAACCAAAACGAGCAATGCAACTAAAAGGCTAATGTGCTTTTTAAAAATCATGCGCCAAAGTTACTAAAAAACCTTTCTCCAAAAACTTAACATTGAATTAAAACTTTATAATTCAAACTCTTGACCCATTAATGGAACAACACAATCGAAACCATATTTTTCTTGTATTTTGATACGCAGTTCATCAGCTGGTTGATTTTCTCCGTGTACCAAAAATACTTTTTTAGGTTTGGGTTTTAATTCTGATAACCAATTAAGTAAATCGGTTTGGTCGCCATGTGCTGAAAGCCCTTCAATTTCGTATATTTTGGCTAGAACCGGATAATATTTTCCATAAATTTTAATATCAATTGCTCCTTCCAAAAGTTTTCTTCCTCGAGTTCCTTCTGCCTGATAACCTACTATTATAACCGTTGTTTCAGGCAAGCCAATATACTTTTCTAAATAGCTCAAAACCCTTCCGCCAGTAATCATTCCGCTTGCTGCAATAATTACTTTTGGGTTTTTATTGTAAATCATCTCAATTGTTTCCTGATATTCTGAAATCATCGTAAACGTTTGACACATTTCGGTGCAATCTTGTTCAGAAAGTTTGTGCCACTTTTTATTATTTAAAAAAACATCCAAAACACTTATTCCCATTGGGGTATCTACAACGTAGGGAATATTAGGAATTTTTTCTTCTTTTTTTAGTTGCCAAATTAGGTACATAATACTTTGGGCTCGCTCTACTGCAAAACTGGGAATAATGACTGTTCCACTGTTTTGATAGGCCGTATTAATGTAAGTTTCTAACAATAATTTTACATCTTCATCAGGATGAATCCGATTGCCATACGTACTTTCTAAAAAAACATAATCGGCCATTTGAGGTTTGATGGGCGAATACATAAGCACATCATTATCACGACCAATATCGCCCGAAAACACTAATGTTTTTCCTTCTATCTTTAACTCGATGGAACAGGCGCCAATGATATGACCTGCGTTTCTAAAAACAGCAGCTATTTCAGCATCGAGCGGTACTTCTTCATTAGGTTTGATTACTTTAAATAAAGGAAATACTTCTTCAGCTTGCTCAACATTATATAAAGGTTCTGCTTTTTCATGTTTTGAAAAATGCTCTTTGTTGGCTCTATTGGCATCTTCTTCCTGTATTTTGGCGCTGTCAAGAAGAATTAATTTACTAATTGCCGCGGTAGGAACTGAACAATATATTTTACCTTTAAATCCTTGACTAACCAATCTGGGCAACCAACCACAATGATCTAAATGACCGTGTGTCAGCAATACAAAATCAATTGTACTTGGTAAAATTGGTAATGGTTCCCAATTGAGCTCGCGTAAAGGCTTAATACCTTGAAACAACCCACAATCAATTAAAATTCTAATTCCGTTACTTTCAATTAAAGTTTTGGAACCGGTTACGGTTCCTGCCCCACCAATAAATTTAATTTTCATAATTACAGATATTTACAAAGTTCAGAGACTTCTTTATTCACGTTTTTTATTCTAATTGGACTAAGACCAATTGTTTCCAGCACTTCTACGTTACCAATAATTTCTCTCGCCAAAATAATATCTAACACCATCAATTTATCTTTTTCAGCTAATGTCAGTGTGGTTAAACAAGTAATGGGATACAATTGTTTTTCATCAATTGTTCTTCCCAAACTAAATTTTGGAGGATAATCCCAACTTAATAATTTCAATCCAGAACAATTGGCAAAATCCATCGCGTCAGAAGTAAAGCGGTTGTTTGTTGCGATCCAACAACTTGAAATTTTGTCGCTTCTGGAAAAAACAGGATGATTTCTATCTTTTAAATCATTGAATCTGGAAAGAATGTACATTGGAATTTTTACATCAGAATTGGTTTCCCTTCTTGGATGAAACTTACATTCTATCATTTCAATATCGTCATTTTTTTTAATAACAACGTCTATCTCGTGACTCACACATTTACCCTGTAAAAAAAGGTTGGTCTTTGTTTCATATCCTTTTGAAGCGAATAACCTTGAAATGAATTTTTCAAAGAAAAAACCCGCTGGCCCAAGCATCTGAATGGCAACTCTTAAATTATATCGAGCGGCATTTGAGTTGGAAACCTTTTTAAGCAGACTAAAAGCAAGTTTATAGATTTTTTTAGTAGTAATACCATCGTAAATTTCAGCATCAATCACACCTAGAATGTCATCTACAATTAGCATGCTCGCACCTGATTTTAATAAAGAACTTTTAAGTTTCTCGCGATTGAATTCAACAATATTCCCAGAGCGTTTTACTATTTTCATAAACTTCAAATTACTAATGTGGCTTATTGAACAGTAGTAAAGTTACGACAAAAGGCTTACTTTTTAATCTGTTTTTGGTAATAAAATGCTGGAATAAATAATAAAATAAAAATTGGTTGAATTAAAAATCGTCTAATATAGAACAGCGTCATTTTATTTTCCTCTCCAAAGAAATTTAGAATAAAAATAAAGGCAATCATCAAAATTGAACCCAAAATCATATACAGTAAAGCCGAGAATTTTACTATTTGTGTATCGTTAAAAATCACATACAATAAAAAAAGCGAAATCACAGAATTAAGGTAAAATCGAATTCCTAAACTAAAAAATAATTTAAAAATATTAATTTTCGGAAAAGCCAATTGTGAATATTCATCTTTGAAATAGCTCAAAAACGGATCGTAAAAAAGTGTTTCTTCGAATGCTCTTATCAAAATTAAAAGCAGTATAAGAAACAATGACCAGCCAATTTTTCCTTTATTTTTTTGTAGTACCTGTAGCATGAATAGAATATTTGTTAACCCAAATGACCCATAATAAAAAAACAACGCCATAAATCACAAGCGGAAAAATCACCCCATGCATCAAATGTTCATAGTGCGGAAGATGGTACAATCCGAAACACAAAAGTGCAATTCGGCTAATATTCAGCACATGAATCAAGACACATCCAAAAATTATAAAAAGAATCGTGTTTTTAAATTTTCCGGTAAATGCAATTACAAACGAGATAAATAGAATAATTACGCTCAAAGCATTGCAGCCTTCAATAATCCTAGAAATATATTTTCCTTTATAAAACAATTTTACCGATGGCTCGGTCAAATGCGGCATAGTGAACGACTTAGCATCGAGCCAAGACAAAACCGAAGCTGATTCGTCAGCGACTAATTGCGTAAAAGTATCGACTTCTGCATTTTTTGCATCAAAACGTCCTAAATAGGATTGATAAATGAACGTTAAAATCAAATAACTAATAATAAATTTTCCGAGAAAAACTAAAAAAGGTTTGTAGTGCAACAACAGATTTTTCAAAAGATAATTTTTAACAAATTTATATAAAATTAGAAAAGTTCAGTTGCTACATTTGCATTAAATTGAATTTAAACATCGTTTTCATTTATTTGCACATATTAATTGTCTAAAAAATAAACAATGAATTTTGAAAGCCTAAAAGCTCAGGTTATTACTATTCTTTCTGATGCCAATTCGGAAAGAGACATCAAATTAAAAAATCTTTGCCAATTCTTGTCGGATACTGTCGATTATTATAATTGGGTTGGATTTTACTTTGCCAATCATGAAAACAAAACATTACATCTCGGCCCTTATGTTGGTGCTGAAACCGATCATACCGTAATTCCATTCGGAAAAGGAATCTGTGGACAGGTTGCGGAATCGAATGCCAATTTTGTTGTTCCCGATGTTGCTGCTCAAGATAACTATATTGCTTGTAGCTTTACAGTAAAATCAGAAATTGTGGTTCCGCTCTTCGTTAAAGGAATTAATATTGGCCAAATCGATATCGACAGTCATGTTATCGATCCGTTTACTAACGCTGACGAACGCTTTTTAGAGTTTGTAAATGAACAGGTTTCAAAATTATTTTAATCCAGTTCAAAAATTCCATCATTTTCCTATATTTGGTACGTTTATGAAACCATTTTATTCTCGTCGCAAATATGCAATTTAACGTCGAAGCTTTAGAAATTCCTTTTTTCGCCCAACTATTAATTTTACTAGTATTAGCGCGTTTTTTTGGCGAAATTATGGAACGATTCAAACAACCGGCTTTAATTGGCGAAATTATGGCTGGAGTTATTCTCGGTCCAACCATTTTAAATTTCATTCATAGAACGGAAGAATTAAAAGTCATTTCAGAATTAGGGGTGTTTTTATTAATCATCATTGCTGGATTAGAAATTAATTTTGATGGTATCATTAGGTCGCTGAAAGGGAGAAACATAATCATATCGCTTTCCGCCTTTTTCATACCCTTTTTTGCTGGTTTTTTTCTTGGAAAAATTTTCCAACTAGACATCATGGCAACGATTTTTATAGGCTTATGCATCGCAATTACCGCGCTTCCTGTCAGCATCCGCATCCTAATGGACTTTGGCAAACTCAATACGCCGTTAGGACAAAAAATTATTTCGATTGCTATTTTTGACGACATTTTAGCACTTTCGATCCTTGGAATTATTTTGGATTTAAAAGATATTGAACTTTCATTTTTTAATATTAGTAAAACGGTTATTTTCACACTTTTCAAATTAACTTGTTTTGTTCTATTAATTATTGCTTCGTATAAATTAATAGAACGTTTTTCTCGAAAAGAAAATTTTATCGAAGAAAAACTAAATATTGTTTTGGGATTTTTAAAGGGAAAAGAATCGCTGTTCGCGATTTTCTTCGTTTTCGTATTAATATTTGCCACAATAACTGAAAGTATTGGTTTGCATTTTATCATTGGTGCTTTTTTTGCCTCCATGTTAATTTCGAAAGAACTAGTTGGCGAAAAGCATTTAAATACAATTCACAACACCACAAACGGAATGGCAATGGGTTTTTTGGCGCCAATATTTTTTGCGGGTATCGGACTTGAATTTGAATTTTCATCCATTGAGAATTACCCACTTTTAATTTTAATAATTTTAATTTCTTTTGCCTCAAAAATTATTGGCGGATATATAGGTAGTAGAATGGCAAAACAAAATCACAAAACAGCATTAGCTATTGGAATTGGTTTGAATGCCCGAGGAATTATGGAATTAGTAATCGCAAACATTGCTTTTAAAGCAGGCATTATTTCATTAGAAATCTTCTCTATGCTTGTAATAATGGGCGTATTTACGACGATTTGTACACCTTTCTTGTTAAAGAAAGCATTCCAATTGGTTGAAGAATAATTTAAATTTGACTTTTAAAAAATAATTTTTATTTAAATAATTTTTATCTAATAAATATTTTTACCTTTGCACACGAATTGAGAAATCCTCGATTCATACATAATAATCATTTAAAGAAATATTGGAATGTATCTAAGTAAAGAAACAAAATCAGAAATCTTCGCTAAACACGGAGGAAAAGCAGAAAACACAGGATCTGCAGAAGGACAAATTGCATTGTTCACATTTAGAATCTCTCACTTAACAGAGCACTTGAAAAAAAATCGTCACGATTACAACACTGAGCGTTCGTTAGTACTTTTAGTAGGTAAAAGAAGAAGTCTTTTGGATTACTTGAAGAAAAAAGAAATCAACAGATATCGTGAGATTATCAAAGAATTAGGAATTAGAAAATAATTCATAGAAAAGAGGTGCGAAAGTGCCTCTTTTTGTTTTTAGATTAAAAAGAAGAAAAGTTTCGGTTTTTCATTGGGTTACAAAACAACAACTACAACAACACAACTATTCTGTCGACAGGCGGAGACCAATGTAAAAATTAAAAAAAGGAAAATTTATGATTCCACAATTATTTGTAGAAAAAATCGATTTAGGTGATGGAAGAAGCATCACAATCGAGACAGGTCGTTTAGCTAAACAAGCTGACGGAGCTGTAGTAGTAAGAATTGGTAAAACTGTAATCCTAGGAACAGTGGTATCATCAAGAAAAGCAAGTCCAGGTATCGACTTTTTACCATTAACGGTAGATTATCGTGAAAAATTTGCAGCAGCAGGTCGTTTCCCTGGTGGATTCTTCAAAAGAGAGGCTCGTCCAAGCGATAACGAAGTGCTAACTATGAGATTAGTTGACCGTGTATTGCGTCCACTTTTCCCAAGCGATTATCACGCAGAAGTTCAAGTTATGATTCAGTTAATGTCGTATGACGAAGAGGTTATGCCAGATGCATTAGCAGGATTAGCAGCTTCGGCAGCACTTGCATTATCTGACATTCCGTTTGAAACCTTGATTTCTGAAGCAAGAGTGGGTAGAATTGATGGAAAATTCATCATCAACCCTTCTCGTGCACAATTAGAATTGTCTGATATCGACATGATGATTGGAGCTTCTATGGATTCTATCGCAATGGTAGAAGGTGAAATGAAAG
>NZ_JAQSDH010000003.1 GCF_029945805.1 Flavobacterium sp.
CTATTTTTGAAATATAAATTAACAAAAAAACGTCAACCTATTTCAGGACAAGACATTTTCTAAGAACTTTCTCTTTTAAATTCACGTCTTCTTCCCTATTTGTGTAATAATTAAATATTGAAATTAAAACACATTTCGAAAAAAATGTTGCGTGAAAATGTTGCGTGAAAATGTTGCGTGGAAATGTTGCGTGGAAATTTTAACGTGGAAATTATTGTGTGGAAATTATTGTGTGGAAATTGATGTGCAAAAAGTATTGCGTATAAATTGTTGCAAGGATTTTTTTTGCGTGAAAAATGTTTGTAAAAGAAACGTGTGGAAAATAAAAAGTGGATAAGTATTGCGTGAAATGTTGCGTGAAAATGAAACTTGGCGCAACTACTAGTAACAGCCGTTTCGCACAATTGCGAATTTTGTTCAAAATTCACGTTCACGTTTCGCAAGAAATATTATCTTAGTGGAAAATAATCGGTTCCGAAGTTCGCAACTGATGCGAAGCGCCGGAACGTTGGCAGTAATTTTAAAAAATGCAAAATCCTGAAATATCTATTAAAATCATACTTTTTTCATTCAAAGTTAATGCTCAAGATTTCACAATAGAAATTAATCAAGCGACAACAGGATATAGAAAACTATTTATTGAAAAAAACTTTTCTGCTATTTCTAATTTTGCTTCGCCAAAACTTATCGAATAATTGAAAACAAAAGAAGATTTTATTTACTTTTTAACCGAATTGACTAAAAATGCAGAATCGAAAGGTGCGAAAGTAACGAACATAAATTTCGGAAAAAATTCAGAAATAGTAAATTACAAAGAACAATTTCAATGTTCGGTTCCTTTTACTTTAGAAATGGAATACGAAAAAAGAAAAGCCATTTCACTATGAAATATGAAATGGCTTTTTTTGTATACTATTTAATTATTACAAGTTGTAACCTAAAGAGAATTGAATTACTCTGTTTGTTATTTCAGAATTTTTTGAAGTATCACTCAAACCTATAACATAGCGTCCTTGCACAAAAACATGTTTTGTTACATTTACTGATAATCCTCCAACAACACCAAAATCAAATCTATTAGCGCTAGAATTAACAATTGCCACATTGGTATTGTCTAGTAAAAATGAAAACTGTGGGCCAGCATCTAAGCTTAATTTATCAGTAATTAAGTAAAATTTAGCTAAAACAGGTACTGTTAGATAGTCGTAATTTATATCTTTAAAGGCAGCATTGTCAGCTTTTGCTCCTTGAGTAGAATATAAAAATTCTGGTTGGATTGATAAGTTTTGAATGGCTTTAATTTCTAAAACACCACCAAAATGATAACTGGCTCTGCTGCTGTAACCAGTTATTCCGTTAAGATCTGACAAGTTTAAACCTGCTTTAACGCCAAATTTAATCTTTTGAGCATTACTACTTAATGTTGTAAATAGTACAAATGTTACTACTAAAAATGTTTTTTTCATGTTTTTTTTTAAAAAATAATAACAAATTTATGATTAAAAATAATAGTAGCCAAATTTTTCTAAAAAAAATTAAATTCATTAAAACGTTTTTCTACAATTTCAGATTGAAATAAAATAATCTATATTTGCTAAATTAATACATAATAAAAATTTTATTAATAATATTTTGTTCAAATTTTAAGTATTATCACAGTTATTAAAAAATTCATGAGAAACGTCAATAGATTTCAAATTACAGTACTCCTTATTATAACTTCGTTATCTGTAAAAGCACAAAATACCCAAGATGAAAAACTAAATCTTCCAGGGGATAATCTAAACTTATATGCGGTTTTAAATCTTTTTCAAGAATCAGAAACGCTTGAAAGTTTTGAAAAAAATCTTAATGCTGAAGATTCAAAAATCAACAACCTTGATTTAAACAACGATGATAAAACAGATTACATAAAAGTAATTGATAACGCAGAAGGAGAAACGCATTTAATTGTATTGCAAGTTGCAATAAATCAGAAAGAAAATCAAGATGTTGCTGTCTTTAGTGTGAGTAAAGACGAGGACAAACAGATTCAAATACAACTCATTGGTGACGAAGAATTATATGGTAAAGACTATATCATAGAACCTAATTCGGGTGAATCTGCATCTCAAGGAGCGACTCCAAATCCCGGTTATTCATCTAATACAATTAATTCAGAAGGTAAAACTATTGTAGTTGAAAAAACGGTAGTAGTACAAGTTCAAACCTGGCCTGTAATTACCTACATGTACACTCCAGCATATGTAAGATGGCGTTCTCCATGGTATTGGGGCTATTATCCACCATACTGGAACCCATGGAGACCCTACTACTGGGATTATTACTACGGTTATCATTCTCATTGGCATTCACATTATCATGACCATTATCACAATAGTCATTATTATCGTACCCCTTTATACCGAAACAATTATTACAACAGAAATAGATCACAGTCAAGCATTGTAAGAAATAATAGAACTATTGGAAATTACAATAAAACATACTCTAAACCAGAAACAAGACAAGATGGATCTGCTGAATTTACGCGTAAAAATCAGAATAGTATTCGTCCTTCATTCCCTTCCAAAAGCAATTCAGGTTCTATAAATAATACAAATAGAGCAGTTAATAATACTAAACCATCTACTAAACCAGGTACAAATTTTAATACAAGACCAGCTACCAGACCTTCAACTAGACCTGCTTCAAATGGTAATACTAGACCAACAACCAGACCAGCAACTAGACCCACTAACAAACCAACTGTAACTCGACCAAGAACAACTAGACCTGCTTTAAGAAAATAGTTCATTTTTTATACAATCTAACAAAAAACTTTAAAACCAACAAGCATGAAAAAAAATTATTTAATTAGAAACAGCATTATTACTATTATTATTTTCTCTTTGATTTCATCACCAATTTACGCGTGCACTGGTATTACTTTGCTATCAAAAGATGGCGGAGTTGTGGTTTCTAGAACAGTAGAATGGGCTTTAAGTGACGCACAACACAATCAGGTTTTGATTGTTCCAAGAAATAAACAATTCAAAGCACAAACACCGGAAGGTTTAAATGGTAAAAACTGGAAGGGTAAATATGGTTTTGTTACACTTACAGCTTATGGGCAACCTTATGGTCCGGATGGTTTAAATGAAGAAGGTCTTTATGTAGGCGTTTATTATTTGCCTGGATTTGCGGAATATTCAGTATACAATAAAAATAATGCGTCTAAATCGATGAGCGTTGGCGATATGATGCAATGGATGCTTTCCTCTTTTAAAACGGTAGATGAAGTTTTAGCGCACCTAAATGAAATAGTAGTTGTTGGTGTTGAAAATAAAAATTTTGGCGGTGCTGATTTACCTTTCCATTTTAAAATTGTTGACCCAAGTGGTACCAGTAGAATTATTGAATTAGTAAATAAAGGAGAAGTGAAAATTTATGATCCTTACTTAGGTGTTATTACTAACTCTCCACCATACGATTGGCATGTTATCAACCAAAGAAATTATTTGAATTTGTCCACAATGCCAAATCAAAAACAAACTTTTGGTAATTATGAATTAAATCCTTTTGGAGGCGGTTCAGGATTATTAGGATTGCCCGGAGACTTTACACCACCATCTCGTTTTGTTAGAGCAGCAGCATTTACGGCAACATGCAGACCATTAAACACTTCTTTAGAAGCTGTGTTTGAGTCATTCAGAATTCTTGATAATTTTAATATTCCAATAGGTGCTCAAGTTCCAGGTGATAAATTACCTGAAGGTGTTGTTAGTGCAACTCAAGTTACTTCGTCTAGCGATTTAAAAGAGAAAGTATACTATTATCATACCATGTGGAACAGACAAGTTCGAAAAATAGACTTAAAGTCAATTGATTTTGCAACAATAGAAGAACAAATCGTTAATGATGACGCAAGCAAGCAAAATTCAGTAAAAGATGTTACGCCGCTTCCAAAAAAAACAAAAAAGAAATAAAGACTTTATTAACATAATTAAATGGATCAAATGAACTTTATAGATCGAATAATTCACTCAACAGAAAAAACCATATTTTATGTATTATCAATTTTAATCCTACTATTTGTTATCTATGAAGTGTTTGCACTAATCCATCTATTCTATACCGAAGTTAGCGATGCATCAATTTCAGATAATAAATCTATAGCTCTTTCTGGCGTTTCATTATTTTTTAATATCATAATTGCATTAGAAATAATGGAAACTTTTAAAGGACATAATGATAATATTTTGCGTAAAGTGAAAATAATATTACTCATAGCATTAACAGCAATATCAAGAAAAGTAATTGTTATGGATGTTAAACATGCTGATATTAATATTGATTTAGGCATTTCTATATTGATACTATCTATTTGTTTTGGGTATTTTATTCTTAGTTATAAAACGAGAACTAATAGTTATAAGAAATCAGAATAATTAAAAATTAAAATAATCTCAAAAAAAGAATGTCCTATCTAAATGAATTTGATGCCTGGAAAATAGCATCACTCTTAATGCTAACAATATTTGCTTTAACTTATTTTGGTTACAAAGCGGGTAATTTAAAGTTAAAGAAACTAAAAGTTAAAACTTTAAAGGAATCAAGTTCCAGTTTTAGTTCCCTTTCGGGATTACTATTTCTACTGCTGGCTTTTACTTTTGGAATGAGTGTTAGCAGATATGATAGTCGTAGGCAAGTTATTGTAGAAGAATCAAATGCCATTAGCACCGCTTTTTTACGTGCCGATTTATATACAGAAAAAGAACGTGTATTATTTAAAAAAGACTTCAAACTATATATTGAATCGAGAATAAATTATTACAAAGCTGGCAAAGATCAAGATAAAATTAAGCTTTCAAATAGTGTTACCCAATCTATTTCGACAAGGTTATGGCAAAGAGCTTCAAAACTTTCCTTTGATCACACCAATACGGATGCAACGCGTCTAATGATTCCGGCATTAAACGAAATGATTGATATTACTACAACCAGAGCCGCAGGCGAGAAAGCAAAAGTTCCTGATAGTATTATTTGGTTACTTTTTGTCTTAGCCTGTTTCACTTCATTTTACTCTGGATATTCTGCTGCTTTAAAAGGAAGTATTGATTGGTTAGTGGAATTTGGTTTCTGTATGATGATTTCAGTTACCGTCTTATTCATATTCGATTTAGACCGTCCTTTCAGAGGTTTAGTAACATTGGACGAATCAAACAAGAATATAATTGAATTGAGTAATAATTTCAATTAAGTTAAAAATTACTACCAACAACCCTTTCAAGAAATGGTCAGAAATGTGCTAAATTGATGTATTTCTTTCGCAAGAAAAACTATCTTAGGGGAAAATATGCGGTTACGAAGTTCGCCACTTCTTCAGGCAACGGAAAATTGGCAGCAATTTTGACGTGATTCAATTAATAACCTAAAATGGTCAACGTAATTTAGGATAAGACACCCTACAGAATCTTGACCCAACTTCTAAATAACCCACAATAGAATATAAATCCTAAATAAAGATAAAATCTTAGTCTAATACTGCACAGATATTTTAGTGAATTATATAAAACCCAAAGAGAATTATTTTAAAAAAAGTCATCAATCTTTCGCAAGTTTATGGATATACTAATTTAGCTTCCAGTTGGAGTTAAGAATAAAATCTTAATTTTAA
>NZ_JAQSDH010000004.1 GCF_029945805.1 Flavobacterium sp.
CCTGACAAAGCTCCGCTTTGAAAGAAGAGAAGGAATAAAAATGCTTGAGCAAGCTCAGACATTTTTATTCCTTCTCTTCTTATTCGTGAACTCTATAGACTTACTTTCAAACCAAATTATAAGTTTTCTTGAAAATTTAATTCGAAATTTAGCTTAAAAATAGCCTCAAAAATTATTTTAGGTTCTATTAATATTTGCCTAATAAAAGGTAGAATCTCCAAAATATATGAATCAATTAAGACAAAAAGACATTTTAAAAGACTAAAATTATTAAATGCTAGCCTATTTTTTTACAAACTTCGCATTAAGTACTATTCCATTAGTTTCCACCTGAATAAAATATAATCCAGAAGCCCATACAGAAACGTCAATTGAGTTTTGATAATCCCCCTTAAAAACTATTTGTCCTGAGGCATTATATATAATCATTTGTTTTGGTTCTGCTTTGGACAAAAATAAAGATAAGGTGGTTTGAACTGGATTCGGTACCACGATTAACTTTATTGTTTGATCTTCGTCAATGGTAGTTACCTAACATTTTATTTGAAAATATATTCAAAGGAGAAGACTAAAAAAATTGTCCGCTAGAATGATCAATCTTGATAATAGTAATTGATAAACAAGTTTCTACTCCACGTTATTTATTAACTACTTTTTTATTGTGTCTAATAAAATACTAAAAAAAGAAAGCAAATAAATAAATTTGCTTTTTAAATACTTATATTTGTTTAGCTTTTTGATAATTTTGTTAAACATTTATTTTATTTATGTAATGTTTGACTCATAAATGTATTTTTTTTAGTGTATATGAATTTTGTAAGACACTGACAAAAAAACTTCTGTTTTGGACGTAAAACTTTGCCAAAACATAATTTTATTGGTATTGATACTTTCAAATAATATTTGTATATATGGGATTTTTAATTATTTTTTTAACTTTTTGGGGTATGGAATTTATGGCTTGGTTTACCCATAAATATGTGATGCATGGTTTTTTATGGAATTTACATTTTGACCATCATACACCCAATAAAGATTCGTTTTTTGAAAAAAACGATATGTTTTTTATGATTTATGCCGTTCCTTCCTGGTTGTGCATTATGCTAGGTTCAATGTTTGCTTTTTGGACTGTTATGTATATTGGTTTTGGCATTTTGGCATACGGAATTGCGTATTTTTTGGTTCATGAAGTATTTATTCACCAGCGGTTAAAATGGTTCAGAAATAGCGACAATGTTTATCTAAGAGCTATTCGTAGAGCACACAAAGTACACCACAAACACAGAGGAAAAGAACAAGGAGAATGTTTTGGGATGTTGATTGTACCATGGAAATACTTACAACAAGAACTCAAAAAAGTAAAAGCTTGAGATTAATTTGTAAAAAGATACTACCCAATTACCAATTTGTGTGAAAGCAAAATATAAAATGACGGTTTTGAATATTACTATGAGGATTTGTAGTCTAGTACTTTCCCAAATAACAACTTATAATTGACTTATTTTTTAATAGCAAACCCTTTATGAAGAAAGCAATAATTATTGGTTCTGGTATTGCAGGAATTGCTGCTGCAATTCGGCTACAAAACAAAGGGTATAGAGTTCAAGTTCTTGAAAAAAACTCCTATCCAGGAGGAAAACTTACCCAACTTAGTGGAAATGGTTTTAGGTTTGATGCTGGACCATCACTTTTTACCATGCCTCATTTAGTTACAGAACTATTTGAACTATCAGGAAAAAAAGCATCGAATTATTTCAATTATGAACAGTTAGATGTCATATGCAATTACTTTTATGAAGATGGTACGCGCATTTCTGCAAGCGCAGATATAGCTGTATTTGCTGACGAAATTGAGAGGAAAACTACCGATACAGCTGAAAAAGTAAAAAAACATTTAAACAAAAGTAAGTTTATTTATGGCGTTACAAAAGAGCAGTTTTTAGAAAAATCGCTACATAAAATAAATTCGTTTCTCTCCTTGTCGACACTTGTTGCTGTAATCAAACTTCCTTTTCTAAATATCTTCAGTTCAATGAATCAAGTGAATGAAAAAGCTTTTACTGATACAAAAACCATACGATTATTTAATAGATATGCCACTTACAACGGATCAAATCCATACAAAGCGCCAGGTATTTTGAATATAATTCCCCATTTGGAATTTGGTTTAGGCGCTTATTTGCCAAAAGGCGGAATGCATTCCATCACAAACAGTTTGGTTACACTTGCAAAAGAAATAGGAGTTGAATTCCATTTCAATCAAGAAGTAACAGCAATTGAGACAACCAATAATTTGGTAAAAAGTGTAACAACAACTTCCGATAAGTTCCTTGCCGATGTGGTAGTATGCAATGCAGATATTCACACGGTATATGAGAAATTAATACCTTCCGCAAAGAAACTGAAAGAAGTAGACAAACAAGAACGATCGAGCTCTGCACTCATATTTTACTGGGGAATTGATAAAGAATTCCCTGCATTAGACGTGCACAATATTATGTTTACCGAGGACTACAAAACAGAATTTGACCACATTTTTGAGTCTAAAACAATCTATGAAGATCCAACGATATATATCAACATTACGAGCAAACATATCAAGGAAGATGCGCCCGAAGGAAAAGAAAATTGGTTTGTAATGATTAATGTGCCTTCTGTATATGGTCAAGATTGGGATTGTATGGTTGCCGATGCCAGAAAAAATATACTAAGAAAAATATCAAAAAATTTGGGTGTAGCTATTGAAAGTCTCATCCTATTTGAAGAACATTTAACGCCACAACTCATACAAGATAAAACCTATTCGTTCAAAGGTTCGTTATATGGAACTTCAAGCAATAGTAGGTTTGCAGCATTTTTTCGTCACAAGAATTTTTCCTCTCAATACAAAAATCTCTATTTCGTTGGAGGAAGTGTGCATCCCGGCGGAGGAATTCCATTAGCACTTTCATCCGCAAAAATCATTGAGCAACTAATAAAATGATAAAAAACGTTACTATAGAAAACCGTTGGATTTTGCTTTTGCTATTGTTCTATTTTTTTGGAACACTAGGAATAGCCACAGAGGTGTATAAAAATTTCTTTTTACCACTAACACCGCTTAATTTACTGCTTACACTAGTTGTCTTTTACCGCGTAAACAACGATTTTAGCAAACGGTTTTTACTTCTATCTGTGCTTATTTTTCTAATCGGATTTTCAGTTGAGGCAATTGGCGTTATCACGGGTGTTTTATTTGGGAGTTATTCTTATGGTAGTCTATTTGGATTTAAAGTTTTTGAAACTCCGTTAATAATTGGTGTCAATTGGTTGTTTTTAGCACTGAGTACTTATGGTGTTGCCCAATATTTTACCAATAAATGGTATTTATTAATCCTTATTCCGCCTCTGTTAATGACCGGATTAGACTTCATAGTTGAACCAGTCGCTGTCAAACTGGGATTTTGGAGTTGGGAAAATGATAATATTCCGTTTCAAAATTATGTGATGTGGTTTGCAACAAGTATCTTTATTCACGGATTGATTTACCTTTTTCGCCCGATAATAAATGCTAAAATTAGTTTTATTGTTTTCATCGCGCAACTTATTTTTTTTGGTGTCTTGAACGTTTTATTAACCTGATTTTAAAACAAAATACCTTAGTTAAGCAGCAGACAAAATACTAACTATTTGATAGAATAAATTATCTGTACTAATAAATATGAGCCAACAAATCACGACTATTTCCTTTTTTAAATATGCCTCGTTACCTAATAAGGCATGGGCTTTTATGATGATGCAATTTGCAAAAAAAGGACTGTCTACGGTAAATGGTTTAACTTTTTACCGTCTGATGGGCAGCGGAAAAGGGAGAGGTTTTAATCCGATGCCCGATTGGTCTATTTATTGCCTGCTTCAGGTATGGGAATCAGAAGAAGCTGCCAACACTTTCTTTTCATCTTCTGATTTAATAAAACGGTATACAGACCACACTGAGGAGATATTCACGCTTTATATGAAAAATATTTCAGCAAGCGGAACATGGGTTGGCAAAAATCCTTTTGAGAAAGCTGCTGACTTTGACTCTACACAACCTATTGCTATTATTACTAGAGCTACTATTAAATGGAATTGGCTCCTTCGATTTTGGAAATATGTGCCTACTTCAGAAGAGGGATTAGAAGGCAATGAGGGTTTGCTATATACTAAAGGAGTTGGAGAAGTTCCCATAATTCAGATGGCGACTTTTAGTTTGTGGAACAACTTTGAGTCAGTAAAACAATTTGCTTACAAAAGCAAACAACACCAAGAAGCCATCAGAAAAACACGCCAATACGAATGGTACTCAGAAGAACTTTTTTCTAGATTTCAACCTTATAAATCAACGGGGACTTGGGAAGGTAAAAACCTTTTGGTTTTTTAAAAAATACTATTGTGGCGTTGCAATTACGGTCATTATGCCAAAAGAAGATTTTTTTTCCTTCCATTTCTTTGGCATAAAAAGTACCATGCCTAGCATAAATTCCCAAAACTCCTCTTCCATGTTTTTATCCCATTGGATTCCTTTTTGTTCCATCTCGCTCATCCAGTATAGTAAATAAGGATCCATAGTTCCATAGGTGAGTACTTTAGTTACTTTCCAACCACTTTTTTCGAGAAGCAGGGTTACATTGTTTGGTGAAAATAATGATATATGTCTTGGTGTGTGCCAGCCTGCCCAATGTGCGCCATATTTTTTTCTACTTGTTGAATCAAAATTAGGAATTTCAATAATCAATGTTGTTGATGGTTTGGCAATTGATTTTAAATAGCTAAGGTTTTCAAGCGGCGTATAATCATGCTCTAAATAATGCCACATCGTTATTACATCGGGGTTCAGATTACGTGGTAAGTCTTTTATTTCTGCAACTTGCAAATCTAACCCTTCAAAATGGGCAGGTTGCTCTTTCCATCCTTCATCACTAAAGTCAATACCTATAGTTTGGCAATGTAACTCTTGTTGGCATGCCTTTAAAAAACTTGGATTGCCACAGCCAACGTCAAGTATTAAAGATTCTGGTACTATATTATGTGCCGCTTGTATGCGCTTTACCCGTTTTAAATCTAACGTATGCTGGCTGCCTTCTACTAATTTTTCATACTTACCCCAAGCTTTTGCGCCTCTGTAAGGAAGGTAATAAGATGTATAATAGTTTTGTATTGCAGCTACAGAAACTCTTGGATTTATAAAAACTAGTTTACAATCATCGCATTGGTCAAAATTGAACAACTCTTTATCCGAATGCATCTGAGCCGTTGTTGTAATAAAAGAACTGATGGAAGTACCTTTACAAATAGGACAAGTAATAAGTTGCTGCATGAAGTTATATATATCTTTTTGTAATGCTATTTGAATTCAAATAACGAGTAACAAAGGTAGTAATTGTAGCGTAATATGTCATTTGCAACGACAGTATTTGTATTAATATAATCATTTTATCATCACTAGTCGACATAAATCAATAAAAAAAGTATAACCAAAAAGAAGTACTCCATAAATTAAAAGCAAAAGGGTTAAAAAGTAGTAGAATGGATATACTAATTTAGCTTCCAGTTGGAGTTAAGAATAAAATCTTAATTTT
>NZ_JAQSDH010000005.1 GCF_029945805.1 Flavobacterium sp.
AAATAGATATGAAATAAAATCAAACGGTTTTATTTTTTATCGGACAATAATGTTTAAAAATAATAAAAATGTTACCAAATGTATAGCATTAGCAACAATATCAAAGTGATAAAACAAAAAAAGTGTCCCGAAATTCAGGACACTTTTAAAATAATTTGATAGAAACTATTTTTTATCTTCTGCTTTTTTAGCAGCACAGCAAGATTTTTTCTCACCAGATGCACAAGATTTTTTTTCAGCAGTAGTACATGATTTCTCTGTCTTCGCTTTATCTTTCTTTTTATCTTTTGGGGTTTCACTTGCATTTACATTCATTGACAATAAGAATGCTGCAAGAGCCATGATTGAAATTACTTTTTTCATTTATATCGTTTTTAAGTTAATATTCAGTTGAATAACAGTATCAAATATAGTTAATTTTACAACTAACAGAGTTCCTTTAACATTCTTTTTATGTTAAAATTTATTTTAAATATTTTATAATAATTTTAATAGTACTGCGTTCTAATAATAGTAATTTGCGTTAAATAATAATACTATGGATCTTATCAAAATACTTTGGGTTGACGATGAAATTGATTTACTTAAACCTCACATTTTATTTCTAGAAAAGAAAAATTATAAAGTAACCACTTTCAATAATGGACGTGATGCTGTTGATGCTTTTGAAGAAGGCAATTTTGATATTGTTTTTTTGGATGAAAATATGCCCGGAATGAGTGGCTTAGAAACACTTTCGGAAATGAAAGAGAAAAAATCATCCACGCCGATGATTATGATTACCAAAAGTGAAGAAGAATATATTATGGAGGAAGCCATTGGTTCTAAGATTGCGGACTATTTGATAAAACCGGTTAATCCGAATCAGATACTGCTATCCTTAAAGAAAAACCTAGACCACTCAAGACTAATTTCTGAAAAAACCACGCTCGATTATCAAAAGGAATTCCGAAAAATTTCTATGGAAATGGCCATGGTTAACAGCTATGAAGATTGGGTAGAACTCTATAAAAAGCTAATTTTTTGGGAATTAGAATTAGAAAATATTAATGACCAAAGTATGGTCGAAATTTTGGAAAGCCAAAAGGTAGAAGCAAACGCACAGTTTAGTAAATTCATCGAACGAAATTACGAAGGTTGGTTTGAACCAAAAGCCGATAAACCAATTCAATCACACACACTTTTCAGAGAATTAGTGGTTCCTGAATTAGTTAAAAAAGATACCCGAGGCGGAGCCGAACTGAGCAAAGCTAAACCCATACTTTTCGTTGTTATCGATAACCTTCGCTATGACCAGTGGAAAGTCATTGAAAGTGTTGTAGCAAAATATTATAAACTAGAAAAAGAAGTGCCTTACTTTGCTAGTTTACCAACGGCTACACAATATGCGAGAAACTCAATTTTTTCAGGTCTTACCCCTTTAGAAATGGAACAGCAATTTCCACAATACTGGAAAAATGATGTAGAAGATGGTGGCAAAAATCTATATGAAGCCGAATTTTTAACGGCACACTTAAAAAGATTAGGTTTGAATATCAAGCAAGAATATTTTAAGATTACGAATTTAGCTAACGGAAAAAAATTAGCTGAAAACTTCAAAGGACTAAAAGACAATGATTTAGTTACAGTAGTGTATAACTTTGTGGATATGCTTTCGCATGCTAAAACGGAAATGGACGTAGTGAAAGAATTGGCTTCAGATGATAAAGCGTATCGTTCACTAACATTGAGCTGGTTCAAAAATTCTCCGCTTTTAGAAATTATTCAACAAGCGCAAAAATTAGGTTTCAAATTGATTATCACAACCGATCACGGAACCATTAACGTAAAAAATCCTACCAAAGTTATTGGCGATAAAAACACCAGTTTGAACTTACGTTACAAAACTGGAAGAAGTCTTACCTATGAAGAAAAAGATGTCTATGCGGTAAGAGATCCTAAAAAAATTGGATTACCGACAATCAACATGAGTAGTTCTTATATTTTTGCAAAGAATGATTTGTTTCTAGCTTATGTAAACAACTACAATCATTATGTGAGCTACTATCGAAATACATATCAACATGGCGGAATTTCATTAGAAGAAATGATTGTTCCATTTTTAGTTTTTAATCCAAAATAAATATCGTTCGATTGCATTTTAGCAACTAAATGCTGAACACTAAACACTGAATACTAATTTTATGGAAATCATTTTTTCATTAGAAGAAATAAAACAAGTTGCCAAAAAAATTATTTTGGAAAAACCGCACAAGGTGATTCTTTTTCATGGCAATATGGGCGTTGGAAAAACAACTTTAATCAAAGCATTAGCAAAAGAATTAGGGGTGAATGACGCAACTAGTAGTCCAACATTTTCTATAGTAAACGAATATCAGGCAAATGATAAACTGCTGGTCTATCATTTTGATATGTATCGTTTGAAATCAGAAATTGAAGCTTTGGATATGGGAATTGAAGATTATTTATATTCTGGGAATTGGTGTTTTATCGAATGGGCAGAAAAAATTCCAAATTTAATCCCCGATGATTTTACAACAATAAACCTATTTCAAACTGCGGATGGTAAAAGAAGTCTCAAGATGGCATAGCAAAATCAGTACTAATCAAACTTTGCTATTGATTTTTAAAATTGAAATTGATTTTTGACGTTGAAATTGTAATTGTTTTTTTTCGTAATTTGGTGCAAAATTCACTCGCGCAGTATGGCTATTACCCCGTTTACTAAACAGCAACTTTTACCTCAGGAAGAAAAACTAGAAGTGTATCGTCATAAAAGCGAACTCTTTATCGGAATTCCGAAAGAAACTTCTTATCAGGAACGACGTATCTGCCTAACTCCTGATGCAGTTAATTCCCTTACGTCCCACGGTCACAAAGTAATGATTGAATCTGGAGCCGGATTAAGCTCAAGCTATACCGACAAAGAATTCAGTGATGCAGGAGCCACAATTACCAATGACACCAAAAAAGTATTTAGCTGCCCTATGTTATTAAAGGTTGAACCTTTAAGCATGGAAGAAATCGCACTTCTAAATAATGGTACAATCGTAATTTCTGCTATTCAATTAAAAACCAGAAAAAAAGAATACTTCGAAGCTTTATCTAAGAAAAAAATCACGGCCTTAGCATTTGAATATATAAAAGATGAAGATGGCTCTTATCCCGCCGTAAAATCTTTAAGCGAAATCGCAGGAACAGCTTCGGTTCTGATAGCAGCCGAATTAATGATTAACAACCAATTCGGAAAAGGATTATTACTCGGAAACATTACGGGGGTTCCTCCAACAGATATTGTAATTCTTGGTGCCGGAACCGTTGGTGAATTCGCTGCCAAAACCGCTTTAGGTTTAGGTGCAAGCGTAAAAGTTTTTGACAACTCGATAACCAAATTACGCCGACTTCAGAATAATTTGAACCAACGAATTTTTACTTCAACCATTCAACCAAAATCTTTATTGAAAGCGCTTCGGCGTTGCGATGTCGCAATTGGTGCTATGCGCGGTAAAGACCGTTGCCCAGTTGTAGTCAGCGAAACAATGGTAGAGCACATGAAAAAAGGAGCCGTTATTGTTGATGTCAGCATCGATACTGGAGGTTGCTTCGAAACTTCAGAAGTTACGACTCATGAAAACCCAACATTTATAAAAAACAATATCATTCATTATTGTGTACCCAATATTCCTTCGCGTTATTCCAAAACGGCCTCACTTTCCATCAGCAATATCATCACGCCTTATCTCTTACAAATTGCAGAAGATGGCGGTTTAGAAAGTGCTATCCGTTGTAATAAAGGATTAAAAAATGGCGTTTACTTATATCACGGCATTTTAACCAACAAAGCCATTGGCGATTGGTTCAATCTACCCGACAATGATATTAATTTGATTGTTTTTTAAAATTAATCATCATTATAATTTATTGGTTCTGTAACATTGATTACTTTTGCAAAAATTAATCTACTATGAAATAGCCAAGATAAAAATGATGCTAAATACATTCGTCATAGCTATTACATATGACAGATAGAAAACAATAAAAACTTACATATGAAATTTTACCAACGATTTGCCTACTATTTGGTAGGTTTGGTTATGGGATGCTTTTTTGTTGCTGCCGTCCTTGGAGGTAAAGATACGCGTTGCAATTATTTCCCTAATGCCAGAGTTTTAAATGACCTGAGAAATAAACCTTTTCAATATGACACCGAAGCTTCTCGCCGCCTTTCCGAAGATTGGGTAGATACTATAGATGTAAAAAACACACTAACTTATGGTGATGTTGACTTTGACGAAAGTAACAAACCAGCAGATGGCGGAAAATTATACGTCATCTACGGTAAGACAACCAAGAATCAAGAAATAACCTTAGAAGTCATCAATTATTCCGAAAAAGCAGTATTAAGAAATATCATCAAAACCAAAAAGTCAGACTAACTAGTTTGGCTTTTTTTTTGCATTCACGACAATTATTTGGGCGTGCCCCTTTGGCCTGACTTGAGCCTTTAGAAAGGGGCCGGGCTGTCCGTTATATCTTTTTACTGTACAACATTTGATTTAATGATAAACTTGTGCAAAACAGTAAAAAGGATGCCACTTCCATCCCTCACGCAACTCAATCCTTTTAAGAAACTACCCCTATCCGAATTACCTAGGTAGCAAACGAATCCTTTTGTGTGGCAGATACCATTTTAAACCCAGATAACGTGGATTAGCAATTCATGCCTCAAATAATAAACGAATTCCACTTGCACGAATTTCACAGCAGACTGAACCTGATTTCACAGGTAAATTAAACTACCTAGTTTATCAGCATGAATTAAAATTAGAAAAAGAAAAAGTATGAAAAACCTCAAAAGGATAAACGAACTTTAGTTCACCAAAAATACAAAACAAAAAAACTATCCAATAAAAAAATCATTTATCTAAGAAGTCAAAAGATCTACGCAAGTCTAAAAATCCATAAAACAAAAAACTCTATTCAAACAAATGAATAGGGTTTTAGAATCTGACACAAGTTCAGATCAAAAAAAGGCAGCGACATACGCTCCCACATAACTGCAGTACCATCTGCGCAGTCGTCCCGAAGTTTCGGGATTAACTTCTCTGTTCGGTAAGTCTTTAATTAATTTTTCTAAAAAATTTATAACAAAAAACCCTATCCAAATAAATGAATAGGGTTTTCTAAAAAAAAGGCAGCGAACCGAGGCCTTTGGCCGAACACGCTGCTCCTATAAAAAAAATAATCCCGACCAGTTTTGGTCGGGATTACTAAAAAAAGGCAGCGAACCGAGGCCAAAGGCCGAACACGCTGTACCTATAAAAAAAATAACCCTTCACTAAAAGTGAAGGGTTACTAAAAAAAGGCAGCGACATACTCTCCCACATAACT
>NZ_JAQSDH010000006.1 GCF_029945805.1 Flavobacterium sp.
ATTGCTATTTGAGAAAGTTCACCTGTTTGTCCTGCAGTAAATGATTGCCACAAATCAGTATCACCTAACCCAAGATTATATGTATCTTGACTTTGATCAACTACAGAATTATTTGTAGTAAGTGCGGTAACGCCATTAGGTAATCCTGAAACAGTAGCATTAGTAGCACCTGTAATTGTATAGGTAATTGGTGTTATAGCAGTAGTAGTACAAACCGTTTGTGCATCTGTAAATGTGGCAGAAGTTAATGTAATTGTGCTAGAAGGTGTTACCGTAATTGTTCCAGTGGCATTTACTGATCCACAACCTCCTGTTAATGGAATATTGTAGTTAAAAGTTCCCGATGCTGTTGGTGTACCACTAATGGTTATGGTGGTATTTACAAATGCAGCAGTTACTCCAGATGGTAAACCAGTTGCAGTTCCAATTCCTGTTGCTCCTGATGTAGTATGCGTTATTGCTGTTAAAGCCGTATTGATACACAATGTTGGCGTTGCTGATGCTGTTCCTACATCATTAGCTCTACATACCGTTATTGTATATATTTTAGTTGTGCCATCTTGAGCTGTTACAACGGTTGTAATGGTATTGCTGCCCACACTCAAAGCTACGGCTCCGCTTGCACTGCCGCTTGCCACGGTTGAACCATTCACGGTTACTGTTGCATTGGCTTGGTTTACTGTTGGCGTAACAGTTATACTTGTTGTTGCGTTAGCTACACTTGCTGTATAACTAGTAGTTGCACTTGCAAAAGTTGGACTAATCGTGCCTGCTGTAGTTGTTAAGGCAGATAAGGTGGCATCTGCAGAAGCTGCTCTTGTAATTGTTAAGGTATATGTCTTTGTAGTAGTGCCATCTTGTGCTGTAACAACAGTGGTAATGGTATTACTACCCACACTCAATGCTATGGCTCCACTTGCACTACCGCTTGCCACGGTTGTTCCATTTACTTTTACAGTTGCATTGGATTGATTTACTGTTGGTGTTACCGTTATGCTAGTTGTTGCGTTAGCTACACTTGCTGTATAACTAGTTGTTGCACTTGCAAAGGTTGGACTAATCGTGCCTGCTGTAGTTGTTAAGGCAGATAAAGTGGCATCGGTTGAATTTGATAATGTTGCTGTTATGGTTTCAGAATATGCCCCTTGACCTGTAACACTTGTTTTATCCGCCCTTACTTTATAATAATAGGTCGTTCCAGGGGATAACCCAGAAACGGCTTTTGACAATCCAGAAACATTTAAAGCTTGATACCCACTTACAAAAGAGGCGAACGTGCTGCTTGTAGATACATCTAATAGGTAATTAGTTACAGAACCTGTGGCAGGCGCAGTCCAATTTGCATTGAATCCACTGGCGCTTACAGAAGTTGCTGCAGTTCCAACCGGCACTACCATTGCATAACTTTCTAACCAGTTGGAGGCAGTAGAAGATAATGCAAAATTAGTCAGTGTTCCGATGCTACCATTAATAGTTTGATCTACAAGTGTAGTGATTCCCGTATTAGAGCTAGCTGCTGTTCCACTGTTAAAATTAAAATAGGCTACTAATCCTGTGGTAAAAGCACTTACGGCTGAATACATTCTTGCCTGTATCTGCGCTTGCGATAAACTTATATTCCAAACACGTACTTCATCAATACTACCGTCAAATGGCTCTAAAATGCCACCAATGCGTGTACCTAATCGAAAAGTAGTTCCAATAGTATTAAATGTTTTTGCGCCTGAAACATCTAGTACTCCATTTACATATAGTTTTAAAGTAGTACCATTAAACGTCGCAGCAACATGAGTCCATCTCCCTGTAGGTAATACAATCGCACCTGATAGATCGTTGCTTGTTCCTTGTCCTACATAATATAGCTTACCGCTTGCGTAAAGAATTCCACTTCTATTGTTGGTTGAATTGCTACCATAATTAAAAATTGTTCCAGTTTGTGTAGAAGAAGGATTAATCCATGCCTCCATCGTTCGTGAACTATTACCAGTTGGTAATTGGGCAATAGAACCGGTAACGAAATCATTAGTTCCATCGAAATTTAATGTGTTTCCTTGTGCAAAAATGCAATGGGAGAATAGTAATAAAGCAATTGAAATAAATTTTAAGTAGCTAACTTTCATAACTTGTTTTTTAGAAAGTACAAAAAGACAATTATCACAACAGTTTACGCTGTAATTACGAAGTAAATAAGTTAAATTGTAGTATAACTTAACTTATTTTTAATCAAAAAAGTTACTTGAAATATTCAACAGGCAACACTCCATTTATTTTTAAGAAGGCACTATAAAATGTAACTTTGTTTCTAAAACCACTCTCCAAAGCCAATGCTTCTATGGTTTTAGCTCTTTTGGTGTTGTGGTAATGTTGTATGAAATAAGCAACACGGTATTCGTTAGTCCATTCTCTAAATGTCTTTTTAAAAACATAATTAAGAATATACGAACATTGATAGGATTGCAAATTCACTGCGATTGATAGAGCTTGTAAAGTAAAATCAGCATCTAAAAAGGGTTGCTCGTTTTCCATACAAGCCAATATTTTATCCTTGTATATGTTATTAATTATGGTTTTGTCAATTGCATTATTTTTTTTTGTTGCTGGTGTTTTTGTTAAAGATGTAGATTGCTCAGGTAAAACAACCTTAGCTAATACTTCATTTTCTTGCTGCAAAAAGACATCTGACACAAAAGCGTAGCCGTATAAAATTTTAGGATTTAGCAACACAAAAATAATACTGCCTAGCAATAATAAAGAGATGGCAACTAAAATATATTGGTAAGACACAATATCGGAATGGTTTTTCATAAATAAATATTTTGAAAAAAAGGGTGCAAATGTAATTACTTGCACTAATGTTGTAATGCTTATTAAAAATAAAAGCCACTTTTTTGCAGTATTGTTTTTACTTACTGAAGTAAATACTGTGCTTTTTAGCAAGATCATCCATGATAGACCAACATAAATAGTGTACATGCAAGCACGTAAAAAAACGTTGGTTTGATGAGATACGATGCCTATTTTGCTTGTAAAGAAAAAAGATTTTTTTGCAGACATTGCTGCAATAGTGGCTTGTTGACTAGTTGAATTCATATCAAACCAAGGAATCATATCTACAATGGCAAATAAGACTGGTAAAAAATGTAACCACTCCCATTTTTTTAATTGGTAAGCATCTGTAATAAAACCTTTAAAATAAAGAAATAAAGCAGCAGGCGCAACAAAATAAAAAGGATTAAACACTTTAACAACAAATGGAAAATAAATCAATTCATCGTTTATAAATAAAAGTATATATGTTATTTGACCTGCGCGTGCCAAAATCAAAAGACCTAATAATCTATTTAAAAAAGGGTTTCCGAATTTAGTTATAAACAGATGAAAAGCAAAAATATAAAATAAAAAACAACCAACAGTAAGTAAAATAGTAGCTATCATTTGTTTGAGGATTACCTATTTTGAAAATACAAATTGCGAATATATTAATTTTTAAGTTAAACAAATAGAAAAACAAGAAATGTCTTTGGGTCATAGCAGTTTTATTAAAAACTTTTGTTGGGTGATGGGTGTTGGGTGTTGGATGATTGGTGATTGGTGATTGGTGTTAACCCAAGTTGCAGATGTATGGTTGTAAATAGCTTAAAATCAAATATTTGAGTTGTTAAAGTTGCCGATTTGTGCACTACAAATTTGACAATCTATTAATTACAGTTGTTTTATCAAAAATAAATATAAAAAGTTAACAAAAAGTTAATTTTTGTGCACTACAAACCAGCGAAGTCATTTTAAAGTGAGTTTAAAAAAATACCTGTACCCCCCTCTTGATAAAAAAAAGAGAAAATTTTGATTAATAACATAAATTTAAAATTTAATTAACATTTAAAACTGTTCTTGCTGCAACTTGGGTTAAACCTATGCTGAAACCTGAAACTGGAAACTAAACACTAAAAAAAAACCTCCTCAATTTCTTGAGAAGGCCCTTCTTTTATTAAAAATTTATGTTTAGAAAACTACTTTCTTCGTAACTACTTTGTTGTCGTCTGAAGTAATTTTTACTAATAACACTTCTTGTTCTGCTTTCAAATCTGTTAATGCAGTTGTGGTGGTGTTGATGTTTGATTTCTCGTATATCAATCTTCCGCGTACATCGTAGATTTTTACGTTTTTCATAACCACTTTCCCGGCGTTGATGCTTAATACTTTGTTGTCGTTTTTGTAAACAACTACCGAATTGGCATCAAAGGTTGGTGTTGAAATATTGAGTGTTGAATTGGTGTAAACTACATCAAATCTGTTATTAAATATCCCTTGGTCTGAAGTGAAAGTGTAAGCACTAGATTTGATGTCGTGTGTTACATTGAGCAAGTTGTCTCTCAAGTAAATGTTTTGGTTTCCTAAGAACAAACCATCGACGTGGTCAATTGATAGCGTGTAGCTTCCTGCAGCATCGGCTTTGAAACCTAAGTCCACAACATCGGTGTTGGCAAATGGTGTTGGACGCGCTTGAATTACGTAGTTCTCATTGCTGATTAAACTTGAAATCGTACTTCCTGAATTCAATTGCTTTCCATCATAAGATTCATCGAATCCTAGAGTTGTTTCTTCCATGTATCCTACCAACATTTGATTTAACGGAGTAGTATCTGTAGCAAGATTCAACCAAATTCTGTGTTTTTCGGCTGTTGCTGTTTTGAAGAACTGACCTGCGTTGTTACCTACTCGCATGGCGTTGGTGAAAACAGCCAAAGAACTTGCTGCTTTTTTCAAAAGGAATGCTTGACCTACTTGTACCGTTCCGTTTGGAGCAACTCCTCCAGCTGACGGTGCTGTTTGTCCTGCTAAATTGCAAGAAGCATAGTTTGTTACACCAGTACCTTGGGCTTTATGTGACCAGAAATACAAAGTTCCAGCATTTGGATAGTCTGTGCCATTAGGAGAATAGGTTAAAAATGATATTGCATCAATAGCCGATGGATAAGGGTTTCCTATTAGGTTTGATCCTTTTCCTACGCCAGAATTAGGTGTTGCAATTGTGATGTTGCCACTGTTTGGTTTCCCTGTCCAATTCGCATTGAATGTAGAAGTATTACCATTAGTAGGGAAATTGTTAGGCGCTCTTATACACCATCCTCTAGCAATGTTAGCTTCATCAAAGTAAGTTGTTGTTGGCTCAAAAGTATTAACTAATGCATTAGTTGGTTCATTCAAATAATAGAAACGGCTTGTTCCAGTTACACCACCTGGTGAAAATGGAATTTGCGATATGGTCATTGGTGAAAACATTTTCAATGAATAACTTGAACTAGCTGTTGGTGATGACCAATAAGTGTAGTCTAATCTTCTCATTGAAGTATTGATTCTTTTAGAAGTTATCTCTCCAGAGTTCATATTAGTTGTTCCTGATTGTATCAAGTTGGCATTGTTTTCAAATGTTAAACTACTTCCTGATTGAACATCAACTTTACCTACTATATTGAAATCAAATCCTGTTGGAACAGAAACTACCGCATTGTTATTCACTATTAAGCTACAAGCATTCAAATCTGTTGCAACCGCATAATCTCCAGCAATAATAGCTCCTACTGACGCAGTTGGTGCTCCATTACTCCAAGAACCTATCGCATTTACGACAGTCCAAGTAGTTGTGTAACTTGCGATTGTACCTGTTGCAGTTACTGATCCACAACCTCCTGTTAAAGTAACAATGTAGTTAAATGAACCTGAAACTGTTGGTGTTCCACTGATAGTAACAACATCGTTTGACCAAGTTCCAGTAACACCTGCAGGTAAACCACTGAAGGTAGCTCCTGTTGCAGCAGTTGTAGCATAAGTAATACTTGCAAAATCACTTGGGTTACACAATGATTGGTTGCTACCACCAGATGAAGTTAATGTAATGGTGTTTAATGTATTTACAGTAATGGTCATTGTAGCCGTTGTGGCACATTGACCAGCTGTTGGTGTAAATGTGTATGTTGTTGTTGCTGTATTATATACTGCTGGAGACCAACTTCCTGTAATACCTTCAACTGAAGTAGTTGGCAAAGCATCAAGAGTTGCTCCTGAACAAATAGAAGCTACTTGGGTAAATGTTGGTGTTACAAGAGGATTAACTGTAATTGTACCTGAAGCGTCTACCGATCCGCAACCTCCAGTTAATGGTATACTATAGTTAAAAGTTCCAGAAACACTTGGTGTACCGCTAATAGTTAAAGTATTATTTGAAACATACGTTTTAAACCAAAGGTCAACATTTGTATCTAAACTAGAAACTCCACCTGAGTAAGGATTATTGTTTTGTGTCACTGTACTAAAATTAGAATTATTTATAGCTTCAACTTGAAATGTATAAACATTTCCTGCTACAACATTAATTGGTGTGCTAAGTGGTACTAAAACCTGATTTACAATTGAAATATCACTTGAAATAGGTGTGCTGGATACTAATGTTCCACTAGTTCCTTCTCCGTTGTATATCTTAACAAAACCCTCCAAGGCAACTTCACCATTCTTAAAAATTGCTATTTGAGAAAGTTCACCTGTTTGTCCTGCAGTAAACGATTGCCACAAGTCGGAACCACCAAAGCCACCATTATATGCGTCTTGACTTTGATCAACTACAGAATTACTTGCTGTAACACCATTAGGTAATCCTGAAACAGTTGCGTCAGTAGCGCCTGTAAGTGAATAGATAATTGGGGTTATAGCTTGATTAGCACAAACCGTTTGTGCATCTGTAAATGCGGCAGAAGTTAATGTAATTGTGCTTGTTGGTGTAACTGTTAATGTAGCCACATTAGAAGTAACCGAGCAACCTGAATCATTAGTTACTACCACACGAAATTGATAGCCATTCAAAGCCAAAGGAACACCTACTATTGACGATAATGTTGCTGTTGTGCCCGAAGCATAACTTACATTAGCCCAATTGGAACCATTATCAGTACTTTCTTGCCATTGATAGGTCAGGATGTTTCCTTGAGCAATAACAGGAACTGATGCAATAGTACCTTCGCAAAATGTTGCGCTTGTTGGTTGGGTTGTAATTGTTGGTGTTGAATTTACCGTTACCACAACCGAAGTTCTATTACTCTCAACACCATCAACCGTTTGAGAAACATAATAAGTTCCTGTTGCCAAAACAGTACTTGTACTTAAGGCGCTACCGCCGGTTGCCACATCATACCATTGTAAAGCTGTTCCAGTTGCTACTAAATTAGACACTGTAGCACCTGAACAAAAAGTTTGGGCTGAAGCGGTTGGTGTTTGCGCACTTATCTGCGTGGCAAATAAAAAAATACCTAGTAGGGTTAAAAGATTTTTTAATCTTTTAAAATTTGTTGTTGTGGTTTTGATTTTCATAATTTTCGTATTGTTGAGGGTGCAAAAAAAATGAAACCGCAAGCATACACCAAGGAAGTGGGGCTTAAATTAGTGCAACCATCGTTTCGTTATACTCATTTAAAAATAGCCCAACCACGATAATTGGAACTATACCCTGAAATAATCGACAGGCGATACGCCTTTAACTTTTTTGAAGGAATTGTAAAAAGTACTTTTGTTCTTGAAACCGCTTTCCATGGATAAGGCATGAATGGTTTTTACGTTAGAATTTATAGGATATTCTTGTATAAAATGACCAATACGGTAGCCGTTAATCCAATCTCTAAAATTTTCTCCTATTTCATAATTCACAAGATAAGAACAATGATGCATGGGTAAATTCATTTCTTGGGCTAAATCCATGAGAGAGAATTCCGGATTTAAATAAGGCTTTTGGGAAATCATGAAAGCAATGATGGTTTGTATGTATTGCTCCGTTAGCTGTTCACTAACTACAGTATTCAGTTTTGTATCTCCTTTAGGGGCTGAACTGTTAGTATCAGTCCCTGTTTGTTTCGTGTCATCTATAGCAATGTTTTTTACTGCTATATCTTTTGACAAAAAGATATAGCCATATAATATTTTGGGATTGTAAATCGCCAAAATACTCATGGTTAGTATCAAAACCGAAAAAAAAGACATATACAATTGGTACAGCAATTCATCAAATTGATAGTAGCCGAGGATAAACTTGGCAACAAAGGGAAAAGTAGCAATTAATTGTCCTATTGTAACAACTTTAATCAATAACAGCAACCAGGTTCTAGCAGTCTTGTTCTGGATGGTTTTCTGAAAAATAAAATTTTGAAATACAATCCTCCAACTAAAAAAAAGATAGCCTATAAACAACAGCGTTCGCAACAATAAATTGATATGAAAAGGTACAATGCCAGTACTATTGGAGATAAATAATGATTTGCGGGTCGTAATTTCGGCAATGGCCATCTGTTGACTATGGGAATCCATAAAATACCACGCAAGCATGTCGGCTATAGCAAAAAGCAGCGGAAGGAAATGAAGCCATTCCCATTTTCTAAGACGACTTTCATCTTTAACAAACCCTTTAAAATAAAGATAAAAACAAGCCGGAGCAGCAAAATATAAAGGATTGAAAACTTTTAATACAAAAGGTACCGTTGCTAATTTCCCTGAGTTTACCAACAGAATATAAACCAACTGACTCCCACGAGCTAATATTACTATGGCTAATAGTTTATTGAGAAAAGTGTTGCCTAGTTTTGTATACAACAAGCGGGTCGCAAAAACTAAAGTGAAAAAGCAACCGATCGTAAATATATAGGTAATGTAGGGAGTAAGCAATTAATTTTAATAAAATAACTGTTTCAGAATCTAAAAAAATTAAGTGATACCGATTTTGAAACTGAAGTGCAAATATAGATAAGCAATTGAAAGTAGAATATAAAAAACAACATATCCGACAAACTACTCTTTAGTGTAGTTGAACATTGAGTTAATCTTGGGTTTCCATAAGGATAGTTTTTATGTATCGCTATTTCAGGACAAGACAATTGACGGTGAAGGCAATGGTGGAATCATTTATCCAGAATCCCATTACGGAAGAGATAGTTTGGTAGGTGTAGCGTTGTTCTTAACGTATTTGGCTAACCAAGACAAAACTGTGGCCGAATTACGTGCGTCGTATCCACAGTATTACATGAGCAAAAACAAAATTGAACTGACACCACAAATTGATGTGGATGCTATTCTTCTTGCAATGACAGAGAAATACAAAAACGAAGACATCACCACAATTGACGGTGTAAAAATTGATTTTGCTGAAAATTGGGTTCACCTAAGAAAATCGAATAGAGAACCAATTATTCGAATATATACGGAAGCGCAAACGCAACAATTAGCCGATGATTTAGCTGTTAGGATTAGTAATGAAATAAAAGCGGTTGCAGGATTGTAAAAAATGAAAAACCTTTCTATCAGGAAAGGTTTTGCGTTTTTGTCTTTATTTTTTATGTATCTCCATATAATCCAATACGAGATTACACGTGGCTTTTACACCAGTTTTAAAGGCGCTATCGTCAATTATGAAAGATGGTGTATGATGTGGTCCCGAAGCTTTAACATCGGCACCTTTTGGTAAACCACCAATAAAAAAATACAATCCAGGTACTTTTTGTTGAAAGAAAGAGAAATCTTCTGCACCAGTAATGGCGGGTACTAATCGTACATTTTCTTTACCAGCCGATTTTTGAAGTGAAGGCAACATATCCGCCGTTAGTTTTTCATTGTTGAAAGTAACAGGGTAGTAATGTTCATAAGGCAAGATGACATCCGCAGTAGCACCAGCTGATTCTGCAGTTTTTTCCGCAATTTGTCTAATTCGAGCATAGATTAGTTTTTCATCTTCCGCAGTAAACGTTCTTACTGTGCCCAACATTTCAACATTTTCTGAAATTATATTATCTCGATTTCCTCCATGAATAGAAGCAATGGTAACAACAGCGGCATTTTCAGTGATATTAACATTACGGCTTACGATCGTTTGTAGGTTGTTGATTATTTGAGCAGCGACCACAATTGGATCAACAGCTAGCCACGGTTGTGCACCATGAGATGGTTTTCCGTTAACTGTTATTTTTACACTGCTAACGGCTGCCATGAAGCCTCCCGGGCGATAATTGATTTTACCCACTTCCGTTTGCGCACTCATATGCAATCCAAAGATAACATCCACTTTTGGGTTTTCGAGTACGCCTTCTTTTACCATGAGTTCTGCACCACCTTCTTCACCAGCAGGAACTCCTTCTTCGGCAGGTTGAAAGATAAATTTAACAGTGCCTTTCAAATCTTTTTTAATGCCTGATAATATTTCGGCAACACCCATTAATATGGCGACATGCGCATCGTGACCACAAGCGTGCATTACTGAAGTTTCTTTTCCGTTGTACATCGTTTTTACTTTAGAAGCAAACGGTAAATTATTTTTCTCTTCTACAGGCAAGGCATCCATATCTGCACGAAGTGCAACTACTGGGCCTGGTTTTTCGCCTTTTAATATTCCTACTACGCCTGTGATTCCAACGCCAGTTTTAACCTCAATACCTAAAGATTGTAGGTGTTTTGCAATTAAATCTGCAGTGCGCAGTTCTCGGTTACCCAGCTCTGGATGTTCGTGAATATCGTGGCGCCATGCAATGACTTTGGGTTCTATTTTATCTGCAGCAACACTAATGGCGGCAGCGTGATTTGTTTTTTGAGCATTTGCATTAGTAGCATATAGTGAAGCAATACAAAGGAACATTAGTAATGTAAGTTGGTTTGTTCTCATAGCGTTAATGTTTTTGGTAATTTAAATATACTATAATTTTATCTTGGTAATCAGAAGCTTTTGCTAGTTGGTTTTGACTTTTGAACCGTTCTTTTTTTGAAGATATTAAATTTAAGCAACAATTTCTTTTTCTGAATTAACGTTCTCCAATCAATAAATAAAAGCGCACAGAGTAGTATGAGACTTCCCGTTAACCCAACAAAAGATTGCCAAGAAAGAATATTGGATTCAATGCTGTTCAAATTACTTAAGGTATATTCTCCTAGCGATAAAGCAACGGTATCACTAATGAATTTACCCAAAAAGAAAGCCGGAATAATGTAGAGCGGTGTTATTTTTGCCATGCCTCCAGCTACAAACAATGGCGTTGTAGGCAAAGGCAACAAAGAATACAAAAAAATGGCCATCTGACTTTTCCATCCTTTTATTTTTAATTGTTTACCAAGAAATAAAATGTCTTCGTTCTTGGAAGGTTTGAAATACGCATCAGAAATATAAGGTATATAAAGCGTTAGAATATAGCGTCCCAAAATAGACCCAGCAACACCAATGCAAATAACCGCCCACAAATTGAGATCAAAGTATAACTGTAAAAACATCATAATGGTAAATGCCGGTAAAAACGGAAAAGGGACAATATCAAACAATAAGGCTCCAAGAAAAACTAAACAGTACTGCCACCACATTTTTTACAAATTTGATTAAAAGCTAAATTACAACTAATATTTGATTGTTTTACTTATAAATCCACATCAAAACTGGTTTTTTGGTAGTCTGCAGCATCGGGTCAACTAGTTTCATGTTTTCATTAGAAATCGTGGGACAACCCCAACCTTCGGCAGTGCCATCTGGATAGACTTCTTTTTCGGGAACTTTTTCCCAAGAATGAAATACAATAAAGCGTGATTCGGCATTGCTGTTACTAGCTTCTAGTCCGTGCAAAACATATTTGATATGAATTCCCCAATTGCTATAGGCTCTTTCCGCAATTTTATATTTCCCTAAAGCCGAACAATGACTGCCATCTACATTACTAAAACTGGCTTGCTCTCTTGACCAATCAAAACTCCATGGATTTTTGCCGCAACCGTGGCCGACCAACATACGCATCGAAATGGTGTCTTTTTTATAATCGTAAACAAATAAACGGTTCAATCCCGAGTGGATGCTCATGTCTACTAGGAAACAGAAATCTTCATTATACCGATTCTTTTTGCAAAAGGCTAAGGCTTCTTGGGCTTTGTGTTTTAGTGTTATCGTATTGATTTTGGGTTTGGTAGTTATGGCAAAATACCTGTTGTATCTAGTGTATCCAAAGGCGCTAACTATAATGATAAGCGCAACGGCTAAAACTTTTTTCATGTCAGATATAAATTTTTTATGCGTTCGATATGTTTGATGTACTTATTTATTTATCAAAACGTAAATATTGAAAAAATAGTATGATTAGAAAAAAAAGAATCTACAAAAATTAAACTTATATGCTAATTCTGAATTCTGAAATCAATACTGTATATTTGCTTTTATTTTATAAAGAATGGATAAGAAGACAGAAGAATTTTATGCAAGATTGCGCGAAGAGTTGGGTAACACTTCAACTTGGCCGGGCGAATACTTATACAAATTTATTATCCCTACAGACAACCACAAAATTGCATTAGTAGAAAATGCTTTCGACAACATAGGTGCTGTTATTCACACTACACAATCAAAAAACGCAAAATACACTAGCATATCAATAAACGTTACAATGGAAAGTCCGGATAGCGTAATTGAAAAATATATTCAATTGTCAGCAATTGAAGGAATAATATCATTATAATGACTGAAAAGTATATAAAAGAAAATGCCAACGAAGTCGTATTCAATTTAGAATATAACGCCGAACGTTCACATTTAATCATCCCAGAGTATGGTCGTCATTTGCAAAAACTGATTGATCAAGCGGCTATAATTGAAGATCGAGTAGAGCGTAACAAAGCTGCGAAATATATTATTCAAGTCATGGGAAATCTAAATCCACATTTGCGTGATGTATTAGATTTTCAGCATAAATTATGGGATCAGATTTTTATTATGTCTGACTTTAAATTGGATGTTGATTCACCGTATCCCATTCCGACACGAGAAGTAATTCATCTGAAGCCCGAACGTTTAGCCTATCCTCAAAAATATCCAAAATACCGTTATTATGGGAACAATATCAAGTATATGATTGACGTTGCCAACAGTTGGGAAGAAGGTGAAATGAAAAGTGCTTTGGTAAAAGTAATTGCCAATCACATGAAAAAATCGTATTTGAGTTGGAATAAAGATACGGTTACCGATGTTGTAATTTTCGAACATTTATATGAGTTGTCAGATGGAACCTTGAATTTATTACAAAGCAGTGAAGAGTTATTGACTACAAACGATTTGATGCGTACCAATAAAAAGGTGTCTAACAAGAACATGCCGATATCTAATAATCCAAAGGTTAAAAATAATAAGAACGGCAAAAAGCCCTTTATCAAAAACAATACTAATCAGAAATAGTTACGAGTTACAAATTATGAATTCAGTTTCGTACTGGTCATAATTTATAATTCATAATTTATAATTCATAATTATAAGAAATGGGAACTTTTAAAATTGAAGGTGGAATTCAACTAAAAGGTGATGTAACACCGCAAGGATCTAAAAATGAAGCGTTACAAATATTATGTGCGGTACTTTTAACTCCAGAGAAAGTAACAATTAATAATATTCCAGACATTATTGATGTCAATAAACTAATAACACTTTTAGGAAACTTAGGCGTTAAAATCCAAAAAAACGGCCCGAGTTCTATTACGTTCCAAGCGGACGATGTAAATGTTGGTTACCTTGAAACCGAAGCATTCAAAAAAGAAGGCGGAAGTTTGAGAGGTTCAATTATGATTGTTGGTCCACTATTGGCACGTTTCGGGAAAGGATATATTCCGAAACCAGGCGGTGATAAAATTGGACGTCGTCGTTTGGATACACACTTTGAAGGATTTATTAATTTGGGTGCAAAATTCCGTTACGAAAGAGAAGATCATTTTTATGGTGTAGAAGTTAAAGGAAGATTAAAAGGCGCACACATGTTGCTTGACGAGGCTTCTGTAACTGGAACAGCAAACATCGTAATGGCGGCTGTTTTAGCTGAAGGAATTACTACAGTTTACAATGCTGCGTGCGAACCATACTTGCAACAGTTGTGTAAAATGCTGAACTCGATGGGAGCGAAAATCACTGGAGTAGGTTCAAACTTACTGACTATTGAAGGGGTTGAAAAATTAGGCGGTTGTGAACATACAATCCTTCCGGATATGATTGAAATCGGTTCTTGGATTGGTCTTGCGGCTATGACAAGAAGTGAAATTACTATTAAAAACGTTTCTTGGGAGAATCTTGGTGTGATTCCGAGTGTTTTTAGAAAATTAGGAATCACTTTAGAGAAAAAAGGGGATGATATTTATATTCCAGCTCATACTAAAGGATACACTGTAAAAACAGATATCGACGGTTCTATTTTGACTATTGCCGATGCGCCTTGGCCCGGTTTTACACCTGACTTATTGAGTATCATTTTAGTCGTAGCCACTCAGGCCGAAGGCGATGTTTTAATTCATCAAAAAATGTTTGAAAGCCGTTTGTTCTTTGTGGATAAACTGATTGATATGGGCGCCAAAATTATGTTGTGTGATCCACACAGAGCCGTAGTTATGGGACACAATTTCAAATCCCAATTGAAAGCAACGGTGATGAGTTCGCCTGATATTCGTGCGGGAATCTCATTATTAATTGCGGCATTATCGGCTAAAGGAACTTCGACCATTCAAAATATCGAACAAATTGATAGAGGTTACGAGCGCATTGATGAAAGACTTCGGGCACTTGGAGCCAATATTGTTCGAATGTAGTTTATGAGAGTTTTTTCCTTTTGTCTACTATTATTATTACTGTCGTGTAAAACAACGTATCGCAGAGTTTCAATAGATTCTATTTCTAAAACAGAAAAACAAAAGGTGTACAATTTTGGTAAAAGAATTTTGGAAACCTGTAAAACAAGACAGTTCATTCAGTTAAGTGAAAAAGAAGCTACCAAAGGACTTGCTGCACTTTCATTAGAAGAAATGCAACATGCGTGCGATGTAGTAGATAAAAGAAATGGAAAGTTTATTAATATGAACCTTGTTGAGGTTATTGACAATACTTACTCAGGAAATTCTAAAATATACAGGTACAAAGCCAATTTTGAGAGAAATGATTTTGTAAATGAAGTTCGGATTTGGTTAGGCATCGATGGAAAATTTCAAGGAATTATTTGGAAGGAATGGAAAGACGAATATACACCGTATAAAAAATAATAGAATCCCAATGTGAAAGCATTGGGATTTTTAATTTCATTAAATGGAAAACTATATAATTATTTTGCTTTGTCTCGCGGCTTTCCTTGCCGGATTTGTTGATGCTATTGTGGGCGGCGGCGGATTAATTCAAACTCCAGTTGCGCTGATATTATTGCCGAATTTAGCGGTAGCTTCTGTAGTTGGTTCTTTAAAAATTCCGTCGTTTAGCGGAACGGCGTTGGCAGCGAATCAATATCTGAAGAAAGTGACCATGAATTGGAAATTGCTTTCTGTGATGGCAGTTGTGGCCTGTGCTTCGGCTTTTTTAGGTTCACATCTTTTGACTAAAGTTCATAATGATTTTATGAAACCAATTTTGTTGGTCGTTCTAACATTAATTGCCATTTATACTTTTATCAAAAAAGATTTTGGAACGCACACCATCAAAAATTTATCCGAAAAAAAACAACTTTTCCTTGCTGTTATCTTCAGTGTAATAATCGGGTTTTATGATGGATTTATTGGTCCCGGAACCGGAAGCTTTTTTGTTCTAGCTTTTGTCACGATTTTGGGTTTTGATTTTCTTCACGCCTCGGCGAACGCCAAAATGGTAAATCTTGCCACTAATTTTGGTTCGATTTGCCTTTTTATTATCAAAGGGAAAATCATTTGGGCAATTGCGATTCCCATGGCGATTTGTAATGCTTTTGGCGGTTGGGTTGGTGCCAAACTCGCTATCAGAAAGGGCAACGATTTTATCCGTGTATTCTTTCTGATAGTAGTAATTGGAACTTTAATTCGTTTTGGATATGATGTGTTTTTTAAGTGATTATTCCAATACATTCAAAAACTTAAGCCCAAAAAGTACGGCATCGCCTTGGTAACCGTTTTGGTACGAACGAATATAATCTACTCTAAAAATACGGAATTTACCAAATCCTAAATTGTCTAAACCAACAGTAAATTCTTGGTAAGGTTTTCTATCCGGAACAGCAAGGTTATGAAATCCTAAAACCAATTGTGATCTCAATTTGTTCAGCAACGGAATTTTATTCATTATATATCCTTTGTCATTGTGTTCTGCATGGAATTCCAAAAAGCTGTCGTTTGTACTTGCTGAATAATAAGGAAGATTATTGAAAACATTAGTGTAGCTTTCGCCACCGGTAACATGTGTTTGGTTTCCATTAAAATGTCTGTAATCAACAAATGAAATATTATCGGCATTGAAAAACTTTCCAGCTTTAAGGTTCAGTTTCATTTCGCCTTTGTTGCCAATGCTCAAATCTTGAGTGATTCTTGCCGAAAGGAAATCGTATTCATACTTTTTATCCGTTGCGGCAAATGTTTTTTCGTAACCTAATAAAATAGACGGATAATCATCATTTCCGATGTTGTATTTACCATCGGGACGCGTCCAATAGTGTTGACCAAATTTGATTCGTGCCACAACATTAGCTTTCATTAAATTATGTTTTTCAAAAGCAGGAGTGACAAAATCAAAAGGCAATAACGGATTGTTTGAGGTATAAACATCAGAGGATTTGACAACGCTTTGATCACTAGTATTCCACAATGGTTTTCTTTCAGAATATTCTAAGTTCAAATTCAAATTTAGTCCGTTGATGACTTCTCTTCCGAAATAAGCTGAAACAAAATTTTTCTCATGCAATTTCATGAAGTTGTTTTTGAAAAACAAACTGCTGACCGAATTCACCAGATTTGAAATTGGATTATTTAGATTAAATTGGTTTACGCTGCTTCCTCCGTTAACTGAAAGTAGGCTGTTGTTTAGGTTGTTAAACTTGCGCTGATAACTTCCGGTAACTCTAAGTTTTTTTTCAGAAAATCCGTAATCAAATCTTGAGCCAATTCGAGTATAAGTGCGTTTTTCTTCGTCACGTTTTAAGTACGATAATCCAACTTGTGTTTTCCAACCCTGAACCGTATTAAACGTGGTCGACATCAATGGACCGTCGTAACTCACTGACCATTTTTTATGTGAATTGCTATAAGTATAACCGTTAATGATATCAGTTAATCTAAATTTATTTTTTTTCTTATCGATAGAATCTAAATACTGTTTCGATTTCTTTTTGGTTTGTAAAGCATCTTTTTTCAAATAATCCGTCGTTTCTTCCGATGTCAAAGGAACTGGACGAATGGTGTTCCAAAACGAATCTTCTTTTTTATTCGCATTTAATTCAAATTTCAAGACTTCATTCGTGAAGGTTTTCTTTTCAAATTTTTCTGGGAATTCGAAGTTGGTGAATACATACGTAAAGCGTCCGCTGATGTTAACACCCAACATTCCGGCTTCGAAGTCAACCGTCTGAGTGTTTTTTGCCCAAATTTTATTCTGACTGTTGTAACTGAAATTTTGTTTTAAAACTAAATTGTTCAATGCAGGATTGCCCATTTGCGCCCCTGTTATTGCCAAATCAACAGCGTAAATTTCCCAAGAATCATCTACAATATAGATGTAGCCATTCATTGCTGGTTCGGTATCGCGTTTCGGTGTGACTTTTATTTTATGTATCATTTTATTGCCTTCATACATAAAAAAGCCATCGTATTTGTATTTGTAATAGTTGAACGCATTGTCTGCAATTGGGGAAACTACTTTTGTGTCAAATTCTAAGTAATTTTCGTAAAAATCAAAATTCACATCAGCAGCATTGTTAAAACTGAATCCGTTATCGTTTCCGCTCACTTTGGAAGCCACAATAACTTCTTTCATTTTGTCTGGTTTTTGAAAAGAGATTTTTGAAACGGTTTCCGATAAGTATAAAATACCGCTTCGACTAGAATCTATAATTTCATCAAAGAAATCAATCTTTTGTCCCATGATTGTTTTGGGAAGATTCTTTACTCTGAAAATTCCACGTGAATAGAAATCCGCATTGTATTTAGCCGTTTTTTTCGAATTCTCTTTGCGACTAGCAATCGCACTTCTCATTATAGCATCAGCTGGATTTACTTTGGCATCGATTACGACTTCATTTAAAGTAAAATTTTCTTCTACTAATACGATTTTTAAATTTTCAGCAAACTGACTTTTACTAATTGTTTTCTTTACTGTTTTATAGCCTAAGTACTGAAAGATGATGGTTGGGTTTTCCCCTTTTACATTTAATATAAATTCCCCAAGATCATTAGTAGTTGTACCATTATAAGTATTCTCTTCAAAGATGTTTACAATGGGTAATGGGTTTCCTTTTTCATCGATAACCCTTCCTTTGATTTGTGCAAATGAAGTAATGGTTAAGAAAAGGAATAAAATCGAAAGTAAGTTTTTTTGTGTCATGGTATATATTAAATGGATATTATAGAAAGGATTCCACTGGGATTCACTGAGAATGATTATTAATGTTTATTTGGAATTATTTAGAGATTTAAAATAATTTGCTTTGTGATTCTCCTTTTATCTCTGTGCAACTCTGTGTAACTAAAGAAAGGATTGTAAAGCTAATTCGTAACTCTTCAAACCGAAACCAATTATGATTCCTTTTGCATTAGCTGAAATAAAAGAGTCATGGCGAAAAGTTTCTCTGGCGAAAGTATTGGATATATGAACTTCAATTGTTGGTATTGATATTGCTTTTACGGCATCGCCAATTCCAATAGAAGTATGCGTGTATGCAGCCGCATTCAAAATAATTCCATCATAAGTAAATCCAACTTCCTGAATTTTATCTATCAGCTCGCCTTCTATATTACTTTGATAATATTCTAATTCGATACTGTTGTATTTCTGTTTTAATTCCTGAAAGTAATCTGTAAATGTTAGGGTTCCATAAACTTCGGGTTCTCGTTTGCCCAACAAGTTCAAATTTGGACCATTTATGATTATAATTTTCATAACTGACTAATGTTTTCAGTAAAAATAGAAAATCTTAGGATATAGAAAGTTAATTTTAATAGTATTTTTCAAAGTAATTATGTTAAAATTGGTCTTTAAAAGCCTTGTTTCGTTGGATTGATTTTTAACTAAATTACGATATTTGAATTGGATTTTTTGCAATTGACTGATTAGTAGTTTTTTGTTGTCAATATATTGTTAATAACATTGTTAACAACTGCATTGTTCGTATATAGTGGTAGAAAAGGATTACTTATAAATTTGTCTATATTAATTTTAAAATTAAATAAACATGAAAAAAATTATTTTAACAGTAGCTGCAGTATTCGCTTTGACGTTTGCTAATGCACAAGACAAAAAAGAAAGTTCAGAAGGATTTTCAAAAGGTGATTTGTATTTAACAGGTACTTTCAATTTTTCAAGTGACAAAGACGCTGCAGAAGTTAAAACTGATGGTTTAACAATTGCTCCAGGTGTTGGTTACTTTTTATCTGAAAACATTGCTTTAGTTGGATCTTTAGAGTACAGTTCTAACAAAGTTGGCGATGCTAAAACAACAGGTATTGGTTTAACTGCAGGAGTTAAATATTTTTGGACACCAGCAAGCAAATTTTCTCTATCTATTGGAGGTGAACTAGGTTATGCTACTGTAAAAGATGATGCATCTGATGTAAAAGTTAACGCATTTGGAATCAATGTTCCTGTAGGTTTAAACTATTTCGTATCTGATAGTTTTGCTATCACTTCTGAGTGGGCTGGTTTAAGTTATACATCAGCTAAAGCTGATACAGACGGAGCTAAAAATGCAACTAGTTTAGGTTTAGGTTTAAACATGTCTACTATCTCTTTCGGTTTGTTATACAAATTGTAATTAGTTTAGAACATACACAATTGAACCGCGCTATTGGCGCGGTTTTTTTATATCCAAAATTTTGTTACTTTGCTGTATGAACTGGAGTAATTATATCAAAAGCTTTCAATCCTATCTCAAAATTGAGCGTGGTTTGTCAAAGAATACCGTTGACAATTATACTTTCGATTTGGAACGATTGTGTACTTTTTTAATTGAAAATGACATAACAGTTTCTCCAGAAAAAATCAGAGAAGAAACGATTCAGCAATTTATCTATTCCGTTTCCAAAGAAGTAAACGCCCGTTCGCAAGCCCGAATTATTTCAGGCTTAAAAAGTTTTTTCAATTACCTAATTTTTGAAGATTATAGAAATGATAATCCAATGGAATTGATTGAAGCGCCGCGTATTGGTAGAAAACTTCCAGATACACTTTCTCTTGAAGATGTCGATACTCTTATTGCAGCGGTCGATTTGTCTAAAGAGGAAGGTGAACGGAATAGAGCCATGCTAGAAACGCTTTATGGTTGTGGCCTTAGGGTTTCTGAAATTGTAACCTTGAAGATTTCCGATTTATTTTTTGACGAAGGCTTTATAAAAATTACGGGTAAGGGAAATAAACAACGATTTGTTCCTATTGCCAAAGCCACTCAGAAGTATATAGAACGCTACAGAAACACAATCCGAAATCACAAGCCTATTGCTAAAGGTTTTGAAGACACGTTGTTTTTGAATAGAAGAGGGAAGCAGTTGACTCGAGCGATGATTTTTACGATTATAAAAACATTAGCCGTTAAAATCAATCTTCAGAAGAATATCAGTCCGCATACCTTACGACATTCCTTTGCAACACATCTTTTAGAAAACGGAGCTGATCTTCGCTCTATCCAAATGATGCTTGGACATGAGTCAATTACCACCACTGAAATTTATGTTCATTTAGATCGAAAACATTTAACACAAATCATCAATACATTTCATCCAAGAAAAACCTAAAATATGATATTTTTACATACTTTAGCAATGGTTTTGAAAATAGAATTACACCTAAATCAATTTTAAACAATGAAATTTAATGACGTTTTTGTTGTAGATGATGATAAGATTTTTCATTTCATCATTAAAAAATTACTAGTCAATAATAACATCAATGTCACGCCGTTCTTTTTTGAAAACGGATTGCAAGCGATAGAAGGAATCAAAAGCAAAATTGATAATCAAGAAACACAGCCCGATTTAATTTTGTTGGATATTAATATGCCGATTCTAGATGGATGGCAGTTTCTGGAGGAATTTAGATTACTTAAAAGTAAAATTCAGAAAGAAGTCGTAATTTATATTATTAGTTCTTCGGATAATACAGTGGACAGGAATAGAGCAATTGATTTTAAAGATGAAATCACAGATTATTATCTCAAGCCCATTACAACAGACGGAATAAGATCAATTTTTACAGTATAAAAAAAATGCGACCATTTGGCCGCATTTTTTATTATAACTCTATAAATTATTTAGCAATATTTACTGCTCTAGTTTCGCGGATTACTGTAATTTTCACTTGTCCAGGATAAGTCATTTCAGTCTGGATTTTTTGTGAAATCTCGAACGAAAGGCTTGCTGCATTTTCATCACTTACTTTTTCGCTTTCCACAATTACACGTAATTCACGTCCGGCTTGAATTGCATAGGCATTTTTTACACCACTAAATCCGAAAGCGATGTTCTCTAAATCTTTCAATCTTTGGATGTACGAATCTAAAACTTGACGTCTTGCACCTGGTCTTGCACCTGAAATAGCATCACAAACCTGAATGATTGGAGAAATTAGGTATTTCATTTCAATTTCGTCGTGGTGTGCTCCAATAGCGTTACACACTTCTTCTTTTTCACCAAATTTTTCAGCCCATTGCATTCCAAGTAATGCGTGAGGTAAATCACTTTCAGCATCCGGCACTTTTCCAATATCGTGAAGTAAACCGGCGCGTTTCGCCAATTTAACATTTAAGCCTAATTCAGCGGCCATGATTCCGCAAAGTTTAGAAACTTCACGCGAATGTTGCAATAAATTTTGTCCGTAAGAGGAACGGTATTTCATTCTACCAACCACTTTAATCAACTCTGGATGTAATCCGTGAATTCCTAAATCAATTACGGTACGTTTACCAACTTCTATAATTTCGTCATCAATTTGTTTGGTAGTTTTAGCAACAACTTCTTCAATTCTAGCTGGGTGAATTCTTCCATCTGTTACTAACTTGTGTAATGACAAACGAGCAATTTCTCTTCTTACCGGATCAAAACAAGAAAGGATAATGGCTTCTGGTGTATCGTCAACAATGATTTCAACGCCAGTTGCTGCTTCAAGCGCACGGATATTTCTACCTTCACGACCAATGATTCTTCCTTTAACATCATCTGATTCGATATTGAAAACAGAAACACAATTCTCAACGGCTTCTTCCGTTCCAACACGTTGAATCGTATTAATGATTACTTTCTTAGCTTCTTGTTGAGCCGTTAGTTTCGCTTCTTCAATAGTATCTTGAATGTGCGACATCGCTTTAGTTTTAGCTTCAGCTTTCAAACTTTCTACCAATTGTTCTTTCGCATCTTCAGCAGAAAGTCCAGAGATAACCTCCAATTGGTTTACTTGACTTTTATGAAGTTTTTCAAGTTCTTGTTGTTTCTTATCTAATAACTCTATTTTACCAGTGTACTCAATGGTTTTAGATTCAAAATCGTCGTTTATTTTTTTAGCTTTTGCCAGTTCACTTGAAACCTGTGATTCTTTATCACGTGTTCTTTTTTCTACTTCTGCTAATCGTTTGTCTTTACCTAAAATCTCTTGCTCGTGCTCCGATTTTAATTCTAAAAACTTTTCTTTAGCTTGTAATAATTTGTCTTTCTTGATGTTTTCTGCTTGAAGATTTGCATCTTTTAATATTGATGCCGCTTCTTTTTTAGCGTTTTTAACCATATTGGAGATGTTGCTTTTTTCAAGGAATTTCGCTATCCCAAAACCGCCAGCAATCCCGACAATAAGTGCAATTATAATAAATGTAGTTCCCATGTTTTGTTTTGTGTTTATAAATAAAAAAAGCCTACATTAGGTGAATGCATAAACTCGAAAAGACAAGTTTTGAGCTAACTCGTTGGTCAAGGATCCACGTAAAATGGCGTGCTTTAGTAACGACGATTTGCTCATTTTAATTTGTTAGTGTTGAGTTTACCAATTAAATCTAATGTAGGCGGTATTGTAATCCTATGTTAAGAACGTTATTTTTTTTCGAGATAATCGAATAATAAATCATTTAACTTTTTCAATCTTTCAAGATCTTTGTTGTCAATGGAACTTTCAACTTGCCTTTGTTCTACTTGCGAGGCAAATTGCAATGCGCACATGGCCAATACATCTTGTTTGTCGCGAACAGCATAGTTTTCCTCGAATTGCTTAATCATCACATCAATTTTTTTGGAAGCGCTACGCATTCCTTCTTCCTGAGACATATTTACCGTTAACGGATAAACCCGGTCTGCAATTGATATTTTTATTTTAAGCTTTTCATCCATATTTTTAGTCTGATAACTGCGCTATGCAGTGATCTATCTCTCGGATTAATGAATTTATTTTAAGCTTCGTATCTCGTTTATTTTCTTCACCGCCTAATAATGAATTTGCCATTCGGAGTGATTCACATTCTGATTTTAATTGTAAAATTTCGTCAGATTGTTTCTGAATTACGGTTGCAGTTGTAGTTTTTTCAGCTTTAATCGAAATGGAATCTTGTTCTAAACTCTTAATTTTAACTAAAAGTTTGCCAATTCTGTTTTCGAGAGAATCAATTATTTCTGCAATTTCACTCATGAATTTGTTATTCATTACTTACATCACAAAGTTAGGATTCTATTTTACTTTTACAATAGTTTTGTCAATTATTTATCTCTTATTCTACTTCAGATTGTAATATTATGTTTTTTAAGTCGTTACAAAATACTTTTGTGTTGTAATTTTTTACGCACTTTTAATTATATTAGCCAAAAGAATTTTTTATGAGAAATTTTCGGTTTCTTTTTCTCTTCTCTATTTTTAGTTTTGGACAAAGTCAGTATCCAAATTACTATTTTCGTTCTCCACTAGACATTCCGTTGTTGCTTTCTGGAAATTTTGGAGAATTAAGGCCCAACCACATTCATGCCGGATTAGATTTCAAAACACAAAAAAAGGAAGGGTTTAATGTTTACGCTGCGGCGGATGGCTATGTGTCTCGAATTAAAATTTCTGAGTATGGATATGGTAAAGCTATTTATATCACGCATCCCAACGGATTTACTTCGGTTTACGGGCATTTGCAATCGGGTTTTGGTGAAATAGAAAAATTCATTAAAAAAGAACAATATAAAGCCAAGTCCTACGAAATTGATATTCCTTTAAAGCCAGATGATTTATTGGTAAAAAAAGGAGATGTCATTGCAATTTCAGGAAATACAGGTGGATCAGATGGGCCGCATTTGCATTTTGAAATTCGAGATACGCAATCTGAAAAAATTATCAATCCATTGTATTTCGGATTTGATTTACTTATTCCCGATACTAGACGTCCTAATATTAATAGTTTATGGGTTTATCCATTAGATGAAAATTCGGTTGTAAATCAGTCAAAACGGCCACTATCGGTAAATTTGTCTTTGCAGGAAGATGGAAGTTATCTCGCTGATAAGGTCGAAGCCATTGGTAAAATCGGATTCGGCATAACTGCAGTCGACTTAGATGATGTATCGTGGAATGCCAACGGTGAATTTAGAGTGCAAACGTACTTGAATGGAAAAGCTGATTTTGGATACCAATTTGACACATTTGGCTTCGATGAAACGCGCTACGTTAATGCGCTAGTCGATTATGAACGCTATAAAAAACTTGGCCAACGCGTTCAAAGATTGTTCATGAAGAACCCGTATCCGTTAAGTATCGTTACACCAGGGATTGCTAACGGTATCATTTCAATTTCGAATAATATTACCCAAATGTATCGCATTGAAGTCGCCGATTTTAACAACAACGCTACCAAAATTTTTATTCCGATTCACTATTCGGCGCTACCGGCCAAAGTTTCCGAAGTTCCCATTACTTCAAAATATTTTGTCAAAGCCAAAAAGGAAAACATATTTTCACTTGAAAATGTAACGGTTACTTTTCCGCCGAATACCTTTTATGATGATTTTTATATGAATTTCGAAGTCAAGGACGGATTGCTGAAATTGCATGAAGATACTGTTCCGGCACATACCAATTTCTCCATTACATTTGAAGATTCGATTACGCCTCAGAAAAACAGAGAAAGTATGTTTATAGGTTCAGTTTATGGTAAAAAAATCAATTACTTCAATACTAAACGCTACAAAAATTCGTTTACTGCCTACACTAAATATTTAGGAGAGTATAAATTGTATAGAGACGGAACGCCTCCCAAAATTAAAGCCGATAAAAGTATTGGTGGCAAGTGGATTACTAATTTAAGTCAACTACAATTCACCATTTCTGATGCTTTATCTGGAATCAAAAGTTACGAAGGCTATCTGAATGGAAATTGGATATTATTTGAATACGAAAGCAAAACAAAAAAAATAATTCATCGCTTTTCAGACGGAATTGTTACCGAAGGAAAAAACGATTTAAAAGTGGTAGTTACTGATAATGTTGGAAATTCTACTATCTTTGAAACACATTTTTTTAGAAGTCAAAAACCATAACGATATAATTTGAAAACAAATAAATACCTTTTTACGCTCCTTTTTTTTACGATAAGTATCATTGCTTTTGCGCAAAATCAAACTGCTAAGGTTGCCGGAATTGTGCTAGATGAAAATAATAAGCCTGTTGAAGGTGTTAATGTTAGTTATCAAACCAAATCAGCCACAACCGATAAAAATGGTTTTTATCAATTAACGGTTCCTGCCAATCAAAAAATAATTTTGGTTTTTACCCATACCGCTTTAAAAAGCATCACATTTCCTATACAATTAAAGGTTGGTGAAGAGTTTGAGTATAATTTGTTAATGGATGACAAAGCAGAACAATTGAGCGATGTAATTATTACCAGTAGTAAACGAAGAGTTCAAAATATTACATCCATAGACCCTGAAACCATTAGGAAAATTCCAGGCGCTAATCCTGGAGTTGAAAGTATATTAAAATCGCTTCCTGGAGTTCAAGGAAATGGAGGAGAATTAAGTACAACGTACAATGTTCGTGGAGGAAATTTTGATGAAAACTTGGTTTACGTTAACGAGATTGAAGTCTATCGTCCATTTTTAATTCGTTCGGGACAGCAAGAGGGATTGAGTTTTACCAATACCGATATGACACAGAATGTCGATTTTTCTGCTGGTGGATTTCAAGCAAAATATGGCGATAAATTATCATCTGTTTTGGATATTACTTACAGAAAACCAACAAAATTCGGATTGGCAGCGGAAGCCAGTTTTCTTGGCGGAAGCCTAACTGCCGAAGGAGCTTCAAAAAACAAAAAATGGTCAGCCATCACTGGAATCCGATATCGCGACAATTCGCTGTTGGTAAACAGTCAGGAAACACAGACTAATTTCAGACCAACTTTTGCCGATGTGCAAACGAATGTGAATTTCAATCCAAATGAAAAATGGCAATTCAGTTTCCTTGGAAATGCCTCGCAAAACCGATATAATTATCAGCCTTTAACCCGTCAGACTAATTTTGGTACTATTGACGAACCAATTGCACTACAAGTATTTTACGAAGGTCAAGAAAAGGATAAATATCAGACACTTTTTGGAGCATTTAAAACGAATTATGTTGCTAACGATAACAACACGTTCAAGCTGATAACCTCTATTTATCACACCCAAGAACAAGAATATTTTGATATTTTAGCAGCCTATTTCTTAGGAGAAGTGGATACCAATATTGGTTCGGAAACTTTAGGGCAAGTAACCTTTAATCGTGGAATCGGAACGCAATTAAACCATGCTCGTAATGATTTGGATGCCTTAATTTTCAATGCTGAAATTAAAGGAACACATCAATTAAATGATAAAAAACAACAAATAGACTGGGGTTTTAAATACACCCGTGAAAATATTCGCGACAGAATAGTAGAGTGGGAAGTAATAGATTCGGCTGGGTTTTCAATTAATCCACCGCAATTTGATTTTCCAAATGAGCAACCTAATAATCCTTACACAGGACCATTAGTTCCTTATCAAAATGTTAGAGCAACTAATTTTGTCGACATCAACCGATTTTCGGGTTATGCCCAATGGAGTACAAAAACGACTATCGGTGAAAACCAATTGTGGATTACTGCAGGTGCCCGTTTTCATACTTGGATGGTTTCAGGTAGAGATATTAACAATGCAAAGAGACAACAGGTTTTTAGTCCGAGAGCACAATTTGCCTTAAAACCAAATTGGGATAAAGATATGTTGTTTAAATTATCCGTTGGTTATTACCACCAACCGCCATTCTACCGTGAGTTAAGGGATTCACTTGGAACGGTGCAGCCCAATGTAAAAGCACAGCAATCCGTTCATTTTGTTTTGAGTAATGATTTTAATTTCAAGATGTACAACCGCCCGTTCAAGTTGGTTACAGAAGCCTATTATAAAACCATGACCGATGTAAATAGTTATACTTTAGAGAATGTTAGGATTAGGTATCGGGCCAATAATGATGCGGTGGCTTATGCTTATGGTTTTGAAACCCGACTAAACGGAGAATTTGTTCCCGGCACAGAATCTTGGTTGAGTTTTGGATATATGAAAACGGAAGAAAGCATAAATGATCGAGGGTATATTGCCCGTCCGACAGACCAACGATTGAAATTTGGAATCCTTTTCCAAGATTATATGCCGAATATTCCGAACATGAAATTGTATCTGAATTTGGTTTACAATACAGGTTTGCCTGGCGGTTCGCCTTCTTATGCGGATTCGTATACCTACCAAAGCCGTTTGCGTGATTACCGTCGTGCTGATGTTGGGTTCTCTTATGTCTTTACAGAAAGAAATAGTGAAAGACCAGAAGGACATTGGTTAAAAAAATATAAAGATTTATCGGTTGGATTTGAAATCTTTAATTTGTTCAATAATCAGAATGCGATAACCAATACTTGGGTGCGAGATGTATACACCAAAAATCAATACGCCATTCCAAACTACATGACTACGCGGGTTTTCAATATCAAACTGACTGCAAGATTGTAGAAATAATTCACTATTTTTGAGTGTAAAATTTTAGCCTTATGAAAAAATATGTTCCTTATATTTCTGTACTTTTAGTGGTGGTTCTTTACAGTTGTAAAAAGGAAGAAGCGACCAAGCCAAAAGTAATTTACGAAAACACAGCAAAATCTAAATCACAGGTTACTGTCGATACTTCTCAGATTGAAATTGCAGATTTGCCTGTAAATATGGATGGGACAAATTACTTAATTTATCCGATTGGCGTTATGGCTGGAAGCGGAAAGGGAATCAAACCATCTTCAGATTCAGGACAAAGTTTCACCGTATCTAACTACGGGGAATACCAAATCACGGGCTACTTGAAAAATTTGAAGTTTCAGGAAATTGGGAAGGATACTATTGTTGCTTTAACTGACAAGCCCGTTTTTATTCAAACCGCAACTTATTTGAAAACTGTCGCAGATAAAACCAACCAACAATTAATGGTGTATTCCTTAGCAGATATGGATACCAATAAAGACGGAAAATTAGATACTAATGATATTGAATCATTGTATATGAGTACAATTTCAGGACAAAATTTCACCAAAATTTCTACAGACTATCACGAGTTAATTGATTGGAAAATTATAGAATCCAAAAATTTATTGTTTTTCAGAACTATTGAAGATGCTAGTAAAAATGGTCAATTCAGCAGCAACGATATCGTACATTATTTCTACATTTCTTTATCGCAAAAAGAATGGAAAGCTGTTGAGTTTTTTCCTGTAAAAAATTAATCAAACGATTGCATAGAAACCAACTTAGAATACGTTCCGTTGTGAGCCAAAAGTGCTTCATGCGTTCCTTGTTCTACTATTTTTCCTTTTTGCATTACTACAATTAAATCGGCTTTTTGAATTGTGGATAATCTATGTGCAATTACTACTGAAGTTCTATTTTGCATCATATTTTCCAAAGCAACCTGAACCAATCTTTCACTTTCGGTATCCAAAGCGGAAGTTGCTTCGTCCAAAATCATAATCGGTGGATTTTTCAAAACCGCACGCGCAATAGACAAGCGTTGTTTTTGTCCTCCAGAAAGTTTGTTTCCGCTGTCACCAACATTTGTATTAATGCCTTCTGGTAAGTCTTTAACAAATTCGTAAGCATTGGCAATTTTTAAGGCTTCGATAATTTCTTCATCAGTCGCGTCAGGTTTTCCCAATGCGATATTGGCTTTAATCGTATCATTAAAGAGGATAGAATCTTGGGTAACCAATCCCATTAAATCGCGTAACGATTTGATTTCAATGCCTTTAATGTCAACCCCGTCGATTGAAATTTTTCCTTCGTTTACATCATAAAAACGAGTTAATAAATTAGCAATAGTACTTTTTCCAGAACCCGATTGTCCAACCAAAGCAACGGTCTTTCCTTTAGGAACTTCAAGCGAAAAATTCTTTAAAACATTTTCCTCTTCATAACGGAAGTTGATGTTTTCTAAGACTATTTTGTCTTCAAAAGTTTGTTTTTTGATGGCATTTGGGTTGTCTGTAATAGTGTTTTCTACTTCTAAAACTTCAAAAACGCGTTCTGCTGCGGCTAATCCATTTTTTACTTGATAAGAAGCTTTTGATATTGATTTTGCTGGAGTTAGAATGTTATACGCCAAACCTAAATAAACAATGAATAGTGCGCCATTTAAGGTTTTGTCAACCAATACTAAATTACCTCCATACCAAAGTAATATAGCAATTACAACAATTCCCATAAATTCGCTCATAGGTGAAGCTAAGTTATTTTTTTTACCAATGCTATTGTCAAGTTTTAATAATCGAGTGATTGAATTGTTAAATAATGATTTAAAATAACCTTCGGAATTATAGCTTTTCACCACTTTTAACCCACTTAATGTTTCTTCAACGATAGAGATTAAATAACCATTTTCTTGTTGCGCTTTGGTAGATTTTGCTTTTAAACTTTTTCCAATTTTTGAAATAATAAAACCCGAAATAGGAATAAAAATGAATACAAAAAGTGTTAGTTCAAGACTTATTTTCAACATCGCGATAATAGCAAATAGAATAGTAAGTGGTTCTTTTACAATTAATTCTAAAATTAAAAAAAAGGAATTTTTCACTTCGTTGACATCACCCAGCATTCTTGCCATAACATCCCCTTTTCTTTTTTCAGAATAGTAAGAAACTGGCAAATCGATAATTTTGGCAAACATTTTATCTCTTAAATCTTTTAGCACGCCATTTTTAATTTTCATTAAATGTTGAGATGCTAAATAATTAAAAATGTTCTTGAATAAAAATGTAGAAATTACAATTGCGACTGTTAGTAAAAGCGCATATTGTGGGCCATTTTCAGCAGAAAGTTTTGTAATGTAAAATTGTAAATATTGTTTTCCGTATTCGCCAACTTTATCTATTCCGGTGTAAACAGGAAGTGTTGTAACAGCTTCATTCATTTTGAAAAGAACTTCCATTAAAGGAAATAACGCAACAAATGAAAGCGTACTAAACAAAGCGTACAGAATGTTGTAAATTACATTCCAAACAATGTGACTTTTAAATTTTAATGCAAACGGAATTATTTTTTTTAAATTTTCATCCATTAGTTCAATTTCATTTCCGAAATTATATTCTTGATTTTGGTGTCTAAAAATGCTTCTGCAGCCGGAATTTCATCCACACTTTCAATAGCGGTATTCACACTAAAATAAAATTTGATTTTAGGTTCTGTTCCACTTGGACGAGCGCAAATTTTAGAGCCATCTTCTAAATAATAAATCAGCACATCCGATTTTGGTACTGTTAAAACTTCTGTTTCATTACTCAATAGATTTCGCGCCGTAGAATTTTGATAATCTTCGACCATAATAACGCGTTGTCCATTAATTTCAGAAACGGGTTTGTCACGCATATTAACCATCATTTGCTTGATTTCTGTAGCGCCATCCATTCCTTTTTTGGTAATCGAAATTAAATATTCTTTAAAGAAACCAAAGTCAACATACATCTGTTGTAATTCTTTGTAAACCGAACTTCCTTTTTCTTTGGCTTGAGCCGCAATTTCACACATTAGTAAAATAGCACCAACGGCATCTTTATCGCGAACCGCATCGCCCACCATAAAACCGAAGCTTTCTTCTCCGCCGCCAATAAATTTTAACTCAGGAAAATCTTTGATGAATTTTGCAATCCATTTGAAACCCGTTAATCCTACTTTGCATTCTACCTCATAAGCCGAAGCTAATTCGAGCATCATTGGAGTAGAAACGATGGTTGAACCAATGAATTGTTTTCCGTTGATTTTCCCAGCTTTTTTCCATTGTTCCAAAAGATAATGTGTCATTACCACCATAGTTTGGTTTCCGTTGAGCAACTGCATTTTACCTTCATTATTTCTAACGGCAACTCCAAGTCGGTCGCTATCAGGATCCGTTCCAAAAACGATATCGGCATTAATTTTATCGGCCAAAGCCAAAGCCATTGTCAACGCTTCAGGTTCTTCGGGGTTTGGAGAAACCACCGTAGGGAAATCGCCATTGGGTACTGCTTGTTCTGGAACGATATTCACATCAGTATAACCTGCCAATACTAATACTTTTGGAACCATTTTAATAGAAGTTCCGTGTAACGATGTATAAGCAATTCTCAAATGCTTTCTGGCTTCCGCCGAAGTATTAAAGCTGGCATTTTCAATAGTAGATTTGGCAAAAGCCTCGTCAATTTCAGTATCGATGTATTTGATTAAACTTTCGTTAGCACCAAATTTGATTTCGCTGTATTTTAAATCTTCAATTACCTGAATAATTTCTCCATCATTTGGTGGAACTAATTGCCCTCCATCTTGCCAGTATACTTTGTAGCCATTATATTCCGATGGATTGTGAGAAGCTGTTAACACGATTCCGGCATGACATTTTAAGTACCGAACTGCGAAAGACAATTCCGGTGTCGGACGCATATCTGAAAATAAATAAACCTGAATATCATTTGCCGAAAAAACATCCGCAACCACTTTAGCTAAAGTGTTACTGTTGTGACGACAATCGTAAGCAATCGCCACTTTCAAATGTTCGCCTGGAAATGATTTTTTTAGATAATCCGATAAACCCTGAGTGTTTTTTCCAAGAGTATATTTGTTAATACGGTTGGTTCCAACGCCCATTATGCCGCGCATTCCGCCCGTTCCAAACTCCAAGTTCTTATAGAAACTTTCTTCTAAATTTTTTGGAGAAGAAGTCATCATTTCTGTGATTTCGTTTTGTGTTTTTTGGTCAAATGCAGGCGTAAGCCATTCGTTTACTTTGTCTAAGATATTTTTTTCGATGTGCATGGTCTTATTTTTTATTCGATTCTAAAGTTGGAATTATTTACAAATTCACTTCTTTTGAAACTTTGTAGCGTTCTTCGTTGTTTTTTGTTCGTAATATGATTTCGCCTAAAAATCCAGCTAAAAATAATTGGGAACCAATAATCATCGCCGTCAAAGCGATATAGAACAGAGGATTTGCAGTTACTAATATTGTTGAATCATCTAATACAAACAGTTTTAATAATTTAATAGCAATGATCAAAAATGTGGATACTAATCCAATGATAAACATGATTACTCCTAGTGCACCAAAAAGATGCATTGGACGTTTGCCGTATTTAGAAATAAACCAAATCGTAATCAAATCTAGAAAGCCATTGATAAAACGGCTCATTCCAAATTTGGATTCACCATATTTTCGTGCTTGATGAATTACTACTTTTTCCCCAATTTTGGCAAATCCGGCATTTTTAGCCAAAACCGGAATATAACGGTGCATTTCGCCCGAAACTTCAATGTTTTTGATGACTACATTTTTGTAAGCTTTTAACCCGCAATTGAAATCATTCAGTTGAACTCCAGATGTTTTTCGGGCTGCCCAATTGAATAATTTGGAAGGTAAATTTTTACCCACAACCGAATCGTACCGTTTCTTTTTCCATCCTGACACTAAATCAAAATTTTGAGTCATTATCATGTTGTACAGATCTGGAATTTCATCTGGGCTGTCTTGTAAATCGGCATCCATAGTAATAATTACATCGCCTTGAGCTTTCGCAAAACCTGCATGCAGCGCTTGTGATTTTCCAAAGTTTCTCTGAAAACGAATTCCTTTTATATTTGAGTTCTCTTCGGAAAGCTGCTCAATAATTTTCCACGAATCATCCGTACTTCCATCATCAATAAAAATAACTTCGTAAGAATAGTTGTGGGCCGTCATAACTTTGACAATCCATTGGTGTAATTCGGGTAAAGATTCCTGCTCGTTTAAAAGCGGAATTATAATCGATAGATTCATTTATAATCCTTCAGATGGTGATTTAGATTTGAAAATTGCTGCTAAAATTAATCCGAAGATAGCCTGAAACACTAATGCAATAGCTAATCCAAACAACATATTTCCAATAGTGTAATTGTCTGTTTCTGATAATTTTTGCATGGTTTCACTTATTTGAGCTGATTGCGCACCCATTTTTTCCATCATATCAGAAGTATACTTCATCGTGATTTCTTTAATGGTTTGTTTAGCTCCTGGATCAACAATATTGAATAAAACATAATTATAAACGGTAGAAATAATAGTTCCAAGTAATGCTGCAATAAAATACACTGTGAAAGCATCTTTAAAAGGCAAAACTCCATTCAATTGTTTCTTAGTTTTCGAAACTAAAACTACACCAATCGTTATAGCGATTACTATGGATACGATTCCAATCCACCAACTTGTAAATAGTTTTAAGTCAATTACATAAATAGCAGTTGTGAATAGAATTGAAAACAATCCTAAGATAATTCCAAAAGTGACTCCGTTTTTCTTAATAATTTCATTCATAATGTTTAGGTTTTTAATTAATCAACAAATATAGTAATTCCGTAATTACAAATATTAAGTATAGTGTATTTAAAAAAAGTTACATATTGATTTGATTATTAAAAAATAATTGTATTTTTGCACACTCAAAATAAAAAAACAAGAATAATAAAAGTTGTAGGGAGTTGATACCTTTCGGAGTGAAAGCATCAAAACAAACTACTTCATAACAATAAAAAAGATTTATCATGAAAAAAGGAATTCACCCAGAAAATTACAGATTAGTTGCTTTCAAAGACATGTCAAACGAAGATGTTTTTATCACTAAATCGACAGTTGAAACTAAAGAAACGATCACACACGAAGGTGTTGAGTATCCAGTTTTCAAAATGGAGATCTCTAGAACTTCTCACCCTTTTTACACAGGTAAATCTAAACTTATCGATACTGCAGGACGTATTGATAAATTTAAGACAAAATACGCAAAACACGCTAAATAAGTCCCGACAGATCGGGATTAGTGCTTCAATTTTATCAAAACCATTCCCGAAAGTGAGTGGTTTTTTTATTTTTAGTTGTACCCAATTTTACTCTTAAACTTTGTAACTTTGAGACTTCATAACTTTGAGACTTGAAACAAATGAACTACATACTTTTCGACGGAACCGTTCGTAACGCACTTTTACCTTTTACGTTTACAAGGCCAGTTGCTGATATTCGTATCGGAATTTTGACCATTCGCGAAAAATGGGAGAAATATTTAGGCTACACCACCACAACTTTGACAGAAGAATATCTTTCTGAAAAGTATCCAATGGTTGAAATGGAAGACAATGTAATGATTAATGCCTCTTTTTTGCCTAATGATATCCTGGCGGAAATGGTAAAGAGTTTGGAAAAAAATCAGGCCATTTTTAGAGAGGATGAAGTCATTGCGTTTTATACCAATGATACGCAGGATGAAGTTGATTTTGATAGTTATGAAATTATTGAATTCAGTGAAGATTGCTTGACTGTAAACAATACTTGGGATATTTTTGCTAAGAATGATGCTGCGCTACGTGAAGATTTTGAATTGATTACCGATGGAAGACATTCGCAATCTATTCCGAAGAGCGTCAACGTAATTTCACCTGAAAATATATTTATAGAAGAAGGAGCAAAGCTTGAATTTGTGACTTTAAATGCTTCAACGGGACCAATTTATATCGGAAAAAATTCCGAAATCATGGAAGGTTCAGTAATTCGTGGACCGTTCGCATTATGCGAATCCGGGCGAGTGAAACTAGCTTCAAAAGTATATGGCGCAACTACGGTTGGACCGCATTCCGTAATTGGAGGCGAAGTAAGTAACTCGGTTTTGATGGGCTATTCCAATAAAGGTCACGATGGATTTTTAGGGAATTCTGTTTTAGGTGAATGGTGTAATATTGGCGCCGATAGTAACAATTCTAATCTAAAAAACAATTACGAAGAAGTGCGTTTGTGGAGTTATGAAACGGAAGGTTTCGCCAAAACAGGCTTGCAATTCTGCGGATTGATGATGGGCGATCACAGCAAATGTGGAATAAATACGATGTTCAATACTGGAACTGTTGTCGGTGTTTCGACCAATATTTTTGGTTCGGGATTCCCGCGCAATTTTGTTCCAAGCTTTTCATGGGGTGGCGCTTCTGGATTTACAACGTATCTGACTTCAAAAGCATTTCAAACAGCCAAAATAGTGATGGCACGCCGACAAATTGAGTTTTCTGATGAAGATGCTAAAATATTAGAGCACGTTTTTGAAGAAACTAAGAAATACAGAAAAGAATAATGAATTTTCTTTGACACAGATTCACAGATTTTAAAATCATTTTTAATCTGTGAATTTGTGGCTATTTTTATTTTAAATTTTTGTTTAATTTTGCGCTCTCAATTTTTGACAACGATTTCACTAATTGAAGCAAATTATGGAAAACAAGAAAAAAGTAGCATTCTACACTTTAGGATGTAAATTGAACTTCTCCGAAACATCTACCATAGCGAGAAATTTTAAAGACGAAGGTTTTGAACGTGTCGATTTTGAAGAATTTGCCGATATGTATGTCATCAATACGTGTTCTGTAACTGAAAATGCCGATAAACAATTTAAGCAAATTGTAAAGAAAGCCATGAAAATCAACGATAAAGCATTCGTTGCTGCCGTGGGATGTTACGCGCAATTAAAGCCTGAAGAATTAGCTGCTGTTGACGGTGTTGATCTGGTTCTAGGTGCTACCGAAAAATTCAAAATTACTGATTATATCAATGATTTGACCAAACATGCTCGGAGCGAAATTCATTCTTGTGAAATTGAAGAAGCTGATTTTTATGTTGGAAGTTATTCCATTGGCGACAGAACTCGTGCCTTTTTGAAAGTTCAGGATGGCTGTGATTATAAATGTACGTATTGTACCATTCCATTAGCGCGCGGAATTTCAAGAAGTGATGCGTTGGGAAATGTGTTAAATAATGCTTCTGATATTTCGAAACAAGGAATCAAAGAAATCGTTTTGACTGGAGTAAATATTGGAGATTACGGAAAAGGCGAATTCGGAAACAAAAAACACGAACATACTTTTCTTGATTTAGTGCAGGCTTTAGACAAAGTAGAAGGAATTGAAAGACTTCGAATTTCATCCATCGAACCCAATCTTTTGAAAAACGAAACCATCGAGTTTGTATCCAATAGCAGAACGTTTGTTCCTCATTTTCATATTCCGTTACAAAGCGGTAGCAACGCTATTTTAAAAAAAATGAAGCGTCGTTATCTTCGTGAAGTGTATACAGAAAGAGTGAATAAAATTCGAGAAGTAATGCCTCACGCTTGCATTGGTGTTGACGTAATTGTAGGCTTTCCTGGCGAAACCGATGAAAACTTTCTAGAAACGTATAATTTCTTGAACGAAATGGATATTTCTTATCTACACGTTTTTACCTATTCTGAAAGAGATAATACAGAAGCTGCTGAAATGGAAAATGCTGTTCCTATGAATGTTCGAAATAAAAGAAGTAAAATGTTGCGCGGATTATCCGTTAAAAAACGTAGAGCATTTTATGAAAGCCAAATAGGAACCAATAGAAGTGTTCTTTTTGAAAGTGAAAATAAAGAAGGCTACATTAATGGTTTTACCGAAAATTATGTAAAAGTAAAAACACCTTGGAATCCGGTATTGGTCAATACTTTGCACCAAATCAAGCTGACCAAAATTGATGAAGATGGCTCAGTGCGACTCGATTTTCTTAATGTTATGGTTTAAAAAATAAAAACCCGTCTCATTTTTTAGAATAAGGCGGGTTGCTTTTTTAAAGTGCTAAATTAGTTAGCGGCTTCAATCAAACGGACAAATTCTGAACGATATCCGTCGCCGTCAAAAGCGATTCCTGATTTTGCCAAACTCCTAATAGCCTCTTTATTCGAATTTGAAATCAATTTTGAATCCCTCAATTTTAATCCGAACCACGCCACAGCCGCACTAAATTTGAAATCATCCGAACTTTTTTCTAATGTGATAGCTTTATCGGCGATCACATCAACCATTTCAATGCTTTTGTCGTCAGCTGGCTTTTTGTATCTGAATTTGATGGTTGCGAGTTCTCCGTTGTAGGCCGATTCAGCGTTGTCCACTTTGGTATATTTCAAATCCGATAGCAAGTAATCGCTTTCAACTCCAACCGGAATAACCTCGTATAATGCAGTAACTGTGTGCCCGCTTCCCAACTCTCCCGCATCAATAGCATCATTTTTAAAATCTTCCGCTTTAAGCATTCTGTTTTCGTACCCAATTAATCGATAGGCTTGGACCTGTTTTGGATTGAATTCAACTTGGATTTTCACATCTTTAGCAATGGCAAACATAGAACCTTTAAATTCCTTACCTAAAAATCGGGTGGCTTCTTGCATAGTATCGATGTACGCATAATTCCCATTGCCTTTGTCTGCAAGAATTTCCATTTTACTGTCTTTGTAGTTGCCCATTCCATATCCTAAAACCGTCAGAAAAATTCCAGATTTCCTTTTTTCTTCAATCAAATCTTCCATGTCATCATCAGAAGACGCACCAACGTTAAAGTCACCATCAGTAGCTAAAATGATTCTGTTATTTCCTTCTTTAATAAAGTTTTGTTGCGCCAATTTGTAAGCCAGTTGAATGCCTTCGCCTCCTGCCGTGCTTCCTCCAACAGTCAAATCATCAAAAGCATCTATGATTTTTTCTTTGGCATCGCCAGATGTTGGTTCCAATACAACACCGGCCGCTCCAGCATATACTACAATCGAAACCTTGTCTATTGAGCGTAATTCTTTAACCAAAATTTTCATCGATTCTTTTAATAATGGTAGTTTGTTCTCATCGGTCATCGAACCTGAAACATCAATTAAGAAAACTAAATTTGATGCTGGTAAATTAGTGATAAGAACATCTTTTCCCTGCAGGCCAATTTTTAATAACTTGTGTTTTCCATTCCAAGGACTTTCGCTGTATTCCGTATTGATAGAAAACGGATGTTGATTTTGTGGTTGTGGATAGTTGTACTTAAAAAAATTTATCATTTCTTCAACACGAACGGCATCTTTTGGAACGGGTTGTCCATTATTGATAAAACGGCGGATGTTGGTATAAGATGCATTATCTACGTCAATAAAAAATGTAGATAGCGGAGCAGTTTTTGGGGATTCAAAAGGGTTTTCAATGAGCGTTGCATAGCTTTCTGCATTTTGGTTAGTGGCTGTGTTTTCCAACGCATCTTCCAAGTAACTTTCTGGAGCCTCTGCAGTCGTAGAGTCAGTGCAGGTGGCTTCTCCATCATAAGAAGAATTTTTACAACCAGAAAAAATAAGCATAGCAATTGCTAGTGAAAAAAAATGTACTTTTTTCATTTTGATAAATTTTTAGAAATTAATAGTGATTTTGTGATTCAAAAGTAATTCCCTGTAATCCGGATTTTTCAGGAAGATTATCTCTTGAATTTAGCTAACCAAATTTGATGCCAAAAATTTAAGCATCTCTTAAGAATTGATTTTGAAAGCTGGAAATTAGTAGTTGTAATGGAATTTAATCTTAGTAATTCTAAAAACCCGTTCTCCATATTGCTCAATAAATTCAAACTTATTTCTTCCGTCTTTTTTGAAACTAATAATGCGTTCGCCTGAAATTTCATAGTAAGTTCCTTTGCCTTCTAACATAAATTTCCCGCCGTTATTGCGATATGCTGAGCGAACCAAATCAAATTCTGATAAATTCCACGCTGTTAAATTGGCATCAAGATCATCAAACTCGGAAAATAATCCTTGAGTTATTTCTGTTTTGCTGCCATAATATTTTTCGATAGTTTGAAAAAAAGCAATAATTTCCTGATTGAGATTTTCTATATTCATTCGATAAATATAGAAAAAAGAAATAAAAAAAGGAGCTTCATTGAAACTCCTTAGTGATGATAAACCTAGTATTATATTTTAATTCCTGGTGGAAGTAAATCTCTGTAACACGTATTTTTTCTAAAGAAAAGGGCAATTTTCGGTAAAATAGGAACTACTTTTAACTTTCGTTCGTAAGCAATTTCCATTATTGTTTTTAATAAATCATTGATGAATCCTTCGTTATCAAAACCTTCAAAAACATTAATTCTAGTTAAGAAAATCTTCTTTTCTTGGAACGAATACTCCACAGAAATTAGTTTTCCATCTACTAAAGTTTCAAACTGGCGGGCGAAGGTATTGTCTTTAATCTCTATTTTTTCGAAAATTGTAGTTGCTTCCATGTGATTATAAACAAAAAGGATTAATTTTAGCAAAGTTACTACTAATTAACGAGTTTACAGTTAAAGAATGTCTAAAATTCATGTTTACTTCATGCCTGGAATGGCTGCAAGTCCGTCTATATTTGAGCGAATCCAACTTCCTAAAGCTACTTTTGAAATGCATTTTCTGGAGTGGTTATTGCCTGAAAAAGAGGAAACTATAGAGCATTACGCACAACGTGTTTCTGAGAATGTTACCCATGAGAATGTCATTTTAGTCGGTGTTTCTTTTGGCGGAATTCTAGTTCAGGAAATGAAGCAATTTCTTAAGGTGAAAAAGGTGATTATAATATCAAGTGTAAAGTCAAATGTAGAATTACCGCGGCGGATGAAGGTTGCTAAGTCGACAAAAGCGTACAAATTAATTCCAACAAAATTATTTGAAAATATTGAAGGCTTAGCCAAGTTTACTTTTGGTTCTTCTATAATTAAACAGCGATTGAAGTTGTATGAAAAATTTCTTGCCGTCCGTGATAAAATCTATTTGGATTGGTCTATTGAACAGATTGTCAATTGGAAACGTACTGAAGTTGATCCTGAAGTAATCCACATTCACGGTGATGCTGATGAAGTTTTTCCAATAAAATATATTAAAAACGCAATTCCAGTAAAAGGGGGAACGCACATTATGATTCTGACAAAGTACCGTTGGCTAAACGATAATCTACCTAAAATTATGTTAGATACTATTTGAAACTAATCTGATTTTTGTAGCTTTACCAATATTAAAAAAAAGAAAAGAATATGAAAACGAATAAAGCCCTTGTATCGACTTTGATTGTAATTCTAATCGCTGGACTATTGGTTTTTGGAATTTCGGGTGAAAATAAAGATAAATTATTGCGTGTAGGAACTAAAATGTATTTTCCAACTGCGGTTGATTTTGCTGGAGAAACTACACCTTTACAGATTACTGATGTTAAAGAAAGACTCGATAGAGAACTGCTCATTAATGCCAATTTAGATGCTACAACAGCTTTAATCATTAAACGTGCAAACCGAGCATTTCCGGTGATTGAGCCGATTTTAGCAAAATATGGTGTGCCCGATGATTTTAAATATTTGGCCGTAATTGAAAGCGGACTTGTTAACGCTTCTTCTCCAGCTGGCGCTAAAGGCGTCTGGCAGTTTATGCCCGATACTGCAAAAGAAAAAGGAATGGAAGTTAACGATCTTGTTGACGAACGCTATCATTTAGAAAAATCTACTGAAGCAGCTTGTAAATATTTGTTAGCGGCTAAATCTAAATTTGGTTCTTGGACTTTGGCTGCGGCCTCCTACAATGGCGGAATGACTGGTGTTGGTAAAAAAATAGAAGAACAAAAAGTAGTTGATTATTATGATTTGGCTTTGACAGAAGAAACCTCGCGCTATGTTTTCAGAATATTAGCATTGAAAGAAATAATGAAAAATCCTGCGACTTACGGATTCAATATTTACCCAACAGATTTGTATGCTTCAATTCCATTTAAGAAAATAGAAGTTGATAGTTCCATTACCGATTTAGCCGATTTTGCCAAAACTCAAGGGATCAATTATAAAATTCTGAAGCTGCACAATCCATGGTTAAGAGATAAAAAATTACTTAATCCAACCAAGAAAAAATACGAAATCGAAATTCCGTTGTCTGGATACTAATCGTTAAACTGAATGAGAATGACATTTCAAACCATAATAATAGTAATGTGCATCGGCCTTGTTGCTGGAGTATTAAGTGGTTTAATTGGAATTGGCGGCGGAATTATTATGGTTCCAATGTTATTGCTTTTAGGTTTTACTCAACAACAAGCTCAAGGTACCAGTTTAGCTGCATTACTGCCGCCTGTTACTATTCTGGCGGTTCTTAATTATAACAAAGCGGGATTTGTCGATTGGAAATATGCAATTATTATTTCACTTGTTTTCGTGATTGGAGCCTATTTCGGAAGTAAAATAGCGGTCAATATTGATCAGCGAACACTAAAAAAAATATTTGGCTTTGTCTTGCTTTTTATAGCTGGAAAAATGCTTCTCGAAAAATAAAAAAGCCCCAAAAATATTTTGGAGCTTTTTTACCTAGATGATTTAACTAATCTAAGTCAATCTAACTTAAATTTTCTTCATCTGATCTTTCATCATCGTAATCTGATCTTTCAGCATATTCTGTTTGTCCAACTTTTTTGCTTCATTTAGCAATCCTGTTGCCTCCATTTTACGTCTTCTTGACATCGCAATTCCGGCTAAATTCAATTTAGCTATAGCCAAATCCATATCCATACTCAAACCCAACTCAATCGCTTTCTTAAAATATTTCTCTGATTGATGTAAGTTCGTTTGCGACATCATCAAACCATGAAGGTAATTGTAATACCCTTGTTGTTTTCTAACCAACGCCGTGTCTGGATTTTTGATTTTGTCCAACCACATTTTTGCTCCCACAAAATCTTGCTTTCTCAATTTTAAGAAAGCCAAAAGGATGAATTCATTTTTAAAGTAAAGAAATATCGGAATTGCAGTCAATAGAATCAAAAAGATTCCATTACCAATATTTCCTTGAGTAAATTGCCAAATGGCCGTTAGGACTAATAATGCCGCTATAATTAATTTGATAAATCTGTGAAACATGTGTTATAATTTTTAATGCCGCAAAGGTAATAAAAGGATTTGTAATTTTTTTTATAAAACTACTTGCCAGAAAAAAAAAGGTTTGTATATTTGCACTCGGTTTAAAAGAACCCATTTACCATAGATATTAATACAAGATTTTAAAGATACAAAGCAATGAGCAAAAGAACGTTTCAACCATCGAAAAGAAAGAGAAGAAATAAGCACGGATTTATGGACAGAATGGCTTCTGCAAATGGAAGAAAAGTCCTTGCGCGTCGTAGAGCAAAAGGAAGACATAAATTGACTGTATCTTCTGAACCAAGACACAAAAAATAATGATTAGCAATTAATCAATATTGAGCCGTTACTTTTATTAGTAGCGGCTTTTTTTTAAATCTGTTTATAAATTTTGATAAGTTTTAGAAGCTATTTCCCGCTATCCGTTCCAATCTTTTTATTTTTATGCTTCGGCAAGCTCAGCACATAAATAAAAAGGATTTCCACTACTATCGGGGCTAAAAATAAGAATGCATGCAACAACACACAACTAACTAACAAAATCTAAGAAGTCTGACTTTCTAAAAACGCTAATAATCTAAAAAGTCTAAGCAAGTCTAACCATCTAAGAAGTCTAAAAATCTAACTACAATGCCCAAAGACAATTCAATAAAATCAGTTTTAATAATAGGCTCAGGTCCAATCGTAATCGGGCAAGCCTGCGAATTTGATTACGCCGGTTCACAGTCAGCGCGCTCCATTCGTGAAGAAGGAATTGAAGTTATCCTAATCAACTCCAATCCGGCAACCATCATGACCGATCCAAGTATGGCGGATCATGTGTACTTATTGCCATTAACAACCAAATCAATCATCCAAATCCTAAAAGAACATCCCCAAATTGATGCCGTTTTACCAACAATGGGGGGACAAACAGCATTAAATTTATGCTTAGAAGCAGATGAAAAAGGAATCTGGGAAGATTTTAATGTGCGATTAATCGGTGTCGATGTAAATGCCATTAATGTTACTGAAGACCGGGAACAATTCAAACAGTTACTGCATAAAATTGGCGTACCAACCGCTCCTGCAGAAACGGCCACTTCTTTCTTAAAAGGAAAAGAAATTGCTCAAAAATTTGGTTTTCCATTGGTTATTCGTCCATCGTTTACGCTTGGCGGAACGGGTGCAGCATTTGTTCATACCAAAGAAGATTTTGACGAAAAACTAACCTACGGATTAGAAATGTCACCCATCCATGAAGTGCTAATTGATAAAGCATTAATTGGTTGGAAAGAATACGAATTGGAATTACTTCGCGATAAAAACGATAACGTAGTAATCATCTGTTCGATAGAAAATATGGATCCAATGGGAATCCATACTGGAGATTCAATCACAGTGGCACCTGCAATGACACTATCAGACACTACTTTCCAAAAGATGCGCGATATGGCAATTTTGATGATGCGTTCTATTGGAAATTTTGCCGGTGGATGTAACGTACAATTTGCGGTTTCACCAGACGAAAGAGAAGATATTGTCGCCATTGAAATTAATCCGAGAGTTTCTCGTTCATCAGCCTTGGCATCAAAAGCGACAGGTTATCCGATTGCTAAGATTGCATCAAAACTAGCTTTAGGATATCATTTAGATGAACTTCAAAATCAAATTACAAAATCAACTTCAGCTTTATTCGAGCCAACATTAGATTATGTAATCGTAAAAATTCCACGTTGGAACTTCGACAAATTTGAAGGTGCTGACAGAACTTTAGGATTGCAAATGAAATCGGTTGGTGAAGTAATGGGAATTGGGCGTTCGTTTCAGGAAGCTTTGCATAAAGCCACTCAATCATTGGAAATAAAAAGAAATGGGCTGGGAGCAGACGGAAAAGGCTATAAAAACTACGAGCAGATAATCGAGAAATTGACTTATGCAAGTTGGGACCGAGTTTTCGTGATTTATGACGCCATTGCGTTGGGAATTCCGTTAAGTAGAATCCACGAAATCACTAAAATTGACATGTGGTTTTTGAAACAATATGAAGAGTTATATACGATAGAGAAAGAAATATCGAAGTACGATATCACCACACTTCCAAAAGAATTATTGTTGGAAGCAAAGCAAAAAGGCTATGGCGACAGACAGATTGCTCACATGCTGAAATGTTTAGAAAGTCAGGTTTATAAATTGCGCGACGATATGAACATCAAGCGTGTTTACAAATTGGTTGATACGTGTGCGGCCGAATTTAAAGCGCAAACACCTTACTATTATTCAACTTTTGAAGCTGAAATTGAAACAGCGAACGGAGAACGATATGTTCATAATGAAAGCATCGTTTCTGATAAAAAGAAAGTGGTTGTTTTAGGTTCTGGGCCTAATCGAATTGGACAAGGAATAGAGTTTGATTATTCATGTGTTCATGGGGTTTTGGCGGCGAAAGAATGTGGTTACGAAACCATTATGATCAACTGTAATCCGGAAACGGTTTCTACCGATTTTGATATAGCTGATAAATTGTATTTCGAACCTGTTTTTTGGGAACATATTTATGATATTATTCGACACGAAAAACCAGAAGGTGTAATTGTGCAACTTGGTGGGCAAACAGCGCTGAAATTGGCGGAAAAATTATCTAAATACGATATAAAAATTCTTGGAACTTCATTCGATGCCTTAGATTTAGCCGAAGATAGAGGAAGATTTTCTGAATTGTTGACCGAGTTGAAAATTCCTTTTCCACAATTCGGAATTGCAGAGAATGCTGATGATGCTTCTAAGCTTGCAGATGTTTTGGATTTCCCGTTATTGGTTCGTCCATCATATGTTTTGGGAGGTCAAGGAATGAAGATTGTCATCAACAAACAAGAATTAGAAGAGCATGTTATCGATTTACTGAAGAATATTCCGGGGAACAAATTGCTTTTAGACCATTATTTAGACGGAGCAATTGAAGCGGAAGCCGATGCCATTTGTGATGGAGAAAATGTATACATCATCGGAATCATGGAGCATATCGAGCCTTGCGGAATCCATTCAGGAGATTCTAATGCGACTTTACCACCGTTTAATTTGGGTGAATTTGTAATGCAACAGATAAAAGATCATACTAAGAAAATCGCTTTGGCATTGAGAACTGTTGGTTTAATCAACATTCAGTTTGCAATAAAAGATGATATAGTTTATATTATTGAAGCCAATCCTAGAGCTTCGAGAACCGTGCCGTTTATTGCGAAAGCTTATGGCGAACCGTATGTAAATTATGCCACGAAAGTAATGCTGGGTGTAAATAAAGTAACCGATTTTAAATTTAATCCACAGTTGAAAGGCTATGCGATTAAGCAACCCGTTTTCTCTTTCAGTAAGTTCCAAAATGTGAATAAAGCATTAGGTCCAGAGATGAAATCTACAGGTGAAAGTATCTTGTTTATCGATGATTTGAAGGATGATCAGTTTTACGAATTGTATTCGAGACGAAAAATGTACTTAAGTAAATAGTAATTAGTAATAATGCTGTTTGATTTATGATTACCCCTGACAGCTTTTTAAAACCTGTCAGGTGTTTTACTTTTTAAGGATGTCTCTGTAGATGGTAATTTCCTTTTTTAAATCATCCATTTCCTTTTGTTGGTTGGTGCTTGTTTCCTGAAAGCTTGTTTTGTTACTTTTTTGAATTTCCTCTAGAAGTAAGACAATCAAATCGTTGAAGAGATTGTATCCTAACGCCTGACTTAGGTTCCAGATGGTTTTGGTCTGAGGGGTATGCTGGTTTTAATAGCCATTGATTATGGGTGGCTTTACATTTAATCTTCGTGCTACTTCGGCGTAGGATATTGTGTGTTGCTCAATCTTGTTTTTGATTAAAGTTCCCATGTGTGGAAGCTTTGTTACTGTGATTGGATTTGTTTTCATCTTGTTTTGCTTTTGATTACGCATCAGTGTTGTTTGATGTAACGTATCAAATAACTTGCTAATCCAAAAAATAATAGGAAGTACCTAAATGAATTTAAGAGAAAACTAATATAATTTAAGGTTCTCCTAATGAAAATTAGTTTGTTCCTAATGCAGATTAGTTTGCTCCTAATGCTTATTAGTTTATTCCTAATGTAAATTAGTTTGTTCCTAATATGTATTAGTTTTTTCCTAATGTAATTTTGGATATACCAAAGAAAACTTAGGAAGACCTAAGTTTTTTATCTAAAGTTTAAGAGTGTTGATTTTCTGACGAATTAGTTTTTAATAAATTTATAAGTGGTTTTTTCGAATTCATTTCTTATGGTTATGAAATAGAAACCAGCTTGCAACTGACTTACATCAATATGGGAATTACGGTTTAAAATATCATTTTGCAATATTTTTCCATTGGTATCAGTGATTTCATAACTCAATTCTAAGTTGTTTTTGTTTTCGATACTCAGATAATTAGTTGTCGGATTAGGATAAACTACCACACTTGCTTTACTACTGTTTTCGTTTATATCTAAGGTTGTAGTACTATATAGAATAATTAATCCGCGATTAACGTCGGCAACGACAATATCTTTCTTTCCATCATGATTAATATCACCAACAGCCATTCCCTGCAGGTTATAGTGATCTGAGATAGGGATTGGAAATAGTGAATAAGAGCTGAATACATTACTACTATTCTTCTGGTAAACGCTTGCATTCTCCCATCCACCGTGGGCAACAATTATTTCATTTTTTCCATCGTTATTAAGATCTGCAATTTCAATTAATTCTGCACCATCATAGGCGGATAGTTCTATTGCACTATTATATAATTGTGAAGAAGTATTTTGGTAAAGCAAGCCTATTTTTGAAAGTGGTGTATTACCATATTTTGTATAGGCAACATCAGTTTTACCATCGCCATTAAGGTCTCCGATATCAATCCCTGTGATTCCGAGTATGGTGGTATAAACCGAAGTGTTGAATCCATTGGTTGCGTTTTGTTTAAGGGAATATATTCCGCTGGGAGAAACACTAACACAGACAATATCTTTTTTTGAATCATTATTGATATCACCAATTTCTAATTCGTCAATTGACATTGTGTTTGGAAGAGGGTAATTCTGTGCTGTAAAGTTTCCTGCAGTGCCTTGAATATAAGTACTTACATAATTACTGTCTATAAAAGCTACGGCAAAATCAGTTTTTGAATCGTTATTGATATCAGCACATTTTAAAGAAGAAACTAGTTGAGAAGTTGAGATGGTTGTCATAGGGTTTAAGGTCCCGTTGCTATTTTGATAGAATATACAAATGGTATTGTCTGCTGCTATCACAACATCTTTGAGACCATCCTGATTCAAATCGGCTATGTCCATAGTTGGTGCATGTCCAGCTGGCATGTAAGAGTAGTCTGTATAAGGACTTAAAGTGCCATTTGTATTTTGGAGAAAAACCAAAATTTTCCAATCGTTTGTACTGGAATAGGATGAGGTTCCCAATACCACATCGTTTAAACCATCATTGTTCATATCACCGATGGCAACGGTTTCCGGCCACGAACCGGTTGCTTTTTCTACAAATGGAGAAAAATGGATTTGCGCCTGATTTATGAAAGGGCAAAGCGCAATAAAATAGTAGAATAATCGTAGTGTTTTAGTCATGTTTTAAGTTATTTTTTTCCCTCCAATAAATCACTTTAATACAAGCGCAATGTAGTAAATGAAATATTTATTTCCAAAATGAGATTCCAAGTGAAAGCATGGCAGTTTTTTATTTTAAACAATTAGCTTCATAGTACTTTATCAATTCTATGACGCCTTCAACGCCATGGATTTTTAATGTTTTATCATCAACTTTTTTAAGTATATCAGGACAATCTGCCATTTCTCTGGAAATTACATTTTGAGAAATTAATCTGCTTAAACCCTTAGCTTCCATATAAGAAGTTTTGCCATTTTTAGGTCTTTTGAAAATGAAGATAAAAAAATTGCGAGTATTTACTTTGAGGAGTCTTAATTGATCCGAATAAATTAATTGGCCAAATAGCTTATCGTCAATACTTTCATATACAAATGATTCATTATCATAAGTAAGCGTAAACGAATATAACTCATTTGGTAAATATTCCTTTTTAACTCCGTGCATATTTACAACTATCAGCTTTTCCTGAAGATTCATAAAGAGTTCATTCTTAAAGGTGTATTTGTTTTTCAGTATTACATCTGTAATAGTATCATTTTGTTTAGTAATGATTTGAGTAATTCTTGCTTGTGAATATGATTGTGCAGCTAGCAACAAAAAAAGAAATAGTTGAATTTTTTTTTTCATAGTTAATTATTAAAGTTATATATGATATTATTTTTTATCTTCCTCTTCCATCAAATCGCTCAAATGCAAACGCAATGCCGTCACTGAAATACTGATTTCCCAAAAAGAGATTCCCAGAGAAATTAGTAAGGTGAATAGACTGGCTCCAAAAAGATAAATTCCCATTGTTTGTTGTTCTAAGAATAAACAGAACATCGCAAACACAGAAAGAAAGAGGCATAATACTCCAAAAAGTTGCATATAACGAATTAGCGAAAGTCTTAGGTTGAGGTTTTTGATTTGAAGTAAAATAGTTTTAGTGTGGTGCTCATCATAATTTTTTTTTAGACCGCGAACGATTTGGGCAATGGTTAAAAAACGATTGGTATAGGCAAGCAAAATCAACGAAGTTGCTGAAAAAAGTAATGCTGGAGTTTCTATGTGAAGTGTCATGAAAAATTACGAATTAAGAATTACGACCCGAGCTAATGGTGACTTGAGCGAAGCTAATTACGGGAAATAATTTCAATAAAAAAACCTGCAAGTTTTCGCTCGCAGGTCTTTCTTCTTTTCTCTTGTTTCTTTCTTCTTATTTTATCAACTCAAAACTTCTCTTTACGAAGGCGGTTAATTCTTCGCCTTTCAATAATCCTTGAGAGATTTTTGCTAAATCTAAAGCTTGTTTTACCAATCCTTCCTGTGCTGATTTATCTGAAGTGTTTAGGATTGTTGTTGCTAATTCCGAGTTGGTATTCACAACCAAGTTATACATTTCTGGGAAATTTCCCATTCCGAACATTCCGCCACCGCCAGATTGACTCATTTCCTTCATACGGCGCATGAATTCAGGTTGTGTGATTATGAATGGCGCAGCAGCACTATCCATTGCTTCTAATTGAACAGAGTAGTTTGTTTTTGGAACAATTTCTTCTAAAACCGTTTTCAATTGCGTTGACTCGTCTTCTGATAATTTAGAAATTTGAGTTTCTTCTTTTTGAATTAACTTGTCGATATGATCAGAATCTACACGAACAAAAGTCAAATTCTCATTATCGCTTTCCAATTTCTGAATCAAATGCGACACAATTGGCGAGTCTAACAAAATAACTTCGTAACCTTTTTCTTTTGCGATTTCAATATAACCGTGTTGCGCATCTTTATTCGAAGCATATAAGACTACCAATTTTCCGTTTTTATCGGTTTGATTTGCCGTAATCGCTTCTTTCAATTCTGCTAAAGTGTAATATTTGTTATCAACCGTTGGATACAAAATAAAATCACCCGATTTTTCATAGAATTTTGGTTCTGATAACATTCCGTATTCCAATACGATTTTGATGTCGTTCCATTTTTGTTCAAAATCTTCACGGTTTTCTGTAAACAATGATTTCAATTTGTCAGCCACTTTACGCGTGATGTAATTCGAGATTTTTTTCACATTGCTATCCGCTTGTAAACCCGAACGCGAAACGTTCAACGGAATATCCGGCGAGTCAATTACACCTTTCAACATGCCTAAAAACTCAGGTACAATTCCTTCTACGTTATCGGTAACATAGACTTGGTTTTGGTACATTTGAATTTTATCTTTCTGCATTTGCATATCGCTAGACATCTTAGGAAAATATAAAATCCCAGTCAAGTTGAAGGGATAATCTACATTCAAATGGATGTTAAATAGGGGCTCTTCAAACTGCATTGGATACAATTCGTGGTAAAAGATTTTATAATCTTCTTCAGTTAAATCAACGGGTTGTTTTGTCCAAGCTGGGTTTGGATTATTGATGATGTTATCAACTTCAACATCTGTATAAATATTGTCGATGTCTTTTTCGGCAACAGATTCTCCTTTTTTCTGTTCGATTTTTTCTGTTCTGGTTCCGAATTTAATTGGAATCGGCATGAACTTATTGTACTTGGTCAACAATTCACGGATTTTAGCATCTTCTAAAAACTCTAACGAATCTTCAGCAATGTGCAGGATGATTTCGCTTCCGCGATCTGTTTTGTTAGATGGTTCTAATGTAAATTCTGGGCTTCCGTCGCAGATCCAATGCGCTGCAGGTTCGTCTTTGTATGACTTTGTGATGATTTCAACCTTGGAAGCGACCATAAATGCCGAATAAAAACCAAGACCAAAGTGCCCGATGATGCCGGAATCTTTAGCAGAATCTTTGTATTTTTCAAGAAATTCTTCTGCACCAGAGAAAGCTATTTGGTTGATGTATTTCTCCACTTCTTCGGCTGTCATTCCCAAACCTTGATCAATGATGTGTAATTTTTTGCCTTCTTTATCGATTTTGATTTCGATTATTGGATTGCCATATTCTACTTTGGCATCTCCAATGCTTGTTAAGTGCTTTAATTTTAAAGTTGCGTCGGTTGCATTTGATACTAATTCTCGCAAGAAAATTTCGTGGTCGTTGTATAAAAACTTCTTAATCAGTGGAAAGATGTTTTCTACAGATACATTAATTTTTCCTGTTGTCATATTTGTTTATTTTTAAATTAAATGATTTGTTTCCTTTAGTCAAAATTGAGACCATTTGTGATGTTTCTGACAAATTGGCGTAGTAACAATTTTAGAACAAATCTCCATTATAATGTAAGGGCAAATCTAAAAAGGAATGTATATTTGTCTTAACTAATTTATAAATATAATAATAATGAAAAAAGTTATTCTAATAGCTGTATTATCAGTTTTCGTTTTAGGATGCAAGTCGAAATCGGCAACAAATACAAGACTAGATTCTAAAACACAAGTTGCCATGAAAGGTAATTGGACCATTAGTGCAGTTACTTATCCAAGTTCGGATGTCATCAAAGTCACTTCATTTGATTTAGCAGATTCAAAATGTTTTATTGGAAGTTCATGGAAATTTATTTCTAACAATAACAAAGGTAGTCTTGTTTTAAACAATGCAAGTTGTACCGCCTACAGTACACCAATAACTTGGTTTATTAATAAAGAAGGCCAGTTTGTTTTGAAAGTTTTAGATGAAACTAAAGCTAAGAAAATCAAAGAAGGATACGTTCTTGGTGTGTCTAATTTAACTGAAAACTCATTCCAACTTGTTGACAAAATCAATATAGGTGGTAAAGTAACCGATGTAGTATATCAATTTCAAAGACAATAAAAAATAAAAATTACGATGAAAAAAATAAGCATATTATTAGTAGCGGGACTATTCTTAACAGGAAGTATTTTCACAAGTTGTGAATCAGTAAAAAATACAAATAAAACACAACGTGGCGCAGCGATAGGTGCAGTTGGTGGCGCAATTCTTGGGGGAGTCTTAGGAAATAATCTTGGTAAAGGCGGCAACGGTGCCTTAGGAGCTGTTCTTGGTGGTGTTGTTGGTGGTGTTGCCGGTGGTGTTATTGGTAACAAAATGGACAAACAAGCGAGAGAAATTGAAACGGCAGTTCCAGGAGCTACTGTTGAAAGAGTAGGAGAAGGAATTAAATTGACACTCGGTGAAAACGCAGTTCGTTTTGATACTAACAAGTCAACATTAACTGCTGGTGCTAAAGCTAATTTGGATAAATTGGTTTCTGTGTTTAATCAATATCCTGATACTAATATTCAAATTTACGGGTATACTGATAGTACGGGTTCAGCAGAATATAATTTGAAATTATCAGGAGAAAGAGCTTCCTCGGTTAAATCTTATTTGGCTACAAAAGGAATCAGTTCTTCCCGTTTCACTACAACCGGTTTAGGTATTGCAGATCCAATTGCTACCAATGATACTCCCGATGGAAGAAGTCAAAACAGACGTGTAGAGTTTGCTATTACTGCAAACGAAAAGATGGTGCAAGATGCGCAGTCAGGAAAATAATTAGCTACGTTAATAAATATATAAGCTGTCTTGAGAAAGGCAGCTTTTTTTATTACTACTAATTTAACAAAACTTTTTGTTTAATTTTTCTTTTAAATGGTTAAACACTTTGTACCTTTACACTATAATAAAAAATTATCATGGCGACAACAAAAAAAGTTAAAGTAGAGAAAGATTTGATAGATGACAATCAGATTATTTCATTATATATGAATGATGTTTTAGAACACAATGGAAACTTAAAAAACGTATATATATTTTGCAAAAAAAACGCTATTGAAGAAAGTGATTTTTATTCTTTCTTCGGTTCATTAGAAGCAGTTAAGCAAGCTATATGGATTAAATTTTTCGAGAATGCTGTAGCTACTATTGAAAAAGAACCAGCGTTTGAAAGTTATTCAGATAAAAATAAGTTGCTTACCTTATATTTTACTTTGTTTGAATTACTGACTTTAAATAGAAGTTATGTGCTGTTTTCGTTGAATGAGAATAATCAAGGCGTTAAAAATTTAAAAAATTTGAAAGGATTTAGAACGCATTTTAAAGAATTTATAAGTTCCATAATTGAGTCGAATTCTTCTATGGTAAATGATAAAGTTACAAAAGTTACGAGACCAGTATTCTCAGAAGGTGCTTGGATTCAGTTTTTATTTTTGCTGAAATTTTGGATGGATGACACTTCTAAAGGTTTTGAAAAGACCGATATTTTGATAGAGAAATCCGTGAATACTGTTGTTGATTTATTAGATACAAAACCGTTGGAAAGTTTGTTTGATTTGGGAAAATTTCTTTGGAAAGAAAAAACACAATAATTGATGAAGACATTAGACAAAATTCCAACAGGAAAAATTGAACGCGCTAGCCAATTAGTAAAAACGGGATTTAAAGTTGGAGGAAATTATGTTGCCTACTATGGCGAGAAAATAGTTAATCCAAATTTAAATCGCGATAAATTAAATGAAAGTAATGCAGAGGATATTTACGATGGATTAAAAAACCTAAAGGGAAGTGCTTTGAAAGTAGCTCAGATGTTGAGCATGGACAAAAGCATTATGCCGCAAGCTTATGTGGATAAGTTTTCGTTATCACAATTCTCAGTTCCACCATTGTCGGCGCCATTAGTTCGAAAAACATTCAAAAAATATTTAGATAAGTATCCAGAAGAATTATACGACACCTTTTCCCCTGATGCTATGAACGCCGCGAGTATTGGTCAGGTTCACAAAGCAACAAAAAATGGTAAAAAGCTAGCGGTAAAAATTCAGTACCCTGGAGTTGCGGATAGTATAAGTTCTGATTTAGCGTTGGTAAAACCATTCGCTACACGAATGTTTAACTTGAAAGGAAAAGATTCTGAAAAGTATTTTATTGAAGTTGAAAGTAAATTACTTGAAGAAACGGATTATGTTTTGGAACTCAAACAAAGTTTAGAGGTTTCGGAGAAGTGTAAATCTATTGCTAATTTACGTTTCCCTGAATATTATCCCGAATTTTCATCGGAAAAAATATTGACGATGGAGTGGATCGATGGAGAGCATCTTTCAGAGTTTACGGCACATAATGAAGACAGAAGTAAAGGAGATAAGTTAGGTCAGGCACTTTGGGATTTCTATATGTATCAAATGCATTATCTCAAACAAGTTCACGCCGATCCGCATCCTGGGAATTTTTTAATTGATAAAGATGATAATTTGGTTGCCATTGATTTCGGCTGTATCAAACAAGTTCCAGAAGAATTTTATGTTCCTTATTTCGAATTAGCTCGACCTGAAGTAATAGATAATCCTAAATTATTTAACGAAAAGTTATTTGAGTTAGAAATTTTACGAGTTGATGATTCTCAAAAAGAGTTAGCGTATTTCACCACAATATTTCACGATTTATTAAGCTTGTTTACGAAACCATTTCATGGTGATTCTTTCGACTTTTCTGATGAAGATTTCTTTGGAAAAATTGCTCAAATGGGCGAAGAATTTTCAAAAGATACACAACTTAGAAAAATGAATGGCAACAGAGGTTCTAAACATTTTTTATACATCAACAGAACATTTTTTGGGTTGTATAATTTATTACACGATTTAAAAGCTCGTATTGACACAAAGTCTTACGAAAAGTACATTATTAGTTAGAATGTTTTTATTGTTTAGGTTGATAGGGGCGAAAATTCCATTTTGGATTTTCGCTCTTATTTTTTACTTGATTTGTTTTACTTCGAAATAGGTTTTTCCACTATAATTATCAATGGTTGTTGGAGCATTTCCGTTGAAAATATATATTTCAACATAGTCATTAACGGCTAAATTTAAAGTACAATTTATTATTCGAGATATTAACTTGTCGCCATAATGGTGCGCTGCGGTTTCTTGGTATTCTATGCCATTTTTATAAACTGCTACAGCATATTGTTGAGCGTCATTTTTATTAAAAGTGTGAAAGCCTGCATTGATTTCATAATAACCCGCTTTCGTTGCTACAAATCTATTGGTTCCAGGGCTAAATTCGCCACCTATTAAATCAAAAGCAACAGTGTCAAATGTAATTTTTTGCCACCCTGTCGAAGCTACAACTTGATTTGCACTTAACGTACTTCTTATCAATGAAAAGGTGTTTAATGGATTTGCCCATGAAGTAGCACCCGCGCCGTTAGTTTGTAACACTTGACCGTTAGTTCCTCTAACAATTGGTAAAGAATAGCCGGTTGTTGCTGGATTTCCAATTTGGATTGTACCATTTGTTCTAACAATACGATTGTCAAATTCTCCATAAATTAATGCATTATCTACGCTTGAATCCGTTCCATTATTAAAAGTAGAATTTTCGATATATAATTTATTATTACCAAGTTCATTATACCCGGCTTGATGTCCAATGGCAATATTGTTTGTGCCTGAAACATTGGAACGCAATGAAGCAAAACCTAGACCAGTGTTATTATTAGCATTATTTAGAACCATTGTATTCCTACCCAAAGCTACATTTTCTTTTCCAGAAATATTTGAGTATAAAGCACCAACTCCAATGGCAGTATTAGCAGTTCCATCTGTATTTAAAAACATCGATTGATCCCCAATAGAGACGTTTAATTGACCTGAGGTATTGACCGGCATAACGTTGCTGCCAATAGCCGTATTTCTAATTCCTGTCCCTGCCGCATTTAAAGAATTTGCTCCGAAAGAAGTGTTTTTGTTTCCGCCAGCCGTATTCGGATTTCCAATAAAACCAGCTCTAATGTTATTTCTTTTGAAAACAATATCTACATCGTCAGTAGTTCCTAAGAAATTTGTAGCTGAACTTGTTCCAGTATTTCCGGTTAATGTCCAAGCGGTATTTGATGCTGCCAATTGTACCCAAAGTGTTCCATTCCAATAATAATAGCCATTGGGCGCAAACCCAGAATTGTAAACTAATAATGAAGTTATAGGAGAAACAATAGTAACGATATCACTTGCGCTTGTTAGTGCAACTCGCGGAATAAGAAGGCCGCTGTTGGTAGATGAAATATCAAGTATCGATGCAGCGTTTGGGGAAGTTGTTCCGATACCCACTTGGGCATAGAATGTGCTGAAAAAAAATAGCAATAGTAAAGATAGTTTAATTTTCAATTTCATAAAATCGTGTATTGGAGCATGTAATCCATGTGCAAAAGTAAATCTAATTTCATAGAATCCATAAAATATCCTTTAAAATCTGTATGTTAAGTAGAATTACGATAGGAATAAACAACTGCTTTTAAATATATTTTTTATTTCATAATAGAATGTTCAATTTTGTAATTCAATTACTGCGATGTTAAAAGTCAAAAACATTTCATTTTCTTATCAGGAAAAATTAACCATAGCTTCCATTTCTTTCAAATTGAAGAGAGGGCAACATCTCGCAGTTATTGGTGAAAGTGGCTGCGGAAAAAGTACGTTGCTTAAACTTATCTACGGCTTATCTGATTTGGATAAAGGGCAAATTTTTTGGAGTACTACCGAAATTTTAGGCCCAAAACACAATTTAATTCCAGGAATGGATTTCATGAAATACCTTGCGCAGGATTTTGATTTAATGCCGTTTATTACTGTTGCCGAAAATGTAGGCAAATACCTTTCGAACATCTATCCCGAAAAGAAAAAAGAACGAATTGCAGAACTACTCGATATTGTAGAAATGACTGATTATGCTTCTATAAAAGCAAAGAATCTCAGCGGTGGACAAATGCAACGTGTGGCTTTAGCAAGAGTTTTAGCATTAGAACCTGAAGTATTATTGCTTGACGAACCGTTTAGTCATATTGATAATTTCAGAAAAAATAGCTTACGCAGAAAATTGTTTAGTTACCTCAGAGAAAAGCAAATCACCATTATTTTTGCTACGCATGACAGTTCGGATGCGTTGGCTTTTGCGGATGAAGTTATAGTCATGAAAGAGGGAAAAATCATCGAAGAAGGAATTCCTAAACTCATATACAACAATCCAAAATCCAACTACATCGCTTCACTTTTTGGCGATGTAAACGAAATTGAAATCGATGGAGTAAGTCAATTTATCTATCCGCATCAATTTATGATTGTAGAAAAATCTGAAATGAAAGTTGCCGTTTCCAATGTTTTTTTTAGTGGAAGTCATTATTTAATTGAATCCAAATACAACAATCAAACTTTATTCTTCGAAAGTGATAATGAAATCGCAATAGGAAAAGGAATATATCTAAAAAAGAAGCCCTAAAATCTATTGACTTTAGAGCTTGTTTTATTTAGTTTTTCAAATACTTTTCAAGAAACTGGTCTTGTTCCCAAAGCAAATGAAGAATATTTTCTTTAGCTACATAACTGTGTGCTTCTTTAGGCAATAAAACCAATCGAACCGGTGCACCAAGATTTTTTAATGCTTGAAAATAACGTTCCGATTGCAAGGTGAACGTTCCTGGATTATTATCGGCATCGCCATGAACTAATAATAAAGGAGTCTTCATTTTATCGGCTGTCATGAACGGCGACATTTCGTTGTAAATAGCTGGAACATCCCAATAATTTCGTTGTTCACTTTGGAATCCGAAAGGGGTTAATGTTCTGTTGTAAGCGCCACTTCGTGCAATTCCGCAAGCAAAAAGATCGCAATGGGTCAACAAATTAGCAGTCATAAACGCACCGTACGAATGCCCGCCAATAGCCACTTTCTTTTTATTGATATAGCCTAATTTATCTACAGCATCAATTGCAGCTGCAGCATCATCAACCAATTGTGTCATAAACGTGTCATTAGGTTCTGTTGTGCCTTCTCCAATAATTGGAAAAGAAGCATCATCAAGAATCGCATATCCTTTAGTTACCCAATAAATAAAGGAACCATAACTTGGGTAGGTAAACTCATTTGGATTTTTATCACTTTGGCCCGCTGAGTTTCTATCTTTATATTCTGCAGGGTAAGCCCAAATCAATAAGGGTAGTTTTTCAGATTTTTTTATTCTGTCATACCCATCAGGTAAATATAATGTCCCTGACAAATCAACTCCATCTTTACGCTTGTATTTGATCACTTCTTTGTAAATGTTTTTTATGCTTTCAAATGGATTTTTAAAGAACGTAAGTTGGGTTAATTTTTTAGACTTTATGTTTCTGAAGTAATAGTTTGGATAATCATTTTTAGATTGAATCAATACCAAAACATCGCCTTTTTTAAAGTCTTCAATAGATTGTAAATCTTCTTTCTTGTCTTTAGTATTTGAAGTATACAAACGCTTTGTTTTTAAAGTTCCTAAATTGAATTCGTCAATAAACGGAAACTGTCCTTCTTTTGTAAAACCGTCACCAATTAAGAATAAATTATTGTTTTCAACTGCCAAAACATACCGATTGTATTGATTTCTTTTAGTTTCAAAATTACCCGGGTCGGAATAAATATCCTGCGAATTTCTATCGGAAATAATCTTTGGGGCTTGCCCTAAATTGGACGGATTAATTAAATACGTTTTCTGATTACGAGTGTCATACCAATCATCATAAACTATGGCTACATTATCATTACCCCAAATCAAACCTGCATAACGTTGCTGCGTTTTTAATACAGAAGTTGGATCGGCTTTAAAAGGTGCATCCCATGAGAAAAGTTCATCTCTGAAATCTGCTTTTTTAGCCTGATCACCTTCGTCTAAAGCTACAACATAATAAAGAGAAGCGGGTTTATCACCTCGCCAACCCATGCTTCTTTTTCCTTTTCTAACAGAGGAGAATCCTTTTGGAATTACTTCATTTAGTGGAACATCATTCACCACTTTTACTTCTTTCCCGGTACCATCGTAAACGACAGTTTTTAATGGAAAACGGTTGTAAGGAACGATATAGGAAAACGGTTTTTGAACAGTGGTAAGCATAATGTAATTTCCATCAGGAGAAAAGCTTTCACCGGCATATAAATCGGCTGGCATAAAAGGATTTTCACTTCCAGAAAGAGTTACTTTGTGTAATTCTGAAGTCATTAAGCTTTCAAAATTAGCTTCGTCTGTTTTATTTTTTAACAAATCAGGATATGTTCTGTTTTGCGATTTTGAACCATCACTTGCCGAAACCGTTGGACCTTTAGGCAACTCTTTTTTGATGTCAATTAAAGCTGGACGATTCTTTGGAATCATTTTTACGATTAAAGTTTCGTTATCTTTCATCCAGTTGTACGGATTTCCAAGAGTAGCATTCAGATTCGCATCCGTAAGTTTTTTGGCAGAAGCCGTAGCTACATCGATGACCCACAATTCAACTCCCGTGGCTACCGTATTGGTAAACGCAATTTTGGTTTCACTTGGCGACCAAGTGATGTAAGTAATTCTCGGATTTTTAGGTAAACCGCTGATTTGAGTTTCTGTTTTATCGGTTACTTTTCTGATTTTTAAATTCGAAATATAATTTATGGCACTCCCAATACTGGTAACCGGATTGATACGCAAACCGCCTAAACGTATTTCATCTTGATTCAAATCATCAAGCGTTTTATAAGTGCTTCGATAAGAAAAAAGCATGTATTGTTTTTTGGAATCCATACTCACGCTTGGCGCCCGTTCAAAATCTGCCAATGCTAAGATGGAGGCAGATGGTTTTTGATACGTTACATTTTCTTGTGCAGAAATACTACTTGCAGAAATGCAAAAAAACAAAAGTAAAAAGGCATGTTTTTTACTCATCAGCAAATTTTTTTTTAGGTATTCGTGAATCTTAGATTTCATAAAATTAAATTTTAGTTTTGGATAGGTCGAATTTACGAAGTAGTTGTTACATTTTTATTAAATCTTAAAATAAAATCATTACCGTTTAAAATTGTTTAATTTTGTGAGTCTAATTATGATAATTTAATAAATATGTATCAATCCAAAATATCAGGTTTAGGATTTTATGTTCCCGATAATGTAGTCACCAATGAAGATTTGTCTAAAATAATGGACACGAATGACGAATGGATTCAGGAACGAACAGGAATACAAGAAAGACGACACATTATTCGCGGTCAAGACACCACAACTTCAATGGGAGTTAAGGCGGCAAAAATTGCTATAGAACGTTCTGGAGTAGCTAATGATGACATCGATTTTATAGTTTTCGCAACCATTTCACCCGATTATTATTTTCCAGGGCCAGGCGTTGAACTTCAAAAACAATTGGGATTAAAAACAATTGGTGCTTTAGATGTGCGGAATCAATGTTCTGGATTTATCTATGCTTTGTCTGTTGCCGATCAGTTTATTAAAACCGGAATGTATAAAAATATTTTGGTTGTTGCTTCCGAAGTTCAGTCCTTAGGTTTGGATATGACCGATCGTGGTCGCAGTGTTTCCGTGATTTTTGGTGATGGGGCAGGAGCGGTAGTTTTGACAAGAAGTGATGATGAAAGTGGAATTCTATCTACTCATTTACATTCAGAAGGCGAACATGCAAAAGAATTAGCGGTTTTAGCGCCGGGAATGGGCGGCAAATGGGTTACGGATATCTTGGCAGAAAATAATCCGGATGATGAAAGTTATTTTCCGTATATGAATGGCCAATTTGTTTTTAAACATGCGGTAGTTCGTTTTAGCGAGGTAATTAATGAAGGTTTACAAGCCAATAATTTGACTGTTTCGGATATTGATATGTTGATTCCACATCAGGCGAATTTGAGAATTTCACAGTTCATCCAAAGGAAATTCGGATTGACTGACGACAAAGTTTTCAATAACATTCAGAAATACGGAAATACAACAGCAGCTTCTATTCCGATTGCTTTGACAGAAGCTTGGGAACAAGGAAAAATTAAAAAAGGCGACACTGTTGTCTTAGCCGCATTTGGCAGTGGATTTACATGGGCAAGCGCGATAATTAAGTGGTAAGAAAAAGGGAAAAGGGAAAAGGGAGAACAGAAAAGTAAGAAGAATATTGAGATTTTGATAAGCTAGGCTTAGTTTCTCGTTAGCCCCGATGGGAGCTGGCTACCATGTAGCGCGGACAGCGGGAGGAATTATCCCGAATACTAAAATGTTGTGCTCCTAAAATTTAAAAAATAGAAAAAGCCATCTCGTTTTCACGGATGGCTTTTTCGGTATAACTAAATTCAAAAAATCTTATAATAATCCGCCGCCGCTTTGGGTTTCGTTATTATCTCGTTGTTTCCGTTGCATAGCGCTGTTTTTTCCACCCCCAAACAGTAGATTGAAACCTACGTAAAGTGTTCTACTTTCCCAATAAAAGGCGCCTTCTTGTTGGTATGGAATGCTTCCTTCAAAGGCAAAATGCATCGTTTGGAATATATCATTAAACCTTGCAGTGATGCTTCCTTTTCCTTTAAGTACGTTGTAAGTAGCCCCTAAATCAGCTTTGTACATTGGTTTTCTTGTAAATTGTAATCCGGCTTCTTGACCTCGGTACATTCCGAAAACGTTGAAGCGCAATTTTTTTGTCGCTGTAAAATTGTTATTTATTCTGAAATTAAAAGCAGTTACATCAATCTCACCATATTCCTGAAGACCCGTATTGGCATTTTCAACGGTTCCTTTTACTTTTTTGAAATAAGCGTCAGCACTGGTGTTAATGGACCACCATTTGGTAGCTTTCAAATTGGCAGAAACTTCAACTCCGGCTGCTTGATTGTTTTCAAAATTGATAAATGAAATAATATCTTGATTGATGTTTTCCGGATTTTTATAAATGGTTCGCACAATCTCGTCATTGATTTGCCTGAAGAAAATCCCTGAAGTTATGCTACCAATAGTAAGCGTTCTTGTATAATTTATTTCGAAAGAATTGGTGAACTGTGGTTTCAAATCAGGATTTCCTCTTGACTCTACTAATGGAGTGGTCCACTCGCGAATTGGGCTTAATTGGCCCACACTCGGTCGGTCTACTCTTCGTGAGAAATTGAAATTGAAAGAATTTTTATCATTCGCTTTATAATTGAAAAACGCTGAAGGATACACCGAAAAAATATCATCCTTAAGATTCTTGTTATCGTTCACATTTTCAGAAGGAATACTAGAAGTTACGACATTTGAAAAATCGCCATCGATATTAAATTGCTCTAATCTTAGGCCTAACTGTGCACTCCATTTTCCCCATTGCTTTCCTAAATTCGAATAAACGGAATGAATGTTTCTTCTGAAAATAAATTCTGAATTTCCGTTTCTGTTATAACTTCCTGAAGTTTCGTCTACATTTTCAAGTAAATTATTGGTAATTCGTTGTAATCTACTTTCCGCACCAAGTTCTAATTTTAAGGTTTCTGAAATTGGGTTAACATAGTCAAGATTGATTTGTAGATAATTGACATTTCTGTTGATATCATTATCAGTGATAGTTTCTGAAGGAACAGTAGTTGTTAAATCATAAATTGTAAATTCAGGATTCTTGGTTTTTGAAAAATTGGATTGAAGTTCAATATTTTCGCCTTCTTTTTTGAAAATATGTTTGTAAACAAAGTCATAAGTTTGAGTAGTATTCTCAGTATCTGAATCAAAAAGCTGCTGTGAATCATTCCTAGCAGGATCAAAATAGTTGATTAACGTGTTTCCGTTGCCACCACCATTGTTTAAATTCAGATTAGTGTAAAATGATATAGTATTTCTATCATCAACTAAATAGTCCAATCCTAATTTTAGTAAGTGTGAAGTATTGAGATTAGCAAATATAAAACGTTGTTGGTTTTCTAAATTTGGACGGAAGCTTGTAATGTCTCCGTGATTGGCGTTTTTTCCGTGATTCAAACCATAGTTGGCGTACATATTTATTTTACCCACTTTATAATTTAGATTGAGTGCTGTATTTACTTTTGGTGTGATTCCGAAGGTTACTCCCGAGTTTAAACTGCCATTAAAGCCTTCATTTGCATTTTTATTCAGAATAATATTGATGATTCCACTCATTCCCTCCGGATTGTATTTTGCTGAAGGATTCGTAATCAATTCTATTTGTTTGATAGAAGAAGAAGGAATTTGTTGTAATAATTGAGAAGCATCAATATTGGATGGTTTTCCGTCAATTAAAATTCTAACATTTGAGTTCCCTCTTAAACTGATTTCTTTAGTTTGAGCATCAATGCTCACTGTTGGTATATTGTTCATGATTTCGGACGCATTATTTCCGGAAGCAATTAAATCTTTACCAACATTGATTACTTTACGGTCAATTTTTTGCACAATTGTGGAACGTTCGCTTACTATTTCAACGCCTTTAAGTTGCACGGCTTCTTCTTCAAGTGAAACCGTATTCAGATTTGCAGTTTTATTTTCTGGCGTAAGTTTGATGGTAAAAGTTTGTGATTTGTACCCCATATAGAGTAATTCAACAGTATAGTTGTCCAGCGCTACATTTTTTACGGTAAAATTTCCGTTATCATCTGTGATTCCACCTGTAATAACTTTGTCTGCTTTTTTAATACTGATATTAACGTAAGGAATAGGTTGTTTTGAATTCTTGTCAATTACTTTTCCTGATACACTTCCCGAATTGACAGTTTGAGCTTGCAGAACGGAAAAAGAAGTTAATAAACTAATAAGTAAAATTTTAAATCTCATGATTTGTGGTTTTTCTCGCTGCGCTTCAAATTATTCCGCTGCGGCTTGAGTAATGATTTTTGTTTTTAATAAACAAGTAGACTTTAAAGTGCTTAATTAGTTACAAATTTTAACAAAAAAAAACTCCTGAAAATTTCAGGAGTTTCTAACATATTACTATTATGTAGGTTATCGCTTCATGGCGAAATGGGCTCTAAATTCTTGTGCAGTATTGTGTTCGTCTGTATAGGAAACGCTGAACCAATAATCATCAGATGGCATTTGGCGACCATTATAAGTTCCGTCCCAACCACTATTGTTTGGTTTAATAAGCGTTATCATTTTACCATATCGGTCAAATATTTCAATTTTGGCGCTTGGTTGGTTAGATAAATCTTTAATATTCCAAGAGTCATTGTAGCCATCTCCATTAGGCGTAAAATATTTTGGATAATTCACAACCAATGCTTGAATGGTACTGCTTCCACAACCATTTTTATCTCTAACGGTTACGGTATGCATTCCCGATGCGACATTGTTGAATACGTTGCTGTCTTGGAATGGACCATTATCTAATTGGTATTCAAAATTATTGCCCTGACCAGTTGCAGTGACGGTTATTGATTGGCTGTCTGCAAAATCTTCACTAACTTCGTAAGTTACGATTGCGGGTTCCGATGGGGTAACTGTTACACTTATTGGATCTGAACTACAACCTGTAGCAATGCTAGTAGCAATTAGAGTATAAATTCCCGGTAAAATAGCTTGATAGGAATTAGAAGTTCCAACAGTTGTTCCGCTTTCATTTGTCCAAACAAAATGATGCGTTGCAGTTGTCAAGCCACTATACATGGTGTATGGATTTAACAGATTCCCAGTTTCGCTGTCGATGCAAATTATACCGTCAATCGGAGTTGGCTCCGGTAATTTATTTACGATGATTGTAATTGGTTTTACATCAAAACAATTAGACGTTAAATTATTTTTAACTCGAACATAAACCACATTTTGAGTAGATGTTATTACTGGATTTGTGCCTGTAGTAGCATTAGCTAAACTTTCGTAATACGTTACTTCAAATTCAGTTCCCGTCTGTGTTCCTAGTACGGTTGCTGATAAAGAAGCTAAATTGAATGTTGTTACGCCATCGTTAGTTCCGTCTTCGTCGCAAACCGTTCTTAAAGAAGCTGGAATTGCTTGTGCAATTGGAGTATCAATGATGGTTACAGTAAATGTACTTTCATCACTACATCTCGGCAAGAAAGGAGATTGTCCATAAATATAAAGTGTCATCGAGGAACTAATTACAGAACCTACAGCCAATTGTGTTCCGGTTCCATTTGGACCCGTATAATATTTTCCAATGGCTAGTGTTGGTAAAGTGAAATTTTCACAAATAGTAACGTTTGGTAAATCATCAACATTAAAAATCGTAACGCTAAAGTTTCTTTGAGAAATACAATCTGGTGCTGTAGCCGTATTAGCAAATACATAAATTGTTTGAGATGTTGTTAAAACAGCGCCGGCGTTTAATAGAGTTCCACTTCCGTTTATCGCGGAATAATAATTCCCTGTTGGTAACGTGTAAGAATTACAAGCAACTACATTTGCTATAGGAGCAAGAACTGGCGTTTGGTTAATTGTTATTATAAATGAAGTCTCATCGATACAAGAGAAAGAAGTCCTGATGGTTGATTCTTTAAAAATATATACCGTCTGACTTGTCGTAATTACAGTGCCCGGAGCTATTTCTGTACCTGTTCCTAATGGTCCGCCCGATTGTGTGAAATAGTTATTATTTTGCGATAAAGTTGGTAATGTATAAGTATCACAAGCTGTTATGTTTGCGGATGTGTCAGCAGTTGTTGAAAATATGTTTATCTGGAAACTATTTTCTGCCGTACAAGCGGGTGTTGTGTTTGAAACCGCATAAATATAAATTCTTTGAGAAGTTGTTATAACGGTGTTTGCTGGTATAAGCGTTCCAGTTCCGTTTGTTCCAGAATAATAAGTACCAACCGCTAATGGCGTCAATACATATTGGTCGCAAATATCAATATCGGAACGAGAATCGATAGCAGGTAACGGGTTTATAGTCACTGTAAAACTGGATTGATTTGCGCAACTTTCATCTAGTCGTTTAAAAATATAGATGGTTTGAGTTTGAAGTAATACATCTCCAGGATACAATTGTGTTCCAGTTCCATCCACATCTGAAAAATATTCGCCGTTTGTTACTGTAGGCAGTGTAAATGTTTCGCAAACCGAAACATTAGGTAATATGTCGACTTGAGGCTGTGCAAAAGTTAACGTAAAGTGTACGTTGTCTGTACAATTATTCCCTCCACCAGATAATGGCACATAAATATAAATTGTTGAATTGACGTTTATCACTGTTCCAGCTGGAATAAGACTTCCGGTTCCCACAGGTCCAGTAAAATAATTTCCAATAGGCAAGGAAGGTAGAGTGTATCCATTACATTGCGAAATATCTGCTGGTTGGTTTATGCCGATGAATACATCAAAACTATCTTCATCTGAACAAACAGTTGGTCCGGTGGTCGCTGCATAAACATATATGGTTTGATTGGACGTTATTGGTGTGCCAGCAGCTAATTGTGTTCCAGTTCCGCCCGGACTAGAGTAATAATTTCCTAAATTCAATGCAGGTAAAACGTAAGAGTCACATCTAAAAACATCTGGAAAAGTTCCAACGTCGAGTGTATTTATAATCGTAATATTAAAGCTAGAATCTACTACACATATTGGTGCGATTATAGTTGTAAAATAAAAATAGACTAACTGCGAACTAGTTATAGATGTTCCCGAAGGAATTTCGGTGCCACCACCAGAGGGTCCACCAGGTTGAGTGTAATATTTGCCATAAGTTAAACTAGGTAGAGAATAGCTTCCACAAGATGAGACATCGGCGGGAGTAAGTTCATCTACATTAACAATTGTTACTTTAAATGAGCTATTAGCACCACAAGTTCCTGGCCCACCAGGCTGATTAAAAATGTAAATAGTCTGGGTTTCTGTTATAACATCTCCCGCAGATAAAGGAGTTCCGCCACCACTAATTGCAGTAAAATAATTTCCATTTACTAAAGGTTGTAAAGTATATGTATTACATACAATCACGTTTTGTAGAACATCAACAATTGGAAGTGGATTAACTATTAAATTGAAGCTTGAAACGCTAAAGCATGATGGGTCACTTATGTTTTGAACTCGTACATAGATAGTTGTATTTCCATAAGCACCATAACTAGGATCCGCTATTGGATTAACTCCAGTAGTCGCGTTCGTTGACGAAGTGTAATAGGTAACAGCATAAATGCTTGGTGATTGTGTTCCTAAAACTATACTTGTTTGTGGAGTAAAATTAAAATAACTAGTACTTTGTGAGCTTGTATTTGTACATCTCAATAAGTTCGGAGCCTGATTTGCTACCGGTGGAGGTGATACTTGTAATAAAAATGATTTAACAGTAAAACAAGGGCTTCCTGGCAACTGTATTCTAACATAAACCATCGTTCCGCTAGGAGCACTATACAGTAATGGTAGCGGACTGGTATTGTTGTCGGCATTATTTTGAGATGCAAAATAAGTAACAGACGTAGCTGCCGGTAATCCTTGTTTTACAACCGATGTGTTTTGGTCTAAATTATAAGTGTAAGAGGCTTGACCCATATCACATTTGTATAGTGTTATAGGATTAGGTGAATTTATTTGAGGCAAATATTCTACTATAATTGTATCAGTAATTGGGTCACAAGTACCGAGTATATTGATGTAAGTAACAGTATAGGTTCCAGCTTGGCTGACGGTTAAATTCGGTCCAGTTTCTGACAAAGTAGTAGTGCCTTTTTTCCAAACAAAGGAATATTCTGTTGCACTTAATCCAGTAGTAAGCGTTAGTGGAGTTCCAAAACATAAAGCTGAATTGTTTGCCGCACTTAAATCTTGCCCTAGAACATCCTGACCAATATTAAAACTATCTGAAGATAGGAAAATCGCAGAATCTGATTGTGGATCTGCTCTATCAGCGATAACTAATTTAATATGATAGGGAACTCCAGCTGTCAAAATAGAAGATGCAGTTAAGACTTTTGTTTGTCCGTTAAAGTTTGTAGCAGAGTTTGCCGCACCAGATCCACCATTGAATGATCCAAAGTATTGTGCATTAGCGGAAGGACAAGACGAGTTGTATTGAAAATCTCGTATGGTTACTACCGATATTGGTAAAGTCGTATTCGGCACTACTGCTAGGTTAGTTGTTACACCGGTGTTCACATTCGTTAGTAGAAATGCGAATGCATCAGAATATAAACATTGGAAATTTCCATATTCTTCTGAAGCAAAAATAAAATCAAAACTAAAGTTTGGAGAAATCGGAGTAAAATCAAATTCTAAAACAGTGGCGTTTTTCGATATCATTGAAATTCCCGCCGCCGCTAATGTCGCTTCTAAATCGTTATCACCTGGCCAATTTGCCACCCCATCATTTAATAACGATGTGTTGGGGCCTGGCGTATTTAAAATATTGCCAGTACTTAATACAACGCCGCTTTGCATTGGAAAATTTGGATTTGTATTCTGGAAAAAACCGAGTCCGTTAGACGAACCATAATTAGTACCCGTTCGCCATGTTATGTTTGTAGCCGAAACGCAGGGTGAATTGATTAACACATTATTGACCAATTGCGGTACAGTATAATTTGTTGAACTAACAGAAACTGGTTGGGAGAAACCAAGGGTGCTAAGTAGGATAGCGGTTAATAGTACAATGTTTTTCATAATTTGGGGATTTTGACAAATCAAATATTCATACATACATCGTTAAAAAGCAAATAAAATCGATGAAATACATTTTATTTATAAATAGTAAGTTATTAAACTTACAAAACAAGTGTTAAGTATTACTTTTTGTATTGCATTTTTATAAATGTTTCTTGGTATTAAAATTCTACTGTAATGTTTATCTTTGCGATCTTAAAATAAAGTACAATGAAGCTTTCGCAAATTCTTACCATACCAATACAAAATGCAGTTCAGGAACTATTTGATGTTACTCTAGAAAGGGTAGAATTTCAAATTACGCGGAAAGAATTTGAAGGTGATATTACAATGGTTATTTTTCCGTTACTGAAAGTGATTAAAGGAAATCCTATTGAAATTGGAACTAAAATCGGAAACTATCTTATTGAAAATGTTGACACTATACTTAGATTTAATGTGGTATCCGGATTTTTAAATATTGTGGCTTCCGATGATTATTATATCGATTTTTTCAGCCAAATAAAAGATAAATCCAACTTTGGTTTTGTGGCGGTAAATCCGAATGATAAAGCAATTATGGTCGAATATTCTTCGCCAAACACTAATAAACCTTTGCATCTTGGTCATGTTCGTAACAATCTTTTAGGATATTCGGTTGCGGAAATTATTAAAGCTTCGGGAAAGAAAGTGTACAAAACGCAAATCATCAACGATCGTGGAATCCATATTTGTAAGTCGATGTTGGCTTGGCAGAAATTTGGAAAAGGTGAAACTCCAGAAAATACCGGTTTAAAAGGGGATAAATTAGTTGGAAATTTCTATGTAGAATTCGATAAACACTATAAAGTTCAAATCGCCGAATTAATTAATCAAGGAAAAACGGAAGAAGAAGCTAAAAAACAGGCTCCTATTATTGTTGAAGCTCAGCAAATGCTTCTTGATTGGGAAGCTGGGAAACCAGAAATCATTGACCTCTGGAAAACTATGAACCAATGGGTTTACGACGGTTTTGCTCAAACCTATAAAAACTTAGGAGTTGATTTCGATAGCTATTATTACGAAAGCAATACTTATTTATTAGGAAAAGAAGTTGTTCAATTCGGATTGGAAAAGGGGATTTTCGAAAAAGATGCTGATGGTTCCGTATGGATCGATTTAACACCGGACGGTTTGGACAGAAAAATCGTGTTGCGTTCTGACGGAACAGCCGTTTACATGACGCAAGATATCGGAACGGCCATTCAGCGTGTAAAGGATTTTCCAGATGTCGGTGGGATGGTTTACACGGTCGGAAACGAGCAAGATTATCACTTCAAAGTATTGTTTCTAATTCTGAAAAAGCTAGGATTTAATTGGGCTGAAAATTTATTTCATTTGTCCTACGGTATGGTGGAATTACCATCAGGAAAAATGAAATCGAGAGAAGGAACTGTTGTAGATGCTGATGATTTGATGGAGGAAATGACCAAAACTGCCGAAAAAATTTCTACCGAACTTGGAAAATTAGAAGGCTATTCAGAAGAAGAAAAGTCGAAATTATTCAATACAATCGGTTTTGGTGCTTTGAAATATTACATCTTGAAAGTGGATCCAAAAAAACAAATCCTTTTCAATCCAGAAGAATCTGTTGATTTTGCTGGAAATACGGGTCCGTTTATTCAATATACGTATGCTCGAATTCAGTCCATCTTACGTAAGGCTGATTTTGATACTAGTACATTGAATGCAGCCGAAGCGCTTCATCCAAAAGAAAAAGAACTAATCAAACAATTAGAACTTTATCCAGAAGTGATTCAAAACGCGGCAAACAACCATTCTCCTGCTTTATTGGCAAATTATACGTACGAATTGGTCAAAGAATACAACTCATTCTATCAATCGGTTTCTATTTTAGGAGAAGAAAATCTGGCTAAGAAAGTTTTCAGAGTGCAGCTTTCCAATAAAGTAGCCCAAACTATTAAATCAGCATTTCAATTGCTCGGAATCGAAGTTCCGGAAAGAATGTAATAACCTTAAAATAATTATTTCCATTTAAATTAAAAATCAAAACAATATACCTTATGAAAAAATTAATTTTAATCCCAATCTTCTTACTAGTATTAGTAGTTTCTTCCTGTGATACAAGTGGAAGTTCATGGTCAACATCTGATCCTGCAACCTTAATTAATACTGCTAAGCAAGGCACCTGGAGAATTAGTAATTATAATCACTCTGGAATTAATGAAACGAGTACTTTTACTGGTTATAATTTTACTTTTCCGGTATCCAATGTTTTATCTGTAACAAACGGAACCAATACTTACAGCGGAACGTGGTCTGTTATTGAAGATGTTTCCGAAGCTAATCCATCCGGTTTAAAATTTAATATCACATTTGACAATCCAACAGAATTTGCACAATTGTCTAAAGGTTGGGTGGTTGCTAGTTATAATGGTTCAACTATTTATTTGTTGGATGGTAGCGGATCCGATGTTTTGGTATTTACTAAGAATTAAAAACTCAACTTCATATTAATATTTGGAGTCAATCCGAGTGCATAAGTATTCAAACTTTCTATAGTGTTTTCTGAATTGTTTATACGATACGAGCGGTTAATGCTGTTGTTGGTATTTAAAATATTAATTAAAGAAATATTTGTTTTAAGTCCGATTTTATCTGATATTTTCCAGTCTTTTGAAGCAGAAAAATTCAATTGAAAAAAGTCGTTCAGTTTACTGTTATTTGGCGAATTATAAACAATTTGATTGTCGGAATTTAAAGTCGTTGATTGTGGGGTAGTGATTGGTTTACCAGTATGCCATTTTGAACCTAAAGCAAATTTTATGGAGTTCCATTCATAAATTCCGGCCCAAGAAACCGCGTGTCTCAACTGATAATTATTAATAAATTCTGCTGGCTGCAATGCATCAAAGAAATACTTATTATCATTATAGCTGTAGCTAACCCAAGTGTAAAATTTTCCAAAATTCTTTTGAATTAAAAACTCTGATCCTAAAACTTGATAGTCGCCCGTTGTTTTAACAAATTCAAACTGGTTTTGAAATCCCTGACTGCTTGTGCTGATTCCGGTTATTTTTTTATAAAAATTGTCTAAGGTAATCAACCAATTGTTTTTTTTATAAGTAAATCCGAATGAAAACTGTTTGCTTTTCTGAATGGGATGTGTAGTGTCATTTGCAAGGGTCCATCGGCGTTTCTCAATTCCCAAAAAATCTTGTTGTAAATCGATTATTTGAGATAGCGTTTGATTTTTTTGCTCCGCTAAAATTTCTAAATGAATGTTTTCATTTAGTGCTTGCGAAAACTGAATTCTTGGTTCTAGCAACAGTATTTCAAACGTATCAAAATAGGTGCCTCTGAGTCCGATTTTCGCAACAGTATTTTTGTTTTCACTTTCAAAGATGCCTTCCCCAATAAAAGAATGTGATCTCAAAACCTGAACTGTTTTTCTAGAAAAAGAAGGTGAATTAATTTTGTCAAAATTTGTCACTCCAATTTCATTAAATTGATACCCATTGTTAAATGTGAATGTTTGCGAAATCTGATGTGAATTTCTTATCTGAAAACCCAAATCCAACACTTTATTTTCTTGATCTAAAATCTGATTACTTTGAACAACTTCATTTTTTGAGACTAGAGAATATTTCGACACGTAGAAGCGAAGGTGGGTTGAATTTTCTTTGTTCCAGTTGGTTGTCCAATTTAGTGTTGCACCCAAATTTTCCTGACCCAAATTGCTATTTTTTTTAGCCTCAGAAATAGATTGGGTTAAGAATAATGAGTTCTTAATGATAATTATGTCGGCTGTAAGCTCATTTTTTGTTCCAATTTTTTGTAAATATTGTGTTGTAAAATCGTAAAAAAAGAATTTTTCTCTTGTGTTGATGTCAATCGTCTGATTGCTATTCAGATTGGTCACCACGGTATTTTGAAAAACTCTGTTGCGGTAATTCCGATAGGTTGGCGTACTAAAAAAATCCGTTAATGAACGTCGGCCAGAGATGGTAAATGCCGCTTTTTTGGTAGCCTTTATTCGTGTGTAAAATTCAGCGCTAATTAAATTACTACTGATGCTTGAACTTGTTTTTTCGATTGATTTTGAATGAGACGAAATGTCAATAAGACTAGAAACACTTTCTCCAAAAAAAGCAGAAGTCCCATTTTTAGTAACTGAAATAGTTTGTGCTAAGGATGGATTAAAAGCGGAGATCAATCCGAAGAAATGTCCAGTCTGAAACATCCTGATACCATTCCATAAAAAAAGATTTTGATCGTGTGTACCGCCGCGCACATTGATGTTGGAAACCGTTTCGTCAACTGAATTGATGCCCGGAATCTGTTGCATGGTCTGTAATAGATCGGTCTCAATTAAACCGGGCAAAATACCAAATTTTGCGGGCTTAATTTCAATGGAACCGTCATTTTTTTTATAAATTCCAGTAGTTAAATAATGCTTGGTTAGAACTTCATCCAATTTCAAAACAACTATCTTAAGTTGTATTTTTGGGCAATCGGAGACATATAATTCCTTAAATGGAACAACTTTTTTTTCGAAGTTAATATGTGATATTTCAATAGAATTTGGGGAAATGATTGGAATTTCAAAATAACCTTTTTCATCTGAAAAAACAGTTATGTCAGTATTTTGAATTTTAATCGTTGCACTTTCAATGGGCAATTTTGTTTCAATGTCAACTAGGGTTCCACACAAGGGCTTGTCTAGCTTTTGATTGTTAAAAACTGAATAGTAAGTGCTATTTATTTTTTTTATTTTCAATCCAGTCTTAGATTCAATATACTTTAGTTTTTCAAATAGGGGCAATGTAGTTTTTGGAGGAATGATAGTAACGACAATTACTTCTTCAACAATATAATTGAATTTAATATTGTTTTGGATTTCTATTTTCTCTAAAATTGTTTTCAATGGTAATGAACCCTCCTCCTGCTGAGCATAGCTCAACATGAAAAAGAATAAAAATAAGGATGAAAAAAGATGTTTTTTTGACATCATTAAAAATCAACAAGAATAATTTTATCAGAGTCGAATTTAGAGATTTTTAAATGAAATATGGAGATAATAATGTCCAAAGCAGCTTTGAGATCGTTTGACGGAAGTATACCGCTAAAAAGTTGTGTATTTTCTTTACCGTTCAAAATAATTTCAATATCATACTGTCTTTCTAATTCATCAACAACAGTATGAATATTCACTTTTTGGAAAGCAATTTCATTATTAGTCCACTCCGGTTTTGCTACATTAATGTCTTGCTTGTCGAAGAAATCATTTTCAAAAGTCACCGACATACCTTTGGTTATAATGACTTCCTGAGTTTTATGTTGAATGCTAACTTTTCCTTGGTAGCATGTTACTTCAAACCTGTCTTTCCGAGCTTTAACATTGAACTGTGTTCCTAAAACAGTTACCGTTCCAAGTTTTGTTTCAACTTCAAATTTTTTTCCATGAGCCACTTTGAAATAAGCTTCACCATCTAAATTCAATTTTCGATTGTTTTCCCATTTCCACTTTTTATAGTTGATTTCTGAACCACTATTCAAAACAATTTGGGAATTATCAGGTAAAGAAAAATTTGTTTTTTTACCCTTTTCTGCAACTTCTGTTGAAGTAACAGTAGTTTTGTATAAGAAAGCTAAACTCGAAAAAATAACAATAACAGCTGCAATTTTTATCCATTTTGAATAGTAAAACGGAATAACTTTTGCTTTGGATTTGCTGCTTTTTATTGTATTTCTATAGATTGCATCTGCATCAAAATCTGCAGTTTCTAGTTGACTTGAATATGCAGCAATTTTTGAATAGGTTGCGTATTCAGGTTTTTTCTGAAAAGAAATTAATTCCTTTTCAGTCATTTCCCCAGCAAGCCATTTCGCTAATTCGTAATTTTCTTCAGTTGCACTCATTTGATTAAAAACATCTTTATATTTAAATACCCTACCTAAATTGTTCAATTTCAATTCTCAAAGAAACTAAAGCGCCGTGAATTCTTTTCTCCACTGCTTTTACACTAATGCCTAACATGATGGCAATTTCATGGTATTTTTTTCCTTCAATTCTGTTTAAAAGATAAGCTGTTCTTTGAGATTCCGTTAGCTTTCCAATAGCCTTTTCCAGTTTTTGCTTAAACTCTTCTTCTTCAACCAAAAACTCTGGATTTATATTTGTTCTATCATTTCCTGCATTATTTTGGGCATACTTTAAAACAACTTTCTGATGTGCAATTTCGTTTAGCGAAGCATTATTTGCAATGGTATATAAGTAGGATTTGGCTTTTTCTAGAGGTACATTTTTACAATTTTCCCATAGTTTAATGAAGGAATCCTGAGTGATGTCATTTGCCTTTTCTTCATTTCCAAATTTGAAGTACAAATAATTGCGCAATGATTTTATGTTAGCCTTAAAAAAACGCGAAAATAATACCTCTTCGCAAATACCATTCGAATTGATGTGTTCCATTTTTTGCTAATCAATTATTCTAGCGGTTAAATTTAATTTTTTTTTTCTTAGTAGGGTTTTTTATTGCAACTTTGTTATAATAATTGTCAAAAGAGACAAAACAATATGAAAAAAAGTTACTTGTTGTTTGTACTATGCTCAGTCCTGCTTTTTTCGTGTCAAAGTGAAAGTGAAACTATTACACTCAACTTAGATAACAGTTTTACAAAAGCAGCACCTTTATCTTCGCTAATTGAAAGAGTTGCGCAATATGCGACTTCTCATGATAATGTGTTAGATGATACAAGTTGTTTCGGAATTAAACTTCCAGTTGCGGTGACCGTAAATTATCAAGCGGTAACTGTTAATTCTGCTGCAGGATATGCGACCGTCCAAAATATCAAAAATCAATATACTAATGATAATGATGAGGTATATTTTACTTTTCCTATAACGATAGTGTATCCAGATTTTCATGAAGTTAATGCTGCAAATCAAGCCCAATATGCTGCAATTCTGGCTGGATGCGGCGATGAAAGCGGGTTTAAGGAAATTGAATGTATTGATTTTAATTTTCCTTTTTCAATTAATATCTACAATTCAAACAATCAAATAGCAAGTTCCATTGCGATTCAAAACAACAATCAACTCTATAATTTTTTACAAAATTTAGCTGAAGGAGTAATTATAGGGATTGCTTTTCCGATTACGCTAACTACTTCAAATGGAGATAATATGGTTATAAATAACAATGCTGAACTGGAAACAGCGATTAACAATAGTATTGATGATTGTGGAATTATTACACCTGTACCTCTAGTTCTATCAGAGATTTTAACAAGCGGAAGTTGGTATGTTTCCTATTTTTATGACTCATCCGATGAGACAAATTATTATAACGGATATGTTTTTAATTTCAATGGCAATGGTTCCGCTTTCGCAGTAAAAAACACCAATACTATTAATGGAGATTGGGAGATACATACAGAGAACACCTATCAAAAAATTGAATTTCATTTTGACGGTTCGGTTTTGGAAGAACTAGAAGAAGATTGGAAAGTGCTCGAATTTTCAGATACTGTTGTACGATTGAAACATGAAAGTGACAGTGGAAGCGATAACCACTACTTAAACTTCTCCAAAAATTAAATTCTTATAAAATGAAATTTTTTCATAAAAATTTTTTAAAACAAGAAGTGGAAGTTAAGTGTAATTCTGAAGATTTTCCTTCAGATAGTAAGTCCAAACTAAGTTATTTCCTAAATCAATTTTTAATTTGGGCTCTCATTTTTTTAGTCATTTTTGCCATATTTAGAACTTTAGTAAATGATTTTACTTGGTAAAAAAAAATATAGAATATCGTTATAAAACCAGCTATTATGCTGGTTTTTTTAATGCTTTTTTTTAAACAATCCCATCAAGGATTATTTATTTTTTTAGGAATAGTAGTTATTCTTAAAAACTGAGTAGGGTATTGTTTTTTGAAGTTGTTTACTAATTATAATTCAACTAAAACCGAAATCCCAAATTTAACTGCGATGAAAAAAATGCTTAAAATTTCAGTAGTAATAGTAATAATGTTGCTAATTTCTTTTTTTTCAATTCGCTATTATATTAACAATGCTGGTAAAAGAGATATAGCGGCTGAAACTACTGCTTATGAAGTCTCATCACAATCAATCTTAAATGAATTTACTGCTAATACGGATGCTTCAAATAAAAAATATCTGGAAAAGCCAGTTTCGATTTCAGGAATTGTAACCTCAATACACGATAAAGAACTCATTTTAGATAATTCGGTAAACTGTACTTTTTTAATTTCAGTCAATGGGGTAAAAATAAATCAGAAAACGATAGTTAAAGGAAGAGTAATTGGCTTTGATGACCTTTTAGGAGAAGTGAAGCTTGACCAATGTAGTTTTTATAAAAAATAACCGATATACCAATTAATATATTTAAAAAATGAACGTAACAAAAATTTTATTTTCAGCACTGTTGTTGTTTACCGTCACTCTGGTAAGCGCTCAAGATGATTTAATGAAAGAACTAGACTCTGTTCCCAATGCAAAGCAACTAAGTTCATCAGCATTTAAAGCATTGCAAGTTTGTAATATGCAGTCTACCAAAATGGCATCTAAAAATGAGTGGTATTTTCTAGTGTCTCATCGATTTGGAGATTTAAAAGAAGGAATCAACAATTTTTTTGGTTTAGATAATGCTTTAACTAGAATTGGCGGAATTTATGGCGCAACAGATTGGCTGTCTTTGGGAGTGTCACGCCATACCTACAATAAAACTTTTGAACTTTCTGTAAAATATAGATTAGCCAATCAATATGAAAATGGATTTCCGGTTACAATAGTTGGATACAACACTATGGATATTAACGGTTCTAAATTTGACAAAGTTTTATATCCAGAATTCAAGCAAACAAATCGCTTAGCTTTTTCAAGTCAGTTACTTATTTCCCGAAGATTCTCCGATGCTATTTCTTTTGAAATCAACCCAGTTTATATTCACAAAAATCTATACGATATTCAACCAAATACTGAAAGTAAAGATTTATTTGTTGTTGGTTTAGGAGGAAGATGTAAGCTGTCAAAAAGGATCAGTCTAAATCTTGAATATGCCGCTAGAATGAATCCAAAAGAACAAGAGTATTACCATAATCCTTTAACACTTGGGTTTGATATAGAAACGGGTGGTCATGTGTTTCAATTGGTATTCTCAAGTTCGCAACCAATGAATGACATTTCTTATTTCTCCAATACCACCGGAAAATGGGACGGTGGAGGAAGTATATATTTTGGTTTTAACATGTATAGAGCATTTTAATTATGAAAACAATAAAATTAATAATCTTAGCAGCAATTGGAATAGTTGTTACATCATGTGATTCCAATACATACAGTGAAATTTCAGGTTTCACAGCGACTCCAACTTATGAGGCTAACATCAAGCCCATCATGGCGGCACAGTGTACTTCTTGCCATAGTGCAAACGGAACGGAACCGAGTTCACCGTTAGAAAACTATCAAGAAGTTGTGGATTATGCCGAATCAATCTCTTGTAGAATTGATGGGCAAGATTGCGATTTGATGCCCAGTAGTGGTAGAATTCCACAAGTGCAAATTGACATGTTTAATCTTTGGGTAGCTCAAGGTTTTGCACAACAATAAATAATCAATAAAAATTTTAATTATGAAAAAAATAATGATTGTAGTAGTAACTCTTCTAATTGGTGGAGTTGCATTTTCTCAAAAAATGATGACCCGTTCAGGAGAAATTAGGTTTGACGCTACTGTGCCGGGAGCGCTCGATCCTGTTATTGCTGATAACAATACTGTTTCAAGTATTTTTGATAAAGCTACGGGAGAGTTAGTGGTGCAAGGAATGGTTAAATCGTTCAAGTTTAAATCGCCATTAATGGAAGAACATTTTAATGAAAATTACATGGAAAGCGATAAATTTCCTAAAACTAGTTTTAAAGGAAAAGTACTTAATTATGATTCAAAATCGGGTACTTATGAAGTGGAAGGCGATTTAACGATTCATGGCGTGACCAATAAAGTTAAAACTAAAATGGCAATTGACAATCAAAGTGGCAAAGTAGCACTATCAGGAGTATTCATTGTTAAGCTGATCGATTATAAATTAGATGTGCCGGCATTAGCGAAGAAAACGTTGGCGGAAACCGCTAAAATCTCCATAAAATTAGCATTAGAAAACAAATAGTTTCTTCTAAAACAATTAAGTGAAATTGCATTCACAACTAAATTTAAAAAAAATGAAAAAAACAGTAATTAATAGTCTAAGTGCGGTAATACTAGGCTTATTTTCGGTAGTTAGTTTTGCACAAACAGCAGGAACTTTTACCATCACTTACAATCAACCCCAACCTACTAGTCCTGCAGGAGTGAAAAATGTTTATGCCGTATGGATTGAGAACGCGGCTGGAACTTTTATTAAAACGAAAGCGCGTTATGTATCAACTTCTACAGATGATCATTTACCGTCTTGGGGTGCAAAAGCGGGTTGTACTAATGCAGTAGCAGTTGCTTCTTCTGGAAATAACTGCAGTGTTACAGATGCATTAACAGGCGCAACAAGGACTGCGACTACTACACCAACAGCTTACGGCGCTAAGTCCGTAACTTGGGATGGTAAAAATGTTGTAGGAACAACTAACGGAACGACAGTTGCAGATGGTATTTATAAAATATGGATCGAAAGTTCTTGGGTAGATTCTGGATCCAATAATCATCAAGTAGTGACTAGTTTTTCCTTTACAAAAGGACCAACAGTACAGCATTTAACCCCAACATCGCCAAGTACATATTTTAATACAGTAGTTCTTGATTGGATACCAACGGCGCTAGGTATAAATGATGTAGTAAATAGCGAACCTGCTGTAGTAATTTATCCGGTTCCTTCATCTGGAATTTTTAATATCGATTTGAAAAATGAAGTTAAGGATATTAAAGTGTATAACTTATTAGGACAGACTGTTTATTCCCAGCAATTTGATAGTAACAATGCAACAACGACCAAGCAAATAGATCTTTCAAATTTGAGCAATGGTAATTATATATTTAGTTTAACAAATGAGAACGGCACTTCAAATTATGAAGTAATACTCAGAAAATAATGTTTTTTAGGTTATCTTAATGTTGAAAAGCAGTTGCATTTTGTAGCTGCTTTTTTTTATTCCGCTTCTTTTAAAATTGACTTTATTCCGGTGGTTTCATAAACCTGATAATTTCCCTTTTCATCAGAATAAATTAAATACGCTTGAAGTTCAGGATGTGAAGCCAAGAAAAGTTTTGCTTTTTCTAATCCCAAAACCAATACTCCTGTAGCATTTGCATCAGATGAAATACATTCTTTTGCAAAAATAGAAGCACTCAATAAGTCGTTTTTGGTAGGATAACCTGTTCTCGGGTCAATATGATGCGAATATTTAATGCTGTTTTCTATCACAAACCTGCGATAATTTCCCGAAGTCGCGATAGCTAGATTTTCTAATTTTACAAGGGCTTTTAAATCATTAGCGGTTTCTTTGTTGTCAATGGGTTTTTCAATACCAACGGTCCAATGGCTGCCATCCGGTTTTTTGCCTTTTGCATAAACTTCTCCGCCAATTTCAACAATATAAGATGCGATTTTCTTCGAATTTAAAAATGCTGAAACCACGTCAACAGAATACCCTTGGGCAAAAGCATTAAAATCTAATTGAACTCGTGCATCTTTTTTAATAACGTGTTTGCCTTTTAATTGGATTAGATTAAAACCAACGAATTTTAAAATACTATCAATTTTTTCCTTTTCAATTTTTTCTTTCTTACCCGGACCAAATCCCCAAGCATTTACTAAGGGATATACCGTTGGGTCAAAAGCACCATCGGTATTTTTCCATACTTCCTTCGCTTTTTTGAAACAAGCACTAAAATACTTATCCACAATTACATTTTTCTGATTCGAATTTATTCTCGAAATAATCGAATTCGGAATATAAGTCGAAACCGATAAGTCAAAATCCTTTAAAATTTGTACAATTTCAGGTTTGAAATCTCTAGCAGCAGCATCAAAATAGGTTATATGATACGTTGTTCCTTGTGCTTCACCTTCAATTTTTATAGCGTCTAATTGAGCAAATAGAAAAGTGGGAAGTACAAGAAGGGCAAATGATAATTTTAATTTATTCATGTAATTACAAAAGATTATTTACCTTATAAAACAGTTACATAAGCGAAAACCCTATTTTTTTTTAAATTAAGTTAGGGTATTTTTGTATTATTTTGTTACATTTATAAGAACGGGCTAAAATCCTAAATAAAGTTAAACTTAAACACTAAAATTATGAAAAAATTATTTTTAATTCCGGCACTATTATGCCTCTTTATGCTAAATGTAGCCTCAATGTGTAGTTCAGATAGTAGTTCTTCTTCTTCAACTGATCCAACACCAGTAATCAATACAGCAACACAAGGAACTTGGAGAATTACGAGTTATGTAGATTCAGGAAACAATGAAACCAGTAATTTTACAGGATACAATTTTACATTTGGACCTTCTAATGTATTGACAGCTACTAATGGCACCAACACCTATGCTGGAACTTGGTCTGTAGTTACTGATAATAGTAATGATGACAATCCAAGTAGTGATTTAGATTTTAATATTGCATTTGCATCTCCTGCAAATTTTGCAGACTTGACAGATGATTGGGATGTTGTTTCACATACAGCTACAACAATCTCGCTAATTGATGTTAGCGGAGGTAATGGTGGAACGGATACTTTAGTTTTTACTAAAAATTAGAACTTAATAAACCTTTTTTTATATCGAACCATTCGCTAAAACGAGTGGTTTTTTTATTTATTCTATCATCGAAATTCTAAATCAAATCCTTAAATTTGCATTTCATTAAAACAAGGGTACCATTATGTTCAATAATTTAAGTGATAAACTAGACAAAGCTTTCCATATATTAAAAGGACACGGAAAAATTACCGAAGTCAACGTAGCCGAAACTTTAAAAGAAGTCCGTCGTGCCTTGCTTGACGCCGATGTTAATTTCAAAATCGCTAAAGATTTTACCACTAGAGTTAAAGAAAAAGCGATAGGCGAAAACGTATTGACCACCTTACAACCCGGACAATTATTAGTGAAACTTGTAAAAGATGAACTAACCGAATTAATGGGTGGCGAAGTTACCGGAATCAATCTTTCGGGGAACCCAACCGTAATTTTGATGTCGGGATTACAAGGTTCGGGTAAAACCACATTCTCCGGAAAATTAGCCAATTATCTTAAAACAAAAAAGAATAAAAAACCACTTTTGGTAGCCTGTGATATCTATCGTCCTGCGGCAATTAATCAGTTGCAGGTAGTTGGAGGTCAGGTTGGCGTTGAAGTATTTGCAGAACCAGATAATAAAAATCCGGTTGATATTTCGCTTAAAGCCATTGCGTATGCTAAGGCAAATGGGTTCAATGTGGTGATTATTGATACTGCCGGTCGTTTGGCTATTGATGAGGAAATGATGACCGAAATTGCGAATGTTCATGCTGCTGTTAAACCACATGAAACCTTGTTTGTTGTAGATGCAATGACGGGTCAAGATGCAGTGAATACTGCAAAAGCATTCAACGACAGACTGAATTTTGATGGTGTAATTTTAACCAAATTAGACGGTGATACGCGTGGTGGAGCTGCCATTTCGATTAAATCGGTTGTCGATAAACCAATCAAATTCATCGGAACCGGAGAAAAAATGGAAGCCATTGATGTGTTTTATCCAGCACGTATGGCGGAACGAATCCTCGGAATGGGTGACGTAGTATCCTTAGTAGAAAGAGCGCAAGAGCAATATGATGAAGAAGAAGCGAGAAAAATTCAAAAGAAAATCGCTAAAAACGAATTTGGTTTTGATGATTTCTTAACCCAAATTCAGCAAGTGAAGAAAATGGGGAACATGAAGGACCTTGTTGGGATGATTCCTGGTGCCGGAAAAGCACTAAAAGATGTTGAAATTGAAGATGATGCATTTAAACATATAGAAGCCATAATCCATTCAATGACACCTAAAGAAAGAAGCAAGCCTTCGCTGATTGATATGAAAAGAAAAACCAGAATCGCAAAAGGTTCGGGTAGAAAAATAGAAGAAGTAAACCAACTCATGAAGCAGTTCGACCAAATGAGCAAAATGATGAAGATGATGCAAGGCGGCGGCGGAAAGAACCTGATGAAGATGATGGGCGGAATGAAATAAAATAGGTGTAAGGTTTAAGGTTTCAAGTTATGAAATTTTAAACCTTATTTTTTTATACTAACTACAACTACTAAACTTTGTTTTAAGTTTTTTAAACATGAAACATGAAACATGAAACATGAAACACAACAAGATGGAATTACTAGACGGAAAAAAAATCTCAAGCGACATCAAAGCTGAAATCACTGCTGAGGTTAACAAAATGAAAGCCAACAACGAGAAAGTTCCACATCTTGCAGCAGTAATTGTAGGGAATGACGGTGCGAGTTTGACGTATGTTGGCAGTAAAGTTAAAGCGTGTGAATTGGTCGGATTTGAATCGACTTTGGTTAAAATGCCAAGCACCACATCTGAAACCGAATTGCTAAAAAAAATCAAAGAATTGAATGAAGACGACAACATTGATGGTTTCATTGTTCAGTTGCCTTTGCCCGATCAAATTGATACGCAGCGCGTTTTGATGGCAATTGATCCTAGTAAAGATGTTGATGGTTTTCATCCCGAAAATTTCGGAAAAATGGCTTTGGATATGACCACTTTTATACCGGCAACACCGTTTGGAATTTTAGAATTATTAGAACGGTATAATGTGGAAACCAAAGGAAAACATACGGTAGTAATTGGCAGAAGCCACATCGTAGGCCGACCAATGAGCATCTTGATGGGACGAAAAGGATTTCCAGGAAATTCGACGGTAACCTTGACACACAGTTACACTAAAAACATAGCTCAAATTACCACTCAGGCAGATATCATCATCACAGCATTGGGTGTCCCCAATTATTTGAAAGCCGAAATGGTAAAAGATGGCGCAGTAGTAATTGATGTAGGAATCACACGTGTAGCCGATGAAACAGATCCAAGAGGTTACCGAATTACAGGCGATGTAGATTTTGATATGGTTTCTAAAAAAGCCTCCTTTATTACTCCCGTTCCCGGCGGCGTAGGTCCAATGACCATTGCCATGCTACTCAAAAATACGTTACTCGCACGAGAACAACGAAGAGAAAGAAATTTATAGAAAAGTCCCCTTGTATATAACTGCAAGGGGATTTTTTTTTAGGATACATTTCTATTTAATAGATAAATATTTCTTCTGCAAAGACAAATACTAAACATTGATTCATCAATATATAGTATTGATAGATAAATTAGCAACATTGATTCATCAATATATAGTATTGATAGATAAATGGATAGCATTGATTAATGAATATGTAGTATTGATAGATAAATTCATAACATTTATGAATCAATATTGCAGATTTGTGTATCAAGTTCTAATATTTGTATTTCAATCTTGCACCTTGTCGATAATTTTTGATTATTATCTAATATTTGAGCTAAAAGTATTACTAAATGAAGTAAATTATTATTTTAGTGTAAGAAAATAAATTAATAATTAATCAAAAAACATTAAAATTATGCCAGCAAGAACATCGGGACGTATAGTTATCCCAACCAATCCGAGCGACTTATTAATTTTGGCGCAAAAAATTTATGATAAACATGTAGCAGATGGTGCAACATCACCACTAAATGCTATGAGTGACTATAACTGGGCAACAGATGGTCCGAAAGTAGCACCCTGTAAGCAAAATAATGATGATGCAGAAGATGCTGCCAAAAAAGCAGAGCAATTTTACCGTCAGCGCGATGTAGATTTGCCACAAATAAAATCGATAGTGCAAAACAGTGCCGCAGTATTAAAAAGCATTTATGCCAAAAACCCAAAAGTATTGGGCGACTATGGCTTAGTGGTAGATGATACGCCAAAGGCTAAGAAACCAAAATAATAAAACAGCAATTTGCTTTATTTTAAATCCCTCTTGTTTTTTTAGATAAGAGGGATTTTTTATTAGATCAAATTATAATTCAAAAGTTAAATTTTAATTTTTTCTAAAATGTACACTTTTAGTGTAACTATATAAAAAAAAAAACACTTTAGATTTGAAATGTAATAATCAAGTAATAATAAGTAAATAAATTTATAGGTACTAAAAGTGACTTACCATCACCTAGTGACACAAAACAAAAAGTGCTTTTCTAATTTTTTGTTGGCAATATATAAATAAAGAAACTATTGCTTATTTTAGAGGTTTGTTATTGAGCAGTAGTACGACTAAACCAACCAAAAAAAAAGCAGCCCTACGATTATAAATGTTTTCGACGACATATAGTAGAACTGCAAATACTTAAAATTATATACAAAAATATCATTGTTGTCCGATAAAAAAGAAGCCAAAAAGATGGCTTCTTTAAATGAATCG
>NZ_JAQSDH010000007.1:0-60093 GCF_029945805.1 Flavobacterium sp.
AAGAAGCCATTAATTTGGCTTCTTTTTATTTACTTTTATCGGACAACAATGATTTCTTATCAATTGTCAATTGTTTTATCATCCAAACCGGACAAGTGGTGTGACCTGTATTTCCCATTGGTTGATCAATATATTCAAAACCAACTTTTTTATACAAATTTTGCGCCGTCAGCATTTCGGGTAACGTCTCGAGATAACATTTCTGATAGCCGAATTCTGTTGCTTTTTCAAAACAAATTTGTATCAGTTGAAAACCAATCCCTTTACCTCGCGCTTCCTGCAGGAAATACATTTTTTGTAGTTCGCAAATGTTTTCAGTTGAATTATCTAATTGACTTACTCCTGCTCCACCTATAATTTTTCCTTTTTTTTCCACCACAAAATAGATTGCTCTTGGTTTATCATAAGCTTCAAACATAAAATCGAGTTGTGTATCAGCAAACGCAGTTCCGGTTTTTGGATAACCATCCGAAACAAAAACTTCACGGATTACTGCAGCAATTTGTTCGTTATCTTGCAGTTGGATTTCTCTTATTAGGATTTCATTCATTCTAAAAGTAATGTCTTATTTTTGTTGCGTGAATATACATGAAAATTACATAAAACGGTGCATACAATTAGCCAAAAATGGTTTGGGAACTTCTTATCCAAATCCTCTGGTTGGCAGCGTAATTGTATATAACGGAAAAATAATTGGTGAAGGTTGGCACTTGAAATCCGGCGATGCTCATGCTGAAGTGAATGCTATAAATTCGGTACGTGACAAATCGTTATTACCAAAAGCTACGATTTACGTTTCATTAGAGCCTTGTAGTCATTTTGGAAAAACGCCACCCTGTTGTGATTTAATTATCAAATATAAAATTCCAAATGTTGTTGTTGGAACTATTGATCCAAACAGCAAAGTTGCCGGAACTGGAATCCAAAGACTTCAGGAAAATGGTGTGAATGTAACCGTTGGCGTTTTAGAAAAGCAATGTAACGAACTCAATAAAAGATTCTTCACATATCATAACAAAAAGCGACCCTATATTATATTAAAATGGGCCGAAAGTCCAGATGGATTTATTGCTCCGATGAGTAAAGATAAAAAAGAACCGGTTTGGATTTCGAATGCATTTTCAAGACAATTGGTTCATAAATGGCGCAGTGAAGAACAAGCAATTTTGGTCGGAACCAACACGGTTTTAGAGGATGATCCAAAATTAGACGTTCGCGATTGGTTTGGCAAAAATCCAATTCGCATTGTTTTAGACAAAAGTGGAAAAATCAGTCAAAAGCATCATGTAAAAGATAATGCAATTAAAACCGTCATAATTACAGAACAAGAAAATATAACATCTAGTGAAAATTGTATTTATGAAAATGCTATCTTTGATTCAAAGCTAACCAAAAATATCACCCATATTCTATACAAATATGGTATTCAATCTGTATTAATAGAGGGCGGAAGACAAACACTTCAAGCTTTTATAGATGATTCACTTTGGGACGAAGCCAGAGTTTTTATTGGCACTACTCATTTGAAAAACGGAATTAAAGCTCCTGTTTTAAATGAAAAATCCGAAATAAAAACCGCAAAAAAAGACCAACTAAAACTATTTTTCAACCATGATTAACACTATAATTTTCGATTTTGGAGATGTTTTTATTAATCTTAGAAAAGAAAAATCGCTGGAAGAATTCCAAAAATTAGGATTAAATGGTCCAAATGAAGATTTACTAACGCACAATGATTTATTTGAAAAAGGTAAAATAACCGAGACTCAATTCATTGATTGTTTCCTAAAATACATTCCAGACGCAGGAATCCAAGAAATAGTTAATGCGTGGAATTCGGTCATTGGCGATTTTCCGTTACGTAGATTAGAGTTTCTGCAATTGCTTTCCACCAGATACCGTTTGTTTCTTTTGACCAATACCGATTCTATTCACATCAGTCGTTTCGAACATAAAGTGGGCATGTCATTCTATTCGGATTTTTATCGTTGTTTTGAAAAAGTATATTATTCTTATGAAATGGGAATGAGAAAACCAGATCCTGAAATTTTTAATACCATAATTAGAAAACACGATTTATCACCCAAGCGCACTTTGTTTGTAGATGATAAAAAAGAGAATACAGACATTGCAGCATCTTTAGGATTACACGTCTGGAATTTGCAAGTTGGCGAAGAAGATGTGGTTCACTTGTTTGATAAAAAACATTTGCCTTTATAAAAAATCAGCTTCACTATCAATACCAATTTTTTTAAAGTTTTGATTGACACTTATAAAACTATAGCTTTCCCTTCTACTGAAATTCTCTTTAAAGAAAAAAACAGTAAATTTTATGGTTACGCTTTTCCACTAACTACTACCGAAGATGAAGTCAAATCTCATTTAGACAATTTACGCAAACAACATTTTGGAGCCGGTCACTTTTGCTATGCGTTCCAACTGGGAACGGAAACTATCCAATTTCGCGCGAATGATGATGGAGAACCCAGTAATTCGGCAGGTATGCCCATTTATGGACAAATTCAGTCTTTTGGGTTAACCAATATTTTAGTTGTTGTCGTTCGTTTTTTTGGTGGCGTAAAATTGGGCGTTGGTGGATTAATTACAGCTTATAAAACTGCAGCACAAATGGCTTTAGGAGAATCGGAAATCGTTGAAAAAACAATTAACATTCATTTCAATCTTTCATTTGATTATAAAAACATGAATAAAGTAATGCGAATCATAAAAGAGAAAAACTTAGAGATAATTTCACAACAAATGGATGAAAGTTGCCAAATTGAAATAGCAACCCGAAAAAAAAATGCCGAATTAATTTTCGACATTTATTCAAGTTTGTTTGAAGTGGCGATTAAAAAAATTTAATCGTTCATAATGTCCAAAATGTATTTTGGTGGCTGAATTGCTTTCCCCAAATTTACATCTACAAACACCAATATAAAATGAGCAGTTGTTAATAACTCATTGTTTTCGTTGCGAATTTCACAATCAAATTCAATCTTCACAGACGTTTGATTTTTAAACTTTGTAATTACTGTAAGTAAGTCGTCATAGCGCGCTGGTTTTTTGTAATTTATCGTCATTGAAACTATTGGAAGTGCAATTCCGCTTTCTTCAAGCGATTTATAAGAAATCCCTTTGTTCCTTAGCCATTCCACTCGACCCATCTCAAAATACGGAACGTAATTACCGTGATAAACCACACTCATTTGATCGGTTTCTGAATAACGTACCCTAACCTGAATTTGATGTTCTTTCATCTGATTTTATTGCTTTTTAACGAAATTTAAATTTGCCTCTACGACAATATTTTTAAAAAATCAATGCCTATTTAATTTTTTTTAACGAAATTTATTCACATATTTGTTACCCCGAAAAACATTAAAACATTCGTTGTTTTTTTTGAGTTAGAACCTAATACATAAATACTATAATTTTAAACCAAATATGAGCAAAACTGCGCAATCGGTCTGGGAAAACTGTCTCCTATTTATAAAAGACAATATTCAAGAACAAGCTTTCAAAACTTGGTTTGAACCGATTAAATCAGTGGAACTAACTGACAATGCTCTCTACATTCAAGTGCCAAGCAAATTCTTTTACGAATGGCTTGAAGAACATTATGTGAAATTGTTGAAAGTTGCATTAACTAAAGAACTTGGTAAAAATGCAAAGTTACTGTATAAAATCAAAATGGAAAACACTTATGGCAATAAACAACCGTTTACGGAACAATTGCCTAGTGCGCACCGCAGCCCTATAAAATCACAAGATGTTGATGCTCCTTTCAAAAATCTAAATCCCGAATTAAGAAATCCTTTTGTAATTCCAGGAATACGAAATTTAAAAATTGAGTCTCAACTAAATCCTAATTACAGCTTTGACAATTTCCTGGAGGGAGATTCTAACCGATTAGCACGTTCTGCTGGTATGGCTGTAGCCAATAAACCAGGAGGAACATCATTCAATCCTTTATTGATTTTTGGTGGTGTTGGATTAGGAAAAACACACTTAGCACATGCTATTGGCGTTGAAATAAAAGATAAATATCCTGAAAAAACAGTTTTATATATTTCTGCTGAAGTATTTACACAACAGTATATTGATTCAGTCAAAAAGAATAATAGAAATGACTTTATTCATTTCTACCAATTAATTGATGTGTTGATTATTGACGATGTTCAATTCCTTTCAGGAAAAACAGGAACTCAAGATGTATTCTTCCACATTTTCAATTACCTGCATCAAAATGGCAAGCAAGTAATTCTTACCTCAGATAAAGCACCGGTTGACATGCAAGACATTGAACAACGTTTATTGTCGCGCTTCAAATGGGGATTATCTGCTGAATTGCACCAGCCTGATTATGAAACCAGAATTTCTATCTTAAAAAATATTTTATATCGCGATGGTGTGGAAATGCCCGATGAAATTATAGAATATGTAGCACGTAACATTAAATCAAATGTCAGAGAACTTGAAGGAGCAATTATTTCATTAATCGCCCAATCGTCTTTTAACAAAAAAGAAGTGACTTTAGATTTGGCGAAAAGCGTGGTAGAGAAATTTGTTAAAAATGTAAAACGCGAAATTTCTATCGACTATATTCAAAAAGTAGTTTCTGATTATTTTCAGTTAGACCTTGACACACTTCAATCCAAAACGAGAAAACGTCATGTTGTTCAAGCGCGTCAATTAGCAATGTTCTTTGCAAAGAAATTTACTAAATCTTCACTGGCAAACATCGGTTCTCAAATTGGCGATAGAGATCACGCAACAGTTTTACACGCCTGCAAAACCGTAGATAATTTAGTTTCAACTGATAAACAGTTCAAAAAATTTGTAGAAGATATTCATAAAAAACTATCACTATAAGTCCTTTTTTGAGTTAGCAATTAGTCTAGTAATAAATAGTATGCCCGTTAAAATTTTGATGGTTTGTCTTGGAAATATTTGTCGATCACCATTGGCAGAGGGTCTTCTAGCGGCTAAACTTCCTAGAGACAAATTCACTGTAGATTCTGCTGGAACAGGCAGTTCTCATCTTGGTCAAAAACCGGATCAACGCTCGATTCAAACTGCGCAAAAGAAAGGCTTAAACATTTCCAATCAAAGAGCCAGACTATTTACTTCTAGGGATTTTGATGATTTTGATTATATCTATGTTATGGATAACACTAACTATGATACTGTTATTGCATTAGCCAAAAATGAAACGCAAAAAAAGAAAGTCCATCTTATTCTAAATGAGCTCTTTCCTGGCGACAACGTAGATGTTCCAGATCCCTATTTCGGCCTACAAAATGGTTTTGATATGGTCTACGAAATGCTTGATGAATCCTGCGATATTTTATCTAAAAAACTGATTGAAAAACACAGTTAAAATACTTTAATACTACATCTGACCAATAAATAAACCATAAATCTGCAGATGAAACCAGTAACTTTAAAAGGTAAATTATATTTAATCCCAACAACGTTGGGAGAAATGAATCCACATGATGTTTTGCCACAGACAGTAAAACGAGCTATCGATTTTATTGACGATTACGTTGTTGAAAATGAAAAAACAGCACGTAAATTCATCAAATCCATAAATCCTGAAAAAGTTCAGTCAAGTTTAAGACTTTCATCACTGAATAAACATACTAACATTACCGAACACAATTCGATGATTGCTCCGTGCTTAAATGGAATAAATGTTGGGTTAATGAGTGAAGCCGGTTGTCCTGGCGTTGCTGATCCTGGTGCTGCAATTGTCAAACTAGCTCATGAAAAAGGAATTCAAGTTGTTCCATTAGTTGGACCATCTTCAATCCTATTAGCGATGATGGGTTCTGGTATGAATGGACAGAGTTTCGCTTTCAACGGCTATCTTCCGATTGATAAAGGCGAGAAAAAATCTGCCTTAAAGAATTACGAAAGTTTATCAAATACAAAAAATCAGTCTCAGATTTTTATTGAAACACCCTATAGAAACAATAAGTTATTAGAAGATTTATTGAGTAGTTTACAACCCAACACGCATCTTTGTATTGCAACTGACATCACATTACCAACAGAGTACATTAAAACATTTCGAGTGGCGGATTGGAAAAAGACAAAGGTCGATTTACACAACCGACCTACTATTTTTATTATTCACAAGATGTAATTATTTCACTTTAGCATTTTTGACTGCTAGAATTCCCGCAGTTTCAAATCCACCAAAATCTTTGATGTAGGAACGGATTGAAGTTCCGTATTCATCCTTGATTCTTCTTTCTCCATTCGAATTAAAAAAACGTTTTACAGATCCCGCACCACCTAAATGTGCGGCAGCTAAAATCCCAGATTCGGTAATTTTAATACCTGCAACTACTTTACCTTCGAAATTTCGAATATAATCTTGCAATTCATACTTATTCTTAGAAAGTAGCGTAACAAATGCTTTTTCTTGAAGTTTTGGACTGTTCATAAAATGAACACTGTCATTAATTCCAATAGATTTTAAGGTTTCCTTTCCAAACTGGTACTTTCCTAAATAACCTAATGTGTTAATTTTTTTGTATTTCCCTTGCGACTCTTTGTGGGCCAGAGCTTCTTTAAAACCTATAAAATATTTTCCGGTGTACGGAATTTTAAGGCTGACGTAGTCGATCGTATTTTGAGATGGAAAAACATATGAAAGTTCTTCTGAAGAATCAACGCTTAAATTATCGCTGATTTGGGCATTATAGGGTTTAAAACCAGAGCTTATAAAAGCTACAACTAGTAGGATTGAAGTGTAAAATATACCTTTCTTTATCATTTAAATTTATTTCTCATGCGCTGTCACCGACATGAATATTTTCGGTTGCAAATATACAACTTATTTTAGGAAATTGAATATCAATGCTTTAAAAGTAAAGGAAGTGAAATTTAGTTCCTCCTGAGCCCCTAATCTCAAAGGTTGGAGCAGGAATTTTGATGTAATTAAAAACTGTTAAAATTGTCTTAACAAGATGAGATTTAGTTTCAATTTTGGTCAAATCCACATCAAGACTAAGGTAAAATTGTCGGTATCTTTTGCTTTCTGGAAGAAAAACTGTGTTAACAAACTCATCATTGCCCGTAATCATGCCTTCTCCACCATATCCGACAGCAATATTTAGCCATTTCGGAACCGTTGATGTTTTGACAAATGAATGAATATTAGCGGAAAGCCAATACGTTTGTCCGTTATAATCTTTTAATATCTGTTCCTGAATAGCGCTTCCCAAAACATTTGGTCTTGCAGAAGCATAAGGCGTCGTGTGAAAAGAAAATTTCGGAACAATACGCTGTTCGTTCCACACTAATTCCTGGGAAACGTACAAAGCAGTTCCCGAAACATTAGCAGCCACATCACCTAATGACGCGCCCCAGTTAGAAGAATATCCATCAAAAACTTCGACGGCTGAGAGGAAAGCCAAGCCTAAAGTCGAACCGAAAATAAGTTGATTTTTTCGATTTGCACCTGCCCATTTCAATGCATTGGCACCAAAACTTCCGAGATGATAGGATGAAAAAACGTGTCCCGCTTTGTCCATTTGAAGCCATTGCGCATTATCATTAATAAAATGAAAATCCGATCGTGGATAATCGGCATACCAAGCCTGATTCAATGCAACCAAAGTGGCCGTTCCAATAACGGCTTCAGTAATAACAATAGTTTTGAGTCGTTTCGCATTTAAAGTATCCGAAGGCTTTAGAAAATTCTGAAATGAATTTTGAGCATAAGACATTTGGCAGAACCATACTAATAATACTAGTGCTAAACTTTTAATACTTTTCAAAATTAGCGGTTTGTACCCTGTTTATTAAGCCAGTCTGAATATTTTTTGGCATTTACTTGATGTTGCTCATAAGTAGCAGCAAAAACATGATACCCAAATTTTTCTACGCTAGCACAGAAATAAATATAATCGTGCTTCTGTGCATTTAAGACCGCATCAATAGCATCAACATCCGGCATAGCAATTGGTCCCGGAGGCAAACCAACATTCTGATACGTGTTGTATGGCGATTGAATAAACAAATCATTATACAAAACGCGTTTGATAACCTGATCAAAATCCTTGTCACGCATCTTTAAAGCATAAATTACTGTTGGATCAGCCTGCAGTGGCATTCCATCTTTAAGTCGGTTTAGATAGACTCCAGCAATAATTGGACGTTCACTTTTCTTCACAGATTCTTTGTGAACAATTGATGCAACCGTAATTACCTGTACTTTTGTCAAATTTAGCGCTTCCGCTTTTGCAATGCGTTCCTTTGTCCAGAAACGATTGTATTCATCAAGCATTCGGCCTCTAAATTTTTCAGCCGAAATATTCCAGTATACTTCATACGTATTAGGCAAAAACATGGCAAAAACGTTGTCCTTTGTAAATCCATTTTTTTCCATGAATACAGGATCGCGAAAAGTTTCCAATAATTTTGTGGTATCGGGTTCTATTTGAGAACTCAATCGTTCACACAGATTTTCCAAACGTTCTTGATTGTTGAACGCTAATTTTACGGGAACATTTCTTCGCATTGTGGCAACCAATTGAAAAGCACTCATTCCTTTCTTAAGGAGAAATCGTCCCGCTTTTACATTTTCTGGATACGAACGACGGTTTGCTATAAATTCGAACGAACTCATATTCTTCACCAATGGAGAAAGTATTTTTTCAACATCCTGATAGTTGGAACCGGTTGGAACCTCAACATAAACTTCTTTTTCGTCGAAATTTGTGTCCGAAGTGAAGAACTTTACATAGATAACTCCAATAAAAACAATAAAACTAATTGCAAAAACCTTGATAAACTTATTTCTGTTCAAAACGGGAATGTTTAAATTTATTTTTTAATCAACTGAAAAAGAGCTTCGTCCTGAAAAGTAGTATTGGAAAAATTCCAATCTTTTTTAACTCCTATTTTTTCAAATCCAAATGTAGTAAAAAGCGACATACTCGCTTTATTTTCGGTTCCAATATTTGCATACAATTGATGCAATTGCAATGGGCCAAAAGCATAGTTAATTACCAAACCCAATGCTTCTTTGCCAAAGCCACTATTTCTATTCATTTCGTTTTGGATGATAATTCCAATTCCAGCTCGTTTATTCTTCACATCAAAATCGAATAAATCTATCAAACCAATTGCTTCTAATTTTTCGTTTATGCAAATAGCCAATCGCAATTGTTTCGCTTCATAAATATCCTGATGGGCATTTTTGAGATATTGCCTAATAAGAAATTTGCTGTAAGGTGTAATTGTATTGCTAACTTCCCAAATAGTTTCATCGTTTTCTATAGCGTAGACAAACTCTAAATCTTCAGGTTCGAGTGCACGTAAATATATATTTTGTCCTTTTAATGTTACCATATTTTATTTAAGATTGAAGCTTAGGGATTTTGGATTGCAGAACTTTAAAAATCAGCATTTGTTAATCAAAATCGATTTCTCCTTCAAAAACAAAAGTCGCTGGTCCGGTTAGAAAAACATTGACGTAACTATCATTTTCTTTATCAAATGAAACTTCCAACTGTCCGCCTTCAACATCTAATTTAATTTTATGTGAAATGGTTTTGCCACTAGCATTCATCGCAATGGCCGTTGCTGTTGCTCCAGTTCCGCAAGACAAAGTTTCATCTTCGACGCCACGTTCGTAGGTTCGTAAGCGAAAATGCTCGTCCGAAAGCTGTTTTACAAAATTGACATTGCTTCCGGCTTTCCCATACAAATCGGAATATCGTATTTTGGCTCCGTTTGATTTTACATCATAATGTTCTAGACGGTCAATAAGCGTTACATGATGTGGCGAACCGGTATTCAAAAAAACATAATCGTTTTCGATTTTTACTTCGGTAACATCTTTCATTCCCAAAGAAATAATTCCGTCTTCTAAAATATAAGCATGATGCAGTCCATCAGCAGCTAAAAAAGTTGTTCGATCTGAAATGATATTTAAACTTTTCGCAAAAGAAACAATGCAACGACCGCCATTTCCACACATCGAACTTTCATTCCCGTCAGAATTGTAATATACCATTCTAAAATCAGTCTCAGCATCGTTTTCTATGAGAATCAATCCGTCTGCTCCAATTCCGAAGCGGCGATTACATAAGGATTCGATAAGGGTGACGTTGTCTTTTGGAAAACTGTTTTGCCTGTTGTCAATAAAGATAAAGTCGTTTCCTGTTCCTTCGTATTTGTAAAATGTAGTCTTCATAGCGTAGTTTACTTCAACAAATATAGCAAATATTAAGATTAACTTAAAAATTGTTAAACGACAGTTAAAGAGCGTTCGGGCAGAAATTGTTTTTATCTAATTTTACGTTCCAATAATTTAAAATAGTAGTAATTATGAAACGATTATCAAGTTTATTTTTAGTTTCTTTATTGAGTGGTGCAACCACATTGGGCGCATATAAATTATTTATAGAAGGCAAGGACAATCGTACTTCGGTGGTAACGACAGCGCCAACAAATTACGGTAAAGCTGTTGGTTTATCTAGCGAAGCAGTCGATTTTACTGCTGCTGCAGAAAGCACAGTTCATACCGTTGTTCACGTTAAAAATGTTTCAATCCGAACGGTTTCTGATCCAATTATGGAATATTTCTATGGATCACGTGGCGGACAACAACAAGAACAAATCGGAACAGGTTCAGGCGTTATCATCTCCGAAGATGGCTATATCGTAACCAATAATCATGTAATTAAAGACGCCAGCGAATTGGAAGTTACTCTTAACAACAACAAATCATACAAAGCAAAATTGATTGGAACCGATTCTAAAATGGACATCGCTTTGTTGAAAATTGATACAAACGAGAAACTCCCTTATTCCACCTTTGCCGATTCTGATCAAGTAAAAGTGGGTGAATGGGTTTTGGCTGTTGGGAATCCGTACAATTTGACATCTACCGTTACAGCCGGAATCGTATCGGCGAAAGCCAGAAACTTAGACACGAGCGGAATCCAATCCTTTATTCAAACGGATGCAGCTGTTAATCCAGGAAATTCTGGTGGCGCATTGGTGAATACTCGAGGTGAATTAATTGGAATCAACACCATGATTTCTTCACAAACAGGCTCTTATGTTGGCTATTCCTTTGCCGTTCCATCGAATATTACCCGAAAAATTATTGAAGACATTATGGAATTTGGGAATGTTCAGCGTGGCATTCTTGGTGTTGAAGGTGGCGAATTGAACAGCAAAGCTTCCAAAGATTTAGGAATTAATGACACAGAAGGTTTCTACATTAATAAAGTAACCAAAAATTCAGGTGCGGAAAAAGCAGGTTTAAAAAAAGGGGATATTATCAAAAAATTAGATACCCAAAAAATCAACACGTTCTCTGAACTTTCGGGATATATTAGTACCAAAAGACCAAACGACAAAGTTCAGGTAACATTCCTGCGCGACGGCGAAACCAAATCGGTTCCGGTTACTTTAATAAAGTACGATCTTGTAAATACCGAATTTAAAGGATTGCAACTCGAAGATATCGATGCATCGGATAAAAAGAAATTCAGAATTGGCTATGGCGTTCGCATTAAAGAGATTAATAGTGAAAGTTTGAAACCTTATGCTGACCAATTGAAAGGAAATATTATCCTTTCCGTGGACAATGTAAAAGCTACTGATCTTGAAACGATTTCAAAATTTTTGAATAAAAAAGACGAAGGTCAAAGCGTGAATATTCAAATGATAAACAAAATAGGACAAATCGTCCAAATCATTTTATAAGGTTAAGAGGTTAATCATCATTAAAACCAGTTCCGTTTTTGAACTGGTTTTTTTGTTTTATAAAAAAGTAACGAAATCGTTTTCGTAAAACGTATCTATTTTATATTTTTGCGCAAAATTCAGCGGATTTTAAAATGTCCAGAATTTTAGGAACAGAAAAACAACACAACTAAACACTTATTTATTTTATGGACAGTAACAAATTATACGAGAAGGAATTATCGTTTCAGGCAGACCGACTTAAGGCCGGGGTCGAATTAATCAAAATCATAAGTGATTTGTGGTATGATAAATCTATCGAATTGATTCTTTTTAGAAATCAGTTAATTGATAGAAACGTGAGTGACATTATCAATTTCCACGAATATGCGGGAGAATTTGTTCAAAAGCCAATCAATATTTTTGATTCTGTTGAAATTGCGCGTGCTATTATGGATTTAGATTTGCCGCCTTCTCGAATCGATATTGGAAAATTAACCTACGAATATCACTTGGAAGACAATAACTATAACGATAGTCGTGCTTTTGTTATTGACAAACTTAAAAATGCTAAACAATTTCCAAATTTAAAACCAAAAGACGTTGTTTTGTACGGTTTTGGTAGAATTGGTCGTTTGCTGGCTCGTGAACTGATGAGCAAAATGGGTAAAGGCGAACAACTTCGTCTTCGTGCCATTGTAACACGTGATAAAAATGATGCTAGTTCCTTAGAGAAAAGAGCTTCTTTACTGCGTTATGATTCCATTCATGGAGATTTTCAAGGTTCTGTTCAGGCGGATGCCGAAAATAATGCGCTAATCATTAACGGCACTACAGTTCATGTTATTACTGCAAATAGTCCAGAAGAAATTGATTACACTCAATACGGAATTGAAGACTGTCTAGTTATTGACAATACAGGTGCATTCACAACCGAAGAACAATTGAAACGCCATTTAACATCTAAGGGAGTAGAAAAAGTGTTATTGACTGCTCCTGGAAAAGGAGTTCCAAATATTGTTTATGGTGTAAATCATAACGAGTATAATCCAGATGATGTGGCCATTTTCTCTGCGGCATCTTGTACAACCAATGCTATTACGCCAGTTTTGAAAGTAGTTGAAGATTCGCTCGGCGTGATAAAAGGTCATATCGAAACCATCCACGCGTATACGAATGACCAAAATCTTGTGGATAATATGCACAAAAAATACCGCCGTGGTCGTGCAGCAGCGCTAAATATGGTCATCACAGAAACCGGTGCCGGATCTGCTGTTGCCAAAGCATTGCCTGCATTAGCAGGGAAATTAACTTCAAATGCGATTCGTGTTCCTGTTCCAAATGGCTCTTTGGTGGTGATGAATCTTGAAGTTGGTAAAGAAACTTCTGTGGAAGATTTCAATGCAATAATGAAAAAATACGCTCTTGAAGGCGAACTGGTAGAGCAAATCAGATATTCATTAAACAATGAGTTAGTTTCTTCTGATATTGTTGGAACAGCGCAACCATCGATTTATGACAGTAACGCGACAATTGTTTCTGCGGACGGAAAAAATATTGTCTTATACATTTGGTATGATAATGAATACGGATACAGTCATCAAGTAATTCGTTTGGCAAAATACATTGCAAAAGTTAGAAGATATACCTACTACTAGTAGATTATTAATTCAGTAAAAATGCCAAATTGTAAAAGATTTGGCGTTTTTTTTGAGTTTTCAACAATTTTTTGTTGAAAACTACGTTTTGTATTAAATAAATTATTATTTTTCGCCTTCATTTGAACGCCTTCAAATCTATTATTTATGAAAAAAGTGCTTTTAGGTTTACTTGTAGTGGCTTGTTTTGCTTTCTCAAAAAGCGATAAAACTGTAGAAACATATAATTATGGCCAAAACGGAATGGAGCTTGTAGCGCGTTCTAACAAAGGTGTAATCATCGTTAGTACCTTCAATTCGAAAATGACAATCCGTCAAGATATTGCTAAAAAATTATACAATCTGTATTTGGAAAATAAATTACAGAACAACAAAAAAATAACGGTAGAAGGTTTAGAAGCTAACGTAACCGGAAAATGCCTTATTAGAAAAAAGAATAGCTTAACAACAGTCGATTTCTATTATGAAGTGGTTGATTGGAACTCAGGACTCAAAGAAGTTTATAAAAACGGTTTAAAATAAAAAAACGCTCAACGATTGTTGAGCATTTTTTTTTAAATTTCTTGTAACTTCGACTTTTACAGAATAAAAAAGTTCGATGACAAAAAAATCCTCTCATACCTAAATAGACTGCCCCCAAAAAGTTAGACACTCTTTGGGGGTATTTTTATGGAAAGAAAAGTCAAATACACGTTTAAATTTAAATTGGAATGTGTGAAGTTAGTTTTAGAAGAGCATAATCCTATTACTTATGTTTCAACGATTAAAGGCCCTAGCCGAGCCAACATTCGCAAATGGATTGGGTTTTACAAAGAGTATGGCGAAATTGGTTTATTACCAAGTAAAAATCAAAGCTATAGTGTTGATTTTAAGATAAGTGTTATACGTTTTATTGAATTAAAAAAAACGTCTTTGAGAGAAGCGTCGATAAAGTTTAATATTCCTGACAGTGCAATTATTATAAAATGGCAAAGAGATTTTGCTAATTTTGGGGTTAATGGATTAAATTCACAACCCAGAGGCAGACCAAAATCTATGAGCAATTTTAAACGTTCCAAGCGTACATCAGACAAACCATTAAGTAGAGAAGAAGAACTTTTACTTGAAAACGAAAGACTTCGTTGTGAACTCGATTTACTAAAAAAGTTGCAAGCCTTAATTCAAGCAGAAAAAACCAAAAAGCGCAAGCCATAGTGGAATTAAGGCATCATTATGATTTAAAATTACTCTTAGATCTTACCAATTTAGCTCGAAGTAGTTTTTATTACCATGAAAAACAAAGCAAGTCAGTTGATAAATACAAAGAGATAAAAGAACAGATTAAATCCATTTATCACAAACATAAAGGACGTTATGGATATAGGCGAATTACAGATGAATTAAACAATAAAGGAATAATTATTAATCATAAAACGGTTTTTAGATTAATGGAATTATTGGCATTAAAGAGTGTCATTAGAATCAAAAAATACAAATCTTACAAAGGAGAACAAGGGAAGATAGCTCCAAATATTTTAGAAAGAAATTTTAGAGCTACAGCACCAAACCAGAAATGGGCAACTGATGTAACAGAATTTAATGTTTCTGGGAACAAACTGTATTTATCACCTATAATAGACTTGTTTAATCAAGAGATTATCAGTTATGAACTTACAGAACGACCAGTGTTCAATCAAGTAGTTATGATGTTAAATAAAGCTTTTAAGACAATACCAAATAACACTAATCTGGTGCTGCATTCTGACCAGGGATGGCAATATCAAATGAAACAATATCAACATTTATTGCAACAAAAAGGGATTAAGCAAAGTATGTCAAGAAAAGGAAATTGTTTAGATAATGCCATTATCGAAAACTTCTTCGGAATAATTAAATCTGAACTATTTTATCTTAAAAAATACAAGTCGATAGACCAATTAAAACAAGAAATTGAAGAATATATAAATTATTACAATAACGATAGAATCAAGTCTAATTTAAACAAAATGAGCCCGATTAAATATCGAGCTCATTATTATCAAAATTAATTATAAATTTGTCTAAACTTTTGGGTTCAGTCTAAAATGAGAGGATTTTTATATTTATAAACGTAAGTTACTTATGCTTTTCCAGCCGCAATCAAATTCAATGCTGAACCCGCTACATACCAGCCAATTTGACTTTCGTTGTACGTATGATTTGCTAAGATAATATCTTTTGAACCATCGGCATGAACAAATTCTAAGGTTAAAGGATTTCCTGGAGCAAACTCGGTTAAGTCTAAGAAATTGATAGTGTCATCTTCCTGAATTTTTTCGTAATCTGCTTCGTTAGCAAATGTTAATCCTAACATTCCTTGTTTTTTCAAATTCGTTTCGTGAATACGAGCAAACGATTTCACTAGAACCGCTTTCACACCTAAGAACCTGGGCTCCATTGCAGCGTGTTCTCTTGACGAACCTTCCCCATAGTTTTGGTCTCCCACAACAATAGTTGGAACTCCAGCCGCTTTATAAGCTCTAGCTACCGCAGGAACTGCGCCATATTCACCCGTTAATTGGTTTTTAACTTTATTCGTTTCCTGATTAAAAGCATTCACGGCTCCAATCAACATATTATTAGAAATATTATCTAAATGTCCGCGGAAACGCAACCATGGTCCAGCCATAGAAATGTGATCTGTAGTACATTTTCCGAACGCTTTGATTAACAATTTAGCACCAGAAATATTTTTACCATCCCATGCATCAAATGGCGCTAGCAATTGCAGTCTATCCGATGTTGGAGCAACCACAACTTGCACATGACTTCCATCGGCAGCTGGCGCTTGAAAACCTGCATCCTTAACATCAAAACCTCTTTTAGGCAATTCATCGCCAAACGGAGCAGTCAATTTAACTTCTTCACCTTTATCGTTTAATAATGTATCCGTAATTGGATTAAAAGTTAAATCACCAGAAATTGCTAAAGCAGCCACCATTTCTGGCGAAGTTACAAAAGCATGTGTATTTGGATTTCCATCGGCACGTTTAGAGAAATTTCTATTAAACGAATGTACAATGGTGTTCTTTTCTTGTTTATCGGCACCTGCTCTATCCCACTGTCCGATACAAGGTCCACAAGCATTGGTGAATACTTTTGTTCCCATTTTTTCAAAAGTCGCGATGATTCCATCTCTTTCGATAGTATATCTAATTTGTTCCGAACCTGGATTAATTCCGAATTCAGCTTTTGGTTTAATCCCATGATCAACTGCTTGTTGTACAATTGACGCCGCACGCGCCATATCTTCATAAGATGAATTAGTACAAGAACCGATTAACCCCCATTCCACCTTTATTGGCCAACCGTTTGCAGCAGCTTCAGCTTTCATTTCTGAAACTGGAGTTCCTCTGTCTGGCGTAAAAGGTCCATTGATGTGGGGTTCCAATTCTGATAAGTTAATCTCAATCAATTGATCAAAATACAGTTCTGGATTAGCATAAACTTCGGCATCACCCGTTAAATAATCAGCCACTTTATCAGCAGCATCAACTATATCTTGTCTACCGGTAGCGGACAAATACCTTCTCATAGAATCATCATAGCCAAACGTCGAAGTCGTAGCGCCAATTTCGGCACCCATATTGCAAATAGTTCCTTTTCCTGTGCACGACATACTAATTGCTCCATCGCCAAAATATTCAACAATAGCGCCAGTTCCCCCTTTTACAGTAAGAATATCTGCTACTTTAAGAATTACATCTTTTGGAGCAGTCCAACCCGAAAGTTTTCCGGTTAATTTTACTCCGATTAATTTTGGGAATTTAAGCTCCCAAGACATTCCCGACATTACATCAACAGCGTCCGCACCACCTACTCCAATTGCTAACATTCCCAATCCTCCGGCGTTTACTGTATGTGAATCGGTTCCAATCATCATTCCACCTGGAAATGCGTAATTTTCTAACACAATTTGGTGAATAATTCCCGAACCCGGTTTCCAGAACCCGATTCCGTATTTATTAGAAACAGATGAAAGGAAATCAAAAACTTCCTTTGACTGTGAATTGGCATTGGCTAAATCAGGTATGGCGCCATCTTTTGCTAAGATTAAGTGATCACAATGAACGGTTGTTGGAACCGCTACTGTCTTTTTTCCGGCGTGCATAAATTGTAGCAAAGCCATTTGAGCAGTAGCATCTTGACACGCTACCCTATCTGGAGCAAAATCTACATAATCCTTTCCACGCGTAAAAGATTGTGTTGGATTTCCTTCCCACAAATGGGAATATAAAATCTTCTCAGAAAGTGTTAATGGTCGTCCAACTAATTCACGAGCTACGTCAACACGTTCAGCCATTGTTGCATACACTTTTTTAATCATTTCAATATCAAAAGCCATAGTATATTGGGTTTAATTGTTTGCTGTGCAAATTTACGAAAACGTTGTACTTATGTAAAAGTTTTTAATAGAATATATTGATTTGGATCACTATTTTGCGAAATGATTGCTTTTGGAGTTAGTTTTTTGTCAATACGCTATTTTAAAGCCTATATAATGACAATTATCAATTTTTATCCCTTATATCCGTCATCGGTTTTTCATAAAAACGGTAAAAAATAGAACTTACTAGTACGGTAATGAGTATATACAGAAAAGCGAAGGTATATAATCCAAAATAAGTAGTTATTGCAGTAGAAGCGTAATATTTCATCAATTGCAAAATGACACTATAATGGAGTAAGTAAATGGAATATGAAATGATACTAATAAAGGCAATTGGTTTATTTATCAGTGATTTTTCTTCCTTCCATTCTGATAAAAAAGGCAAAAAACAAGCTACGGCAACAGATACTAAAGGTAAATAAATAACATTCCAAAATGCTGCATTTGTTTCAATAAATAGGCCAAAATATCCAATTCCAGCAAACAAAAAACCAAAAATCAACGTTCCAAAACACACAAAAAACAACTTGTTTTTTATCCAAAAAAAATAGCGGCTACTATAGATCCAGCTGCAAAAAACACCAATAAAAATGCTGTCCAAGCGATACAAAACCACTGACTTTAACGAAACATTCCATTGATCAATAGTAGTGTTTAAAGTCGTATTTTGATAAAACATTTTAGTACTAAAGAAGAGTAAAATCAAGAATGAAACCGCTAGTAAAAAAAATCTAGGTTTATTTTTAGGCTTAGTAATGAACGACAGCAGTAACAGGAAAAACGGCAAAATAACATAGGCATACTCTTCCACCGAGAGACTCCAAGACTCTGGAAAAAAAGGTAACATAGTTGCTTTAAAATTTTGAAGAAAAAGGAAATACCGCCATAATTCGGGCACTGAATAGCCAATTATTGATGCAATTATGATATTTAGAAGCAGTACTAAAAAATAACTCGGTACTGTTCTAAACCATCTTCGTTTTAAAAAAAAGAAAACTGCTGTTAGCGAAAAATTATCTTTAAGGTATAATTGATATAGAATTTTGCCAATCAAAAATCCGCTTAAAACAAAAAAAATCTCAACACCTAAAAACCCAAATAGTTTTAATATCTGATAAAAAAACCCATTGCTTTCGGGAAAAATCCAAAGGGTGTGCGCAAACAAAACCATCATAATGGCTGTTGCCCGCATCAAATCTAATCCAAAAATACGTTGCCTATTATTTGCCATTCAATTTCAAGTTTTTAGTCCGATAGTCAATGATTGGTTTTCGGCAAATAAACAGACGGGCACTCTTCAAAATATAGTTTCCATATAAAGATAGTTTGTATAGTATTCCGCCAATTAAAAAAACAATTCAAAACAAAGAACAATTTGACACCCAAAAATCGATGCGCACAATCGAACTTCTCTAGAATTCCCGTTGTAATATACAGCCATAACTTATGAGTACACAAGGTTATTCGTATGGCAAGCACTCGTAGAAAATCTAATCCAAAAAAACTATTTTTTGTAATTATTTGCTTTCCATCCTTCATATAAAAATGTAAATTTGACAACAATGAGAAAATCAAAGATATATAAATTTTTAGGAGTTCTAATTTTGTTAGTCATTATTGGCGGCGGAATCTGGTATTGGCAATTGCCTAAGCGTCACAAAGCCATTGCCAAGACTTTTTTATTTGAAAAATTAGGAATAGTAAATCCGAATTGGAAAGTTGAGAACAAATTGGAAACCTATAAAATGATTTCGCCTGAATTCTATATTGACGGAATTTACAAATCGATGGAAGGACCCAAATCTTCTAATTATGTTCAGCTTTCGCAAGATTCGACTTTGCTTTGGCTGACCGGATTTCAAGTAAAAGCACTTGACAATAGTTCATTAAAGTATATTTCTAATGATTTTATTTGCCATACTAATGTTGATTTTAATGATGCAAACTATTATAGTTCGTTTCATCTAGAAAAACGGATTGGCACACAATATCCGCGGCTGACATCACTTTCTCATGGTATGGAACATTTTAGTTTTCCTGCTGGTTATGGTGTTCCGATGAAAGGAACTGAGTTTCTTTATGTGACAACGCAAGCTTTAAACCACAATCTACCGGATGCTAATTTTTGGATACGGCATGAAGTGGATATTACCTATTCAAGAGCGAAAACCACAAGACCTTTAATGAGTCGAACGGCTTTTATAATGCTTCCGTTCAACGAATCTGATCCGTACAAATCTCCTTTGGATCCTGGAACCAACCAATGTATTCCAGTGGAAACCAGAAATCATACTTATGATGATGGCAAAGGCAATAAACTTTCAGGTCATTGGGTAATTCCAATGGGTAAACACACGTATCGAAGTTCCGTGAACCAACAGTTACAGCTACAAGACAGCTTGCGTCTGCATGCGGCGACGATTCATGTGCATCCGTTTGCAACCAAGATTTCATTGTTTGATAAAACTGCAAACAAGCCAATTGTTATAAGCAACATTGTAAATCACAAAGGTAAGATTGGTTTAACGAGGATTGATCCATTTTCTTCTGAAGAAGGGATTTGGCTCTACAAAAATCACGATTATGAAATTGTATTAGATGTCGACAACACTTCTCAAATAAATCAAGACATGATGGGAAGCATGTTTTTGTTTTTCTACGATAAAGAATTGGATGATTTACTTCAAAAAGGATTAAAATAACCTGTTTGGTGCTTATCGTCAGTCGGTCAGCTTTCAAAGTATTCTGAATCCAATTTGATTCAAAAATTTCAGTCTGAGCTTGACGAATACGTTTTTAAGCACTTCGACAAGCTCAGTGTGACAAACGATAAATAATTGACATTAATTAAAAAATTATACCAAAAAATTATAGTAATTTATCGATAATCATTTCTTCGGTAATTCCTTCCGCGTCAGCTTTGTAATTTTTGATAATTCTGTGACGAAGAATTCCGGTTGCAACTGCTTTTACGTCTTCAATATCTGGAGAGAATTTTCCGTTGAAAGCTGCATTGGCTTTGGCAGCCAAAATAAGGTTTTGAGACGCTCTTGGTCCAGCACCCCAATCTAAATAATTCTTAATATAGTCATTTGACAACGGATTGTTAGGACGCGTTTTGCTTACCAAAGTCACCGCATATTCAATTACGTTATCCGCAACTGGAATCCTACGAACCAAATGTTGAAAATCAATAATTTCCTGAGCTGTAAATAGTGGATTTATTTCAGGTTTGCTATCCGAAGTTGTATTTTTAACGACATCAACTTCTTCTGCAAATGAAGGATAATCTAATTTAATAGCGAACATAAACCGGTCTAACTGTGCTTCCGGTAAAGGATATGTTCCTTCTTGCTCAATTGGATTTTGGGTTGCTAAAACAAAATACGGCAAATCCAATTTATAATTTTGGCCCGCAATAGTTACCGAACGTTCTTGCATCGCTTCAAGCAAAGCAGCCTGCGTTTTGGGTGGCGTCCTATTGATCTCATCAGCCAAAATGATGTTTGCGAAAATGGGGCCTTTGATAAATTTAAACTGACGGCTCTCGTCTAGAATTTCACTTCCAAGAATGTCGGACGGCATCAAATCGGGCGTAAACTGAATTCTTTTAAAATCTAATCCTAATGCTTGAGAAATAGTATTCACCATTAACGTTTTTGCTAATCCGGGAACACCGACCAAAAGTGCGTGCCCTCCCGAAAATATACTCAACAAAATCTGGTCAATAACATCATCTTGTCCAACAATAATTTTGGCAATTTCTTGTTTAAGCTCTATTCTTTTAGTAACCAAATTTTTAATGGCGGTAACGTCTGACATTTGATTTAGATTTTATTCCGATACGCTCCATAAAGTTCGGTAGCGCCTCGGGTTAGATTTACGACTTATTTTTTTATCCAATTATTGACAAAAGTACAATTTCTGTACTCACCATTAATTTTTACATAGGTTTCTTTAATTTTTTCATCAGACCATTTTCCGATCGCTTTAATTTGCTTCTCTTTCAAAGCCAAATCTTTGATTTTTACATAATCTTTAGCGTAATCTGCTGGATGCGATTCAATTCTATCTGTCACCGTGATGATTTTGTATTTTTTCCCAGTTCTAGGATCATCATCTAAAATAGGCTGTGTAATTCCTTTATCCTTTAAGTTTGACACTTCGCTGTACAAACTCGGATCCATTTTTGTCAATTCGAAATGAGTGTCTTGTGTTTTTGGATTGATCAAAACGCCACCGTTAGCGCGTGTTTCTTTTTCATCAGACATGGTTCTCGCTGCATCTCCAAAAGTTATTTCACCACTTTCAATTTTATTTTTAATTTGAATAATTTTCTCTTTGGCATCTTTCAAAGCTTGGTCAGAAACTTTTGGCATCATCAAAATATGTCTCAATTCCACTTCCTGCCCTTTGATTTTTTCAACCATAATAATATGATAACCATATTCAGTTTCGAATGGTTCTGATATTTCACCTTCTGCCAAACTGAACGCTACATCTTTAAATTCTTTTACAAACTGAGTTTTTCTATTAATTTTATAAAAACCTCCACTTGAAGCCGAACCTTTATCGTCGGAATAAATAACGGCTCTAGTTTTAAAACTTGCACCTGCTAGCACTTCTGCTTTAATTTCTTTTAATCTGGCAACTACTCTTTGCTTCTCCTCGTTACTAATTTTTGGAGTTACTACAATTTGCGCTACCTCCATTTCTGCTCCAAAAGTTGGCAATTCACTTTCCTTAATTGATTTAAAGAACGTACGTGTTTCTTCTGGAGTAATTTCTACACCATCAATAATTTTCTTTTGCATTTCAGCACCAAGTTTGTTGATTTTAATGATATCAAATAATTCAGCCTTCAATTCATCAATGGTACTTTTCTTGAAATATTGAATCACTTTCTCTTCCGAACCAAGTTGCTCCAACATATACGCCATTTGCTCGTTCAGTTTTTCTTTAACTTCTTCATCTCTAACAATAATACTATCTTGCACCGCTTGATGCGCAAATAATTTCTCTTCCAATAGTTTTCCTAACATTTGACAACGCGTAATATCTTTTACAGCTTGTCCTTGGCTTGAAAGTTCTAGGAACATTTTGTCCACGTCTGAATCAAGGATAATGTAATCTCCAACTGTTGCTATAACGCCATCTACTTTTTGCTTTTTAGTACCAAAGGATACCGCTTTTGTCTTCACGGTATCTTTAATAATTTCTTGAGCATTCGCAAAGCTTACTGTGCAAAAAATTGCTACTATCGCTACAATAAACTTGCTACTTATATATTTCATAATCCTTGTTTTTAATGGCATCATTAGTAATATCTTTTTCAAATTTTTTAATCAATTCTAATTTTCTTCTGTTCAGGATAACTTCCTTCAATGTTGGTTTAATGTATTCAAAAGGAGAAACTTGATTCCTATCAATTACATTAGATATTTTTATCAAATAAGCATTGTCTTTGTCCTGAATTTCCGATTTTTTTCCAGATTGGATGAATTCATCCCTATTATCTGGATTTATGACCGGTAATTTTTCATATACCTGACTCATATCAACCCATACCGTATCATTTAATGCAAAGTTTTTGAACTGAAGCTTATAGGTTTCCCAAAACTTTTTATCCTTTTTATTATAATTAAAGAACTTACTTTTTATAGTTTCAAAATGCGGGTTGTCTTTTGCCAGATGGATAAACCGCAACTGAACCAATGTTCCGTTGGTTTTAAAATTCTCTTTGTTTTCGTCGTAATATTTTTTTAATTCACTCTTACTTACAACGGTATCAACAGTATTTTCAACCACTTCTTCTATATAGGCTCTCGTATACAAATCAATTTGATATTGTTTGATTAACGCGCTGTATTGCTTCTTTTTACCATCGCTAAGGTTCCTTTCAGCCGCATCAATTAACAACTTTTGACTTGCCCATCTATCAATAAAATCACGCACTAAAAGTAAGCTGTCTTCTTTTGAAGTTCCCTCCGAGACCAATGTCGCAATGTCACTTTTATACAAATAATTCTTCCCTACTCTAGCAATGGATTGTGGTTTTTTTCCTGGTTCGAAATAATTGCATGATGAAATTATACACAAAAAGATTAGTAAAAAACTATTTCTTAACATTTACTTCAGCTGTTGTTTTACGCGCTCAAAAACCGTTGTATTCGTTTTCACTGTAAATTCTTTTTTCAAATCAGCAACCCAGCCTTGTTCTAAATATTGCTGATAATCGTTAACCATTTTCCCTTTACATTCCTCCAAACTTTTGACACTTTCTGGCAGTATTCTTTCAACGTTGGTTACAAAATAATATTCGCCTTCCTTGAACACTTCGGAAACGCCAACATCATATTTCATTGTTTTTGGCAAAGCATCACTTCCTTCTTCAAAAACACCGCTGTTGGTCATCACATTCACCACATTGTTAAGATTTAGTTGGTCTTTAACTTCTTGTGGTTCGGTATTTTTCTTTAAAAGTGCTTGTGCCTTTTTAATCATTTCCAATTTGGTGGATGATGCTACTGTAACTTCAACTCTTTTCTTCCATAAATGCTCCATTTTGTGCGCTTCATAAAACTTATTCAGCCCAATAGTATCCGTTTTTGCACGATCCCAAATTTCTTTTTCCATTAGATCAAAAAGCAATAATCCATCTCGATATTCTTCCATTACATTGGCAAAATCAGGAAAATCATTTTCTAGGTTTTCATCATAGTATGCGGTCAATTGTTCGTCTTGGAATTTTGTGTACAATTCTTCTATTAGATTTGAAAGCGGTTTGGTTTTAGAAGCGGCCTTCTGTTGTTTGTCAACAAATTCCAAAAAGGTTTTACCCTCAATTCTTTTATTATTTATCGTCAACAAGGGCGCTTTGTAGTCGTTCGCGTTTGCAGGAAGTGTCCACTTTGATTCGTAGAAATCGTTTGTTATCAGCTTTGAAAGTGCTGAAAACTGTTTTTTATCTGTCTTGTACGTATACTTTTTTCTAAGTTTTTCGTTTAAAGACGCAGTTATTTTTTTTGACCTATCGTCTTTACCAATTTTAGTTTCCAACTCGGATTTCATCTCATCCAATGATTTTATTGGATGCTTTTCTATTAATTTGACAATGTGCCATCCAAACTGAGATTGGAATGGTTTTGAAATTTCGCCGGGTTTTGTAAGTGAAAAAGCAACATCTTCAAACTCTTGAGAACTCAACTGACCTGAACCAAATCGATTTAGAACGCCACCTTTTGCAGCCGATGATTTATCTTCAGAAAACTGTTTGGCTAAAGCGTCAAATTGTTCTCCTTGTTGAATTTTTTTGTAAATATCGTTAATCGTATTTTTAGAATTCTTCTCTGCTTCTTCTGGTTTTTCATTTAAAATCATAATGTGAGCCACCGTTATTTCGCCGCGGTTATCTCTAACATCATTAATCTTTAAAATATGGTATCCAAAACGCGTTCTGATTATTTTAGAAACCTGCCCTTTTGAAGTGCTAAAAGCTGCATTTTCAAATGGATATACCATTCTAAACGCACTGAAATAACCTAAATCACCTTTGTTTTCTTTGGCAGATGGATCTTCAGAAAACTGAGTGGCTAAATCATCGAAATTTTCTCCGGCAACCGCTTTTTTTCTAATATCTTCTATTTTTTTGTATGCTTTTAATGTATCTGCAGGAATTGCATTTTCATCTACCAAGATAAGAATATGAGACGCTTTAATTTCTTTTTGAAGGCGATTGTATCCTTCTTCAATAAGCTCTTGAGTGATTTTAGTATCGTTAAAATAGTTTTTGGCCAATTGCGTTCTATACGATTTTAACTCATTTTGATACTGTGGATTATTTTGCAAACCCAATTTGTATGCTTTGTTAACTTTCAATTTGTAGCCAATGAAAAGCTCTAAATATTGGTCTAAATCTTTTTGGGTATCGTCTTTAACTAAATCTAAATTCTTTTTATAAATCCGAGAAAATTCGTCGGTATAATACGGTTTTTCATTAATCGTAAACAAAACTTCTTTTGAATTATTTTGTGCAAAACTGGCAATGGACAGTAAAAATAATAAACCGAAAAAAAACTGTTTTAAGTTCATGCTGATAAAATTTTCTATATAAAATTTACAATTACTTTTGGTATTCCTTTACTAGCTAAAATTAGTTAAGATTTGCATAGTAACAATCAACAAAAATAGTAATTCAAACACATTATCCAACTATACAAGCTACTATTAACAAAATTTTATTAACACAACTTCCTATGTAAATAGCCCTAAGAAGATTTGCACTGCAAAGCATGCAGAAATAATCAGTAAATAATAGTATTTTTGCAACCAATTTATTAAAAATCATGAGTTTTTTAAAAGAAATAGAACGTCGAAGAACCTTTGGGATTATTTCGCATCCCGATGCCGGAAAAACTACACTAACAGAGAAGTTATTACTGTTTGGAGGCGCAATCCAAGAAGCTGGTGCCGTTAAAAACAATAAAATCAAAAAAGGAGCCACTTCGGATTTCATGGAGATTGAACGTCAAAGAGGAATTTCGGTATCGACTTCCGTTTTGGCCTTTAATTACAAAGGAAAGAAAATAAACATACTAGATACTCCGGGACATAAGGATTTTGCTGAAGATACTTTTAGAACTTTGACCGCTGTTGATAGCGTTATTGTTGTTATTGATGTTGCGAAAGGTGTTGAGGAACAGACCGAGAAATTAGTTGCCGTTTGCCGAATGCGAAATATTCCAATGATTGTTTTTATCAACAAATTAGATAGAGAAGGAAAAGATGCTTTCGACTTGATGGATGAAGTAGAGCAAAAATTAGGGTTGAGCGTTACCCCTTTAAGTTTTCCTATTGGAATGGGATATGACTTTCAGGGAATTTATAACATTTGGGAACAAAACATTAATATTTTCAGTGGTGATAGCCGAAAAAATATTGAAGATACTATTGCTTTTTCTGATATGAACAGTCCAGAATTAGAGAAAATCATTGGAGAAAAACCTGCAGTGAAGTTGCGTGAGGAATTGGAATTAATTTCAGAAGTTTATCCGCCATTTGATAGAGAAAAATACCTTTCTGGGAATTTACAGCCCGTATTCTTTGGTTCGGCTTTGAACAATTTTGGAGTTAGAGAATTATTGGATTGTTTTATTGAGATTGCTCCGGCACCAAGGCCAAAAGAATCAGAAACGCGATTGGTTAAACCTGAAGAAGAAAAATTAGCCGGATTCGTTTTTAAAATTCATGCAAACATGGACCCGAAACACCGAGATAGATTGGCGTTCGTCAAAATTGTTTCAGGAACATTTGAACGCAACAAACCTTATATGCATGTGAGATTGGGCAAAAATTTAAAATTCTCTAGTCCGAATGCGTTCTTTGCAGAGCGAAAAGAAATTGTCGACATTTCCTATCCTGGTGATATTGTAGGATTACATGATACGGGAAATTTTAAAATTGGCGACACTTTAACCGAAGGCGAAATAATGAGTTTCAAGGGTATTCCAAGCTTCTCACCAGAGCATTTTAGATATATCAACAACGCCGATCCGTTAAAAGCAAAGCAATTAGACAAAGGAATTGACCAATTAATGGATGAAGGGGTTGCACAGTTATTTACTTTAGAAATGAATAACCGTAAGATTATTGGAACGGTTGGCGCACTGCAATACGAAGTAATTCAATACCGTTTAGAACATGAATACGGAGCAAAATGCAGCTACGAGAATTTCCCAGTTCACAAAGCCTGCTGGGTAAAGCCAAATGACCCTAAGAGTGAAGAATTTAAGGAGTTCAAAAGAATTAAACAGAAGTTTTTAGCGCATGATAAATATGGACAATTAGTATTTTTAGCCGATTCTGAATTTACAATTCAGATGACTCAAACGAAGTTTCCTAACGTAAAGTTGTATTTCACCTCTGAATTTGATTAAATCATCGTAAAATCCAAACTAAATTTTTTAGTTTTGAAAATGATTCCTATATTTACCCCTTGAAATAGAGTGTTTATGAGAAATTTAGTTAAATTATATTTAGTTTCGTTTATATTTTTGTCGGATTTTATAGCCTTTGCCCAACCCGGTGATGATGATGGTACTGGAGGTCTTGAAGGTGGTGATCCACAACCAGCACCTATCGACAGCAAATTAATCCTTTTAGCAATTATTGGTATTCTTTTCGCAGTTTACAGTTTTAGAAAAAACAGAAAACAAGCTTAAACAATTTTTAAGTTTCAAAATAAAAAAATCCCTGTTATCACTAGCAGGGATTTTTTGTTGTGCTTTTTTGTGATACTATTTAATGAAATTTGCGGTCAATTATAATCTACTACTTTACTTCTTATATAGGAATCAAGCTATAACTTTAAGTAAACCTTTTTGATGGTACTGTTATTTTACAAAAGTAAAGAGTTTAAAAATTTAATGTCATTCTAGAAAAAAGGCAAAACACAATAAGTAAGTATATAAAAAAATCCCCATCGAATTAATGGGGATTTAAAGGTAAAATATATCTAAAATTTATCTTATTACTTTCTTAGTTACCATTGCTCCATCTTCTGAAGTAATTTGAACTAACAACACTTGATTTGCTAATCCCCCATTTATAGTAGTTTGGTTTGAATTGATTGCTTTTTTCTCTTCTATCAATCTGCCTCTAATGTCAAATACTTTGATTGATGCCATGATTGCATTTCCAGAATTCACTACAAACTCATTGCTTTGAGAGTAGATAACTACATTGTTGGCAGTAAATATTGGAGTCGCTAATAGAGATTGATATAAAATTTCAAAACGACTAGTAAATGTTCCGGCATTAGAAGCAAAAGTATAGGCTCCAGCCATGGTTAAATTATGAACTGTATTCGCTAAAGTATCTCTCAAATAAACCGTTTGCCCACTAGAGAATAAACCATCAACATGGTCTATAGCTATGCTGTAGTTTCCTGCTGTAGTTGCGCTAAAACTTAACGGAACCACGTCAGCGTTGTCAAATGGCAGCGGTCTTCCTTGAACAGCATAAGGAGTAGCTTCAATTAAAGATGTTAAAACAATATCTCCTTGGTTAATATTCTTGCCGTCAATTTTGGAATCAACTCCTACAGTAGCACCATTCATATAACCGACCATAGTCTGTGAAAAAGAACCGGTTGCACTAGTGGCATTCAACCAAATACGATGTTTTTCAACAATAGCATTAGTAGCAGCAGTTTTAAAAAATTGATTAGCGCTATTTGAAGCTCTCATATCATTAGTAAAAATAACAAAACTCTCGCTTAAGTTCTCTAATCGTTCCACGAAAAATCCTTGTCCAGTTTGAATAACACCATTAGGATTCGTCACACCATCTTCTCCATTACTAGTAAATCCTAGTTCGGTCCAGACACAATAGCTTGAGTTTAAACTCCCGTTAGTTTTTCTCCAAAAATAAAGGACACCCGTAATATTGAGACTGTTGTTATTGTTAGAAACAAAAGCTAAAGCATCAATAGGAGATGGATAAGGATTACCTACTAAGTTATATCGTTGACCTAATACATTGTCATCAAGAGAGACAGAATAATCTCCGTTGTTTGGCACACCTCTGAACGCACCAGTCCAAGCAGTTGGAGTAGTCGGATGGTTATTTGGCGTACGAATCAGATATCCTTTTGCCGAATTAAAATTAGTTGCGCTAGGTGCAGTTACTACATCATACAAATTGCTAGCAGTGTTGTAAGTATAAAAGCGAGTAGTTACTGTATTTGGTGAAAAATCAGTAAGTATTTGATTGGCAACAGGTGATGACCACAACGTATAATCCAATCGTTTTAAAGGAGAGCTATTTCTGTGGATTAAGATATCCCCTATATTAGGATTAGAATCTTCACTTTGCAACAAAGAAGCATTACTTTCAAAACTTACTGAACTTCCTTCTGAAACTTCTAACGAACCTTTTATATTAACAGTATCTCCAGATGAAATAATCACAGTTGCATTATTTACGACTGTTAGCTTACAAGCTGAAATATTGGTTCCTTGAGACGTGAAATTACTTTGTATTATGGCAGAGACGGCTTGAGTAGGTTCGCCTGCACTCCAACTAGTCCCGTTCCAAGTTGTACTTGTTATTGTTGTTGTTACAGTAGCATATTCAGAATAAACAATACCCGAATTTGCTGTTTGTACTACAGCTCTAAAATAAATAGTGGTACTTAATTGTCCTACCCTAGCTCCAGTTAAAGTTGCTAAAGTATTGTCAATAGTACTAGGCGAAGTAAAGCTAGAGTCTTCTGAGCTTTCCCAATTTAAAATATCCCCAGCATAGCCTGTCAAAACTAAATTGGCTGGTCTTGTTCCTGCGCAAATGGTTTGATTAGCGGTAACTAGTCCACCTTCTCCAGTAATTAAAAAGTTGGAGTGAACTGATACTAAATTTCTATTGAAGGGATTTTCATTGTTATATAAAGGATTTGTTTTACAATAAGAAACAATTGACAATCCAAAGATCAGTAACGAACATAAAACATGCTTTCTAGGAGTAGGTAAATTTGCTTTCATAATTTTCAGGGTTTTAATTATGAGACAAACTTACTGGTATTACCTAGTCTACTTTAAAAATTTAGACGAATGACATAGTAAGTGTAGACGAAAATCTTTTTATTGTAGTTAAACGGTAATTTACTCGACAAAATGACGAACATAAAATGCATAAATTAAGGCTATAAAAATTACGTTTTTTTTCAGCTATACATTTTTAACTCTTTTTATAACATAATTATAATCAGTTAATCAGAATTTTATTTGATAATAATGGCAATTTTTAACAAAATTAAATTTCAAAAAATCATAAAAAAAACTTAAATTTGAATATCACGCAGGCTCACCAATCGTTTTATTAGTTTTAATCTGAAAACTTAAATTCCATTATTTTATTTATGATTAGTGAAAAATCTTTAATCGAGTTTTTTAATATTTCGTCAACGCCTAGTTTAGTGTTGCTTCCTGATGGACCAAAATTTACAATAGTTGAAGTCAATCCTGCTTATCTTGCCTCAACTAACTCTATGCGTGAAGATTTAATTGGCAAAGGAATTCTTGAAGCCTTTCCTTACGACGCGTCAGACCCAACTGCTGAAAGCTTGAAGAACTTAACACAGTCTCTCAATACGGTTATTAAAACCAAAAAGAGCCATAAAATGGCGCTTCAAAAATACCCTATTCCTATTAAGGGAACTTCTAAATATAAACTTAAGTATAGGGATTCAGAGAACAGTCCATTATTGAATGATTGCGGAGACATAAAGATGATTATTCATTCTTTTACTAATGTAACTGAAAAAAAAGTAATTGATGAAAATTCGAATGAATCCAAAATTAGTGAAAAATTAAGGACTAAAATTCTGCTACAAACTGAAGAAATAGCAAAAATCGGGAGATGGGAACGCGATTTTGTTACAGGAAAAATGCATTGGTCAGACAATCTGTATTTGCTCCTTGGTTACCAACCGCAAGAGTTTGAAATAACAATGGAAAAAATTTTTGAATTTATCCATCCCGATGATATAGAGAGAAGAAATACTCTTTTTGAGCATGCGCAAAAAAATCAGGAAGATTTTTATATGAATGTGCGATTTGTAGCCCAAGACAAATCCATAGTTTATATAACAATTCGAGGTGTTTTTATATTTGACAATAACGGCAAACCAAAAAAAATAGTTGGAACGATTCAAGACACAACCGATATCACCACTGCAGAATTTAATGCATTAGAGTCAAAAAGAGCAATTCAAAAAATATTAGATTTATCATTAGATATTATTTGTACGGGTGATGAACTTGGTAATTTCCTTACTACAAACGCTGCCTGCGAGTTGATTTTGGGCTATACCCCAGAGGAATTTAAAGGAAAAAACTTTACTGAATTTGTATATAAAGATGATTTTACAAAATCAATAGATGCACAAGAAGAAGTAGTTTCCGGAATAGCAGTCAAAGTCCTAGAAAATACTATGATTCACAAAGACGGGCGCTTAGTTTCTATGTTATGGTCGGCTCGATTTGATGAATCAGAAAAAATAGTGTATGGTGTGGGTAAGGATGTTACCAACCTAAAAATAGCAAAAAAAGAAGCTAAAGAAAAACAAGATTTTATTGAAATCGCGTTGAAAAATTTACCAATTGGTGTAACTATTCAGAAAGTAGACGAAAACTTTAAAGTACTTTGGATGAATTCAAAAGTAACGGAAATTAATGGTTGGCCTGCTGAAGTAATGAGTCAATTTCCGGATTATTTAACTAAGATATTTCCAGACGAAAGGTATCGAAATGAAATATCGGAAAGTATCATGAATGATATTAGAACTGGCGATAAGGATAAGATCAATTCGAAAAACCTTATCATTACCACTCAGACAGGAGAGCAGAAAATTATGAATGCGCTTTCCATTCCCATTCCTGAACAAAATCTGATTATTTCTACTGTAATGGACGTGACGGATCAGGTACAAGCACAAAAAATAATTCATGAAAGTAATGAGCGTTACGAATATGTAACCAAAGCAACATCAGATGCCGTCTGGGATTGGGATTTAATTACTGATGGTATTTATTACGGAGAAGGTTTTGATCGTTTATTTGGATACAAAATCGATGCCCATCAAAATAACAGTGCTTTTTGGAAATCAAATATACATCCTGATGATAACGAAAGTGTTTTAGCAACTATTTACAACATCATAAATGGCAAAGAGAATAAATGGATGGCGGAATACCGGTATAAAAAATCTAATGGAGATTACGCCTTTGTTAATGACAAAGGAATTGTAATAAGAGACGCCACTGGAAAAGCCAAGCGAATGGTTGGCGCTATGCAGGACATTACCAAACAAAAAGAAGAGGAATTACGTCTAATGCTTTTAGAAACTGTAATTACCAATACCACCGATGCTGTAGTAATAAAAGAAGCAAATCCCTCACGTGAATTGGGCAGAAAAATACTTTATGTTAACGATGCTTTCACAAAAATGAGTGGGTATGCTAAAAGTGAAATAATAGGCAAAACACACAAATTATTACATGGACCCAATACGGACCCCAAGGAATTGGAACTGTTTTATAAAGCGCTTGATGAGTTAAAAACCACAAACATAACAATATTAAACTATAAAAAAGACGGACAAGAGTTTTGGGTAAATTTAGTAGTAAACCCTGTATTCAATAACAAAGGAGAGCATACGCATTGGGTATCTATAGAACGTGACGTCACCGAAAGCAAAATACAGGAACAAAACCTATCCGAAGTAAGCCAAAAATTAGCACATACTCTGGATAGTATTCAAGATGGGTTTTATACTTTGGATAACAATTGGAATGTGATGTATTGGAACCATGTAGTTGAAGGAATTTCTGGCAAAAATCAATATGAAATGGAGGGCATGAATATATGGGATGTATATGAAGGAAAAATTTCAAAAAAAATGTATTACCAATTTCATAAGGCTAAAAATGAAAATAAACCTGTTCGTTTAGAAATCTTTTCAAAGATTAGTAAGAATTGGTTTGAAGTAAATGGCTTTCCGTCCAGTATGGGATTAACCGTTTATTTCAAGAATATTAATCAAAGAAAGCATATGGAGAATCAGTTAAAAAAAACAAACAGAACCTTAGAAACCCGTTTAAAAGAGTTGGCTATTTCTAATGAGGAACTAGAGCGGTTTGCTTATATAGCTTCACATGATTTGCAGGAACCCCTTAGAATGGTTACCGGTTTCCTAACACAAATTGAAAAAAAATATGAAGCTATTTTAGATGAAAAAGGAAAGAAATATATCTTTTTTGCCGTAGATGGAGCTAAAAGAATGCGCCAAATTATTTTAGATTTATTAGAGTTTTCAAGAATTGGTAAAATTGAAAGCAAATTAGAAGAAATCAATTTAAATGAAATTGTACACGAGGTTGTTTTACTCTATAGAAAACAAATAGAAGAAAAGAAAGCCAAAATTGTTTGTAAAAACCTGCCCATAATAAAATGCTACTCATCGCCGGTAAAACAAATTTTCCAAAACATCATCAGTAATAGTTTAAAATATTCCAAATCAGATTCAGCTCCCGTAATTAAAATTACCAGTGAAGAAACACCACTTTCATGGAAATTTGTTATTCAAGATAATGGCATTGGAATCAATTCAGAGTATTTCGAAAAAATTTTCATCATATTTCAACGACTGCACAATAAAGACGAATATTCCGGAACGGGAATGGGATTAGCAATAACAAAGAAAATCATTGATAATTTAGGTGGCCAGATTTGGCTGGAATCTGAAGAAGGCGTCGGCACTGCTTTCCATTTTACAATTCCTAAGAAACAAACAAAAAGATTATGAACTCAATTCACATTTTATTAGTAGAAGACAATGAGGGAGATATACTTCTTACCACAGATGTTTTAGAAGAAAAAAAAATAATCAATAAGATTAGTGTTGTAAAAGACGGAAATCAGGCGATTGATTTTTTAAATAAGAAAAACGAGCATAAAGATGCTGAATTACCAAATCTTATATTGTTAGATATTAACCTTCCCAAAAAGAACGGTCACGAAGTATTGCAATACATCAAATCAAATGATAAATTTAAACATATTCCCATAATTATGCTGACCACTTCCTCTTCTGAAAAGGATATTATGATGTCGTATAAAAATTATGCGAACTGTTTTATTTCAAAACCTTTAGAGGTTAATGACTTTATAGACGCTGTGGCTAAAATAGAAAACTTTTGGATTAGTATTGTTCATCTTCCAAGGCTGTAATTATGAAAAACCACATAGACAAAATAAATTATCATATACTAGTCATTGAAGACAATATCGGCGATTTTACGCTTATTCAGGATTATCTTGAAGAAAGATTAATGTCTCCTAAAATTGCATGGACCAAGAGTTTTAAGGAGGCTAAAGAATATTTAATAAATTCAGAACGTAAAAGTGACATAGTATTATTAGACCTGACCTTACCAGACAAAAGCGGAGAAGCACTTATTAATGACATTATTCCGCTTTGTTCCGATATTCCGTTGATTATACTTACCGGTTACTCTGATATACTATTTGGAATAAAATCGCTTTCTTTAGGAGCGTCCGATTATTTAATAAAAGACGAATTAGATCCTGCCTCTCTTTACAAAAGCATCCTTTATAATATAGAAAGAAAAAAGTCGCAAATTCAATTAGAAATTTCTGAAAAACGCTATAGCGATTTATTTCATCTAAGTCCAATACCAATGTGGGTATATGATACTGAGACAATGCGTTTCCTAGATGTCAATATGGCTGCTGAAAAGCATTATGGTTACAGCTTACAGGAATTTTTAGGGATGACAATTGGCGATATCAGACCAAAAGAAGATATTCCTTTAATGTTAGAACGAGTTCAAATTTTAAATGAAAATAAACCAACATTCTTTTCAGGAACCTATAGACATAAAAAGAAGAATGGTGATATCATCCATGTTGACATTCAAAGTAACACGCTGCCATTCCAGAATACTATAGGCAGAATTATTTTGGCTAACGATGTCACTGAACGCTTTGCCTATATCGAAGCTATCGAAAAACAAAACGAAAAACTAAAGGAAATTGCCTGGATACAATCGCATGTGGTTAGAGCTCCATTAGCCAAAATCGTAGGACTTATAGATCTTATTAAAAATGAAGGCTTTAATGCGGGTTCTGATAATGAAAAATTATTTGGCTATTTATTGAATTCCGCAGCAGAATTAGATACCATTATTAGGGATATATCAAACAAAGCAGAAGAAATAAAACTGCAAATTGAACATAAAAAACCATTACAATAGGCTTATTTCCATATCTTTCGTCTATTAAAAACTAGTACCTATCTATACTTTAATGCCATTTGACTATAGTATATGGTCAACGAACGAAATTATAGAGAAAAGAAAAACTGTTAAAATATTTTTGTAATTATAATTTTCAGAAACATGTTGGAATCATTGAAAATACTTTTTATTGAAGACGATACTATTGAAGTCATGAAATTTAATAGAGTAATAAAGACTCTGGGATTCAATCATCGCATTGTGGAAGCACACAACGGCGAGGTAGCCATGGAACTTTTAAAAGATCGTTCAAACCTTCCTGACATCATTATCCTAGATTTGAACATGCCAAAAATGAATGGCATAGAGTTCCTTATTTTTCTAAAAAACGATAAAACTTTTAAATACATTCCAACCATAATTCTAACTACATCAAGTAATCACAAAGACCTTAAACAATGTTACGAGATTGGTATTGCAGGTTATATTTTGAAACCATTGAAATATGAAGATTATGTATCTAAAATTCAAAAGATTTTCGATTATTGGGGTTGTAACGAGTTAATATCAGAATAAAGGATATGCCTGAATTACAGTTTACTTTAAAAGGTTCAACCTTAAATAGTATTTTCCCTTTTTATCTTTTAATTGATGAGCATCTCATCATCAAAAGTTTTGGGGAGAGTATCTCTAAAATGAAGCCGGAGCTTACTGCGGAAGAGCCTTTTACTAAACACTTCACCATTGTAAGGCCTTTTAAAAATAATATAAAACCACAAAATTTCAAGGCACTTCTAAATCAACTGGTTGTTTTTACTTCAAAAGGAAAAAATATAGTAACGCTCAGAGGACAATTTGAACCCCACGAAAACGGATTTCTTTTCGTAGGGTCTCCTTGGTTCATGTCAATGCAGGAAGTGGATAAAAGTCAATTAACCGCTAAAGATTTTGCACATCACGACCCATTAATTGACATACTTCAGGTTTTAAAGAATCAGGAAACCACTAATAAAGAGTTAAAAGAACTCATTGTCACAACTGAATTCCAAAGAAAAAAACTGAAAGATGACAAGGAAGAACTAGATAAACTGTCACTGGTGGCAAGCGCCAATAAAGACGGAGTAGTTTTTACCCATCCTCAAGGTGAAATTTTTTGGTGCAACGAATCCTTTATGAATTTAACAGGACTTGGACAAAAGGAAATTATAGGAAAAACGCTGACAGAGGTTGGTTGCGGAAAACAAACCAATAAAGAAGAGGTTTTTAAAATGCTGGAAGCCTTTTATAATGGTTCAGGTTTTGAGGTAGAATACATCCATTTAAAGAAAAAAGGAGATCCATTTCAGGCCAAAATCACGGGCCAGCCCATTATGGACGATGCAGGTTTTGTGAGCCAGTATTTTGCAATTATTGAAGATATTACGTTTGAAAAAGAAAGGGAGCAACAACTATTACTTTTGTCATCTATAGCAGAAAAAAATACTAATTCGGTTATAATTACCAATGAAAAAGGAGAAACCGAATGGGTAAATTCAAGCTTTTTGGAAATGACAGGCTATTCTTTATCAGAACTTATTGGTAAAAAGCCCGGAAATTTACTTCAAGGTCCAGAAAGTGATCCAACTACCATTGCCTTTCTGAGAAATCAAATCAAAAATGGCATTCCGTTTAGCTGTGAAATTATCAACTATACCAAATCAAAAGAAAAATACTGGGTTCGCATACAAGGACAAGCACTTCACAATAAATATGGCGAAGTCATTAAATTTTTTGCCACTCAGGAAGACATCACTTTTGAGAAAGAATTCAATCAACAATTAATAGAATCTGAAAACCGACTTAATTCCATCATAGCCAATTTACAATCAGGAATATTACTTGAAGATGAGGCACGAAAAATTGTATTTGTAAATAAAAAGTTCTGTGAATTATTTGATATTGAAGTGGAGCCTGAATTGATGAAAGGTTTTGATTGCAACTTGATGGCTGACGCAACCAAAGATTTTTTCGCAGAACCCGATACCTTTTTAAAAAGAATCTCTGAAATACTGGAAAAAAAGGATATAGTCATCGCCGAAGAAATTAGTATTGCTGATGGTCGTATATTTGAAAGAAGTTTTATACCTATAATAAATGGTGAAAAATATGATGGCCATCTCTGGAATTATGAAGATATAACCATCAAGAAAAAACACAAAGAAATCTTAGAAACCGAAAGGGAAAAATACAGCAATATCATCGCCAACATGAACATGGGACTACTTGAGGTTGATAATAGTGATCAAATTCAACTGGCCAATCAGTCATTTCTTGATATGAGCGGTTACGAAATTAAAGAATTAATCGGTCGGAAAGCTTCGGATTTATTTTTAAAAAATAAGAACAAACAGGTCATGAACGAAAAAATAAATATCAGAAAAAATAACATTTCTGATTCTTATCAAATGAGCATCACGACCAAAAAAGGAGATGAAAAATATTGGTTAATCAGTGGCGCACCTAATTATAATGTAAATGGAGAAATCACTGGTTCAATTGGTATTCATTTAGACATTACCGAACAAAAGAAAAATGAACGGCAAAAAGAACATTTACTAAATAAATTAGAAAAACAAAATGAAAATCTAAATGAATATGCCCAAATGGTGTCACACGATTTGAAATCGCCATTGCGAAGCATATACACTTTGATTACATGGATAAAAGAAGACAACGATAAAGAATTTAATGTTCAGACCAAACAATATTTGGAAATGATTGAAGATAAGGTCGAAAAAATGGACTATTTGATTCAGGGAATATTAACCTATTCAAAAATAGATTCAACCAAACTCTCAAACGAGCTTATTAACCTTAACGACATTGTAAAGAATATCATAAGGATTATTGATATTCCGCCAAACGTTAGTGTTACAATAGCGAATGAACTTCCAACAAAAAAAGCCGACAAATTTAGAATGCAACAATTGTTTCAAAATCTCATAAGTAACGCTGTAAATTATAACGATAAAGAAAAAGGAATCGTAACTATAGGCTGCAATGAGGATGACAACAACTACACTTTTTATGTAGCTGATAATGGCCCTGGAATTGACACGAAGTACCATAACAAAATATTCAAAATATTTGAATCGTTTATAGAAAAAGAAAAATCAACTGGTATTGGGCTGTCGATAGTAAAAAGAATCGTGAACAATTACAATGGAAAAATATGGATTGAAAGCGAATTAGGAATAGGAACAACATTCTTTATAAAACTTCCAAAAAAACATGGAACAACCTAACCTTGACTATATCCTAAAACTTTCGGGTGATGATGAAGCCATTCAACTAAAACTTATTAGTATACTGCAATATGAACTGCCCTTAGAAATAGATGCCTATTTTGCATGCATGCATTTAAAAAAAACGAAACAAGCAGCCTCTTGTGTTCATAAATTAAAACACAAAATAGGTATATTAGGACTTGAAGAAAGTTACTATACTGCCGAAAAATATGAAGACGAACTAAAAAAAAACAAAAAAAATCTACAAAAAAAGTTTGAAAATACCTTAACTTTAATGCAGAATTTTGTTAATGAACTATAAGATAAGGGCTTATGAATTGTATAATTATTGATGATGAAATGATGGCAAGAGCTATCGTAGCGCAGTTTGTTACTTCACAAACTAAAATTAAAATAGTAAACGAATTTCCTAACGCCATACAAGCCATCAAATATTTAAATGAAAACCAGGTAGATCTTATCTTTCTAGACATTCACATGCCTGATTTCACAGGATTTGACTTTATTAAAACCTTAAAAAGTCCGCCTAAAATTATATTGGTAACTTCAGATAAAAACTTTGCTTTCGAAGCTTTTGAATTTGATTGTATCGTAGATTATTTGGTAAAACCGATTTCTGAGGAACGTTTTAATAAAGCAATAGAAAAACTAAACACCTACCATCTGTTAAATGCAGCACCTTCAAAAACTAAAGTAAAAATCAGTACTGACGATGAAACAAACGAATTTTATATCAATATTGGAAACCGCTTAATAAAAATTGAAATCCCGTCTGTAAGTTTAGTAAAAGCGAATGGTGATTATATTATTATAAAAACAGATACTACTACCTACACGGTACATACTTCACTTACAAAAATAGAAGCTAAACTTCCTCCCAGTTTGTTCCTGAAAGTACACCGTTCTTATATTATCAATACCAAAAAGATTATTGATATAAAAGACAATAGTGTACTAATAGGTAAAGATGTGGTTCCTGTGAGTCGCGGAAATAGAAATGAATTAATGGCCAGACTTAATCTGTTATAGAGGATTACTTATTTTAAAACGCACCTAAATGCCTTCGCTACCCTGCCAGTTTTTGGCAGGGTATTTTGTTACTACCGCGTAACTATTTATCATACCAATCCATTAAAAAAAGCAGAACATCGATAAAAAATCACGTTCGTCTATAGATTTTGACCTTTCAGCCACAGACAAAATACAGTCGTCGAATTTTTGCACTAGCCGATAATCATGTAAATATATTTGTATCAGATTATAGCCCCCAATTTTAGTCAAAAGAAGTATTAACAACTAAATTTTTTAACATGAAAAAAAGTACCCTAAATCTGCTCGGCTTTCTTAAAAATTACATTAATTCAGTAACAATTGTGATAACTTTTTTTGGCTTTCAAACACAAGCTGCAATTTTAGACACAAACTCCAAATCAGAACTTCTGGTAGAAACCAATCGAGTTTGGATAAATGTAACCGATACAAACGGTGCTTTTTCACAAACCCTAATGGGGTATCGTGATGGCGCTACTGACGGAGTGGATAATGGCTTGGATGGCGCTTATATGAACAATGGTGCTGTAGCATTGGCTACTCTAATTGATGGTGTACGTTATGCCATTCAGTTCAAAGGATTACCTTTTTCAGCAACTAATGCGGTACCATTAAGCTTTAGTGCATCCTATGCCGGAAATTATACTTTTGCCATTGACCACATGGATGGTTTTTTTAACAATTCGAACCTTCCTATATACATTCATGATACAGTTACAAATACATATAACGACTTAAAAATCAGTAGCTATACTTTTACTGCTCCTATTGGTATAAACAATAATCGTTTTGAACTTATCTATGCCCAACCTTCGAATGTTTTGGGAAATAATCAAAACATTTTTACTGCATCTAATCTTGCTGTGTATCAAAAAAATGACAATGTCGTAATCGATGCAGGAGTAACGCTTTTAAAAAGTGTGGCGCTATATTCAATCAATGGACAATTGCTATATCAAAACAGTCAGGTTAATGCAAGTCTGACTACTATTACTACAGTTTCTTTAAACAATCAGTATGTAATTATAAAAGCTATCACTTTGGAAGGCAGTGTTGTTTCCAAAAAGTGGCTTTGTCTTTAGAGACATACTCTCTGGTTTTTGGGTCAACCAGAATGTTTCTTTTTTAAGTTCCCTTGTTTTATTTGACATTTAAAACAGTAAACCGTCCCAATCCATCGGGACGGTTTTAAAAAAGTTTTACCGTTTTAAATCTGCCTGAAGTTTAAAATTTTTACACTACTGAACAGAAAAAGAATATAGCCTGGAATAGGTCGTCAATTTAGGTATATTTCCCCTTTAATTATAAACTATCAAAAACTTTAATAAAACAAAAACTGTCAAAATAATAGCAACCATTTAAAAAACATAATCACATGATTTTTACCAGATATGGAATTATAAAAACCAACCATTTAATACTTTACAAATTAAATACCGAAACGATTCTTATCCCTGCAATCACTGAAATAAAAATCAGTAAAAGGCCAACGACGGATAGTTGGAACTTGAGCAACTATTTCAAAATCAACAGGTATAATTTTACTATTACTGTGGATAACTCAAAAAAGAATACTTTTTCATTTGGTAAATCAGATCTTCCCGCAGCGCTAGCATTTAAAACCCTACTGTGGCATACTCAATTCAACCTACAAGAAGCAATTCTAATAAAGGACACGGCCAGGGAGTATAATGAGTAGGAAACATCCAAAATAAAATCTGAATTTGATACACACACTAACGCAAACTGAAATTGCAAACAGATAAAAGTTAAACAAATAAAAGATCAAATCATTTCAAATCAAATAACTAAAAAAAATAAACTATGAATAATAAATTCCACTTTCTTCACATGGTGATTGTATTTTTATCATGTGCTGGCATTACAAATGCCCAAACCCCACTAATCGGACCAAACCAGATCATCTGCAATTCGATTCAACCTGCAGATATTGTACTAAGCGGTACTGCTGCTGAAGTTATTAAATGGCAAAAGGCCGCAAACAGTTCTTTTACCGATCCAATTGATATCCCTAATACCACAACAATCCTAACCGGCGCCAGTATAGGAAGCCTAACTGAAACAACCTGGTTTCGACCTGTGCTTGATACAGACTATCCGGACATGCAACCGGCAAAAGTGGAAGTAGGCACAGTAACCCGTTGGAATGGAACTGCCTGGGATAACGAACTGCCCGATACTAGTACCACTGCAGTTTTTACAGGAAACTATTCATCTACAGCATCGGTTGATGCATGCAAAGTAATAATTGTCAACGATGCACAGGTCATAATTAATACCAACCATACCCTGACTGTTCAAAACAGTGTCGAGGTAACTTCCGGAACGTTACTTTTTGAAAGCAATGCGAGTCTGGTTCAAATTAGCAATGCCCTAAATTCTGGCAACATCACTTACAAGAGAAATACTGTGATGCGTAAATACGATTATACGTATTGGTCATCTCCTGTCGCCTCAGTAGCACTGAACCTATTCTCACCTTTAACCTCACCTAGCACGTTTTATTGGTGGAATGCGTATGGCACTCCTAGCTTCGGTTGGACTAACTTGTCAGCAGCATCAATAATGGATCCAGCAAAAGGGTACATTATTCGTGGACCAGAAACGTTTTCTACTACGACTTTAACATCTTGGACCGGAGAATTTACTGGTGTTCCAAATAATGGAGATTATCCTATTGATGTTTATTCCAATGAGAGTACTGCTTTTAATTTATTAGGAAATCCATATCCTAGCGCCATTAGTGCTGATGAATTTATGGATGAAAATACCGCTACTATGGGTGAGTTTGGAACAACTTTCTATTTCTGGACGCATAACACTCCCATTACTGATAATAATTATGCTTATAGTGATTATGCGGCTTACAACAAAACCGGAGGAATAATGGTCGCAGAAGGAGCAAACAATAACATTCCCAGTGGAAATATTGCAGCTGGACAGGGCTTTATGGTAAAAGCTATTACTACAGGTGTAGCTACTTTCACTAATCAAATGCGTATTACCGGAAACAATGAACAGTTTTACAGACAAAATATAAATGCAACACCAACTACAGAAAAACACAGACTGTGGCTTGATTTTAAAAATGAACAAGGTCAGTTTAAGGAAATCCTGGTGGGGTATATAACCAATGCAACAAATAATTATGAGGACGGCTTTGATGGTCCAATTGCAGAAGCAGGAAATCCGGTAAGTTTTTATTCTGTAAATACTACAAATAAACTATCTATTCAAGGAAGAGCCTTGCCTTTTAATGCTAATGATGAAGTACCGTTAGGATATAAAACCAATACTGCTTCAACCTATACTATTACATTATCGCACTTTGATGGTTTGTTTACGCAGCAGGCAGTCTATCTGGAAGACACTTTATTGCAAGTTTTTCACAACCTGAGAGACTCTCCTTATTCTTTTTCAACCCTGGCAGGAACATTTGATACGCGTTTTGTACTACGTTACAACAATTCCACTTTAGGAGTCAATCATGATGTTTTAAATGCCGATGCTATCTTGATTTATAAAGAGCAACAGCAAATCGTGATCAATACGGGAGTTGTTCCTATGTCTGGAGTTACTGTATTTGACAGCGCGGGTCGTCTATTATTGCATAAAGAAGCTATCAATTTGACAGAATTCAAATTTAATACCATAGTTACAAACGGACTCTTAGTGGTTCAAGTAAAAACTATCGATAATCAAATCATTTCAAAAAAGATTATTCAATAGAAGAGTTGTAGAGTTCATTTATACTACCCCTGACAGGCTTTAAAATCTGTCAGGGGTAGTCTTTTTCTCTGAACGAAGATTACAATAAATTCGGTGCGTATTGATGGAAATGAAATCAGTCATCTAGCACCATACAAAAAACAAAAATAGTACCCCATAAAAAGTACAGACAACGGAGCTGGTTTTGAGGAAAAATACACTACAAAAATCTTTGAACCTTTCAAGCGTTTAAATGGTAGAATAGAATATTCAGGAACAGGAATACGTCTTTCTATTGTTAAAAAAAATATAACCAACCACGATAGTTTTATTGTAGCAGAAAGCAAGTTGGGCATTGGTACAATATTTACTATTTATTTACCAGTGTCATAACAAAAACTACGTGGTAGTAATTATTTAAATGATACGTTTTATTAGCAATGGAATCGAAAGTTTAAATCGAATCTTGCAATGCGATCTAGCTAAAAATAAAGAATCCGTAACAAAATTACTATTCAAATAAATAGCTATCGGTAGTAATTCATCATGCATTCGCAATTATTTATTAAATTTGCACTTACAAACGCTATTAAATCCTTTCCCACGCTGATAAGATTAAGTTTATCATAGAAATATAATAAACCCAAAAGTATTAGTTACAATACAAACCCAAACATGAACCATTCTCAGTTGACAAATATTTTACTTGATCAAAGCAAAGATCTTTTTTGGATGGTTAATCTTGACTTCCAATTGGTTTATGCCAATAAAACTTACCTCACCTTAATGAAAGAAATCACTGGGGTGGAAAAGAAGTTAAACGACTCGGTCTTGGTCGAAGGATTTGGTGATGGTTCGATAGAAAAATGGAAGTCGTATTATAGCAGTGCATTTACAGGTGAGTATATTGAAATAGAAACTAAGTTCTTTCATCCGCAATCCAATGAAATTCAACATAGCCAGGTTACTTTTACTCCGTTAATCGATGACGATAATAAGCTTTTTGCAGTAGCTTGCCAATCAAAAGATATTACACAAATAGTAAAACAAAGATCTGAAGCCAACCAATTAATCGATTCTCCTTTAGATGTTTTTTGAACTGTTGATGAACAAGGCAGTTTTGTGTATGTGAGTGCAGCTTCTTTTAGTCATTGGGGATATACTCCCGAGGAGCTTATTGGCACTTCTTTCAGGGATTTGCTCTTTGAAGCGGATAAACCAAAAACGAACGAAATAATTGATGCTATTAATAGCGGCCAAGAAATTAATTCGTTTGTAAATAGATATAAGAAAAAAGATGGTAGCATTGCCTATAATCTATGGTCGGCAAGGTGGGATGCTAACACAAAATTAAGGTATGCTGTAGCGAAAGATTACAAGGAAAAAATTGAACAGGACGAAATAGTACAACGAAGCGAGCAACGTTTTAAAGCCTTGGTTCAAGAGGGGTCTGACCTCATAGCAATATTAGACGCAGACGGTAATTATATGTATGTCAGTCCAACAAGTATTTCTGTTCTGGGGATGAAACCCGAAGAATTTATTGGAAGAAGTCCATTTGAATTCATCCATCCCGATGATGTAGAAAAAGTTTTAGCTAGTATACAAAAAATAGTTACTGAAAATAAAGTCGTGGTGGACACTTTTCGTTTTCAAAATCATAAAAAAGAATGGCGATGGATGGAAACTGTACTAACAAATATGCTGGGTAATCCTGCAGTGAATGGTATCGTCGCCAATTCAAGAGACATTACTGAAAAAATTGAGGAACAGCATAAGCTAAAATTGCTCGAGAGGGTTATTACCAATACTACTGACGCTATTTTAATTACCGAAGCAGAACCGTTTGAAGAACCGGGTAATAAAATCATCTATGTTAATGAGGCTTTTACAAAATTGACTGGTTATTCGGCAGAAGAGGTCATCGGTAAAACACCGCGAATACTGCAAGGACCAAATTCTAACAAAGAAGAATTAGCAGCGCTTGGCCGCAAAATGAGGAACTGGGAGACTTGCGAATTAACCACCATCAATTATAAAAAAAGTGGCGAGGAATTCTGGATTAACTTTAAGCTGACTCCCGTTGCAGATGAAAAAGGCTGTTACACTCACTGGATATCAATTGAGCGGGATGTGACAGAACAAAAAAATAAAGAATTAGAAAATGAATTGCTGGCTCTAATCAGTATAAACTTTAATGAAGAAAATGAGCTAATTAATGCTTCAAAAAAGCTGTGTAAATCAATCAGTGAATTCGGAAAATTTGATTGGGTTGAGGTATGGATTCCAAATCTTGAAAAAAGCCATATGCAATTGTTTAGCCAGTATGTAGCTGCTCCTGAAGATGAAAAATTTTATGACTACAGCAGCGATCTTACTACAATTCCGATAGATGAGGGATTAGCGGGCAAAGTTTGGGCTCAACAGGAACAGATCCTGTGTCCTGACATTCAAAATTACAATGATTTTGTCAGAAAAAATGCGGCAAAAAAAATAGGTTTAATAGCTGTACTTGGCATACCAATAATTTCCGATGGCGATGTAATAGGCGTTCTAAAGATTGGGACAAAGCAAAGTGGCAATTATTTGAACAATTACACGCAACTATTTAAAAATATTGAAGGATTTATCGGTTCTGAATTCAACCGGAAAAAGCTTGAAAATGACTTGACTCAGTTGTTCGATACAATTCCGGATATCCTTTGCCTATTAGATTTTGAAGGCAGGTTTTTGAAGATTAACAATGCTGGTTGTAAATTACTTCGTTATACCGAAGAAGAAATCCTTTACCATAGTTTCGACCAATTTATTCATCCTGATGATAAAAATATTTCTTTTAGTGAAGTGTTGCAATCACAGCATGGAGAAAACACCTCCCAATTTGAGAATCGCTACCTCACTAAAGATGGTGAAATCATCTGGCTGAGTTGGTATTGTAATCCCTCTTTTGAAGAGGGTCTAATCTATGCCACCGCCAAAAATATAACAGAAGAAAAGAAACTCCGCGAGCTAAACAAGCAAGCCGGGGCTTTGGCCAAAATTGGAAGCTGGGAAGTGGATTTAATCAACGCAACGAACTATTGGTCTGAAATTACACACCAGCTGCACGAAACAGACCCTAAATCGTTCTTTCCTGATTTAGCGGAAAGCCTAAAGTTTTACCGAGACGATTTCCGGCCTATGATTAATGCCATGATTGAAAAAAGTAGCACTACTGGGGAAGCTATTGATTTTGAAGCAGTACTAGTAACCGCAAATAATAAGGAACGTTGGGTAAGAGTAATTGGCAATGCAGAAATTGTAGAGGGGCATTGCAAGCGCATTTACGGCAGTTTTCAAGATATCCATGAACGAAAAGAAGCGGAGAACAGATTGGCGGAAAGCGAAAACAGGTTTCGTACCATTTTAGAAGCGGAACCAGAATGTATAAAATTATTAGATTCAACTGGCGAAGTATTGATGATGAACCCTGCTGGCTTAGCCATGATTGGGGCAGATACTAAAAAACAGGTTATAGGCAAATCTGTTCTTGGAATTCTTTTACCCGAACATCGAGCAGCGTTTTCAGAACTTACAAAAAAAGTTTTTAATGACGAACCTGGAAAACTTGTATTTGAAATAGAAGGATTCAAAGGAACGCGACGCTGGCTAGAGACTCATGCTGTTCCGTTGAAAAATGAGCAGGGCAAAATTATTTCATTATTGGGAGTAACAAGGGATATTACAGAACGTAAAATAGCTGAAGAAAAACTGGTTCATAGCGAACAAAAATACCGCCTACTTGCGCTTGAGTTACAATTGCAACAACTCCATCTTACAAACGCACAGCAGGTCGCCAAAATAGGAAGCTGGGAAACAAATTTGTCTGACTTAAAGTTAACTTGGTCTGATGAAACCTACCGTATTTTTGGAACGGATATAAAAAGTTTTGAACCTACTCATGAGAAATTCTTGAATCTTGTTCATCCACTTGATAGAGATAGTGTAGATAAAGCTTTCGCAGATTCAACAAAGTCTACTAATCATTCTCAAAACCTGATTGAACACCGCATAGTAACAGCAGACGGAGTGGTTAAAGTGGTAGAAGAACGCTGGAAAATAACTTATAACGATAATGGCGAGCCAATGTTAGCACTAGGCATTTGTCAGGATGTTACAGAACGCAAAAAGGCGGAAGAAAGCATCCTCCAATCCAACGAACGTTTTGAAAAAGTCACCGAAGCGACAAATGATGTTATTTGGGATTGGGACATAGAGAACAAAACCTATTATCGCTCCAAAGCGATTAAACGGTTTTTTGGAAAAAAATATTCGGGAGTATTTCCTGATACCGATTTATGGAGCACAGAACATTTTCATTCCGAAGACCTTATTAAAATTAAGGACAGTTTTTTTGAGGCAATTGAAAACCCCGCAACTACACGTTGGGAATTGGAATACCGAGTAATTAATAAACAAGGGAAAACGATTTATGTTATAGACCGAGCAATAATAATCAGAAACAAGCAAGCAAAAGCAATACGTGTGGTTGGTGCTATGACTGATATATCTGAGCAAAAACAGATGACCGTTCAATTAAGCGAACTTAATCAGTTACTTCAACAACATACTTTTGAACTGCAACGCTCCAATCAAGAATTAGAACAATTTGCTTTTGTTGCTTCACATGATTTACAAGAACCGCTGCGAATGGTTTCTAGCTTCATGGAATTATTGAAACGAAAATATGGAGATGTGATTGATGAAAAAGGACACCAGTACATTCATTTTGCTACGGATGGTGCCAAAAGGATGAAACAAATTATTCTCGATTTGTTAGACTATTCCAGAGCAGGAAAATCTACAGATGGAAAAGAAGAAGTGGAAATGAGCGAGGTCTTATCTGAATTTAAGCAGTTACGAAGAAAACTCATTTTAGAAAAAAAAGCTATAATTACATCAAAGGAACTACCAACACTAAACACTTATAAAGCAGCTATTACCCAGATATTGCATTGTTTGTTAGACAATGCACTCAAGTATGCAAAAGAGGATACCCCTCCAATAGTTGATATTGTCGTGGCAGAAAATAAAAAAGAATGGAAATTTTCTATAAAAGACAATGGGATTGGAATTAACCCTCAATTCTTTTCTAAAATATTCATTATTTTTCAAAGATTGCATAACAAGGATGACTATCCCGGCACAGGAATAGGACTTTCTATTGCCAAAAGACAAGTTGAATTTTTAGGAGGACAAATTTGGCTAGACTCTACTGTTGGTGAAGGCACTACATTTTATTTTACAATCCCTAAAACTACGTAACTTGAACAATAAAAAAATAGAACTCATGCACATCCTCTTAGTCGAAGACAATGAAGGGGATATTATACTCACAAAAGAAGCTTTTGAAGAATGTAAAGTAAAAATACAAATCAGCATCGCAAAAAACGGACAGGAAGCACTTGATTTTTTGTTTAAAAGAGGCCAATTTTCCATGTCAAAAAAACCAGATCTTATCCTTTTGGATATAAACATCCCAATATTTAATGGACATGAGGTGTTGAAACAGATTAAGTCCGATTCAATTCTTAAAAAAATCCCAGTTATTATGCTCACCACATCATCCAGTCAAAAAGACATAGATGAAGCTTACGAAAACTACTGCAACAGCTACATAAAAAAACCGCTAGAAATCAGTGAATTTTTAACCACAATACTCAAAATTGAAGAGTTTTGGTTGCAACTAACTACACTCTCTAATTAATTTGAAAAAATAAATATGTTTTTGTAATAACACTTTATGAAAATTAGAATTTATAAAAATAAATATGAGTTTTTTAAAGATATTGCCGTTGCGGTTTTAAACAAATTAGCAACTCCACAAAGAACTCCTTTTGCGAATAAAGGAATAGTAAAGCTAAACACAGCAACAAAAGCTATTACAATCTAATTTAAAGCCACAGGAAAGGCATAGCTACTGTATGAAAAGTGTATAAAAAAGCATTTATGTCAAATAGACTAAATTAGTCTAGTACATGACACAAAAAAAAATCCCAACTTCCGTTGGGATCTTAACTAAATAAAAATATAGAAAAACTTACCTATTCATCTTCTGCCAATTGTGTTTTGACATCAATCTTTTTATCTTTCTTTAAAGATGTTCTTGAAAACAAAACTTTCTTTGTAACCACGACACCTTGATCTGATGTAATCTGAACTAATAATATCTCTGTTGTGGAATTCAGCCTTAATAAGGTTTGTGATGCGTCTATTCCTTTTTTCTCCAATAAAAGTTTGCCGCTAATATCAAATATTCTCACACTTGACATGATCACACTTCCTGTATTTATAGACAACTCACTTGTTGGCGTTTTGTATATGACAACCTGATTTTCGTTAAAACCAGGAGTAGTAACACCTAATGTTGACGATTGATATACAATTTCAAAACGACTTGCAAACGTTCCTGCTGTAGCAGCAAAAGTATATGCACCGGTATTCAAATCATGAATAGTTGTTGTCAAATTATCTTTAAGATATATGGGTTGTGCACCACCTGTAAACAATCCGTCAACGTGGTCAATAGCAATGGTATAATTACCTGCAGTTGTTGCTTTGAAATTCAAAGGAATACTATCACTAGTATCAAATGGCAGTGCTCTACCTTGAATTGCATAAGGCACTTCATTTATTAACGATGTTAAAGCGATATCACCATCATTAATATATTTCCCATCTATAGAAGGGTCAACACCTTGAGTAGCATTAGTGATATAACCCACCATTGTTTGAGAAAATGCTCCGCTCGCACTAGTGGCATTTAACCAAATTCTATTCCTTTCAATAGCGTTCACCGAAGTAGTACCTCCGGGTCTGAAAATCTGATTCGCATGATTATTAATTCTCATTGTATTATCAAAATTAATCGTTCCGCTTCCGGTCGCCTTGCGTTCAACAAAGAATCCCTGTCCGGTTTGGATAACATCATTCGGATCAAAAACCTGAGCTCCTCCATTGGTTACAAAACCTCCCATAGTCCAAGTGCAATAAGTAGGTACCGACGAATTGTTGGTTTTTCTCCAAAAATATATCGCACCTGTTATGGATGAACTATTATTCGCATTCTCAACAAAAGCTACTGCATTAATTGGTGATGGATAAGGATTACCTACTAAATTGAATCTATTCCCTGCGCCACCATCAACCAAAGTATAGTCGATATTTCCATTATTTGGAACACCTTTAAAATTACCATCCCAAATTGCTGGTGCTGTTGGATGATTCCACGGCATGCGGATTAAATATCCTTTTGCCTGAGTAAACGGTACATTACTGCTATCTGTTCCATTAACACCATTTGCATCTAAACCTGTCAAGCTAAAACCAACATCTGCATTGTTAAACACATTATTATTAGTTCTATACACATAAAAACGATTTCCGAAAGTAAATGGAGTAAAGGCATAAAGACCTTGACCTATAACAGGAGAAGACCACAATGCGTAATCTAAACGCATCAAAGCAGAACTATTCCGTTTTACGGTTATGGCACCTGTGTTTTGATTTGTAGTACCTCCCTGAAGTAAATTAGCATTGCTCTCTAATACAAATTGCGAAGCAGAAGTAGTGTTTATTGCATTAGTAACGGTTACTGTTCTTCCGGATTGAACGGTTAACGTTCCCGAACCATTTATAGTAATAGTATTAGCTACCGCGTCTGCTGAAGAAATTTGTACAACTTTACCATCACCAATGACAACATTGGTAGCAGTAGTTGGCAAAACACCTTCTGCCCAGTTTCCTGTAACATGCCATAAATTATTAATCGTTCCGGTCCAACTTGCTAGCGGAGAAATAGTAGTAGCCAATTCGATAGCCGAACCACAAGTACCCGTAACATAAGCATAATAAGTACCGGGACCAACTGCATTTGATGTTAGACCAGTTCCGTATGCTGTTCCTGTTTGATTTGGACCAGAATACCAAGAAACAAGTGCGCCTGTTCCAACAACTCCTGTAGCTGTAATTGTTGTAGTTTGAGTAGGAGCAATCGGATTATTTGCTGCTGTTATAGACGTAATTCCTATTGGAGTGTTAACCGTAATAGTAATAGCGCCTGATGTCGCTGGTGAACCTGTTGCACAAGTTGCAGTAGAGGTCATTACAACAGCTACTGTATTACCGTTTGTTAAAGCTGCATTGCTATAAGTAGCGCTATTGGTCCCAACATTAGTTCCATTCAATTTCCATTGGTAACTTGGCGTTCCTCCATTGGTTGGCGTTGCCGTAAACGTTACATTAGTTCCTGAACAAATTGTTGATGATGGTGAAGCGGCTATAGAAACACTCGCTGCTAAGTTCGGATTAACCGTCATAGTAACCGTATTCGATGTCGATGGTGAACCTGTTGCACAAGTTGCAGTGGATGTCATTACAACAGCTACTGTACTACCGTTTGTTAAAGCTGCATTGCTATAAGTAGCGCTATTGGTCCCAACATTAGTTCCATTCAATTTCCATTGGTAACTTGGCGTTCCTCCATTGGTTGGCGTTGCCGTAAACGTTACATTAGTTCCTGAACAAATTGTTGATGATGGTGAAGCGGCTATAGAAACACTCGCTGCTAAGTTCGGATTAACCGTCATAGTAACCGTATTCGATGTCGATGGTGAACCTGTTGCACAAGTTGCAGTGGATGTCATTACAACAGCTACTGTACTACCGTTTGTTAAAGCTGCACTGCTATAAGTAGCGCTATTGGTCCCAACATTAATTCCATTCAATTTCCATTGGTAACTTGGCGTTCCACCATTTGTAGGTGTTGCCGTAAACGTTACATTAGTTCCTGAACATATCGTAGAAGATGGCGATGCTGCTATTGAAACACTCGCTGGTAAATTTGGATTAACCGTCATTGTAACCGTATTCGATGTCGCTGGCGAACCTGTTGCACATGTTGCTGTTGATGTCATTACAACGGTTACTGTATTACCATTTGTTAATGCCGCATTACTATATGTAGCACTATTAGTTCCAACATTTCCTCCGTTAAGTTTCCATTGGTAACTTGGAGTTCCACCATTTGTAGGCGATGCCGTAAACGTTACATTAGTTCCTGAACATATCGTAGAAGATGGCGATGCTGCTATTGAAACACTCGCTGGTAAATTTGGATTAACCGTCATTGTAACCGTATTCGATGTCGCTGGCGAACCTGTTGCACATGTTGCTGTTGATGTCATTACAACGGTTACTGTATTACCATTTGTTAATGCCGCATTACTATATGTAGCACTATTAGTTCCAACATTTCCTCCGTTAAGTTTCCATTGGTAACTTGGAGTTCCACCATTTGTAGGCGATGCCGTAAACGTTACATTAGTTCCTGAACAAATTGTTGATGATGGCGATGCTGCTATTGAAACACTCGCCGGTAAGTTTGGATTTACAGTCATTGTAACCGTATTCGATGATGCTGGCGAACCTGTTGCGCATGTTGCTGTTGATGTCATTACAACAGCTACTGTATTACCGTTTGTTAAAGATGCATTGCTATAAGTAGCGCTATTGGTCCCAACATTAGTTCCATTCAATTTCCATTGGTAACTTGGCGTTCCTCCATTGGTTGGCGTTGCCGTAAACGTTACATTAGTTCCTGAACAAATTGTTAATGATGGTGAAGCGGCTATAGAAACACTCGCTGGCAAGTTTGGATTTACTGTCATATTGATAGCTGTACTTGTTGCTGTGCTTGGACTTGCACAAGTGGCTGTTGATGTCATTACAACTCTAATCAAATCACCATTTACAAAGTCTGTTCCTGCAACGCCTGTATAAGTTACCGAAGTAGCAGTAGGAATGTTTGTCCCATTTTTAGTCCATTGGTACGTTGGTGAACCACCGTTTGTTGGAACAGCGGTAAAGGTAATTGAAGTACCACTACATGTCGGATTTGTTCCTGTTGTTATTGAGGTGGTAACCGATGGTACAAGTATTGGATTTACTGTCATATTGATAGCTGTACTTGTTGCTGTGCTTGGACTTGCACAAGTGGCTGTTGATGTCATTACAACTCTAATCAAATCACCATTTACAAAGTCTGTTCCTGCAACGCCTGTATAAGTTACCGAAGTAGCAGTAGGAATGTTTGTCCCATTTTTAGTCCATTGGTACGTTGGTGAACCACCGTTTGTTGGAACAGCGGTAAAGGTAATTGAAGTACCACTACATGTCGGATTTGTTCCTGTTGTTATTGATGTGGTAACCGATGGTACAAGTATTGGATCTACCGTTACTGTTGCAGTTGATGCAGTTGCCGTACAACCATAATTATTAGTTGTTGTAACTGTGTAGCTTGTATTTACAGTAGGCGAAACACCTGTTGGATTTTGAGTTGAAGAAGTATATCCTGAAGGTGTTGATGTCCAAGCATAGCTGATTGCAGGAGTGCTTGGTGTTGAAGTAACAGTTACATTATCTATAGCCCAATACCAACTATAAACTGCTGTATACCTATAACGAATAGAAACAGATCCTTGATTTATGTACGAATTTAAACTAGTAGTTACCAGCGCGAACCCATTAAGTGTACCTTGAGTGGTAGTATAGGTATTCAATGTTGTCCAATTTGTTCCATCAGTTGAAATTTCAACAATAGCAGAACCTGTTGCGTCATAATGTCTATAATAATGATAAAAAGTCAAAGAAGCCGCACTCATACCTAAGGTGCTAAAAGCAGGAGATGTTAATGTGGTATTTGTTGTGCCTCCAGTTCCCTGAGCATCACTGTTACTTAAATAAAATTGTGAAGCATCATTGCTGTTAAATGTTTCGTTACCATCGTTATAGCCATTCGTTCTTAAAGTCCAAGCAGCATTGGTAGGTGTACCGTTAGCACTAGTGTTTGTAGTGGTCCAACCAGTAGGAGTACCATTAAAGTTTTGTGTTAACAAAGTCGTTGCAGTAGCTGAATTAGAAGTAGCGCTTGAAGTTAAATTAACACTACCTCCTGAACATATTACTGATACACTTGTATTTGCAGTAACAGAAGTTGGTGCTGGATTGACAGTTACTGTTCTTGTGGCAGTTGCATTGGAACATCCGCCTGTTCCTGTTACTGTATAAGTCATTGTTGCTGTACCTGCCGCAACTCCAGATACAACTCCTGTTGAACTGTTAATTTCAGCAATTCCTGCATTACTTGAAGACCATGATCCTCCTGATACAGTTGAACCTAAAGTTGTTGTTCCATTAGAACAAATATTTTGATTGCCACTAAGCGTTCCTGCATTGGTAATACAAGTAGTTCCTGATATGACAATATTCCTATTTTGATAACTCCTATTACTACCATCTGATTCCCATGCATAAATTCTTATACTAAGTGTACTTCCAGACGGTACAGTTATATTTAAATTTGTAAATGAGAATGCTGTTGAAGTAGAAGAATTTATGCTTATTTCTGACCCTATTAGAGTGGAGTTCGTAAAATCATTTAGTGAGTAATAAGCTGCAACTTTCCAATTCCCACTTGATCTACTATGCGCACCGGTCAAGGAAGTAAAATTAAATGAGTTTCCAGAATTGGGAGAAACATTATATTGATAATATTCGTCGCTAACAAGATTTGATGCATCGTTGGACCATGAACTTGTTGATATTCCAATTGTACTATTATAGACGGCTGTGCTTATACCACTGCCAATTACAACACTACTTGCTGAAATATTTCCGGTTGCAGCAGCATTTCCGTTTGAAGTTAAGTTCCAAGTCGCAGAAGCACTTTGCCCCCACGAGCTATTCGCGCTCAGCAGGAACATCAATAAAAATAACGCCGGCCAACACGATCGCTGCAGACGCGTAATCTTAGTAAAAAGATTGTTAGTTGTTTGTGTGTTTGTTTTCATAAAACATTTAATTAAATAAAATTTAGATTTGGGTTCATTTTAATAATTTGTAAACTATTCATTGTTTAGAGCGTCAAAATTAAAACGCTATTTTTTTTAATACTATATTTTCGTTCAACTGCCAATAAACTCGTTAATATATAATTTGCCCTCTTGAAGTGCAAAAATACTCGATGAATGACACTTAAATAACTGGTATAATTGCAGTTAAACCTGCTTTATGGCAGTAAAAAAATAACTGTTTTGTTCATTTTTCGTCTTTTTATGTGATAGACCTGCGTTATTTATATTCCTCTTTCTATTATATTAATGTGTTTATTCATTTATATAATATGTTAAACAATACAATAATTTGTTATTCGTCTTTCTTCGTATTCTGCTCTTCTGGCATGGTGCTATTCTTTATCTTATCGGTTTGTTTTTTTTAAGCCATTTGCTTTAGCTCCATGTTTCTTTTTTGTCGCTTCGGTTACATGCTATCAAACCATCTTTTAAAAACCATATCCTTCTGGCAAACCATTACTATCTTTAAGAACAGAGTACAAATAAATATATAATATTGGAACTAACCAAATTTATTTATCGATAAAATGCATTTTTAATCGTTTAAGTGCGTATTATTGCACTTAATATAGTCTTAATAGTATACTTATATTGAAATCTGAAAAGAATTAAACTGTACCGTAAACAAACAAGCCGAAATAGTTTCAGCCCTACCATTATAGAGTCCTATTTTTTTTGCGAAAAACGGGAAAAAATAACGGGTTTAACTAGATATGCAGTGTAAATAAGTTCAATTTTAGTAAAACTGAACTAATTTAATAGTTACATACCAGTAAATAAAGAGTATTAGGAAGAAAAATAATCCGAAGGCAAGACGCCCTTTTCATTTTTGAAAGCACTATAAAAAGTGACTTTGTTCTTAAAACCACTTTCCATAGAAAGCGCTAAAATGGTCTTTATGGTTGAATTGTTTTGGTAATGTTCGATAAAATAAGCAATCCTATAACTATTTATCCATTCTCTAAAATTCTTACCAATACAATAATTCATAATATAAGAACAATGATGCACCGGTATACCCGTTTCTTGACACAGCAGCGTAATGGAATAGTCAGGATTCAAATAGGATTGCTTAGCTTCCATGTGGGTAGTAATTTGTTCCAAATAAAATTGTTCATCATCAGTAAATTTGACGGATGTTTTTGTTTGGTCTGGATCAAAAAACGGAATTGCAATCGGCATTACAGCGTTTTCATTTTCTAATGGTTGCGCATTATTGTTTTTATTAGTAGGTACATATCCTTTAGAAAGAAACACATAACCGTATAAAGTCTTGGGGTTGTAAAAGACAAAACCAATTAAAAAAATAACTAAGACACACAAAATGACCGATCCTTTAGTATTCATAAATAAATTACTAGCCGCAGTACCATTAGCAATAATAATGAAAGTATTGAAAATAAAAATAGCACTCGTGCAGGTCACAAAAAATAATAGCAATAAAATCCAGTTATTGCTAACCAAATTGGCACGCCTGTTTTTTATAATTTTAGCTTTCAAAACAATACCCCATATAAAAAATAAATAAAGTAATGACAACACATTTCGCAATAACAAAACATATTCTGATAAAAGGACACCCTTGTTTAAAAAAATAGAGTGTATTTTTTGAGGTATAAAGGAACTGATGGGATTGTTACTCTTAAAAGTATCAGTAAAAAAACTAATCAAACTTACTAATGCTACGAGTGCAAAAGGTAAAAAGTGAATCCAATCTTTTCTTTGAAATCGACTTTCATCAGCAATATATCCTCTAAAATAAAGATACGTACAAACAGGATGGGCAAAAGAAAAGAGCAGTAAAACAGTGAATAAACTTGAAACAAAGACGGATTGATCACTGGTGTTATTTATAAAATAGACCATCTGCAAACCACGAAACAGCATTAATAGGGCCAAAAGTTTGTTTAAATAAGTATTTCCAAACTTAGTAATGAGCAAATGAAGCGAAAAGCTCAAAAACATAAAAGAACCGATACTAAATACGTATAAATTAAATGGCATGTTTACAAACAGAATAATTAATCTTGATTTTAATCTAAAATTAAATACAAAACAGTGATAATTAATCGCTTTTCTTATGTAAGAATCAAAGATTTTGACAAAAATATAGGTTAAATTGTTAAATTAAGCAATTATAAAATATATCCGATTAACTACTATTTAGTGTAGGCGAAAGCGCAGAATACGAGTGCTAAAACTTTAAATAAGGACAAGGCTTGAAATATTTTAGTGTTTAGAAATGACCCTAATAAGTGAAGTTCGGAAAGAATAAAAACCGAGTAGCACAAAGTTAGATCAGGTTTTCTACTATCCCTTAAATATTAAAATTCATTTAAAGGTAAATTCTTAATTCCTTTGTTTATTATTTTATAGAAAAGCCTAAAAACATGACGTACTAAAAAATAATAACATTGCAAAAACAAAACGTTTCAAATAAAAAACCCACTATCGCTAGTGGGGATTTCTATTAGAATATTAGGACTTGTTATCGAATCACTTTCTTAGTAACAACAACCCCATCTTCTGTAGTAATCTGAACTAACAGAACCTGATTTGCTAATCCACCTTTAATAGTAGTCTCATTGGCATTGATTCCTGTTTTCTCTTCAATTAACCTGCCTCTGATATCGAATACTTTTATCGATGACATAGTGAAATTCCCTGAGTTAACTACAAACGCATTGTTATGATTGTAGATAACTACTGCGTTAACTGTAAAGACTGGATTGGTTAGCTGCGTTTGATATACAAGCTCAAATCGATTATTGAATGTTCCTGCATCAGATGTAAAAGTATAAGCACCTCCACTTAGATTGTGTATAGTAGCAGTCAAATTATCTTTTAGATATACAAGCTGTGTTCCAGCTGTAAATAACCCATCAACATGGTCAATTGCAATAGTATAATTACCCGCTGTACTTACTTTAAAATTCATAGGGACAACATCCGATGCATCAAAGGGCAATGCTCTTCCTTGAATTGCATAGGGAACATCATCAATTAATGAAGTCAAAGCGATATCTCCATCATTAATATACTTTCCATCTATAGCAGCATCAACGCCTTGAGTTGCATTGGTAATATAACCCACCATAGCCTGAGAGAATAATCCGGTGGCATTAGTTGCATTTAACCAAATTCTGTTTCTTTCAAGAGTCGTATTTGTAGTAGTAGCAGCAGTAGTTCTGAAAAATTGATTTGCATGATTATTAATTCGCATCGTATTATCAAAATTAACCGTTCCGCTTCCGGTTCCTTCAACAAAGAATCCCTGTCCGGTTTGGATAACATCATTCGGGTCAAAAACCTGAGCTTCTCCATTGGTTACAAAACCTCCTAGAGTCCAAGTACAATAACTTGGGCTTAAAGCATTGTTGGTCTTTCTCCAAAAGTATAAAGTTCCTGTAGTTATGGTGTTGTTATTGGTGTTAGTTACAAAAGCTACAGCATCAATTGGAGATGGATAAGGATTACCTACTAAATTAAATCTATTCCCTGCTCCTCCATTCGTCAAAGTGTAAGTGATGTTTCCATTATTTGGAACACCTGTAAAACTACCATTCCAAATTGCTGGTGCTGTTGGATGATTCCATGGCATACGAATTAAATATCCTTTTGCTTGTGAAAATGGAATACTATTCGCATCAGTACCGTTAACACCATTTGCGTCTAATCCGGTCACATTCATTCCAACATCTGCAGTATTGAAAACATTCGTATTGGTTCTGTAGGCATAAAATCGGTTGGCAAATGTAAACGGTGAAAATGCATAAATTCCCTGTCCCGTTACAGGTGAAGACCATAAGGTATAATCCAAACGTTTCAATGCGGATGTGTTGCGTTTCACTATAATATTTCCTGAATTCGTATAATTTGAATTATTCTGAATTAAATTGGCGTTATTATTCAGGGTAAAACTACCAGATGAAACTGTCATCGCACCGATTAAGGTAACGTCAAATCCTGAAGTAACCGAAACAGCAGGGCCATTTACGGTCAGCGAACAGGCATTTAAGTCTGCTCCAAGAACAATTGGAGATGCTCCTGTTAAAACAGCATCTTTTGTACCTGTTGGAGCACCATTAGTCCATGAAATACCATCACTTGATGAAGTTGATGTTAAGGTAACTGTTGCAGTTCCACTGTTTCCTGTTCCCACACACCCATTAGCATCGGTAACTGATGTTATAGTGTAATTAGTTGTAGATGTAGGTGCAACCGAAATGTTAGTACCACTAGCATAACTACTTACACTTCCTGTGGTATAAACAACGGTATATGGAGATAAACCACCTGTAATGGCAACTTGTATATTTGTTGCACTTCCGGAACAGATAGCTGCACTTCCTGAGATAGTCGCCGCAGTTAAAGCACCATTAACTGTGATTGTTCCTGTCGTAGTTGCGGGTGGACAACCACCTGTAGTAGTTACTGTATAATTAAATGCTCCAGAAGCTGTCGGTGTGCCAC
>NZ_JAQSDH010000007.1:60193-78523 GCF_029945805.1 Flavobacterium sp.
TAAAACAATTCGTTACATTAATTCCTGCTGCTATAGTATTTAATGGAGTAACCGTAATTGTACCTGTAGTTGTTGCTGGCGGACATCCACCTGTAGTAGTTACTGTATAATTAAATGCTCCAGAAGCTGTCGGTGTGCCACTTATTGTGACAACATTCGCAGACCATGACCCTGAAACACCTGCTGGTAAACCACTAAATGTAGCTCCGGTAGCTCCCGTTGTAGCTAAAGTAATAGTAGTGATTGCGCTATTAAAACAATTCGTTACATTAATTCCTGCTGCTATAGTATTTAATGGAGTAACCGTTACTGTTGCAGTTGTTGCAGTTGCCGTGCAACCATAATTATTAGTAGCTGTTACCGTGTAAGTAGTATTCACTGTTGGCGAAACACCTGTTGGATTTTGAGTTGAAGAAGTATAACCTCCAGGAGTTGATGTCCAAGCATAACTGATAGCTGGTGTAGCTGGTGTTGAAGTTACAGTGACATTGTCTATTGCCCAATACCAGTCAAAATTAGCAACATATCTAAAACGAACATAAACTGCGGGTTGATTCAAGAAGGATGATAAATTTAATGTTGCTTGCACAAATCCATTTCGTGCACCTTGTGTTGAAGTATAAGTTAAAGCACCTAAAGTCCAATTTATTCCATCAGTTGAAATATCGACATTGGCACTCTCTGTTCCATTAAATCTATAATAATGATAAAATGACAAAGTAGCCGTACCCATTCCTAAAGTACTAAAAGCAGGAGATGTTAATGTGGTATTTGTTGTGCCTCCAGTTCCCTGAGAATCACTGTTACTTAAATAAAATTGTGAAGTATCATTGCTGTTAAATGTTTCGTTACCATCGTTATACCCATTTGCTCTCAACGTCCAAGCAGCATTGGCAGGAGTTCCCCCTGTACTGGTATTAGTTGTAGTCCAACCTGCTGGTGTTCCATTAAAGTTCTGTGTTAACAAAGTCGTTGCAGTAGCTGAATTAGAGGTGGCACTCGATGTCAAATCAACACTTCCACCATTACAAATTGCTGCTGCGCTTGCTGCTGCAGTCACCGCAGTTGGTGATGGTATAACTGCTAAACTAGACAAACTATTATAAGTATTAGCACCATTAATTACAGTTACTAATCCTGTTGTATTAGAAGTTGTTAAAATTGCAGTTATAGTAGTATTAGAAACAACTGTAAAACTAGAAACGGCTACACCATTAACTCTAACTACTGATGCGCCTGTAAAACCTAAACCTGTTATTGTTATGGAGCCTCCTGGACAAACTGAAGTGGGAGAAAAACTATATAGACCATTTACTAATGTAGCTGTTGGCACTACTTCTCCACTTGCTAATTGCGTAGCTGCGTATAACGAAGTACCATTAAAAAACTGAATTTGAGCTTTTTGTGCTGTTGTTAAATGCGTATTAGCGGTACCAACAAATAGTTTTGGATTTGTACCACCAGCTGCAGTTCCATTATAACCTCCAAGCCATCCTGTAATAGTTAGTTTTTTTCCTGCAGTCCAACTAGCTCCGCTACTATTAGCAAAAGTTAAGGTATGGTTACCTGTTCCTAATTTAATATTTGAATCTTCCAATAAGGTTAAAACGCCTACTGTATCCGTAAAACCTGCTGTAGCACCAGTACTAAAAGTGCCTCCATTCAATTGAAAAGCACCTGTTCCTATTAAATTTGCAGCACCATATTCTAAAGTTGACGTTGCTTGAACTCGAACTATTCCATTTATTAAAGAACCTGTTGGTAATGTTTTTATTCCGCTTGTTGAAGTGGTTAAATTATTATATGTGTAAGTACCGATACTTTGCGCACCAGTTCCGTTGTAATTTACAGTTCCTGTTGATGCTGTAAAAGTTCCGCCACTCATTGTTCCACCAATATTTAATGTTCCAGTATTAGTAAAAGTAAAGTCATCATTGGCATCACCCATAGTAACATCTCCATCGACTGTGACAGTGCCGGTAGAGAGGGTTACTCCAGAAGATCTGTTGGAATTTCCTGTTGCTGTCACATTAATAGAAGCACAAGAAAAAGAACCCGAACCAACAGCTATAACTTTATTATCACCCGCACCAGTACCAGCTCCAATTGAAACTGCACCAGAAACCGTTAATGATTGACCAGTACTAATAGTTACAGTACCTACGTTATTACCATTACTTATTGTGAAAGTATTACAAACCGCTGCAGTGTTAACAGTAACTGTTCGGTTATTTGGTATAACAACATCGTGAGCAGCTGTAGGGACAATACCTAAAGACCAGTTACCCGCAGTTGTCCAGTTTCCACCACCAGTGTTTAATGTATTTGTCTGAGCAGAAACTTTTCCTATGCCAAACAAACTTAACAATACAATCAATACTGCTAAAAACTTAAAATTATGTACTAATTTTTTCATATCTATCTTAATTTATCATTTGACATTAAATTCAATATTTATTTTAAGGAAACAAATTAGTTAATTTTTTACAGATAAAAAAAGTATTTTATCGACAAAATGCAATATTAGTCGTTAAAATGCCTTTATTTATATTTTATGTAGTATTTATAGCGCTAAACCAATGCTGGACAAATAATTCATAAGGAACAAAAATAAAACAAGAATCAATTAGTAATGATAAATTTCGTCAAAAGTCACATTAAACTCGTTAAACGGTAATAATTGTCTAATTATAACAATTTATACTCGATAAACGGTAATAATTGTCTAATTATAACATTTTGATATAACAATTGGATTTGAGTTATAGATTAAAAAAAAATCCCCGCTATTTCTAGTGGGGATTTTTTAAAAAAATAAAAAGTATATTTTACTTAATCACTTTCTTAGTAACTACAACCCCATCTTCTGAAGTAATTTGAACTAATAACACTTGATTTGCCAATCCCCCTTTTATGGTCGTTTGATTTGCGTTGATTGCGATTTTCTCTTCAATCAATCTTCCTCTGATGTCAAACACTTTTATGGATGCCATGATTGCATTTCCAGAATTAACTACAAACTCATTGTTTTCATTGTAGATCACAACCGTATTTGCAGTGAAAGTTGGATTTACTAATTGTGTTTGATAAACAATTTCAAAACGATTGTTAAAAGTTCCTGCGACAGAAGTAAAAGAATACCCTGCAGTATTTAAATTATTTATAGTGTTAGTCAAATTATCTTTTAGATAGATTGCTTGAGTAGCAGCTGTGAATGCTCCAGCCGTATGGTCAATTGAAATAGTATAACTACCAATCGTTGTCGCTTTATAAGACAATGGAACGATATCACTCGAATCAAAATCAGGTCGCCCTTGAATTGAATATTCATCAGCACCTATCAAACTTGTTAAATAAAATTCTTCATTAATATTTTCTCCATCAATACCTCTATCAAAACCGACGGTTCCTTCAGAGCTATACCCTACAGCCATTTGACTATAAACACCTGTATTATCTGTTAAATTCAACCAATACAAGCCGTTGTTTACTGAAGTATTAGCTTGTGCATTTCTGAAAAATTGATCTGCATTTGAACTTCTTCGCATACTATTAGTAAAGTTTATTGTTGAACCGCTAGTAGCTTTTACAATAAAACCTTGACCGACATTAATTACCCAGTTGGTTTCATTTCCTGTGTTAAAGAACCCAGCTCCCGTATCTCCGCCCGTGGCACCATTGGCAACATAAGCTGTTTTAGTTAGCGTAGCATACGAAGTGGATATTCCGGAATTATTTGTTTTTCTCCAGAAATACAATGGTCCAGTGATGTTAGTATTACCATCAATAAAATTGTGTACATTAAGTCTTGACGGATAAGGATTTCCTACTGCATTAAACCCATTTAATGCTGTTGATATAGTTGGTAAAATATCACCATTGTTTGCAACTCCAGTAAATACACCGTTGTAAACAGCAGGCGTTGTTGGATGATTGTAAGGAACACGTATCAAGTAACCTTTTCCGGTTGTAAATGGAACATTATTACCATCTGTACCATTAACACCAATTTGAAGTTCATCATTAACCAAAGGAGCTGGAAATTGCAAATTCGTTAAACTAAACCCAACTGAATTGCTGTATAAATCAGTACCCGTATTATAAACATAAAAGCGATTAGGCAACGTAAACTTAGAGAACGCATATAGCCCTTGCCCAGTAACTGGAGATGACCATAAGGTATAATCTAAACGTTTCAATGCTGAACTGTTACGTTTAACTATTGTTGAACCAGCTCCAGTATTGGATACGTTATTTGTTTGCAACAAATTGGCATTATTTTCTATGGTTAATGTACCTTCATTAGCAATTACATCGGTAACGGTTAAATCAAATGTTGAATTAACTTTTAAAGTTGTTCCAGAGTCTAGTAGAATACTATTAATCGTAACATCTGAAGAAATTTCAGGATAAGCTGCTGCTGAACTAATTCTAACATTAGCTGTAGATATCGGAACACCACAAGACCAATTGCCTGGTGTTGTCCATGAAGTAGTAGTTCCTATCCAAGTGTTTATAACAACCGTAATTGTTCCACCTGTAGTTGCTGGTAAACATCCTCCTGTGGTGGTTACCGTATAATTGAAAGTTCCTGATACCGTTGGTGTACCACTAATCGTAACAACATCTGCTGCCCACGAACCTGTTACACCTGCTGGTAAACCCGCGAATGTCGCTCCGGTTGCTCCAGTTGTTGTTAAGGTAATATTCGTAATAGCGGTATTGATACAAACCGTTTGGCTTGTGCCTGCTGCTATTGTATTTAATGGGGTAACCGTGATTGTACCCGTAGCATTAACACTTCCACAACCTCCTGTTACCGGAATGCTGTAGCCGAATGTTCCAGAAGCCGATGGTGTTCCACTAATTGTAATCACATTAGAAGCCCAAGCTGCTGTTACTCCTGCTGGTAAACCTGTTGCCGCTCCAATTCCAGTAGCTCCAGTTGTTGCATGAGTGATATTGGTTAAAGCAGTATTGATACACAATGCTGGAGTTGAAGATGCAGCTCCTGCAGTGTTTTGGTTCACAGTAAGAACACCATTTACATTAGTTGTTCCATTCCAAAAACCGCCGCCTCCAGAAGAATATCCACCATACTGCCAATCACAACTACCTTGTTTGTAACGGAAAGTATAATAAAAAGTTCCTGATGATAGTGGAGTGAATGTATATAAATATTCGTCATTATTCACTGAATCTAAACTATAAGAAGCCGCTGTCCATGTTGTCCAAGTAGATGGGTTTGTATTGGTTGCATCATATCCAAACTGTACCGTAATTCCGGACCCTTGTCCAGCACCTTGAGTTACTCCAGGCTCATAAACTTGACCATATGCAATAAGCGTTGCTCCTTGACAAATTGTTCCAGAACCTGGGAATTGTAAGTTGGCAAAATCTAATGCACTTGAAATAGTTACCGTTCCTGTTGCCGTTACTGCAGTTGCACAACCGTTTCCTGTTGTGGTTACAGTATAATTATAAGTACCACTTGCCGTTGGCGTTCCGGTAATTGCGAAAGTTCCTGCATTGTAGCTTCCTGACATTCCTGATGGCAAACCAGTAACTCCGGCACCAGTGGCACCTCCACCTACAGTGTATGTGATAGCAGTTGGTATAGCAGTGTTTTCACAAAATGCTTGCGTATTGGTTCCTGTACCACTTGATAAACTAATGGTATGTACAGCACTGCTATTTACAGTCAATACGCCATTTAAATTAGATGTTCCATTCCAGAAACCTCCACCAGAACCCGAGTAACCTCCGTAAACGTAGGTACAAGTTCCTTGACGATATCTAAACGTATAATAATAGGTTCCTGCTGCTGGCGGTGTAAAAGTATATTTGTATTCATCATTGTTACCCACTTGTGAATTAAATGTGGCATTGGTCCAATTGGTCCAAGTAGCTGGGTCGGTATTCGAACCATTATAACCAAATTGTGCTGTTATTCCAGCTCCTGCGCCAGCTGACTCGGTTACACCTGCCTGATATACTTGACCAAAGACATCAAAAGTACTTGTTTGACAAACAACTCCTGATGGTGGTGATTGCAAGTTGGCAAAAGTTGGTGATTGTGCTACAGTAATAGTTGCATAAGTAGAATTGGCAGTTGGATTAGTGAAACTTTGAACCACAGCTCTAAAATAAGTTGTAGTTGTTAAGTTACCTATTGCAACATCTGTTAAAGTAGAAGTAGTGTTTGCTATATCAACTGCACCAGTAAAAGCAGTGTTAGTTGCACTTTGCCATTTTACTACTGTACCGTTATTACCCGCCAAAGTTAAAGTAGCTGGAGCAGTACCTGAACAAATAGTTTGATCAGCGGTAACTGAACCACCTCTTGAAGCGGGATTAACCGTAATAACATTAGAATAAGCAGATGGTGTTCCATCAGTAGCACGAAGTCTATAATAATAGGTAGTGTCAGCAGTTAAACCTGTTACTGGAGCTGTTACTGTAGCTTGACCAGCAATTGGTTTAGCATTATATCCGGTTACAAATGATGGAGTAACATTTGTATACCCAATAACAACATCATCAACATATGAAACAGCTGCACCGTTTAAAAAAACAATTTGAACTGCTGTACTTGAGTCATTAACGGAAATAGTATATTGAGTAAAAGTTGTAGTTAATGCGATAGTTTGCAGTGGTGTAGTAACACCTGAAACTATTTTTTGAACTATTAAATTTGTTGCGGTTGCTCCTCTTTTAGCATAAAAAGTTAAAGTGCTAACATTATTTAAACTTGGTGATGTCGCTGATGCGCTTGTACCACCTTGCAACTGAAAACCGCCTGTACCAGTGTTAATATTTGTACCACTTGCTTTTAACGCATTCACAACTGTCCATGAACCCGACCCTAAAGTAAAAGTACCTGATTGATAAGCACCAGTCAATCCTCCTGTTTCTGCACCTTCATTCAAAGTAGCTAAAGATGATGTCCCAAAAGTAGCTGACGTACTAACATCTAATAAATAGCCCGATGAAGCACCTGTTACAGCACTCCAATTTGCGTCAAATGAAGTAGCGGAAATTGTGGTTGCCGCATTAGCAACTGGTGCAGGTAAAACACCTGTTCCGGTTAGCGCTATGGTTGGGTTTCCTGATGTACCGCCACCACTAAAAGTAAGGTTACCTGTTTTTGCTCCAGATGATTGAGGTGTAAAACGAACATATACTGGTGTAGAAGCCAAGGTTGCACTTGAATAAGCAATAGTTGTTATTGCACCCCAAGATGAATTGTTGTTAGATACCTCAAAGTTTGTATTTGGAGCAGTAACTGTTATAGTTCCGGGCGCTCCTGTTAAATTTGAACCCGACAAGTTAAACGTTTGTGAAGCTGATTGTGTTAATGGACCTTGTGTTGTACTAAAAGTTAGAATTGTTGTGCCATTGGTAGACAATGTTGCAGGAGGCGATGCAACTGCTATTGTAAAAGAAGTTGTTGCAGGAACACCAGAACCAAAATCATAAACTCTAATATAATAAGTTGTACTAGCAGCTAAACCTGTTGCAGTGACTGTTTCAGTACCACCACTAGCTGTTACATCAGCACAAAATATATTAGTTCCATTACAAGCTCCAGAACGAACATCAACAACAGCATCAAAAGAGGCAGAACCCACTACTGTAACCGTATATGTACCTGCAGCTCCAGTAGTAAAAGAATACCAAACATCATCATTAGCTGTTCCTGCACAGCTTGCAGCCAAAGACAGGGTTGCATTAGCTGTAATTCCAGTTATTGCTGCTGCATCTAAAGTTAAAGCTAAAGCACCAGTACAATTATCGTTACTTGGTGGTGTAGCATAGACAGCACTTGTATTTCCTAAAACCAACTTATTACTTCCGCTGGATAATGCTATACCTGAAACGGTTTTTGTTGTTCCTGCCATAGCACCAATTGCTGTTATAGCATAATTTGGACCAGCTGTATAATTCCCTAATTCACCAGTTCCTGTTGCAACATATGAAGCACCAACATTACTTGGGGTATTCCAGTTGAAAGTCACATTTGCCACAGCACCAGAACCTCCAGCATTTAAATTCCATTCTAAATTAACAATTTTTGTAGCATCAGATACAACATTAGCCGGTGGTGCAGTAACTACTAACGATAAATTATTAGTAGTTCCTGTGTTAGTAACTGATAAAGGTGTATAGGAAGCTGCCAATCCTACCGGAAAAGCGGTTGCGGTATTACCCACACTATTTTTTATAAAAGCACCAGTACTGTTAGTAACTACATAGCCTGTTGCACTAGCATTAGTAGCACCTGCAGCAGCGGCTAAAGTTAAATTATTAGCACCAAGGTTAATTTTACCCAATGTTAAATCTAAGTTTGTAGTTACAGTTACTGCATTGTTCAATGTTAAACCAGCACTGTTATTCATTTTTATGTAATCAAATGTTGTTGCTCCTGTTAATGTTTGTGCAACAGTACCATTAAATTGTACCAATCGTGTTGAAGGAGTAAATGTTCCTAAATTCGACCAGTTGCCTCCTACATTCAAATCACCACCTACAGCTCCAGATAATGCCAAAGTGGCACCAGAGGCTATGGCAACTGTACCACTAACATTCATTGGCACACTGGTTTGGTCCATATTTAAAGTACCTCCTACAACATTAATATTTCCTACGGTGGTAGTTCCAAAAGTACTTCCGCCACTTCCAAAATATAAATTACCCGAACCTACTACTAAGTTTCCGCTTATTGTCCAAGCTCCACCAGCAGTAGCACTTCTTGCTACTTGAAAACCAGAACCTGGATTTACAGTAAAATCATAAAATGAAGCAGAACCAAAATCATTGGTAGTAACCGCTATTGGCTGACAATAAGAAATTCTAGAAAAAGGTAATGTGGTTGTTGTTGCCGATACGGTTTGATATCTGTTGTTACTTAATGTATATGCAGTTTGATTTTGAGCACCACCTGGATTATTAGCAGGAAGTTGACCATAGATACCATTATTTGATGCAGAAACATCATAAACTTTGTACACCGAAAAATTATAAGAAGCAGGTTGTGAACCTCCCAATAAACTCCAAGGAATTGAAATTTCTTGTGTTTGAGTTGCTCCTGCACCCGATTGCGCATAAGTTAAACCAGTGGTTACAGGACTTGCGCTCCAACCACCACTGCCATCTGCGGCTCTTAATTCATAATACCCACTTTTAAAATACAATACATAATCGGCTCTAAAAGCAGGATTAACGGTACTTCTATCGTATGCGTAGCCAACATTGGTGCCATTGGTGTTTGTTCCGCCATTTACTGGTACAATTGGGTTAACGTCTAAATAGACAACTGCAGCTTCGCTTGAGTTATTGCTGGTTGCACCAATACCAAAATATAAATTTGTAGCATTAGCGGTGTTGTACCAAGTAATCGCATTGGTTTGTTGATTGCTTCCGTTAGTATGAACTCCATATTCGTTTGCGGCAATGGTTCCGTTTACTGTTGGGCCAGCAGCTGCGGCTGTAACACTCACTGTTGAAGAATTAGTTATTCTACAAGTCGTAGTAGATACTGTTAAATTATTTGGAATTATATAAATAATTAAGGATGTACTTGCAGGAACTGAAATTGCAGACCCAGGAGTTATTGTATACGTAGTTGATGTTGTTGTTGGTGTATATGAACCAACAACAGTCTTTGTTGTTCCTCCGTTAGTACTATATTGCACACTAACATTTGGGCTTCCTGTTGCAGAACTAACTTGTGAAATTATATTTAAATTATTTAATGTAAAAGCTGTTGAAGCATCACTTGTAATTGTAAAAGAATACCAAGCACTTGCTGTGATATTTGCAGCCAGAGTTCCATTAAAACCTGTCCCCGAAATACCTGTTGTTAAAGTTGAGCATGATACTCCTGCACCTTTTGTGATATTGGAAAAAGTTAATCCAGTTGGTGGTGTTGCCCAAGTTGTTGTTGGCGCTGCTGGACATGTATTTGTCATTCCACTAGCAGTCACAGTTGTCTGCCCATAAGAATTTGAGCTTATCAATAAAGTCAAAACCAACCCTAAAGTTGTTACAAAATTTTTAAAAGCGTGAGTACGAAATATAAAAACAGTTGAAGTAAAATTATTCATAAATAGAGTGGTATTAATAATCTTTTTAAATTTATAATTGGGTAAATAAATGCGTTGCAACTAATCGCAAAAAAAAGAACTTGAAGTAAAATATTTTTCAAGTTCGTAGTACGAAATCGATTTAGGAAACGCTAAATTACAAAAAAAATGATGTTAACAATGTTATCAGTTGAATAAATTTTCGCAAACGTTTGCGTTGTACTATTAACCCTAAAATTTTAGTGTACCCAATAAAAAAAAGAATAACAAAAGACAAAAAATAAAAATATAAGGCGCTGAAAATTAGTACAAATAAAAAAAGCTGCTCCCAAATTTTAGGAAGCAGCCGTTTTTATGTATTTAAAAAATTTAGTTTTTTACGCCTGACCAGCCGTACCAAAATTCAACGGAATTTGTGGTTGCTCTGTATCTTTAATTTCACCATTTACTTGTTCAAACCTATGAATGTTTTCACCCAATGCCTTTAGAAAACGTTTAGCATGTTGCGGAGTTAACACAATTCTAGATTTGACTTTTGCCTTAGGCACGCCCGGCATAATGGTTACAAAATCGACTACGAATTCTGATGGCGAATGATTAATTATGGCCAAGTTGGAATAAATTCCCTCAGCGGTTTTTTCATCCAATTCGATATTGATTTGCCCTTGTTGTTGGTTGTTATCGCTCATTTGATATTTGATATTAGATTTTAGATATTAGAAATTAGATATTAGATTTTAAATATTTGATATTTGATATTTAATATTTAAAATTTGATATTAAAAAGCCACTAATTTAAAACTTAAAATAGTGGCTTAGTTTATTTAACTCATTCCTAATTCCCTCCCTTTGGGAGGGTTAGGGTGGGCTTTAATAGATATACTCTTCTTTACTGGCCATAATCTCATTATAGTCTTCTTTAGAACCTACAATAGTATGATCGTAATCTCTCATACCTGTTCCTGCAGGGATTCTATGTCCAACGATAACATTTTCTTTAAGACCTTCAAGCGTATCCACTTTACCAGCAACTGCTGCTTCGTTCAATACTTTTGTTGTCTCTTGGAACGATGCTGCCGAGATGAATGATTTGGTTTGTAACGATGCTCTTGTAATACCTTGTAATACTGGAGTAGCAGTAGCCGTAATTACCTCACGAGCAGAAACCTGATTTTTATCATTACGTTTCAATAATGAATTTTCATCACGCAATTCACGTGGAGAAACAATTTGACCTGGTTTTAACACTTGAGAATCACCTGCATCTTCTACCACTTTCATTCCGTACAATTTATCGTTTTCAACCAAGAAATCGGCTGTGTGGATTAATTGTTCTTCTAGGAACAACGTATCTCCCGGATCTTCAACACGTACTTTACGCATCATCTGACGGATCACAACTTCAAAGTGCTTGTCGTTGATTTTCACCCCTTGCAAACGGTATACTTCTTGAATTTCGTTAACCAAATACTGCTGAACAGCTGATGGCCCTTGAATTCTTAAGATATCTTCTGGCGTAATTGCTCCATCGGATAAAGGCACTCCCGCTTTTACGAAGTCATTTTCTTGCACAAGAATTTGAGCCGATAATTTAACTAAGTATTTCTTGATTTCACCAAATTTAGATTCGATAATGATCTCACGGTTACCTCTTTTGATTTTTCCAAAAGAAACCACACCATCAATTTCAGAAACTACTGCTGGGTTTGAAGGATTACGAGCTTCTAATAACTCGGTAATTCTTGGTAAACCTCCAGTAATATCTCCTGCTTTAGAAGAACGACGAGGAATTTTCACAAGGATTTTACCTGCTTTAATTTTCTCTCCATCTTCTACCATAAGGTGTGCTCCAACTGGTAAGTTGTAAGAACGGATTAATTCGCCGTCTTTACCGTAAACCAATAAGGTTGGGATTAATTTTTTGTTTCTTCCTTCTGAAATTACTTTTTCTTGGAAACCGGTTTGCTCATCAATTTCAACCATAAACGATTGACCTTGTTCTAAATCTTCATAAGCAATTTTTCCAGTAAATTCAGAAACGATTACTCCATTATAGGGATCCCATTTACAGATAACAGCTCCTTTTTCAACTACATCACCGTCTTTTACGCTGATAACAGAACCGTAAGGAATGTTGTGTGTACTTAATAATATGCCTGTTTTAGTATCCACTAATTTCAATTCCGTTGAACGAGAAACTACGATATCTACTTTTTTCCCATCTGCATCTTCTCCGATAACAGTTTTCAAATCTTCAATTTCTAGTTTACCACCAAATCTTGCTACAATAGTAGATTCTTCAGAAACACCACCCGCAACTCCACCAACGTGGAAGGTACGAAGTGTCAACTGTGTTCCTGGCTCTCCAATAGATTGTGCGGCAATTACACCAACAGCTTCTCCTCTTTGAGTCATTTTACCTGTTGCCAAGTTTCTTCCGTAACATTTAGCACAAATACCTTTTTTAGCTTCACAAGTTAAAGGAGAACGAACGTCAACTCTTTCCAATGGAGATTCTTCAATCGCTTTAACGATAGCTTCGGTAATTTGCTCACCAGAATGCACTAATATTTCATTATTCAATGGATTAATTACATCTTGCAAGGCAACACGTCCAAGGATTCTTTCTCCTAAAGTTTCAACGATTTCCTCGTTTTTCTTCAAAGCAGCAACATCAATTCCTCTTAAAGTACCACAATCTACAGAGTTTACAATTACGTCTTGAGAAACGTCATGTAATCTACGTGTCAAGTAACCCGCATCTGCCGTTTTCAAAGCGGTATCTGCTAATCCTTTACGAGCACCGTGTGTAGAGATAAAGTATTCTAAAATCGAAAGACCTTCTTTAAAGTTAGAAAGAATTGGGTTTTCAATAATTTCACCACCACCAGCAGTAGATTTTTTAGGCTTAGCCATCAAACCACGCATACCAGTTAACTGACGAATTTGTTCTTTAGAACCCCTTGCTCCAGAGTCAAGCATCATATACACTGAGTTGAAACCTTGTTGGTCTTCTCTAATGTTTTTCATCGCCAATTCTGTCAAATGTGCATTTGCAGAAGTCCAGATATCAATAACTTGGTTGTAACGTTCGTTATTGGTAATAAGACCCATGTTATAATTCGCAGAAATTCCTTCCACCTGAACACGTGCATCAGCAATTAATTTTGGTTTTTCTTCTGGAATTCTAATATCACCTAATGAGAATGACAAACCACCTTTAAAGGCAAATTTATATCCCATATCTTTCATTTCATCAAGGAAAGCGGCCGTTGTAGGAACATCAGTTACAGCAAGGATTTTTCCGATAATGTCACGTAAAGATTTTTTAGTCAATACTTCATTGATGTATCCTGCTGCTGGCGGAACTACTTCGTTAAAAAGTACTCTACCGGCAGTAGTTTGGATAATTTTGTATACTAATTCTCCAGCTTCGTTGAAATCTTTTGCTCTAATTCTTACACGAGCATTCAATTCAACTCTTCCTTCATTTATAGCGATATTACACTCTTCGGCAGAATAGAAAGTTAAACCTTCTCCTAAGATTTTATGCTCTGGAACTGATAATCGTTCTTTGGTCATATAATAAAGACCCAAAACCATGTCTTGTGATGGAACCGTAATTGGCGCACCATTCGCAGGGTTCAAGATATTATGTGACGCCAACATCAATAACTGACATTCCAAAATAGCTTCTGGTCCAAGTGGCAAGTGAACTGCCATCTGATCCCCATCAAAATCCGCGTTGAAGGCAGTACACACTAATGGGTGTAATTGAATTGCTTTTCCTTCAATCAGTTTTGGTTGGAACGCTTGGATTCCTAATCGGTGCAAAGTTGGCGCACGGTTAAGCATAACCGGGTGTCCTTTAATCACATTTTCAAGAATATCCCAAACTACAGGTTCTTTTTTGTCGATTATTTTCTTAGCCGACTTTACTGTTTTTACAATTCCTCTTTCGATTAACTTACGTATAACGAATGGTTTGTAGAGTTCAGCAGCCATATCTTTAGGCAAACCACATTCGAACAATTTCATTTCTGGTCCAACAACAATTACCGAACGAGCAGAATAATCCACACGTTTTCCCAATAAGTTTTGACGGAAACGACCTTGCTTTCCTTTTAAGGAATCAGAAAGTGATTTCAATGGTCTGTTCGATTCTGTTTTTACAGCAGAAGCTTTACGTGTGTTGTCAAATAATGAATCTACTGATTCTTGCAACATACGTTTCTCGTTTCTTAAAATAACTTCTGGCGCTTTAATCTCCATCAATCTTTTCAAACGATTGTTACGGATGATCACTCTTCTGTATAAATCATTCAAATCGGAAGTAGCGAAACGACCACCATCAAGCGGCACCAAAGGACGTAATTCTGGTGGAATAACCGGAACCACTTTCATAATCATCCATTCCGGACGATTTTCTCTGTTTTTGTTTGAATCTCGGAAAGACTCAACCACTTGCAATCTTTTTAACGCTTCAGTTTTTCTTTGTTTAGACGTTTCATTATTAGCAGCGTGACGCAATTGGTATGATAACTCATTCAAATCCGTTCTTGCTAGTAAGTCCATAATACATTCAGCTCCCATTTTGGCAACGAATTTATTTGGATCAAAATCATCTAAATATTGATTATCTTGAGGCAATGCATCAAGAATATTCAAGTATTCTTCTTCTGTTAAGAAATCTAATCTTTTTAACGATTCCCCTTCTGCATTAACTGCAATACCTGCCTGAATTACTACGTATCTTTCGTAGTAAATAATCATATCTAATTTCTTAGAAGGTAAACCAAGGATGTATCCAATTTTGTTTGGTAAAGAACGGAAGTACCAGATGTGAGCTATTGGCACAACAAGATTGATGTGTCCTACTCTATCACGACGTACTTTTTTCTCCGTAACTTCAACTCCACAACGGTCACAAACGATTCCTTTGTAACGGATTCTTTTGTATTTTCCACAAGCACATTCGAAATCCTTAACAGGACCGAAAATACGTTCGCAGAAAAGACCATCACGTTCTGGTTTGTGCGTTCTGTAGTTTATGGTTTCAGGTTTCAGAACTTCACCTCTTGACTCAGCCAAGATTGATTCTGGAGAAGCTAAACCAATTGAAATTCTGTCGAATCTCTTAATGGTGTTTTTAGGATCTCTATTATTGTTATTGTTTCTATTATTCATCATAGTTTTTACTATTGATTTATTTGCAATTAAAATTGAATTTAGATTTAATTTTTAAAAGTGATTAGTGATTGATGCATAGTGAGTAGTTTTTGACTTTAGTCTTTGCTAATCACTAATTACTATGGATTAATTACTTTTAAAAACCAGCTACTACCTCGAATTACTTCTCTAAACTTCAAACCTAAATTTTGAAGTGCTAGTTAGAAAACCAAAAGGTTTACTAAAAAATCGGAACGATTTACGGGTATAAATCTTTAAAAACTTATTGAAAATTGTTTAACGTTTAAAGTTTCAGGTTTAGAACTTGAAACTTTAAACGTTAAACTTAAAATTATTCTTCTAATCTGATGTCTAATCCAAGACCTTTCAATTCATGCATCAATACATTGAATGATTCTGGTAATCCTGGTTCTGGCATAGATTCACCCTTAACGATTGCTTCGTAAGTTTTAGCTCTACCAATAACGTCATCCGATTTAACCGTCAAAATTTCTCTAAGCGTGCTTGATGCTCCATAAGCCTCAAGTGCCCAAACCTCCATTTCTCCAAAACGCTGACCTCCAAATTGCGCTTTACCACCCAATGGTTGTTGTGTAATAAGAGAGTATGGTCCGATAGAACGTGCGTGCATCTTGTCGTCAACCATATGTCCAAGTTTCAACATATAGATAACTCCAACCGTTGCTGCTTGATGGAAACGTTCTCCCGTTCCTCCATCATACAAATAGGTATGACCAAATTGTGGAATTCCAGCTTCATCCGTTATAGCATTGATTTGATCTAATGTTGCTCCGTCAAAAATTGGTGTCGCATATGTTCTACCTAATTTTTGTCCAGCCCAACCCAGAACCGTTTCATAAATCTGACCAATGTTCATACGAGAAGGTACACCAAGTGGATTCAGTACGATATCAACTGGCGTTCCATCCTCAAGGAATGGCATATCTTCATGACGAACGATACGAGCCACAATACCTTTGTTTCCGTGACGTCCTGCCATTTTATCTCCTACTTTCAGTTTACGTTTCTTAGCGATGTACACTTTAGCAAGTTTTAAGATTCCAGCTGGTAATTCGTCACCAACAGTGATGGTAAATTTCTCTCTTCTTAATGCACCTTGTAAATCATTTAATTTGATTTTGTAGTTGTGAATTAAGTCATTAACAAACGTATTTGATTCATCATCAGATACCCATTGTCCTTTGTTTAAGTGAGCGAAATCTTCAACAGCGTGTAACATTTTAAGCGTGTATTTTTTACCTTTTGGTAAAACTTCTTCCCCTAAATCGTTCATAACACCTTGCGATGTTTTTCCGTTTACAATGTGGAATAATTTATCAACTAATTTGTCTTTCAATTCAACAAATTTCGTTTCAAACGCCAGTTCCAATTCAGACAAATCGTCTTTATCTTTCGTACGTTTCTTTTTATCTTTTACCGCTCTAGCGAATAATTTTTTATCTAAAACAACACCGTGTAATGATGGAGAGGCTTTCAATGAAGCATCTTTAACATCACCAGCTTTGTCTCCGAAGATTGCACGAAGCAATTTCTCTTCTGGAGTTGGATCTGATTCTCCTTTTGGTGTAATTTTTCCGATTAGGATATCGCCAGGTTTAACTTCGGCACCAATTCTAATCATTCCATTTTCATCCAAATCTTTAGTAGCTTCTTCAGAAACGTTAGGAATATCATTAGTCAACTCTTCGTTACCTAATTTAGTATCTCTAACTTCCAAAGAATAATCATCAACGTGAATAGAAGTAAAAATATCATCACGAACTACTTTTTCAGAAATTACAATTGCATCCTCGAAGTTATACCCTTTCCAAGGCATAAAGGCAACTTTAAGGTTTCTACCTAAAGCCAACTCTCCGTTTTGTGTTGCATATCCTTCACAAAGTACTTGTCCCAATTTCACTCTGTCTCCTTTTCTTACGATAGGTTTCAAGTTGATTGAGGTACTTTGATTCGTTTTTCTGAATTTGATTAAGTTATATGATTTCTCATCCGGATCAAAACTTACCATTCTTTCCGCTTCAGTTCTGTCGTATTTGATGGTAATCATATTCGCATCAACATATTCAACAGTTCCGTTTCCTTCAGCATTAATCAATACTCTGGAATCAGAAGCAACCTGACGCTCAAGACCAGTTCCAACAATTGGTGCTTCAGGACGTAACAATGGTACAGCCTGACGCATCATGTTAGATCCCATCAACGCTCTATTCGCATCATCATGTTCCAAGAAAGGAATTAAGGATGCCGAAATCGAAGCAATCTGGTTAGGAGCAACGTCTGTATAATGAACTTGTTTCGGATCAACTACTGGGAAATCGCCTTCTTCACGGGCAATAACTTTATCAGCAGTAATTTTTCCTTTAGCATCCATTTCAATGTTTGCCTGAGCAATCATTTTTCCTTCTTCTTCTTCAGCGCTTAAGTAAATTGGTTCAGAAGTTAAATCAACTACACCATTAGTTACTTTACGATACGGAGTTTCGATGAATCCCATTCCGTTCACTTTAGCGTAAACACCAAGTGACGAAATCAATCCAATATTTGGTCCCTCTGGAGTTTCAATTGGGCAAAGTCTTCCGTAGTGCGTATAGTGAACGTCACGTACCTCAAATCCTGCTCTTTCTCTTGAAAGTCCACCTGGTCCTAGTGCTGATAATCTTCTTTTGTGCGTAATCTCCGCTAGTGGATTCGTTTGATCCATAAATTGAGACAACTGGTTTGTACCAAAGAAAGAGTTGATCACTGACGATAATGTTTTAGCATTAATCAAATCAATTGGTGTAAACACCTCGTTATCTCTAACGTTCATTCTCTCACGAATAGTTCTCGCCATACGCGCTAAACCAACACCGAATTGTTGTGACAATTGTTCTCCAACAGTTCTAACACGACGGTTTGATAAGTGATCAATATCATCAATATCGGCTTTCGCGTTTATTAATTCAATTAAGTATTTTACAATGGTGATGATATCTTCTTTGGTAAGCACTTGCTTTTCCATTGGAATATCTAAACCAAGTTTTTTATTCATTCT
>NZ_JAQSDH010000008.1:0-45770 GCF_029945805.1 Flavobacterium sp.
TCTCAGTGTTTGAACCTGCAGTAGTATTACACAATAGGTAGTCGGTTGGAACTGTGGCTACTGGAGTTGGATTCACATTTAACTGGAGTTGGACAATTTGAAAACAGGTTGAAGTGCTTGAAGTAACTCTGATATAAATCACCTGTAAATCAGGCAAAATATTTTCGTATGAAGTAGGAGTTGGAATAAACGTTCCGCCTATATTCGCATCAACTTGGGTTTCATGGAACGTAACTGTACTATTTGGATTTCCTCCTGTGATGAAACTAATGGTTTGTGTTAAATCAAACGATTCAAATCCATCATTATTAGAGTCACACGCTTGCAATGGCTGTGGGGTGTTTACAGTAAAATTAGCAATAATACTAACTAAAACAGGTTCAATATCGGTACAATTGCCTAGAGTACTTTTGACATAATAGGTTCCGCTTACTGTAATTGCTGTTGGATTAGCCAGCGCTATTGTAGCACCTGCATTCGTCCAATAACTTAAAACTCCCATACTAGTACTTCCAACGGTAATTGATGGTGAAGTAATATCAACCGTACTTGGCGCACAGACTGCTGGAGGATTGGTAATTACTAAATTAGGACTAGTAATGGTAACGATTACTGCTTGAATATCGGAACAAGAACCAACTGTACTTTTTATATAATACGTTCCGCTAGCTGCAATTGCATTTGGATTAGCCAATGCGATTGTAGCGCCAGCATTGGTCCAATAAGTTAATGTGCCGCCTCCTGTACTTCCTGCTGTAACAGCTGGCGAAGTAAGGCTAACCGTGTTTGGGGAACAAACGGCTGCTGGATTGGTAATTGTTAGTACTGGTGTCGGATTTATAGTTACTATAACTGGTTTAATATCAAAACAATTTCCAACGGTACTTTTAATATAATAGGTTCCACTTGTAGCAACCGCTGAAGGATTTACTAATGCTGTAGTTGCTGCAACGTTAGTCCAATAACTCAAAGTTCCACCTCCAGTGCTTCCAGCTGTAATAGCGGGTAAAGTTATATCAACTGCATTGGGTGCACAAACTGCAACTGGATTTGAAATAGTTAATGATGGAGAAGGATTTATTGACACTAATACAGGATTAATATCTGTACAACTTCCAAGAGTACTTTTAATATAATAGGTCCCGCTAGTTGTAACAGCAGTTGGATTAGCTAGTGCAATTGTAGCAGCCGCATCAGTCCAATAAGTTAAAATTCCGCCACCTGTACTTCCAGCAGTGACAGCCGGTAAAGTTAGATTAACGGTATTTGGTGAACAAACAGCTACTGAATTGGTAATGGTTAAAACCGGACTTGGATTTATAGTAACAATAACTGGTTTGATATCCGAACATATTCCGACGGTAGCTTTTATATAATATGTACCGCTCATCCCAACTGCCGTTGGATTTGCCAATGGTATTGTTGCAGCTGCATTCATCCAATAAGTGAATGAGCCACCTGAAGTTCCTGCGGTCACATTATTGGCAGTAAGATTGACTGTGTTTGATGAGCATACAGCGGGTGGATTCGTAATGACTAAAGTTGGAGTAGTTGAAATGTTTACCAAAACCCCCTCAATATCCGAACAAGTACCTAATGTACTCTTAATGTAATACGTTCCGCTTATTGCTATTGCTGTGGGATTAGCCAGTGTTGCGGTAGCTGCGGCATTTATCCAGTAGGTTAATGTTCCGCCTCCTGTACTTCCTGCGGTAATTGCCGGTAAGGTAATGTCCTGTGTATTTGGTGTACAAACTGCGGTTGGACTATTAATTAGTAAAACAGGACTAGGGTTTACAGTAACTAAAACAGGTTTAATATCATAACAAGTTCCTGATGTACTTTTGATATAATAAGTTCCACTTGCACCAACTGCATTTGGACTTGTTAAAGCGGTAGTTGCTGTTGCATTTGTCCAATAACTCAACGTTCCGCCACCAGTACTTCCTGTCGTTACAGCTGGTAAAGTAATATCAACTGTAATTGGTGCACAAACAGCTGCGGGATTCGTAATGGTTAGTGTTGGATTTGGATTAATAGTAACGATAACCGGTTTTATATCGAAACAAGAACCTAAGCTACTTTTTATATAGTAAGTTCCGCTAGTAGCAATTGCATTTGGATTAGCCAAAGCTATGGTAGCGGCAGCATTAGTCCAATAACTTAAAGTTCCACCACCCGTACTTCCAGCGGTAACAACTGCTGAAGTTATATCAACTGTACTTGGTGAGCAAACGGCAGCTGGATTACTAATAGTCAATTGCGGTGTTACAGTACACGGAACAGAACATGTTCTTGTTATTGATGGTGTGCAAATTCCATTCCAAGTTATCGTTAAAGTAACAACTTGTCCCTGTGAAAGTCCTGATACAGTATAATTTGAAAACGGGATAATAAATGGATTATAAGTTCCAGTGACAGCAGGTCCGCCATCTATTGAATAACTATAATTAACAGTTAAATTTCCAACATTATTAAAATCAAAATTTATAGATGTAGCAGTTGTAAATGGACTTGAATTATCACAAAATAAAAATGGAGCTGCTGTTGGAACATTTCCTATGTAAACAGGTAAATCAGCTCTTGTACTTTCACAACCTCCAATAGTTTGGCTCACAAAATAATGTATCACAGAACCTGCAGCACCAGTAGTTAGCGGCGTTGGTGCTGTTGCAGAAGCTGTACCTCCTGTTGCATTGGTTCCGTACCAATTTAATGTTCCGCCAGCACTTGGAGTGGCTGTAAGAGGAACGGCTGTTGCATTTGGACAATAGGTTACCGGTAAAATACTTGGCGGTGTAGCTGATGTTGGTGTGTTTACTGTTAGTACTATTGGACTTGAAATACAACCCGTTATGATGTCTCTTATAACTACATTATTGTAGACACCCGGTGCAACACTTGTAAATGTTGGACTCGTTTGAAAGTTTACCCCATTTATACTATACTCATAACTATTCAGTCTATAAGTTCCAATGTCAGTATAATCCTGAGGATCTAACGCGGTCCAATCGGCAGGATTCCAAACCAAACTTGGATGTGGCGCTGTTTGCAATCTTCTGTAGGTATATCCATCCTGATTACTTGGCGTAAAATTAACCCCATCAGTTCTTCCCCATAAATCAATTTCTAAGTCTGTACTTGTTGTCAAACGAACATTATCATTGGTATTAAAACCTGGACATAAATTCATCACCATGTCCGGCGTTACTCCTCCCTGATTGGCCAAATTACCAACAGATATAACAAATACATCATTGCTTGCTAAACTTCCTAACAATGGAAAGTCACAATTAAGCGATGGTCCTGGATTTCCGTTGTTGTATATTTTAAGTTTATAATTGGTTAAGTTTTTCGTTACACCGGTTCCGTTGTAAATTTCGATATATGATAAAGCTCCCGTACTTTCATCGGTAACTTCAGAAATAAATAAATCGGACGGAATCGGAATTGGTGCTGTATTCAAAGGACTCGTAAACACAATTGTCCCTGTTGGCAACGGACAAGTTGGTTGTTGCGTAACGCTTGCAATCGGGTTTGGACATAAATTGGCTATATCGATAAGAGAAAGGTTATCTAACGCAAAATCATTTCCTGTTCCTCCGCCAAAAGTCTGCGTATCTACCAACCAAATTTGAGCGTTATTAGTAGATGCTGTCCATCTGTAAACAACTTTGGTCCAAGGCGATGGATTTCCAACGGGACAAATCGAGGGCCCTGACATCAATTGGGGGATGCTTGATGTTCCGTTAGTTTTTACATCAATAATTGCCGAATTAGCATTATTATTTGTACCAGAAATCGAACGGATATAATAGGTAAATTCATAGGTTCTGCCACTAACGACTCCAATACTTGCACCATTCAGTAATTCCCATACCTTATCATTAGGGCTACCTGAACCATCAACCACCATCATTTTTCCTGTTCCAGAAGGATAATCAAACGCATGCGAAAAATTGACTGTATTCATTGTAAATGAATCATTTAAGATATTATAATTTCTCGGAACGCTATTCCCTGGCGCTACCGGCAGAAAATAATTCGTTTGAAATCCAACACCAGCACCACCACTTTCAAAATCGCCATTGACTAACAAATTTTGTGCAATTGCCTGAAAGGAAACTAATGTCATTACAACAAATAATAGTTTATTTAAAAAAGTAATCATCTTCATATTTAAAGTAGCTTTTTAGTAGTGTTTAAAGGGGTCTGTTCAAAAACATGGTCAAATATATTCATTTTAACAAAATGAACAATACTATTTTGAACTAAATAACATAAAAAAGCCTCAACGAATCAAGGCTATCTATCTCTATTACTGACGTTTTCTCCTATCTCTTTCCGTCTTTAATAAATTTAATTCTCTGCTGGTTTGACCAGCAACTGATGTATTTTCTTCTGCTCTTCGTATTAAATACGGCATCACATCGCGAACGGGACCAAATGGTAAATATTTGGCCACATTGTAGCCGTGATCTGCAAGGTTATAGCTTATATTATCGCTCATTCCGTACAATTGTCCGAACCAGATTCGAGTATCATTTTTCAAAATTCCTTTTGAAGCCATCAGATCAATAACTTTATACGAACTTAATTCGTTATGCGTTCCCACAAAAATGGACATCGATTCTAGATTTTCCATCATGTATTCCATTGTGAGATCATAATTAACATCGGTTGCTTCTTTGCTTGCGCAAATTGGTGTTGCATACCCTTTCTCTTCGGCACGTTTGTTCTCTTTTTCCATATAAGCACCTCGAACCAATTTCATACCGATGAAAAAACCTTCAGCTGTTGCCTGCTCGTGTAACTTCTTTAAATAATCCAATCGATCCCAACGGTACAATTGTAATGTATTGAAAACAATCGCCTTTTGCTTGTTGTATTTGCGCATCATTTCAGTAACCAACTCATCTGCAGCATCCTGCATCCAGCTTTCCTCGCCGTCAATTAAAAGCGCTACATCTTTTTCGTATGCTGTTCTACAAATCAAATCAAAACGAGCAACAACTCTATTCCACTCCCGCTGTTCTTCAAGAGTCAGTGGCTGCTTTTCTCCAATTTTTTCATACAAATGAAAACGTCCCAAACCGGTTGGCTTAAATACTGCAAACGGAATAGCTTGACGTTCTTTAGCAAATTCGACCGTTTTAAGTGTCATTTCCAACGCGGCATCAAACTGGGCCTCTTCTTCTTTTCCTTCGACCGAATAATCTAAAACCGATGAAACTCCTTTAGTAAACATTTTATCGACGACAGAAAGGCAATCTTCCTCGCTTATTCCGCCACAAAAATGGTCAAAAACCGTCGCTCGTATCAATCCTTCTACAGGTAAATGGGCTTTGAGTGCAAAATTGGTTACAGCAGTTCCGATGCGCACTAATGGCTCGTTGTCAATCATTTTGAACAGAAAATACGCTCTGTCTAATTCGGTATCTGTTTTAAGTGCAAAAGCAACTTGAGTATTGTTGAAAATTTTTTCCATTTTTTTCTAATATTGTCACAAATATAGATGAGTTTTATGAATTATTGTCTTTAAAAAACTAGTTTTCAATAACTGATTTTGTATGGTTAGAAAATAGAAAAAAGCTTTCATATTATGAATCAAATTTTAACCCGTCGTATACAAGTATATAGTAACGTCCGTTATTTGCAGTTTGTCAAACTGAGCTTGTCCGAGTGCTTAGAAAAAGATCTTCGACAAGCTCAGACTGAGATTTTTGGGTCTTATTAAACTAAGGTGAAAATTTATTTTTAATTAAACTAATGATAATTGTACCCAAACTTTAAAAAACTAATGTTTATTTTAGTATCAACTTTGATAAGGGCTCCACAAATTCCGATAAATTTTAATTTTATCATAATCTTGAGCTTGCTTCTCAATATTAAAATACCGGTTTCCTCTTGGATCGTTGCCTACTCCTGCCAAATAAGCCCAATTACCCCAATTGCTACACACATCATAATCAATCAATTGTTGTTCAAAATAGCTCGCGCCAAAACGCCAATCCAACTTTAAATCGTTGCATAAATAACTTGCTACATTTTGACGTCCGCGATTACTCATAAATCCGGTTAATTTTAATTCAATCATATTAGCATCAACAAAATCAATACCGGTATTTCCATCAATCCAATCCTGCAGTTGTTGCTTATTGTGCTTGTTAACCGTAATTCCTTTGTCTTGAATTCCGGCTTGTTGAAAGAATTTAGCATTGTATTTTTTCATCATGAACCTAAAATAATCACGCCATAATAATTCAAAAACCAACCAATAAGTGGAATCATTGGCTCCGAATTGGGTTTCATATTTTTTCAATTCTTGGTATATAAATCTTGGTGAAATACAACCTAGACCCAGCCAAGCTGAAAATTTAGACGAATAATCAGCACCAACTAATCCGTTTCGAGTTTCTTTATATTTTGAAATGCATTTGGATTCAAAAAAATAATGGTTTAAGCGTTTGATACCTTCCGATTCTCCACCTTTAAAATGGATGGCTGCTCTTTTATCCATTGGAGTAAACGCTAAATCTAAATCTTCAAACGAAGGTAAATTTAGGGGTTCAATTTCGGGGCTATGTATTTGAGTTGGTTCTTCAAATGCGATTCTAATCACAGCATCTTTCTCTGTTTTTTTTCTAAAATTGGTAAAAACATCTGGAATATCTTTAATCGAAAACGGCAAATCTTCCGCATGATATAATGTACTTGTACTTAAGGTTTGTAGTTCGCATCGTAGTTTAAAAAGCTCATTTTGCACCAGTAATTCCGTTTGTTGTTCTTCGTAGGTGACCTCTCGCTTTGCAAAAACTTTAGATGCTTTATAGTGTTCAACAAGTTTTGGAATTTCAATTTCGGGTTTGCCGTGAACAATTACTAATCCGGAACCAATAGCTCTCAAATTAGCATCTAAATCTAACAGCGATTCCAACAAAAATTGTAATCTGAAACTTCCTGTTTTTTTAAATCCAAATTCAGTGGTTGTGAAATGGGAATCCTCAAAACAATAAAAAGGGACAATACTGTCGCTTTGCGCAATTGCTTTTACCAAGGTTTCATTGTCGTGTAATCGTAAATCGGTTTTAAACCAAACTAGTGCAGTCTTCATAATTCATTTATATTTTTCAAATAGTAATCCGCTTGTTCCAATAGAGCCGTTTTGGCTTCAGGTTGCATTTTTCGCCAAACATTATACATCATCCCGATACGCGGATTTTTAGCCAATTTATCCTCATTTCTATCATAAAAATTCCAGTACAAACTATTAAACGGACAAGCTTTGTCTCCTGTTTTAACCTCTTTTTTATAAAAACAACTGCCACAATAATGACTCATTTTATCAATATACGATGCCGAACTTACATAGGGTTTTGTACCTACTATTCCGCCATCGGCAAACTGACTCATGCCACGTGTATTGGTGATTTCAACCCATTCGATAGCATCAATATAGATCCCGAGATACCAAGCGTCAATTTCATCTGGATGGATTCCAGCTAAAAGTGCAAAATTCCCCGTAATCATTAAGCGCTGAATGTGATGCGCGTATGCATAATTTAAGGATTGCCCAATAGCGTCTTTCAAACAATTCATTTTTGTTTTTCCGGTCCAAAACCAATCAGGTAATTTTTCCTGATTGTTGAAGAAATTCATGTTGGCATATTCTGGCATTTTGAGCCAATAAATACCTCTCATGTATTCGCGCCAACCTATAATTTGTCGCACAAAACCTTCAAGTTGGTTGTATTCAATTTCAGTGGGTCGTTTTTCCCATTCTTGGATTGCTTTATCGATAACTTCTTGTGGCGAAATCATTTTTACATTCATCGAAAAAGATATTCGAGCATGATATAACGACCATTCGTTAGGTGCCATCGCATCTTGATAACTGCCAAATAAATGCAGACATTCCGCTAGAAAAAAGTCTAATAATTCCAAAGATTGTTTTCTGTTGATTGGCCAAACAAAATTCGAAGCATCAATAGTTCCAATGGTTTTGATATCCGTTTTCGTTATTTCATTTAAAATTTCAGAAACATCAGTATTGAAAACTAAAGGTGAAGTTGCTTTATGATTTTTGGGTAATTTTTTTCGGTTTTCACTATCGTAATTCCATTTTCCGGTTAACGGATTTGAACCATCCATCAAAACATGGTGCTTTTTTCGAAGCATCCTATAAAAGCTTTCTAACAAAAAGGTTTTTTTTCCTTCAAAAAAATCACCTAATTCAGTTCGAGAGGTAAAAAAATGTTCACTATCCACTACGGAACTGCTGATCGAAATAGATTGACACAGCTGTTTTAAATCCAAATCAACACGATATTCATCAGGTAATTGGTATTCAAAATGTTTGAAATCGTGTTTTGAAATTAGGTTTTGAATATTTTTTTCAAACGACTGCAGGTTGTCTTCATCATTCAAATGAAGGTAAATTACTTGATGCTTTTTAGCTTTTAGTTCATCAGCAAAAGCCTGCATTGCCGAAAAGAAACCAACCACTTTCTGAATATGATGCGTGGCATAATCGGTTTCCGATCGAATTTCCATCATCACATAAACAACAGCGTCATCTAAAGTTTTAAACCACGAATGATTCGCATTTAGTTGATCGCCAAGAATTAATCGTATCGTTTTTGACATTTTTTTATTTTTGAACCTTTAAGAGATTAAGAAAATTAAGTTTAAAAAAAGCTAATTACTAATTACTTTTCACTAATCACTTTTTACTCCTACATTTATCACTACAATATTTTACTTCGTCCCAAACTTTCTCCCACTTTTTGCGCCAAGCAAACGGTTTGTTACAAACAATACACGTTTTAGTGGGTAAGTTTTGCTTTTTTACACCTTTCATTCGTCTAAATTTTGTGTCGTTTCCAGTTAATTTCTATCGCTGAACCTTCGGCTAAAAATATCGAAGTTGGTTGTGTTTGATCTAGAACTGCAAAATCATTTCCGTACATCATTTCAAAATCGCAATCAATTTTATAGTCTGTAATTTCATTAATTAACCAACTTGGATGTGCAATTTGATATTCTTGCGTTGTGGTTTTATTGTATTTTGTGTATCCGTAGTAATGTTCGAAAATGAAACTTTCAAAACTATTTTTCACCATCACTTTTTTTTCTTTCTCGGCTACTAATTCAATACTATTCCATTTTTTATTTACTCGCCACTCGTATTTTATTTCTTTATGTTCATTGGTGTAATCCCAATGATGTCGTGTCGGAATCGTGGTGTAATGTTCTTTATACAATGCATTGGCTAGCCAAGCAACCGCTTTGTAAGGTACGGTTTCATTGATAAAAACAACACCTCGTCTGATTTTATTTCCAACTTTTCTCGAAACATAAAAGCGCAAATTAATTTCTTCAAAGGTTCCGAATTTGAAAATGGGCACATTGAATATTTTAGTGTTTTTAAACATAAACCCAACTAGACTGACGTACGCTTTTCCGTTATACAAATCCAATTCAATTCCTTTTGGAAGATATTTTTCCAAAATGGCTGGCGCTATTTCATAATTGGCCATGACGATATTTTCCCAATTCGCTTTTAAAAAGACACTCATTTGGATTTCTTTTTTAGTGGTTTACTTCTCATCAGTGCTTTTGAACTGTTCACATGTTTTTTCAAAATGCGTTGTCCTTCTTCTTTAACATCGTCCTGCTTCCGGAAACTCCAAACTATGTTGCTAGCATGTTTTCGAGTTTCTTCAATATTAACAATCGGCAACGGATAATCTAAACCAATTTCACAGTTGTAAAACTGCTGTTCGATCACATTCAATTTCCATGGTTCATGAATTAGTTCCACCGGAATTTCCGCTAATTCAGGCAACCATTTTTTAATAAAAATGCCATCTGAATCATGGTCTTCCGAGTTTTTTATTGGATTATAAATTCTAATCGTATTGATTCCGGTTGTTCCTGATTGCATCTGAATTTGCGGATAATGAATTCCGGGTTCGTAATCTAAAAATTGTCTTGCCAGAAAATGCAATTCGCGCCAATCTTGCCATAAATTGAATGTAAAAAATGAAACCACCATGGCGCGCATTCTGAAATTGATGTAACCCGTTTGCACCAAACAGCGCATGCAAGCATCAACAATGGGAACGCCTGTTTTGCCTTCTTGCCATGCTTTTATGTAGATTTCATTTTTTGGTTTTACCAATGCATCATAGGCTTTATTGATGTTTTCAAATTCCATTCGACATTCATCTTCAAATTTTTGAATAAAATGGCAATGCCAATGCAATCTGGAAACAAAATTCAGCATTGCTCTTTTATTAGGCGAACCTTCATAATGTTGATTGGTATAGTGATAAATCATGCGCATGCTAATGTTTCCATAGGTTAAATAGGGCGACAATCGGCTACAGCCTTTTCGGCTTAAACTCGGTTTTGAAATGTGTTTGCTGTAATTGACATGGCGTTCTTTTACAAAACTGTCCAGATAACGCCACGCCCAATATTCGCCACCTTGTTGAAAGTTTGTATTACGAGTTGTAATTTCAATTGGAAGTTCTTTACCTTTTAATTTTGTATAAAAATCAGCAGTTAGAGTTTCGATATTAAAAATATTTAAGTCGATTACTTTAGGATCAGCTCGCATGAAGTTTTCCCATCTTTTATCCCAATCTTTCCTCGATTTTAGTTTCCGAATTACACCGTGCGTTTGCGATTGTTTCCAATGAATATTCTTGTCATCAAAAAAAGATTGCATCGCACTATCTCTATCAAAAGTGACTTTATTGCCAATTTCTTGATGCGAAAAAATAGTTCTAACGTCGTATATTTTAACCAATTCGTCAAAAACCGTTTGTACGTCGTTATGAAAAAAATAAATTTCAGCAGCAATAGGCCTTAACTTAGCCTGCATTTCCTGCAACGATTCGTAAATAAAACGCCAATGACGACTATCCGAATCGTCATAACTCATCACCGAAGGTTCGAAAAAGTAAACCAATAAAACAGGAAGATTTTCGTGTTGCGCCAAATAAAGCGGCTCGTGATCTGTAAAACGCAAATCACGCTTGAACCAAACAATATTTATCGGTTTTTTACTCAATTTTGCGTCAGAGATGTAATTTCTTTATCGGGTTTTGCATAGCTTAATCGATCCAATTGAACGGTTTTATGGTAACTATCTAATCCAGAGCAGGTGATAGTATTAGCTCTTTCCAAGTCTAAAAAACCATCACTACTCAGACAATCTTCAGGAAAATGTACTTGTACAATTTCGCCGATAACCATTATAGTATTGTTGATTTTAATATCTATTTTTTCCCTGAATTCGATTCCGAGTTGCACCGAACTCTCACTGACAAACGGAGCTTTAAAATTATTTTTGTAAATTGGGGTTAAACCGGTAACGTCAAACTCAGAAATTTCTTTGTCATAACGTGCGGAAGTCTGATGTGCTTTTTTATAAATAATTTCATTGATGTGATTCACGGTATAAAAACCGGTTTCTAGCAGGTTACTCAGCGTGTCGCGCTCGGGCGGACTTGGTCTGAAAATATGGGCGACCAAGGCAGGATTTGCTCCAATATGTACTAAAGAACTAAAAATAGCGACGTTCGTTTTTCCTTGTTTGTCATTAGTTCCAACTAACGAAACGCTTTTAAATCCGCCGATACTATTGATAAAATGTACCCGCATTTGCTTTTCCAGTGCCTTGATATCATCGGACGAAAAATATTTTTGCATATTTTGTTTTGGTTTAAGAAAAAAAACTGTCTTTAGAACTTAAGACCACCCACTTTCTTTCGCTGTTGAGTTTAAAAGTGCCTATGTGTTCTTTATTCCATTCTTGCGGTCCGATTAACGAGAGAAAATTTACACCATCATCACCTAGATACAAATGATAAATTTCACCAATAACTGGTTCAAATGAAAATCGAGCACCATATACTAACTCGTTCCATTCGTATTCCGCCATTAAATTTTCGTATTGTAACTTAAGCTCGTTGAACTTATTTTCAAACTGTTTATTTACCGTACTGATGCCTCTGCTTTTCCATGAAACAACATCATCCATTTTAATTGCTGGAGCACCAACGCGCGTTGCGTAAGGCAATAAACTTGCGTTATATCCTTGTTCATCAGAGTATACTATATTATCTGGTCTTTCTTTATTCATTCTTAGTAAAATAGATATTATTTTTTATCGTTTAGAAATCTTATTATTAGAAATAGCGCGCTGCATAGTGCATTTAAATCGGTCGATTCCCTCTGCTCGTTTTGCGGTGTGCTTCGTTTTACAATTCTCTACTCGCTTTCTCCAAAGTTTGTAACTGCTAAATTTGAGTTCTTTTTTCATCAAAACTTTCACATCGGCTTCAGCCAATCCAAACTGAAATTGAATGGCATCAAAAGGAGTTCGGTCTTCCCAAGCCATTTCAATAATGCGATCTATGGCGATGTCATCTAATTCTAATATAACGCTTACAGGCATTTTGTTTATTCTTTTTGTGATTAAGTTAAACAAAAGTACGCATTATTTATTATTAAAAGCAAAAACTGTGTTAATTATAGTATTCGATATTTAGAAAAAAAGCCCGTATTTTGTTGAATATTTTACAAATAAAAAATGCAATCAATACAAGCTAACGGTTATCCTATTGTTTTCGGTGAAAACGGATATGAATTTCTGAATACTTTCATAAAAGAAAATAACTATTCTTCTATTTTTATTTTATCGGATACCAATACAAATGAATTTTGTTTGACTCGTTTCTTGCCTTTTCTAGCAACGGACAAAAAACTTGAAATTATAGAAATAGAGCCTGGAGAAAGCGAAAAGAACATCACTAGCTGCGTTGAAATTTGGTCTATATTAACAGATTTCGGTGCCGATAGAAAAAGTTTAGTTATTAATGTCGGCGGTGGCGTTATTACGGATATTGGCGGATTTGTAGCTTCGACTTTTAAAAGAGGTATTGATTTTATTCATATTCCAACATCGCTTTTAGCTATGGTTGATGCCTCCGTTGGCGGCAAAAACGGCGTTGATTTGGGCAGTTTAAAAAACCAAATTGGTGTGATTAATGTTCCAAAATTAGTTTTGGTTGATACCGAATATCTATCGACTTTGCCTCAAAACGAAATGCGTTCTGGATTGGCTGAAATGCTAAAACACGGATTAATATTTGATGTGGATTATTGGACACAATTTAGAGAATTAAATGCTATCGATTTTGCTGACTTTGATACTTTAATATACCGGTCGATTGAAATTAAAAATGAAATTGTACTGCAAGACCCAACCGAAAATGGCATTCGAAAATCGTTGAATTTTGGCCACACTTTAGGCCATGCGATTGAAAGTTATTTTTTGGAAAACGAAAACAAAAAAACCTTGTTACACGGCGAAGCTATTGCGGTTGGAATGATTTTAGAAAGTTATATTTCATGGCAGAAAAAGTTGATTACGGCTGCGGAATATATCGAGATAAAAAATACGATAACTGCCGTTTTTGAAACTATAGTTTTTGAAGAAGACGATCTGAATCCGATTCTGGATTTACTCATTCACGATAAGAAAAATGAGTATGGAAAAATTCAATTTGCGCTGCTCGACGGAATCGGAAATATAAAAATTAATCAAGAGGTTGAAAATGAATTAATTATAAAATCGTTTGCTGATTATAAAAGTTAATATATTTTTCACCCATATACTTGCATTTCGACTATTTTATTTTTTACATTTGCCCTGATGAAAAAAAGTGCCAACACTTCTGTTTACAGTAATTACAGTCAGGAATCAAATCATAATTTCTTAGTTATTTCTAATCTTATTTTTAGGGGAAAAAGCGACTTTATGGCTTTGTGTTCGCACATTTCCGTTCTATCACAGGAAAAACTTCCTATTATTTATGCAAATATTAGGGTTTGAATTATAGATTCTTTTGTTTTCTATAAAAAAAGTTAATCTATAATTCCATCTCTTAAATGAACACTAAATATTTCGATTTAATAAATCAAACCTATTATTTTCCACAAGAAGAATTTACTTTAAACAAAGAAAGTCAGTTGCAGTTTCACAATATCGATTTGATGAAATTGGTGGAACAATATGGCACTCCATTAAAGTTTACGTATTTGCCTCAAATTTCCAGCAACATCAAAAAAGCCAAAAACTGGTTCCGAAATGCTATGGAAAAAAACAAATACGATGCGAAGTATTACTATTGTTATTGCACCAAAAGTTCTCATTTTCAATACATAATGAATGAGGCTTTCAAAAATAATATTCATATCGAAACGTCTTCGGCTTTTGATATCAACATTGTCGAGAATTTGTTGGAAAACGGTAAAATCAATAAAAGTACTTTTATCATTTGTAATGGATTCAAACGCGACCAATACATCGAAAACATTGCTCGTTTGATTAATAACGGACATAAAAATACCATTCCAATCATTGATAATTATGAGGAATTGGATTTGTTACAAGAGCAAATTAAAGGAAAATTCAAAATTGGAATTCGAATTGCCGCTGAAGAAGAACCAAAGTTTGAATTTTATACTTCTCGATTAGGAATTGGATATAAAAATATTGTGGCCTTTTACAAAAAGCAAATTCAGGAAAATGATAAGTTAGAGTTGAAAATGCTTCACTTTTTTATCAACACCGGAATTAATGATACTTCCTATTATTGGAACGAATTGGTGAAATGTATTAAAGTTTATGTTGCACTAAAAAAAGAATGTTCCACACTAGACAGTTTGAATATTGGTGGCGGATTTCCAATCAAAAATTCTTTGGCATTTGAATTTGATTACCAATATATGATTGACGAAATCATAAACCAAATCAAGATTGCTTGTGAAGAAGCTGAGGTGGATGTTCCGAATATTTTTACCGAATTTGGTTCGTTTACCGTTGGAGAATCAGGCGGTGCAATTTATCAGATTTTGTACCAAAAACAACAAAATGATAGAGAAGCTTGGAATATGATTGACAGTTCATTCATTACCACTTTACCCGATACTTGGGCTATAAATAAACGTTTTATTTTATTGGCAATTAATCGCTGGAATGATACCTATGAACGTGTTTTATTAGGCGGAATGACTTGCGATAGCGATGATTATTACAATTCTGAGCAGAATATGAACGCGATCTATTTACCAAAATACAACAAAGAAAAACCGTTATATATAGGTTTCTTTAATACGGGCGCTTACCAAGAAACAATTGGTGGGTACGGCGGATTACACCACTGTTTGATTCCACAACCGAAACACATCTTAATAGACAGAGATGAAAACGGAATTTTAGCTACTGAGATTTTTTCAGAGCAACAAACTTCCGATGATGTATTGAAAATATTAGGATACGAGAAGAAATAGTCATAAGAATTTAGAAATCAGAGGGCAGCATTTAGAAATTAAAATTCTGGAAAATATTAAAAAAAATAGTTTGTCGTTTTAAAAAAAATAGATTTTCTTTGAAATGTTCAAAACATAAACTTGAAACGAATATAATGAGCAAAGGACCAATAAGTCAGTTTATAGAAAAACACTACCTTCACTTCAATGCGGCAGCTCTTGTGGATGCAGCCAAAGGATATGAAGAACACTTACTAGACAATGGTAAGATGCTAATTTCCCTTGCCGGTGCTATGAGTACGGCTGAATTAGGAAAATCATTAGCCGAAATGATCCGTCAAGATAAAGTACATATTATTTCGTGTACGGGAGCGAATCTTGAAGAAGACATCATGAATTTGGTGGCACACAATTCATACAAAAGAGTGCCAAATTACAGAGATTTATCGCCACAAGAAGAATGGGATTTATTAGAAAACCATTACAATAGAGTTACCGATACGTGTATTCCTGAAGAAGAAGCTTTCCGCAGATTACAATCGCATTTATATGATATTTGGAATAATGCGAACTCGAAAGGAGAACGTTATTTTCCGCATGAATTTATGTACCAAATGATTAATTCAGGCGTTTTGGAGCAGTATTACGAAATTGATCCAAAAGATTCCTGGATGGTTGCGGCAGCTGAGAAAAACTTACCAATTGTTGTTCCGGGATGGGAAGACAGTACGATGGGGAATATTTTTGCTTCCTACTGCATCAAAGGCGAATTCAATGCTACAACTATGAAAAGTGGAATTGAATACATGATGTGGTTAGCGGATTGGTATCCAAAAAACTCGACTGGTAAAGGATTAGGATTCTTCCAAGTTGGTGGCGGAATTGCAGGTGATTTTCCAATTTGTGTGGTACCGATGTTGTACCAAGATATGGAAATGCACGACGTTCCGTTCTGGAGTTATTTTTGCCAAATTTCAGATTCAACAACAAGTTACGGTTCTTATTCCGGAGCTGTTCCCAACGAGAAAATCACTTGGGGAAAACTTGATATCCATACACCCAAATTTATTGTAGAATCGGATGCAACAATTGTTGTACCTTTAATCTTTGCTTACATCTTAGATTTATAAAAGTTTTTTTATGAGAAGAATTATCGTTGATTATGCTAAACTAACTGGAAACATACTAAATTTATTAGTAGAGCGTTTCCCTGAAGGCTATGATGACTCAGACATCATTCGTTTTAGAAATGCTCAAAACGAGTTAATAGAAGCTGTTGAAGTAAAAACAGATGACACTATTTACTTGGTAAAAGTTAGTACCAAATTAGCCAGTAGAATGGAAAAATTTGATGAAGAAGAAGATATCGACTCTGTAATTGAACCTATTAATCCAATCAAAGGTTTAGATGATGATGATGATGCGCGTTCTGATGAAGATGAAGATGAGGAAGAAGATTTATTGAAAGACAAAGGCGGTTCCGATGATGGTGAAGATGAAGATGAAGATGATTTTGAACCTTCTGAAAATTTTGAAGAAGACGAAGACGAAGAATAATTTTAGTTACGAATTATAAATTACGAATCCCAAATTCTAAAAGAGTTTGGGATTTTTTTTGTACTGTATTCCACTCTGTAAATCGTAATTCAAATACCTTAAATAGTACTTACAAATAGCGTTCTTCAAAAATACGTTGATGGTGATTTTGGTGTCCAATGGTGACAATACCCAAAGCACGCACCGACATTGGATTATTTGATGCAATACCGCTACGAAGTAATTCTTCTTCAGAAAATGATTTGAATAATGAAAGTGTCGCTTGCCTCACTACGGCCAATTCAGTTAGCAAATCTTGAATACTTCTTTTGGTAGCATTTGTAGCTTCTACATATTGATTTTCATCAAAACCTGGCAATTCGGTTTTATCATTTCGAGCAAAACGCAAAGCGCGATAGGCAAATATTCTTTCAGTGTCAATTAGATGCTGCAGAAGTTCTTTGATCGTCCATTTTCCTTCAGCATAACGGTAATCAAACTTATCCATTGGAATATTTTGAACAAATTTAATCAATCGATGTAAGGATATTTCGAGTTCTTCTATCATAGTATATTCTTCGGAAACCTGAGCAATATAGGTTCCGTAATAAGGGGCGTATTCGTTCGGGTTTAGATGTGATGGTTTCATAATTTCAATTTTAGTCTCACAAAGGTTGGATTTTTTCACGATATTAAATGTACTTTAGCTAAAAGATTTTATTCTAATGAAAAAGCTGATTTTTATTTTATTCCTTTTATTTCAACTTTCAACTTTCGGACAAACTGTGAAGGTTTATGAACAAAAGTTGAATCATTTGATAGAAAAACGAAATTATTGGATGGAAGAAAATGAAAAAAAGTTTCAAGATATCGCTTCGGATTCAATGAGTTATTATAATACTGCTTTTGAAAAATCTCTATTGCGAGTTACTGCTAAAAATCAGGAAAGTATACAAATTAAATTTAAGACATTACAAGAAAATTATATTAATATACTGACTTCAAGTGATGGCAATTTCAGGATTTATTCATGGGATACATTTGAAGGTGGCACCATGCATTTTTACCGAAACATACTTCAGTTCAAGACCAATGGAAAGGTTTACTCTGAAATATACACTACAGATTTTCAAGATAATAGTTGTAGCTTTTATGATCTAAATCAAGTAACTAGCAAAAATAAAAACTATTATATTACATCTAGTGTAATGGTTGGAAGCAGCGCTGTTTACTATTATGAAGCGAAAGTTTTTAGTATTGAAAACAAAAAATTGAATAGGAATGCTTCCCTAATCAAAACTACTTCTGGAATGAAAAATACTGTTGGATATGATATTGATTTTTCTAGTGAAGCCAATCGGAATGACACATCAGAAATTAATAAGTTTGAGTATATGTCGCTAGATTATGATAAAAAAAATAAAATTATCCTTTTAGCATTGCTTACTGAAGATGGAATTGTAACCTCTAAAAAAATAAAATATAAATTTAACGGAGTTTATTTTGAGAAAATGATATCGAATATAAAGTAACCGTATTAAGCCGAATTCCGACTTGCATTAGTATTTCCAAAAAGAGATCGCGTTACCAGTTTTTCGTAAACGCTGACTAACTTTTCATCGAAGTCTTTTTGTTTTTTCATTTCGTTGATTTGTGACGAAGCATATTGCTGAATGGCCAATAAAGGCATCACGATTTGTTCCCGTATCACAATTGAAGCTTTTCCGTCGGGATAATTTTCCATGAGTTCTTTGTGTCCAGCAATTTTAAGTAACAAGCGTTTGGTTTCCAGAAATTCATCAAAAATAAGTTGCCAGAATGCACCAAACTCTTTATCCTCTTTCAAATACGCCGTTAGTGGAAAAAAACTCTTGGCCATTGACATCATACTATTTTCTAATAAGGTTCTAAAGAATAACGAATTCGTATAAAGATCTTGTACTTTATCCCACTGATTAGTATCTTCATACTGTTTTAAAGCGGCGCCCACACCAAAAAATCCAGGAACATTCTGCTTTAATTGAGACCAAGCACTCACAAACGGAATCGCACGCAAATCAGAGAAATTCAATTTATCATCCGTATTTCTTTTGGATGGTCGACTTCCAATATTTGTTTTCGAATTGTATTTTAATGGACTTATTTGCTCCAAATACGGAATGAATTTCGGATGCGATTTGAAATCCAGGTATTTTTGGTAACTGATGTTTGCTAGCTCATCAATAATTGCATGATCAGCATCCGAAAGATTATTTTCATGCTTATTAAAAACCTGATTTGTAACGCCAGCACTTAACAAATTCTCTAAGTTATATCGGCAGGAATCCACAGTTCCAAAATTAGAACTAATCGTTTGACCTTGAACCGTAATTTGAATCGCTTGATTTTCGATAGTTGAACCTAATGAGGCATAAAACTTATGCGTCTTTCCACCACCACGTGCAGGAGGACCGCCACGACCGTCAAAGAAAATAACTTTAATTCCGAATTTTCGAGAAACTTCCGTAATCATTTCTTTAGCTTTAAAAATAGACCAATTTGCCATTAAATAGCCGCCATCTTTTGTTCCATCCGAAAAGCCTAGCATTACCGTTTGCTTTTCTTTTCGTTGTGCAATATGATTTCTGTAGACTTCATTTTGATATAGTTGTTCCATAATTTCATGCGCTTTGTGCAAATCGTCCACCGATTCAAATAGCGGAACAATATCTACTGTCGGATGTTCCCAATTCATCAATCGGAACATTGCAAAAGTCTCAATCACATTTAAGGCGCTTTCATTGTTGCTTATAATATAACGGTTACTTCCTTCTTCACCATTATTCTTCTGAATTTCGCGCATCAGTTTTATGGTATCCAATGTGAAACGCGTTATTTCATTTTCAAAAGTATGTCTGCTTAAATCAAACGTCAGTTTAGAAATGGCATCCATCTTCTGTATTTCGGAAAAAGTATCAAAATCTTCAGGAAAAAACGAAGCCGTTTCGCGTTTTAATACCATAATTATATCCCCAAAAACCTGATTGTGAATTTTACTATTTTGACGGATATCAAGCGATGCAAAATGAAATCCAAACTGATTTACTTTCTGTAAAAGAAGGTTAACATCGTCTAAATACAGGGAATTATGTTCGTCGATGATGATTTGCTTGATAATCAATAATTCGTTTTTTAATTCGTCAACAGTAATGAAAATTTCGCCTTGTGAATAAAAAACAGAGCGGTATAATTTATTTTCCAAAGTAAAGATCATAGCATCCACTTCATTAAACGTTAATTTTCGGCGTAATGCTCTGACGTCAAAATAGTAACATTTTAAAATGGAGGTACGCAATCTACTAGAAACCATTTCAGTAATTTGGGGTGTTACGAACGGATTTCCATCTCTATCACCGCCCGGCCAAAAACCAAGATTGATAATCGGATTCTCAATGATATTTCCATCAAAAATATTCTTCAGTAAATACTGCATCATGTCGCCGATGGTTTGGTAAAATACATTTTCGAGATACCAAATCAAACTCACAGCTTCATCAAAAGGCGTTGGTTTTTCTTTTTTGAAAAAGGGTGTTTTTCCAAGTTGGGCCAGTAATCGCTTTATTTTCAGCAAATCGTTTATTCGAATAGCTTCCGTTAAATCGGTTATGATTCCCAATACCGAACCGGGATAAAACTGCGTTGGATGCGCTGTTAATACCGTTCTAACATTAAAATTATCCAGAAATTCAATTACTTCTTCACGTTTGCCTTCTGCGTCAGCTTTATCTTTGATATCCCTTAGTGATCCTGTTCCTTCAAGATTATTCACTACCGGAAAAGCCGCATCTTCAATGGCATCAAAAAGCACAATCTGACGTTCCACATATTGAATAAATCGAAACATTAAATCAATTTTATGCTCTTCTGAAGGGTTGTCCAAATATTTAGCTGCAAAGAAATCGACAATTTGTTTTGGTGACCAATTATTTTTGAAACCAGCATCACAAACTTCGCTGAACAAAGGCAATAAAACGCCGGTATTATCTATAGCATCAAACGGAAGTGTTAGAAAAACACTATTGTAAATATGGTATTTTGATAAAACATTTTGATTGAAACGCTCGATTTTTGGTAAAGTGTACATGGTTTATTTATTTTTTGTAACTGCAATTATAACTCCGAAATCGCCGTCGGTTTGAATCCAATTCTGGCTTGGACAATAGGCTCTTGATACGAATCCATCCAAATATAACGCATTTTCGCATCCTTTCTCTTTGAAGAAAGAAGCAAAATCGTAAAAATTTATTTCCTTTTTTGACAATGCAAATAGTACTTTCCCATTGGGTAAAATACCAACTCCGTTACGAATATTCAAATTAGTCGAACTCCTATTGAATGCTTTATGAATTTCACCATCAATAACAAGCATAGGACCCGATTGGGTAGCGAAATTTACATCGTTATAAACTTTAAAAGTTTCTGTTTTTACAACTCTAGCTTCCTTTTTAGTAGTAAGATAAAAAATCCCGTTTGGTTTAAGGTAAAAATTTCCATCCGCGCTCGTACTGTCTATTTTTGCTTTTACGACTCCGTTTTCAATAAAAAGGCCTTGCGGTGATTTGTCCGTTTTATACATTCCGCCATTCATTGCAAAAACTAACTCTTTGTGATCTTTAGTCAGGGACGACTTCAAATTAGTTATACTTTTGAAATTGGACTTATTTTTATCTTTATAATAAAAGCCAATCATTTCAGTTTTTGGATTGACTGTATAAGACACGAATTCATCATCTGAAGGTTTCCAGACCAATTGTATAAGAAGCGCCGAAACAACCGCTAAAAAAACAAGTACTCCAAATTTATTTCTCATAGTTAACCCTAAAAAGATCTTGGTAGAAAAGTAACAAAAAAACCTCAAGTTTGCACTTGAGGTTGTATTTTTTTTTAATTTTTGACTAGTCTAATTCTTGAAAAATAGTGTGCATTAAACGTTTTTTGTCGTTAATACTTTCTTCCAATGAAATCATGGTTTCTGTTCTGTACACACCTTCAATATCGTCAATCATGAAGATAACATCTTTAGCATGTTTAGTGTGCTTCGCTCTTATTTTACAGAAAATATTGAATTTTCCAGTTGTTACATGAGCAACGGTTACAAAAGGAATGTCGTTAATTCTTTCCAAAACAAATTTGGTTTGAGAGGTGTTATTCAAAAACACACCAACATAAGCGATGAACGAATACCCTAATTTTTCATAATCTAAAGATAATGAAGAACCCATAATAATTCCTTGATCTTCCATTTTTTTGACTCTAACGTGAACCGTTCCGGCAGAAATCAACAATTTTTTGGCGATATCGGTAAAAGGAATTCTAGTGTTGTCAATCAACATGTCTAAGATTTGGTGATCTACTTCGTCTAATTTAAACTTGCTCATAAAATGTATTTTTAATAACTTTTCTCTTAAAATTCAAACGTTCAAAGTGTACAAATCAACTAGGAAAGAGTACCATTAACAATTTTTATTTTTCCTAAATTAAAGTTGGCTTTTGCACCTATTTTTGGATAATTACCTTCGACATCATGATAAATTTCATTATTGGCATCAACGGTAATATGACCAAAATAATGTTCTAAATCATCAACTTTCGAGATGACCGCTTCAAAAGCTATTGCTCCGTTTTTTAGGACCTCTTTGAACTGAGCTGCAAAATTGACAATTTTTTCGACATTATCATAATTAATTTTGACATTTTTATAAACAAAATCACAAAAAGCGACTTTATTTTGCGGAATTTTCAAGTAATCTTCAATTTTATTGTGAACTATATCGTTTTCGTGAAGATTTTGAAGTCCGGAAACCAAAGCAATAAAAATATACATTCTAGTCATTTCTCGGTTGTAATCGTTCTGAAAATGTCCAGCTTCGAAAAGAATCGTCGGTGAATTCAAATATTGAAATGTATCTCCAATACAATTTAAATTAAAAGAATCGTCAAAGCGACCGATTTGATTGGGAATATAGTCTTGTAGCGTTTCATTCATCGCCACAATAACATTCATTGCTTTTATCCGCACATCATTGATTTCTCTTTCTTCGTTATAGGCTGGTGCCAAAAACGAAACTGTTGCCGGTTTACCTGTAGTTCCAGCGGCGAAAATTGTTCGTTGGTCGTGCAGATTGTAACAATAATCAGGTTTGAATTCTTCGAATGTTTTTCTTAATAGTACACTTTCTGGTTGGGAAAGGTTTTGCGCATCGCGATTCAAATCAATTTCGTTGGCGTTTTCCCGAGTGTATAATTCGGCGCCGTCAGGATTGAGCATTGGTAACAAACAAAAGGTAAATTTACTTCGAAGACTTTTACCCAAATCTGTTGATGAATGTGCGAGATTTATAAAATCAAACAATGCCTTAGTCGTAGTACTTTCGTTTCCGTGCATTTGCGACCACATCAGAATTTTGGTTTTCCCGCTTCCGAATTGCAGTTTGTATAGTGGTTTACTCAAAACCGATTGTCCAATAACTTCCGTTTTATATTTTGCCAATAAAGGTTCAATGTGCTGCAGTGTGATATAACGTCCGGAAATTGAAGTTTCCTTATATTGCTGATGTAACTGTAAATAATCCATGATATTGTTTTAAACTTCGTAACTCCTCTCCGCATTTTTGCCTTTCACCCCTTTGAAAAAAGGTAGAATTACCTTCATATCTTCTTCGTAATTGCCAGTGACAGTAATTGGGTCGCCCACTTTCACTTCTTTTTTTCCATAATCAAATGCGATTGGAATAATGGGAACGTTGGCTTTAAGTGCGATGTAATAGAAACCTGTGCGGAGTTCGGTTACTTTTTTTCGTGTGCCTTCCGGCGATAATGCAAGTCTGAAAGTTTCATGTTTGCTAAAAACCTCAGCTGTTGCGTCAACATTATTTTTGCCACCAGTACGGTCTAAAGGTGCGCCGCCAACACTCCTGAAATAATAACCAAATGGGAAAGCAAACAATTCTTTTTTGCCCACAAAATTAATTTCAACAGCCATTATACCGCGGACTAACAAAGCGATGAAAAAATCTAAATTGGAAGTATGCGGAATCACCATGACAACACTCTTTTTGATTGAAGGATTGATTGTCCCAAGTAGCTTCCATCCGAGTAATCGAAAAAAAATAAATTTGTAAAGTCGCTTTTTCATGAATGGAATTTTGTGTAAATTTAGTATTTCTGTCTTACTTTTGAGAAAAATAATCATTTGATGGTACGAAAACTGTTTAGCTACTTTATTCCAATCAACGTGTACAAGAAAAACTCTTTGGTAAGCAAATCGATTGAGGTAACTTGGAACAATGGCGAACTGGTGTTAGATAGCAAAAGCACTAATTATTCGTATGGAAGTCTGCAACGGATTCTCAGAAAAGGTTTAAGATATATCGGCTTTGACCGTATTCGCAATTTTAAGAGCATTTTGGTTCTTGGCGTTGCGGGCGGAAGTGTCATCAAAACATTGGTGGACGAAATCAAATTTAAAGGTAAAATTACTGGAGTCGAAATTGACAGCGATATTATTGCGATTGCCAATCAATACTTTCAATTAAATAAAATCCCGAATCTTGAAATTGTGATTGATGATGCCTTTGAATATGTACTAAAAACAAAACTCAACTACGACTTAATCATCATTGATATTTTTCAGGATACCACAATGCCAAGTTTTTTGTTTGAAGATTTTTTTATTCAAAGAATCAATGCGTTGGTAAATCTTAATGGTTTTATCTTGTTTAACACGATGGTAATCAATCAAAAACAAGAAGAACGAAACCAACTGTATCAATCGAAATTTGGTGGGAACTATTCACTTAGGATGTATCCCAAAGTAGAAATTCACAACGAATTATTCACCATTAAAAAACTGGCCTAATGATACAATTCTTTAAGAAACTTTTGTTGGGCAAAATTTCTAAAAAAAACAGTAATCGATTCAACATTACGCCTATTCAAAAAAGAATCTTGACCATTCGTTCCATCTGGAACAACGATCATCAGGATGATAATGGCATTGAGAAAATCGTACGTTTGTTTCTTTCGATTTCACAATTAGTTTTTCCGGGAGTTTATATCAAACACATTTTTCATAAAATTGGATTTGAATACCAAGATTTGAGTATGGATGCTTATGTGCTATTTAAAGTGGCATTTCCGGTTATTATTTTAGTCAATCATTGGGAAACCAATTTTTTTGTAGTAGGCTTGATGGTGTATCTATTGCTTGAAACCGTTTTATACATTCCAACACTGATTTTTGCATCTGATATGTTATCGCGTCCACGATCTTATAAACGCTCGATGCTGTTATTGTTTTTCAATTATATCGAAATCGTGCTTTCGTTTGCCGTACTTTATTCTTGTGGCGACAATATGAACAAACCTTTTACTAATTGGTTCGATCCAATATATTTCAGCATGGTGTCTTCGTCCTCAATAGGTTTTGGCGATTATGTTCCTATCAGTACTTATGCAAAAGTTTTGGTAAGTATTCAAGCACTTTTCTTCTTATCCTTTGTGGTTTTATTTCTGAATTTCTTTTCGACTAAAGTCAAAAATAAAGGCTATTTTGACAACGAAAGTGAAGAGTTCTAGAGCAACTTTCTTGCTTTTTCCAAATCTTCAGGCGTATCAATTCCGATGCTACCTTGATCGGTTTCGACCATTTTGATTCTTTTTCCAAATTCCAAATACCGAAGTTGCTCCAATTTTTCAGAAGCTTCCAAAGATTTCATTGGCAAACGATAAAAATCCAAAAGCGCTTCTTTACGGAAGGCATAGATTCCGATGTGTTTCATATAGCGAACTCCAGCAGTTGTATCTCGTGGATACGGTATTACCGAACGCGAAAAGTACAAGGCAAATCCGTTTTGATCGGTAACTACTTTTACGTTATTCGGGTTATCAATTTCTTCGGTATCCGTTATCTGAAACATCAATGAAGCCAAATCGACTTTCTTATCAAAATCATTTCTGAAAACTTCTAACAGTTTTACCAATGGTTCTTTGTTAATAAACGGTTCATCACCTTGAACATTGACAACGATATCAACCTCGAGTTTCTCTGCGGCTTCAGCAATTCGGTCGCTACCACTTTCGTGTTCTTTGATGCTCATAATGGCTTTTCCACCATTATTACTGATTTCGTTATAAATCAGAATCGAATCGGTAACCACAAAAACATCATCGAACAAACCCGTACTTGTAGCCGATTCATAGGTGCGTTGAATCACGGTTTTTCCACCCAAATCTTGCATTAGTTTAGCAGGAAAACGTGTAGAAGCATAACGGGCTGGGATTACGGCGATGATTTTCATTTAAAAAAAGTTACAAAGTTTCAGAGCGGCTAAGGTACAAAGTAATAAAATTATTATTTACAAAAAAACCTCGCTTAACTAAACGAGGTTCTTTATTAATTTGATATTATTTATTCTAAACCTTTTTCTAATTCTCCTTTTTTATTGGCATCAAGTAGTTTTTTCAATGTGGGTGTAATTGCAACTTTGTGTTCCGCTTTTTCAGCAAATGCCACTAGCGATTTAAATCCGTTTAATTGAACTGCTTTCATATCTTCCGCTTTTGTTGGATTTTCTAAAGTATATTTTGTCATTCCAGCATAAAAAATACCCAAAAAAGATTCGTTCTCTTGAGTTAATTTTGTGATACTCGGAGAGACAATATTAAAGGTGTAATCGGGAGTTCCTTCCATCCAATTTATTATAAACCGAACTGCTTTGAGTTGAGTGATATCATTTTTATCTATTGGAACCGAAAGTATGTAATTACTGGCTTCCAATGCATATTTATCAGCAGCTTTAAAATCTGCATCGGTTTTCATAACAATCTTAGTATAATCTGTTTGTGCAAACGAACAAATACTAGTGAAAACAAAAAGAATAAAGATATATTTTTTCATGATTAGGTTGGTTTTTAATTATTACTTCAATTATACAACTAATTTTTCATTCTTCGAAACTTTCATCCTTAAAACCAATCAAATACAATTTATCTTTTGCTCGTGTAACAGCTGTGTAAAGCCAACGCAGATAATCCAAGTCAATGCCGTTTGGCAGATAAGGTTGTTCTATAAAAACGGTATTCCATTGCCCGCCTTGCGATTTGTGACACGTAATAGCATAAGAGAATTTCACCTGAAGCGCATTGAAATATTCATTTTCTTTTACTTTTAAGAACTTTCGATATTGTGGTTCGCCTTCGAAATCTTTCATCACTTCTTGATACAAACGGTTGCTCTCTTCAAAAGTTAGTGAGGGCGATTCGCTGGTAATGGTATCTAATAAAAGTACGGTTTCAAATGGTTTCTGTTCAGGATAATCTACCATTCTGATTTTGACTTTCGCAAATTTGAATTCGTATAATTCCTTGAACCCGAATATCTCCAAAACTTCAATAATATCACCATTGGCAATAAATCCAGCTTCATCTGTATCTTTTAACCAAAAATAATTGTTCTTCACCACCATCAAATAATCACCAACCGATAAATCGCTTTCTTTATCTAAAATTCGAGTCCGAATCTGCTGATTGTACTGATTCGCTCTTTTATTAGAACGCACAATAAAACATGTATCTTCAATACTATAATTGCTATAAGCACTCTGAATCGCATCTTGAATATCGAAACCATCCGATAACCGAACAATATCTTTATAGCCTTTTACGTTGAATTTAAAGGTGTCTAAAAAACTGCTTTTCATTAATTCGCGCAGTTCGGTAGCATTGTATAAAATCCCAGAATGTTCTTCTTGACGCATTACTTCATCCAACTCAATCGAATAAATTTCTTTGTCGTAATTAATGGCTAATTTTTCGGTATCCAATGCTGGACTTACATCCAATTGCACCGGTGGAAGCTGGGCTGTATCGCCTAACAGAATCATCTTGCACCCATTTCCGTTATAAACGTAGGAAATCAAATCGTCCAATAATGAACCGTTTTCATAAAGTTTTCCTTCCGTATTCACATCCGAAATCATCGAAGATTCATCGACAATAAAAATAGTATTCTTGAATTTATTGGTCTGCATCGTAAATGAAACGCCGCCTGATTTTCCTTTCTTGGGAAAGTAAATTTTCTTGTGAATCGTAAATGCTGGTTTGTTGGAATAATTCGCAATCACTTTCGCAGCTCTTCCTGTCGGCGCTAGCAAAACATATTTTTTATTAATGTGTTCTAGATTATTGACAATTGTAGAAATCACAGTAGTTTTTCCGGTTCCGGCGTATCCTTTTAATACAAAAATTTCATTCTGATGCGAATTGGTCAGGAAATCGGCAATCTTCTGAAAAAAAATATCCTGCTTTACAGTTGGCTGAAACGGAAACTGTCTTTGTAACACACTGTAAAACTGGCTGGAATTCATTTGGATTCATGCTGAAAAATGGAATTCAAATATAAAGGTTTCAATGGCAATGGCAATGTCAATTCCAATAAACAATTAAGATTTTCGGTTTTATTAATGAATTTTAAAATTGCTATTGATTTTTGAAGTTGATTTTTGCTATTGATTTTTGCTATTGTCATTGCCATTGATTTTTGCTATTGACATTGCCCTTGATTTTTGCTATTGATTTTTGCCATTGATATTGCCATTCCTTTTCGTAAGTTTGCCGTTCCTATAGATAATGGACAACTATGTGGCAAAATACAAGTGTTATTGATAAAATGTACCAAAAACTGGCCATTCAGGTTTCGCTGAACGGCTTGTCGTTTGCTACGTTTGACACGTTGACCAACAAGCCACAAATGTTGAAGAAAATCGATTTGGGTAGTTTTAATCTTACTACCAAAATTGAAGATTTGTTTGCCGAAGCGTTTCAGAATCATCCGGAACTTAAAGCAGATTATGACGAAGTTATCGTTATTCACAACAATAATCTTTCGACTTTTGTGCCAACTGCTTTGTTTGACGAAGAATATTTAGGCAGTTATTTGCAATTCAATACCAAGGTTTTTGAAACCGATTTCTTTGCGTATGACGAATTGGGGAACTATGAAATGAACAACGTTTACATTCCGTATGTGAATATGAACAATTATTTTATTGACCAATTTGGCAGTTTTGATTACAAACACGCGAATACTATTTTAGTCAATAAGCTTTTGGATTTCTCTAAAAACAATGAAGAACGCAAGATGTTTGTCCACGTAAGTGCTAGCCATTTTGAAATCGTAATCATCCAAAATCAGAAATTGCAGCTTTACAATACGTTTGAATACAAAACCCCTGAAGATTTTATTTACTATATTTTATTCACTGCAGAACAATTGCAATTGAATCCTGAAAATTTTAAACTCGAACTTTTAGGAAAAATTTCAGAAGGCGATGCACTTTATGATATGGCTTTTAAATATGTACGCAACACAAATTTGTTTGACGTAAGTTTTATGTTTGGTCCGATAACCGAATCTGAAAAACGCGAACATTTTATCTTATTACACTCATGAGAATCGTTTCCGGAAAATATAAAGGTCGAAGAATTCAGCCACCAAAGAATCTTCCTGTTCGTCCAACAACCGACATGAGCAAGGAAGCGTTGTTCAATGTTTTGAATAATCATTTCAACTTTACCAATTTAAAAATTCTAGAGCTTTTTGCTGGAACCGGAAGCATTAGCTACGAATTTGCTTCGCGCGGATGTACTCCAATTTTATGCGTTGATGGCGATATGGGTTGTGTAAATTTCATCAAGAAAACAGCTAAAGAATTTGATTTTGACATTACAGCTATCAAAAGCGACGTATTCAAATTTCTCGAAAAACATTCTGGGAATTATGACATTATTTTTGCGGATCCGCCTTACGGAATGACTCAAAATGAATTCGAGAAAATCGTTGAACTTATCTTCGAAAAAGAAGTATTGAATGAAGATGGAATGCTCGTTGTAGAACATTCGAAATACACCAAATTGCAAGCGATGCCCAATTATTCATTCCAGAAAAATTACGGTGGTTCGGTTTTTACGTTCTTCGAATTTGAATCTGATGCAACTGATGCTGAAGATAACGACGAAGACAATTCTGAAGAAGAATAGCATTATTTTATTCGGCCCGAATTTTCATCCACGCTTTTCTCTATAAATACTGACTTAATTTTACCAAAAGTATATTTCACAGAAAATGCTATCGAACGAGAATCAGAATAATAAATTCCTCTTGAAGAAATAGTATTGATGATGAAAGTTTCCTTATACTTTATTTTTCTGAAAATATCATTCCAGCCAATGCTACAACTAAGTTGTTTGAAAAAAGTTTTAGAAACTGCGGCATCAAAAGTAAACAATCCGCTTCGTTCAAAAATTCCGAGTTTCTGCGTGGTGTAACCCCAACCTGTTACCGAGAATTCAAGTTCCTTTTTAAGCTTAAAAATATGATTCGAATAAAAATATACCGATGGCTTTGAGGTATTCACTACTGCCGATTTATCTTCAATTTTGGTTTGCCCAATATTAAGCACATTGGTTGTTGACCAGAATTTGTACTTAAATGGAACCGTAAGTTCAATCGCCATATCGGATTGTTTATCGAAATTAGTCGTATTGAAAGTCAACAAATTTTGGGAGTCGTCATAAGATGCTCCTGAATATACTGGATTGGTGCTTTTATAACGAATCAATCGAAGCGAAAGTTCTTTGTGTTGGTAAGTCAACGAAAGTTCATTTGAAATCGTTGGATCCAGATTAATATTATTCGACCAAACAAAATACGGATTGATATATACACTAACCTGACTTGTTGACGAAAAGTTAGGCCGCATAATACTTTTTGCGTAATTCACGCTAATGATGTTTGAACTATCAATAACCAGTTCCAACTGTGCTTTCGGGAACAGATTAATGTAATTTTTATCTATAGACAAAGTGCTTTCCGAATCGTATTTGCCTTTTACGATTGTATTTTCGGCACGCAAACCGGCTGAGTAATTCAGTTTGTTATAAGTGCCTGAAAATTGTGAATATGCCGCAAGATTTTGTTCTTTATAAGTATAGTTCGAATTAGTACTCGTTGGTGGATTGAAATTTTCTACTTTAAAATCAGTTCTGGCATTCGCTTCCAAATACAAAGCGCCAACTTCCAATTTCATTTCATTTTTAAATTTCTTCTCCAAATCGATTCTTCCTGAAAAAACATTCACACCAAAATCCTGATCTCGAAATTGCGACAAAACAGAACCTGTTTCATTATAATCATTACTAATTACACTGGCAATTTGCTGATTATAGTTGGAATACTGAAAACCCGAAAACAAAACGGTATTGATGCTTTTAATCTTGTGATTGTAATTCAAAAAACCACTGATAAAGTTTCGGGATTCGCCATTTCTATTCAAAGTATTGATGTCGTTTACATCAGTTCCGTCTTCATTATGGGTTTTCGTTACTATGTCAAAGTTATCTTTCTGACTTCTTGCGCTTAGGTTTGCTGAGAAATAATCGTCTTCAGTAATCTTATAAAAAATGCCGCCGCCATACAAAAATTGAGGCCTATCCGTAACAGCTGTAACCAAATAGTTCGACTTAATATCATAATCCGGTATGACAAAATTATTGCCGTTCTTTTCCCAAACTTTAATCTGATTGTAACTAAAATTGGCTTTAAACTCGAACTTTCCCGTTTTAAAACTCGAATTGATTCCAGCATAATTATTAAAATACTTCTTAAAAATAGCATTCTCAGAAACTGATACTTTATAGCCTTCTTTTTTACTGAACTTCCTTGTGATTAAGATAACTGCCCGACCATCCGCTTCATATTTTGCTGAAGGATTATTGATGATTTCGATGGTTTTAATATCAGCGACATCCAAAGTATTCAAATCGTTCAAGCTTACTTTTTGATTATCGATATACAATAATGGCCTTCCTTTTCCAATAATCGAAATACTTTCTTTATCTGGACTTATCTGAATTTTGGGCAACTTCGACAACAATTCAATCGTATTCGGTTGCGAGCTGTAGATAGAATTGGCGACATCCACTTTAAGGTTTCCGTTTTTATTGGTAATTGCTTTGGTTTCACTTTCGATGACAACAGTTTCGAGTTCTTCGGGTTTTTCTTTTTTGGTTTCTTGAGAAAAAGCAAACTGGACAATAAGTAAGGCTACTAAAAGAATAAGTTTCTGCATTTTCATGGATTTTAATTCGACACAAAAATGTTTCAATTCTAGGTTTCCGAAAGTTAATTGGAGGTTAATGCTGCGTTAAAAGTTTTATTTTGACATAAATGCTCTATTTTTGAACCTTATTATGAAACAGAAAATAAATCTATTAATCGGCTTTTCCACATTGGTTTTACTGATGCTGATTGCTATTCAGATTTATTTGGTCAAAACGACTTACGATTATAAAGTCGAGCAATTCCACAGCGAAGTCAAAGACAAAATCGGAACCATTACTAATAATTACACCGAATTAGATTCGAGTATCTTTTGTAAAAAAGATATTTTGTATAAAGGTTTATTAGAAAAATTCATCAATGACGAAGACTATCGAAATCAGATCAAAGAAGATTTAAGATCGAATCAATACCGAAATGCTTTGACGTTGCGTTTGCAGCAAAAACTAAAACGTGCTTTTCCGAAAAACGAGGTAAATTTCACTGTAATTACTACAAAATTCGTTGTCTATAATGTGGCAAAAACAGATACTCTTTTTTCCGAAAAACCATCAATTGAAAATGCTATTTATGGAAATCTGACTTCATTAGACAATGCGTTTCAGGTTAGAAGTTATGTCGGAACCACGAGCGGATTTCAAAATTCAGATTACAAATTACTAACCGAAGACACTTTATATGTTTCGGTTGCCGACTGGGAACAAATTATTCTCGGCCGAATGGCAATCTTGCTAATCTTGTCTATAGTTTCGATGGTAATTTTGATATCACTTTTCGTTATCGCCATCAAAGCCTTAATCCAACAGAAAAAAGTAAGTGATGTCAAAACCGATTTCATCAACAACATTACGCACGAATTGAAAACGCCTTTGACCACTTTATCAGTTTCAACAAAACTGCTGGAACGTAAGGAAGTAAAAGATAATGAGGTTGTTTTTAATTCGATTTTGGATACGGTTAATCGACAAAATGCACGCTTGCAAAATATCATCGACCAAGTAGTGTACAATTCTTTAGGTTATGACGAAATCCAACTCCAAAAAGAAACCATAAAAACGAACGCTTTACTAAAAACGATTATAGCCGATTTCAATTTGGCCTATCCAAAAGTTCCGATACAAACACAATTTACAACGGATGAAACTAATTTGTCATTGGATAAATTTCATTTGACAACAGCGTTAAATAATGTTCTAGAAAATGCTGTGAAATATGGCTGTCAAAATATAACCATCGTTACATCGCATGTAAATAATGAATTTCACATCAGTATTCAGGACGATGGAATCGGAATTCCGAAAAACAAACACTCATTGCTTTTTGAAAAATTCTATCGCGTGGAACAAGGAAATATTCACAACACCAAAGGACTTGGTCTTGGATTGTATTATGTAGATCAGATTATCAAAGCGCATCAAGGTTCGATACAAGTTGTTAGTGAAATGGGCAAAGGTGCTTCTTTTGTAATTCGCATTCCATCCGTTTAAATTATGAAAAAGATTCTTTTAGCCGAAGACGATATCGATTTTGCCAACATTCTAAAGCACTATCTTGAAATACACAATTTTGAAGTACATTGGACTAAAGATGGTGAAGAAGCATGGCAAGCATTCCGTTCTCAAACTTTTGATATTTGTGTTTTTGATGTGATGATGCCAAAAATTGACGGATTCACATTAGCCGAAAAATGCATCCATCACAATCCCGAAATTCCGTTTCTATTTTTAACTGCAAGAAGTCAAAACGAAGACAAAATCAAAGGATTGAAACTCGGTGCTGACGATTATATAATTAAACCGTTTGAAGTCGATGAATTGATTTTACGTCTGACGAACATCTTAAAGAGAACATCTAAAGCGCCTATACCGAAATCCAATTCAAAAGAAATACAGATTGGAAATTATGTTTTTCACACTTACCGATTGGAATTAAAACGTGGAGACAAAATTCAGCAACTAACCGAAAAAGACGCTGCCTTATTGACATTCTTATGTAATAATAAAAATCAAGTACTAAAACGCGATGAAATATTACAAGCCGTGTGGAAAACCGACGACTATTTTTCAGGTCGAAGTATGGATGTGTATATCAGTAAGCTCCGAAAATATTTCGCAGATGACGTTTCTATTTCTATTGAAAGTGTTCGAAATATTGGTCTCGAATTTAAAGTCAAATAAACTTTAATAGTTTAAAAAAAGCAGACCTATAAGCCGGATTCTGTATTCATCGAAATGAACCCTTATCATTTATCTAGGCCAACAATTACTCATTGGCTCGAGCTTCCTACCCTTCGACAACGGACGAGTCGCCCTTAAATGCCGATATACTTGGAATTTCACCGCATAGAGTTTACCTGGTTTCACTACAGCATTACCTGTACCTGCTTTCTGTTGCACTTGTCCTCGCCTTTCAACGGTTGGGTATTACCCAATATGCTACTCTTTGGTGTCCGGACTTTCCTCCCCGATTGCTCAGGACGATAAGGCGGTCTGCGGTGCAAACTTACAATAAAATACCGTGAAGCCCATAATTTTATAACAAGCTAGCGGTTATTTAATTATTTTTAATCGATGAATCTGAGACAAAAAGCTTATTTTTAAAGTATGGAAAATCGATATCATTACGCCTCCGTTTCAGTAGCGCTGGAAGAACTCAAAACTGTTGGTTTCACGGTTGATTATAATCTTCAAGAAGAAGCCATCATGGATTATCCTGATCGCTATGAAATTGTGCACATTTACCGCTATGAGGGCAATTCCAACCCCGATGATGAAGCAGTTGTTTATGGGATAGAATCAAATACCGGAGAAAAAGGAGTTTTCGTTGCTGGCTTTTCTGCCAACTCAGAAAGTGACGCCGCACGAGTTTTAAGAGAGATAAGCATTAAAGGGAAAAATAAACAACAATAGCAATCAAAATAACAATAGCAATAAAAATAAGAATCCGTAAAATTGTCATTGATTTTTGAAATTGATATTGATTTTTGAAATTGATATTGTTTTTTGAAACTGATATTGTTTTTTGCTATTGAAATTGTTTTTTGACATTGCCATTGTCATCGAAAATTCTATATTTGTACTCCAATAAAAAGCTATGGAACAATTTGTAGTATCTGCCCGTAAGTATCGTCCGCAAACGTTTAAAGACGTCGTGGGGCAACAGGCAATTACCAACACTTTACTCAACGCTATAGATAGCAATCACTTAGCTTCTGCCCTATTGTTTACGGGTCCAAGAGGTGTTGGAAAAACAACTTGTGCGCGTATTCTGGCTCGCAAAATTAATCAGCCCGGTTATGATGATCCGAATGAGGATTTCGCTTTTAATGTTTTCGAATTGGATGCCGCTTCAAATAATTCGGTTGACGATATTCGCAATCTGATTGATCAAGTTAGAATCCCACCACAAACCGGACAATACAAAGTGTATATTATTGACGAGGTGCACATGTTGTCTGCCAATGCGTTCAATGCGTTTCTGAAAACTCTCGAAGAACCGCCAAAGCACGCCATATTTATATTGGCTACGACCGAAAAGCACAAAATCATTCCAACCATATTATCACGTTGCCAGATTTTTGATTTTAAAAGAATCACTGTTAAAGATGCCAAAGACCATTTGGCTGAGGTAGCTAAAAGCCAAGGCGTGGAATATGAAGATGATGCCTTGCATATTATTGCCCAAAAAGCAGATGGCGCCATGCGTGATGCTTTATCAATTTTTGATCGAGTAGTTTCGTATTGTGGTAACAACCTAACGCGCCAGGCAGTTACAGAAAATTTGAACGTACTTGATTATGAGACCTATATTAACGTAACCGATTTAATACTGGAAAATAAGATTCCGGAATTACTTTTGGCTTATAATGAAATCTTGTCTAAAGGATTTGACGGACATCACTTCATATCGGGCTTGGCCTCACATTTCAGAGATTTATTGGTTTCAATGAACCCAGCGACGCTTTCATTATTAGAAGTAGGCGAAGCCGCTCAGAAATTATACGGACAACAATCGCAACGTGCTACTCAAGAGTTTCTTTTACAAGGAATCAATAGTGCCAACGACTGTGATTTGAAATATAAGGTTTCGCAAAACCAACGCCTTTTAGTAGAACTTACTTTAATGCAGCTTGCCTCTATCACCCTTGATGGAGAAAAAAAAAAAGCTGACTTTATAATTCCACCTACGTTTTATCGTAACGGCTATTCTATAGTTGAAGTTCAGCAATCAGAAACTCAGAAACCACAAAGGGAGGAAGCGGATGTTCAGAAAGCGGAAACGCAGAAGGCAGAAGTTGTTCAACCGACACAACATTCAACATCTACTACCCAACATCCAGCACTTGGTACCCCGAGCGCAGTCGAAGGGCAAAAAACGCTAAATGGTAACGGACAACCAAAAGTTTCTGCTATGTCATTGGCGAGTATTCGTGCTAAAAAAGAAATGGTAGAAGCGCATAGATCAGCAGTGAAAGAGGTCGTGCATCTGCCAAGTGAAGTTTTTACCGAAACAGAAATGCTGGAACAATGGCTGAAGTATGCACAACGCATGGAAGATAAAGGCTTCCGAATTATAGCTTCTTTATTAACGATAAACGATCCGATTCTTAACGGTACAACTATTGTTCACGAAATGCCGAATGAAAGTTCAAGGATTGATTTCGAAAAAGAAAGGCCCGAGTTATTGGGTTACCTGCGTGGGAAACTTCACAACCACGATATTACTATTGAAGTAAAAGTAAATGAGACATTGGTTGCCAAAAAAGCATTTACTGCTCAAGATAAATACAATCGTTTGGCTGAGCTTAATCCAAACTTAGAGCTCATGCGCAATTTGTTTGGGTTGGATATTAATGAGTGAGTACTATTACTTCTTCCTTTTTTCGTTCCGTAAACTTGAAAGTATACTCCAGCCAATAAACAACATTGCTGCAATTCCAAGATAGTGATTACCATTAGATTTAAAACTAAAATCGTAATAATTCATTTCGTAGATATGCACTCCAATAAGCGCTAAGCAAACTACGAAGAGTAGGATTCTGAAAATTTTCATATTATAATTTCCCTTGATACATTGCTTTAACGATGCCGTCTGCCAAACCAATTTTCGGCACGAATAATTGTCGGGCACCACTCCATTTCATTGCGTTAAGATACACTTTTGTAGCTGGAATAATTACATCAGCTCTATCTGTGTTTAGCGCTAACTCAGCGATTCGTTGTTCGTAGGTTAACGAGTTTAGATATTGGTATTGGGAGTTCAGGTATAAATAGGACAACGGTTTGTCTTGCGGTTTGCCTGAAAGTTTGAACAGTTTGTTGATGTTTCCGCCTGAACCTATTAGTATAACATTATCAAATTGTTCAGTATTGGTTTTAATCCATTTTTCTATTTCTTCCCAAACCACGTCGCAAACCATATTGTTTAACATCCGAACCGTTCCAATTTTAAAAGATTTGGATGCTACCATTTTAGCGTCGCTAAACAAAGAGAATTCGGTACTTCCACCACCCACGTCTGCGTATAAATACGTTTGGTCGGTTTTTAAGAAATCGTGCAAATCGGAAGACGCAATAATAGTGGCTTCAATTTTCCCGTCGATAATATCGATATCAATGTCACATTGTTCTCTTATAGTATTGGCAATTTCTTTTCCGTTGTAGGCTTCGCGCATGGCGGATGTTGCACAAGCTTTATATTTTTCGACCTTATATACTTTCATTAACAGTTTGAATGCTTTCATAGCGTCAATCATTCTGTCGATATTTTCTTCTGAGATTTCTCCAACGGTGAATGCATCTTGTCCCAAACGAATTGGCACACGGATTAAGGCACTTTTATTGAATTGGGTTTCCTTATCTTGCTGCTCAACAATATTGGTAATGAGCAATCGCATGGCATTGGATCCAATGTCAATTGCTGCATATTTTTTAATTGAAATCATTAAATTTAGTTATTCGTTGTTAGGTATTGTATTTGCGTCAAGTCTTTCTTTATAATAATTGTAGGTTTCGTGTTGTGCTCTAAATATCGGTTCATCAGCATTACGAATTTTATACTTATTTTCGAATTTTTCAGAATGTAAACGTGCTTTTACGTTTCCTTTCCATCCTATATCGAAGTTGTCAATAATTTGTTTTTTGATATTCTCATCATATATCGGACACGTGACTTCTACTCTTCCGTCAAGATTTCGGGTCATGAAGTCGGCTGAAGAAATAAAAACTTCAACATCCTCATTATTACAGAAAATATAGGAACGAGTATGTTCTAAAAAGTAGTCCACAATACTCACTGCTTCTATGTTTTCACTCATTCCTTTCACACCTGGAATTAGACAACAAATACCTCTGACTTGTAATTTTATCTTGACACCGGCATTGCTTGCTTCATACAATTTGTCAATCATTGGATTATCGGAAAGACTATTCATTTTCAAATTTATGTATGCCGGTCGTCCAATTTTCGCATTGTTAATTTCTCTTTCAATGAGTTTATAAAATTTAGATCGGGTGTAATGTGGCGACACAATTAAGTGTTTATAACGATGAACTCTATAATTAATATCAAAAAAATCAAATATCTTATTGACGTCTCTTAATATTTGCTGATGACTGGTTAAAAGAGTAAAATCGGTATAAATTTTAGCGGTGCTTTCATTAAAATTTCCGGTAGAAATAAAGCCGTACCGTTTCAATTTATCATCTTCAATACGATCCACCACACAAATTTTACTGTGCACTTTTAAACCTTTAATACCAAAAATAAGTTCTATTCCTTCTTGCTGCATTTGCTCAGCATACGATATATTACTAGCTTCATCAAACCGCGCCTGAAGTTCAATCTGAACAACTACTTTCTTTCCGTTTTTGGCGGCGTTAATTAGTGAACTTATTATTTGAGAATTCTTTGCCAAACGGTATAATGTGATTTTTATTGCAGTAACCTTTGGATCTAGAGCTGCCTCACGCAAAAACTTTATGATGTATGAAAATGACTGAAAAGGTGCGTTTATAAGATAATCTTTTTGCGCAATTTTGTTTAGAATACTGCCGTCTAATGACAAACCTTCCACCGGAAGTGGAATTCTTGGTGGATATAACAGATCAAACCTACCTAGATTCGGGAAGCTCATGTAGTCGCGTCGGTTGTGATATCTTCCGCCTGGAATTACACCATCGGAAGCATCAATTCCCATTTTAGAAAGAAAAAACTTGAGCGTGTCTTTTCCGATATGTTTATCATATACAAAGCGAACGGGCTCTCCAATTCGTCTTTCTTTTACAGAGGTCGCAATCTTTTCGAGCATACTTTTGCTCATATCACTGTCAATATCAAGTTGGGCATCACGTGTGATTTTTATCATGTGTGCCGAAATACTTTGGTAATCAAAAATATTGAAAATACTATTTAAATTATAGCGAATCAAATCATCGAGCATGATCAAATATTGTTTCCCTTCTTTGTTAGGAAGTTCCACAATACGATTGGTAGTTTTCGGAATTTCAATGATGGCGTAGCGCACTTCCGGTTTATTCTTTTTAACCAAACCGAGCATACCACTGGAAACTTGTTCCGATTTCAGCACCAGTTTAATGGCTAAATAACCAGACGTGTCTTTTAACAATGGAAATTCAGCCAAATCATTTAGGATAATGGTAACAAGTTCAGGACTTATTTTCTGGATGAAAAAATCTTTAATAAAATTTTCCTGTTCGTCTGAAACTTCATTTTCATCAATGATAATAACATTTTGCTTCACCAATTCTTTTTCAATTAAGCTGAGTATGCGTAAACTTTCTGATTGTTGTTTGATTACAATTTTAGTTATTTCTTTAACTAATTGTTGCGCAGATATTCCTCCTAAAATCTTTTCCCCTGTTTTGCCGGATAAGCTCAAACGTCGGATTGCTGCGAAACGCACACGGAAAAATTCGTCTAAATTGTTGGAAAAAATGCCAATGAAGCGCAATCTTTCCAATAATGGAACTGATTCATCCGCTGCTTCTTGCAAGACTCTGGCATTGAAAGCTAACCAACTTTTCTCTTTATCTAAGTATCTAAAATTATGTTCTGTACTCATATTACTTTAAATCTCTGGGGAAAACGACATTTTTGGTACTACCTTTTTCAATTTTCTGCCAGCTTTTTTGTTCAAATATAATATTTACAAACCCAGAAGTCGAAACATTATCAATTAAAGTACTGCCAAACTTATTCACAAAATTAGTAATTGCCTCATTGTGACCAAAAACGATTATATGTTCGTATTCATCTGAACACGATTTGATAATTTGCTCCAACTTTTTTTCATCAAAAGTATAAAGCTCTTCTTTAAATAGGATACTTTCAATGGGATAGGACATATTTTGTGCAAAAATTAATGCAGTTTCCTTAGCCCGCCTAGCGGAACTGCTCCAAATCAAAAAGGTTTTTGGAAGTACCTGTACAATGTGGGTTGAAACTAAATGTGCATCCTGAATACCTTTGCTAGTAAGTGGTCTGTCAAAGTCGCGAAGTGGTGCTTCCCAACTTGATTTGGCGTGTCGAATCAATATTAGCTGTTTCATACTATTTCATAAATGTTTGAAAGCATAAATTTAAGCTATTAATGTTTACCATGAAATAGTAAGATAAGATTAAAACAGTACTAATTAGTATTATGCTCAAACCAAAAACGAGACCAAAACAAAAAAAACATAAAGTATTTATTTTGAAATAAATGTTAAAACCTAAAAAATCTTATAAACAGCTTGTTGTTAATAATATTTTGTAGTATATTTCCATTTAAAAATGTTAAATAGTGCACTTTATCTATTAAATTATACACTTTATCGATTTTTTTTTTGGTAGATAAATTAAAACTAGCTACTTTCGAACTGTTAAAGAACGATAAAATTAAAAATACACTCACTAAAACTCTAAATTATTATGTCAAAATCAAAAGAATCTTATGAAAAAACTATTCGTAAAAAGGCAAAAACGAACAAAAAACGTCACTTGAACGAGTTTTTGGGTTATTCGTAGAAAAAGTTGTGTTCGGTAGTAGTTACTATATAATTTAGCACTCGATTAGTATAACCCAAATATCTATATCTACCAATATGCCTACATCAATCACACTTCACGCCCGAAAACCCTTTTGCAAAATTATTTTTCAATAACTAATTGTATGAAAACAAATAACCCAAATGTATTATTTAACCATCAAACAAAACTTTTGTTTGGAAAAACAAGTCAATTTATGAAACAAAATCTATTATTAATGTTACTCTTGGTATTCGTCTACACTGGCAGCTTTGCGCAAGCCAGTAGAGAAAATGGAACCATCGTAGTAAACGACATGAAATCAATTCTCTATCCAGAGGGAATAGCTCGGCAGGCAGCTTCAAGTAGTGCTTTCGATGTTACCCGTCTTCGGGATTTGGTAGGTGAAGTTCAATCTTCAATGTATTTTTATGGAAGTGAAGTTAAAACCTATGGTGATGTGCCGACAAATCTATTTACAGATTTGAGTTCACTGAACCTAGTAAACAATTCCATTACCATGAAACAAAATGTTGAAATTGTAACTGTGCGAATTAAAACTGCAAGTGAACTAAATTCAACTATTGATTTAGCTGTTTTTTCAAACTTTCCAAATTTAAAATACATTTATTTTATCTCAGCACTAAATACAACTAGTGCGAATATCGCTAGTCGTATTTCTAATTATGATCGCAGATTTAATATATTTTATAAAATAGAGAATGGTGATGGTAATTAATAAATTGAAAAAATACAAAAATATGAGAAATTTATACTTTAATTCAATCATAAAAAAGTTTAGCTGTGTTACAGTATTATTAGTTATTCTATTAGGAATTTCTAATTCAGTTAGTGCGCAGTTAAAAGTTCCTTTCACATCTAGAACTTCGCAATACAGTCCTACTCAGCAGATTTACAATGTTAAAGGAGATTTTGTAATGTTAGGAAATACCAACCTTACTTTGCAGAACTATGGTGCTACTACGCCTAACAACAACAATGTAATGGTATATGTTGATGTTGATGGAAATAGCATCGCAGGTTTAGGCGGAAGCCCAACATTTAACTCTTCTTCAGCAACATTAAGTTTTTCATCAGAAAATGGTGCAAACCCGGCATGTTCTAACATTGTTTATGCTGGTTTATATTGGACCGGTAGAGCAGAACAATCAAATACTGCAACAAACACATTTAATGTTACAAAAACAATAAATGGTACTTCATATACAAAGGCTTTTGACAAAAGAAAAATTATGTTCAAAGGTCCAGGAACGAGTGCTTACACAGAATTTACTGCTGCTGCATCCGATATTTTCTACCCAACTACCTCTAGTGATGGCGATTATATTTATTCAGCTTATAAAGAAGTTACGGACTATGTTAGATTGCATGGTATTGGTGAATATTTAGCTGCCGATATCGCTTTAAGAGATGGTAATGGTGGTGGAACTGGATATTCTGGCGGATGGGGATTAGTAGTTGTTTATGAAAATTCAAAAATGAAATATCGTGACGTCAATATTTTTGACGGTCATGCTTTCGTGGTTTCAACAAATAGTACTGGATTCGATTTACCTGTTTCTGGGTTTAATACAGTTAGAACAGGAGAAGTTGGTGTTAAATTAGGCCTAATGGCCAGTGAAGGTGACGTAAATTTAACAGGTGATTATTTTAGAATCAGAAATCTTAACACTACTTCTTATACAACATTAAGTCGAGCTGCGAACGGACTTGTTCCTAATCCTGATAATTTCTTTAACTCATCTATTAGTACAGGTGGAAATTCAAGAAATCCTACTTTAGGAAATAATACTGGTATTGATATTACAATGTTCAATATTCCTAATACAAATAATGCCGTTATTGGCAATCAGCAAACAGCAACCAATTTTAGATATGGGACTGGTGGTGACACCTATGCTATTTTCGCAATTGCGATGTCGGTTGATGCATATGTTCCTGAAGCAGAAGGTATTTTAACAACGACTACTATCAACAATCAACCTGCTGTTCAACCTTACACAATTTTACCTAATCAGGAAGCTGGTTTTACTATTGATGTTAGAAATTTAGGTAGTGAAGCTATTAATAATTATAAAGTAATTGTTCCTTTACCATACAATGCTACATACGTTGCAGGAAGCGCAACGGGTACTATTTTCTACAACAATCCAAACACAACTATTACAGGTACTTATGATCCTAACTTAGGAGTAACGGGTTCAATTGTTTGGGATTTTGGGACTTTGCCTTTACCTGCAAACCCTACTACATTGTTGGCTAGATTATCATTTAAAATAAAAGCTACTAATAACTGTGAAATTTTAGCTAATGCTTCATGTTCAAGTGTCATGGCTGTAAATGGAAATTCTACGGGTTTAGGTAGTATAACGAATGTTCCTTTAAAGAATTCAAATTTAATTCAAGGATATACACAAAACGGCACTTGCGTTGGACAAGCGATCCCATCTCCGATCAATATTGGAATAAATGGAACAAGCTTTGTAGAACAAAATTGTCCAGGAACCAATATAGTTAGAAATTTTTCATATTGTAGCAGTAGCACAACGGTGTTACCTTCTCAAATTGCTTCAAATTTCCCACTAGGATCTTTATTCTACGATTCATTCCCTGTTACTGGAAGTTCTATCCAATATACAGAAACATTACCAATTCCACTAGTAGCTGGTTCTACTTTAACTTACTACGCAGTGCCTTCAGGTGGTGGTAGTGGTTGTAGATTCCCTTTTACCATTTCAAAATGTCCAACCATTATTGCTCAAAATGATGCACTTACAGGTGGTAATGGTACAACAGGAAATACTAACGCTGGAAACGTATTAAACAATAACGGTAGTGGTGTAGATACTTTAAATGGAGTTCAAGCAACTATTGCTCAAGTAAATATAAATGTTACAACTCCTGCTGTTTCAATAGGTGGCGCTCTGGTACCAGTTATAAACACAACAACCGGAGTAGTTTCTGTACCTGCTGGAACTCCAGCTGGAACATATACTATTACTTATAACTTATGTGAAAAATTAAATCCTCTTACAAATTGTGATCCTGCTATCGTAACTATTACGGTAACAGCTCCTTCAATTACTGCAGTTAACGACACTTATACTGGTGTTAATTGTACAACTTCAGGTGTAATTGGTAATATTTTCACAAACGATACTTTAAATGGTGGATCGTTTACTGCTAATCAAGTAAATTTCACATTGCTTACAGGAAGTAACCCTAACATTACTATCGGTTCAAATGGAGATGTAAATATTACATCTGGTATAGCTGCTGGAACTTATACTTTTACATATAAGATTTGTCAGACTATAAATCCAACGAACTGCAGTAATACGGCAACGATTTCTATTTCAGTAAATCAATCTCCATTACCTACAATGACTGCTCCAGCTGCAATAACTGTGGCATGTGGAGCAATAACATCTAGTACTATTCCATATACTAATGGATTAACTGGTGCTTGTGCTATTACTGGAACTTCAAACGCTTCTACTTTTACAGCAACTCCAAATGCTTGTGGTGGAACGGTAACTGAAACATGGACTGCAACTGATTCTTATGGTAGAACTATAACTTCAGTATCAAGAATAATTACAGTAAGCCCTGCTGCATTGCCAACAATGACTGCACCAGCTGCTATCACTGTAGCTTGTGGTTCAATACCATCAGCCAGTACTATTTCATTCAGTAATGGATTAACTGGTAGTTGTGCTATAAATGGAACTTCAAATCCTTCAACTTTTACAGCAACGCCTAATTCTTGTGGTGGAACTGTAACTGAAACTTGGACTGCAACAGATAGTTGTGGTAGAGCTTTAGCTTCAGTATCAAGAACTATAACTGTAAGTCCTGCTGCATTACCAACAATGACTGCACCAGCTACTATAACGGTAGCTTGTGGTTCAGTACCAGCAGCAAGTACTATTTCGTTCAGCAATGGATTAACTGGTAGTTGTGCTATAACAGGAACTTCAAATCCTTCGACTTTCTCAACTACAACTTCTGCTTGTGGTGGAACTGTAACTGAAACTTGGACTGCAACAGATAGTTGTGGTAGAGCTTTAGCTTCAGTATCAAGAACAATAACTGTTAGCCCTGCTGCATTGCCAACAATGACGGCTCCTGCAGCTATAACGGTAGCTTGTGGTTCAGTACCAGCATCAAGTACTATTTCTTTCAGCAATGGATTAACTGGTGCTTGCGCAATAACTGGAACTTCAAATACTTCTACTTTTTCAACTACAACTTCTGCTTGTGGTGGAACAGTAACTGAAACTTGGACTGCAACGGATAGTTGTGGTAGAGCTTTAGAATCAGTATCAAGAATAATCACTGTAAGTCCTGCTGCACTGCCAACAATGACTGCTCCTGCTGCTATAACGGTAGCTTGTGGTTCAGTACCAGCATCAAGTACTATTTCTTTCAGCAATGGATTAACTGGTGCTTGCGCAATAACTGGAACTTCAAATACTTCTACTTTTTCAGCAACTCCTTCTGCTTGTGGCGGAACGGTAACTGAAACTTGGACTGCAACAGATAGTTGTGGTAGAGCTTTAGCTTCAGTATCAAGAATAATTACAGTTAGCCCTACTGATTTACCAACAATGTCGGCTCCTGCTTCTATAACGGTAGCTTGTGGTTCAGTACCAGCATCAAGTACTATTTCTTTCAGCAA
>NZ_JAQSDH010000008.1:45870-77482 GCF_029945805.1 Flavobacterium sp.
TGGATTAACTGGTGCTTGCGCAATAACTGGAACTTCAAATACTTCTACTTTTTCAACTACAACTTCTGCTTGTGGTGGAACAGTAACTGAAACTTGGACTGCAACGGATAGTTGTGGTAGAGCTTTAGAATCAGTATCAAGAATAATCACTGTAAGTCCTGCTGCACTGCCAACAATGACTGCTCCTGCTGCTATAACGGTAGCTTGTGGTTCAGTACCAGCATCAAGTACTATTTCTTTCAGCAATGGATTAACTGGTGCTTGCGCAATAACTGGAACTTCAAATACTTCTACTTTTTCAACTACAACTTCTGCTTGTGGTGGAACAGTAACTGAAACTTGGACTGCAACGGATAGTTGTGGTAGAGCTTTAGAATCAGTATCAAGAATAATCACTGTAAGTCCTGCTGCACTGCCAACAATGACTGCTCCTGCTGCTATAACGGTAGCTTGTGGTTCAGTACCAGCATCAAGTACTATTTCTTTCAGCAATGGATTAACTGGTGCTTGCGCAATAACTGGAACTTCAAATACTTCTACTTTTTCAGCAACTCCTTCTGCTTGTGGCGGAACGGTAACTGAAACTTGGACTGCAACAGATAGTTGTGGTAGAGCTTTAGCTTCAGTATCAAGAATAATTACAGTTAGCCCTACTGATTTACCAACAATGTCGGCTCCTGCTGCTATAACTGTAACATGTGGTTCTTTACCAGCTGCCAGCACAATTCCATTTTCTAATGGATTAAACGGTGATTGTTTGGTAAACGGTACATCAAATTTATCAACATTTACAGTTACAACACCTGGATATTGCAACGGAAAAGTTACAGAAACTTGGACAGCAACTGATAGTTGTGGTAGAGTTTTAGCTTCTGTTTCAAGAACAATAACTGTCGATGACAGTTTACCTCCAACATTTGCTAGTTTGCCATCTACTACTACAATAGGTTATAGTTCGACACCTGTATTCCAACAGGCTGTAGCTACTGATAACTGTAGTGATGTAACTTTAACCTTTGAAGATGTTGCTACAGTTCCAAATTGTGATGGTTCGTATTCAGTTACCAGAACATCGACTGCTAAAGACCTTTGTAATAACACTAGTGCAGCATCACAAACAATAAACGTTAGTGCTGCAGTATTAATTGCCAATAATGATTCAGGAAATACTATTAATGGTTTGTCTGGTGGAATATCTTTTACTAATGTATTAGTAAATGACACTCTAGACGGAAATTTCGTAACTAGTTCACAAGTTAGTATTTCATTTGTATCTTCAACTAATGCTGGAGTTACATTATCTGGAACTAATGTCGTTGTTGCCGCTGGAACTCCTGCAGGGAATTACACCTTAACTTATAAAATTTGTGGTGCTGCTGCAACTTGTATTTGTTCAACTGCCATAGTTACTGTTCCTGTGACTTCGGCCCTAATCATCGCTAATGATGATCAAGGTAATCCAATACTTGGTAGTGCAGGTGGTACTTCATTTACAAACGTACTTGTTAACGATACATTAAATAACATACCAGTTTTAGCTTCGCAAGTAATTATCACTTTCGTATCTTCTACAAATCCAGGCATTACGCTTTCTGGCGCTGACGTAATAGTAGCTCCGGGAACGCCTGCTGGTTCTTATACATTAGTATACCAAATATGTGATGTTTTAAATCCTCTTACTAACTGTGATACAGCGACTGTAACTATTTTTGTTCAAGCGCCATCTATTGCAATTACTAAAGATGGAACGTATGTAGATTCGTCAGCGCCAATTGGTGTAACTAATCCTGGTGATATTATTACTTATGCCTTTGTCGTAACAAATACAGGTAACACAACCCTTACTGGTGTTGTAGTAAATGATGCTTTAACTAACTCTATTAACTTAGCGGTTTCTCCAAGTACGTTACTTCCTGGTCAATCTGGTACTGCAACTGCAACGTATACAATTACTCAAAATGATATAAATGTTGGAACGGTTTATAATTTAGCTATTGCTTCTGGTACGCCTCCAATTGGAGCTCCTGTTACAGCTACTTCTACGGATCCAACGCCTTGTGCGACTTGTCCAATCAATCCTGATTGCCCAACATGTACTGCTACGCCATTGACACCAACTCCATCTATCGCTATTACTAAAGATGGTACTTACCAAGACACTACTGCTCCGTTTGGAGTTACTAATCCTGGTGATACGGTTACTTATAACTTTGTTGTAACAAATACTGGAAACGTAACGCTTACCAATATTACGGTAACAGATAACAATGCGGTAGTAACAGGTTCTTTAGCAACTCTTGCGGTTGGAGCTTCGAACTCAACTGCATTTACTGCGGTTCACATTATTAATCAAGCTGATATCGATGCGGGGGTAGTATTCAACTTAGCGACAGCTACTGGAACGGCTCCAACAGGACCATCAGTAACTGGAACTTCTACGGATCCAACACCTTGTACTACTTGTCCAATCAATCCTGATTGCCCAACATGTACTGCTACGCCATTAATTAAAGCTGTTGACGATGTGTTCAGTGGAGTCTCTTGTAATGTTACTGCTATTACTGGTAATATCCTTAGTAATGATACTTTAGGAGGTCAACCTGTAAATACAAATGCAGCTACTCAAGTTTCTTTAACTATATTAACTGGAAATTATCCAAATATTTCAATTGCTGCCAACGGAAACATCAACTTTACAAGTGGCGTGGCTATAGGAAGCTATACATACACATACCAAATTTGTAACGTATTATTACCAAATGTATGCGATCAAGCAACAGTTACTATAAATGTTGTTGATAACACTCCTCCAGTGGTTACTCCAGCAATTCCATCAATTGTAGAATGTGATGGTAGTGGTAATGCTGCTGCTCTAGCTGCTTGGTTAGCTTCTAATGGAGGTGCAACTGCTACAGATACATGTTCGGATATAACGTGGTCTAATGACTTCGCTGGTTTAACTGATGATTGTGGAAACACTGGTACAGCTACTGTAACATTTACAGCTACAGATGATGCTGGTAACGGAACACCAACAACTGCTTCATTCACAATTAATGATTCAATTGCGCCAAGTATTAACACGGCTGCATCTAATTTAACTGTACAATGTAGTGCTGATGGTAGTCCAGAAGCTGCTTTAACTGCATGGTTAGCCTCAAATGGTGGAGCTGTTGCTTCAGACGTTTGCTCTAATGTAACTTGGTCAAACAACTTTACTGCTCTAAGCGATGGTTGTGGAAGTACTGGTAACGTAACTGTTATTTTTACAGCTACAGATGATTGTAATAATAAATCAACTAGCACTGCTACATTTACAATTGAAGATAACACTGCTCCTACGTTCACTGCGCCTGCGAATACTGAAATATTCACAACTGCAACTTGTACTTTCGATGCATCTATTGCTATAACTGGTGATGTAACTAATGAAGCAGACAACTGCTCAACAGAATTACAAGCTACATTTACAGACAGCGTTGCTAACGGCACTTGTACAGGATCTAAAGTAATTACTCGTACTTGGAATTTGATTGATGCTTGTGGAAACGCAGCAGCTACTCAAAAACAAACAATTACTGTAACAGACAATATCGTACCTACTTTCACTGCTCCTGCGAATACTGAAATATTCACAACGACAACTTGTACTTTCGATGCTTCTGTAGCAATAACTGGTGATGTAACTAACGAAGAAGACAACTGCTCAACAGAATTACAAGCTACATTTACAGACAGCATTGCTGATGGTACTTGTACTGGATCTAAAGTGATCACGCGTACTTGGAATTTGGTTGATGCTTGTGGAAACGCAGCAGCTTCTCAAACACAAACAATTACGGTAACAGATAATATCGTACCTACTTTCACTGCGCCTGCGAATACTGAAATATTCACAACGGCAACTTGTACTTTCGATGCTTCTGTAGCAATAACTGGCGATGTAACTAACGAAGCAGACAATTGTTCTACTGGATTACAAGCTACATTTACAGACAGCATTGCTGATGGTACTTGTACTGGTTCTAAAGTGATTACTCGTACTTGGAATTTGGTTGATGATTGTGGAAACGCAGCAGCTCCTCAAACACAAATAATTACGGTATCAGATAACACTGCACCTATATTCACCACACCAGCTGGAAACTTAATTGTACAATGTGGTAATGGAACAACAGATGCTCTTCAATCATGGTTGAATTCTAATGGTGGAGCGATTGCAGCAGATAATTGTTCTACTGTAACTTGGTCTAATAATTTCAGTTCTATTGCAAATGATTGTTCTACAGCTGTAACTGTACTATTTACTGCAACGGATGCTTGTAATAATAGTGCAACATCATCCGCTACTTTCATTATTGAAGATACTACAGCTCCGACTTTCACTGCACCTGCGAATACTGAAATATTCACAACGGCAACTTGTACTTTCGATGCTTCTGTAGCAATAACTGGCGATGTAACTAATGAAGCAGACAATTGTTCTGTGTTACAAGCTACCTTTACGGATAGCATTGCTGATGGTACTTGTACTGGATCAAAAGTGATCACGCGTACTTGGAATTTGGTTGATGCTTGTGGAAACGCAGCAGCTTCTCAAACACAAACAATTACGGTAACAGATAATATCGTACCTACATTCACTGCACCTGCGAATACTGAAATATTCACAACGGCAACTTGTACTTTCGATTCGTCTGTAGCTATAACTGGTGATGTAACTAACGAAGCAGACAACTGCTCAACAGAATTACAGGCTACATTTACAGACAGCATTGCTGACGGTACTTGTCCTGGTGCTAAAGTAATCACTCGTACTTGGAATTTAGTTGATGCTTGTGGAAACGCAGCAGCTCCTCAAACACAGACAATTACTGTAACAGATAACACGGCTCCTACATTCACTGCTCCTGCGAATACTGAAATATTCACAACGGCAACATGTACTTTCAATGCGTCTATTGCAATAACTGGTGATGTAACTAACGAAGCAGACAACTGCTCGACTGGATTACAAGCTACATTTACAGACAGCATTGCTGACGGTACTTGTGCTGGATCTAGAGTTATTACTCGTACTTGGTCTCTAGTTGACTCTTGTGGAAACGCAGCAGCTTCTCAAACACAAACAATTACGGTAACAGATAACATTGCTCCTACCTTCACTGCGCCTGAGAATACTGAAATATTCACAACGGCAACTTGTACTTTCGATGCGTCTGTAGCAATAACGGGGGATGTAACCAACGAAGCAGACAACTGCTCTACTGAATTACAAGCTACATTTACGGACAGCATTGCTGATGGTACTTGTGCTGGTTCTAAAGTTATTACTCGTACTTGGTCTCTAGCTGACTCTTGTGGTAACGCAGCAGCAACTCAGACACAAACAATTACTGTAACAGATAACATTGCTCCTACGTTCACTGCGCCTGCGAATACTGAAATATTCACAACAGCAACTTGTACTTATGATGCATCTGTTGCAATAACTGGTGATGTAACCAACGAAGCAGACAACTGCTCAACTGAACTACAGGCTACATTTACGGACAGCATTGCTGACGGTACTTGTCCTGGTTCTAAAGTGATTACTCGTACTTGGAATTTAGTTGATGCTTGTGGAAACGCAGCAGCTCCTCAAACACAGACAATTACTGTAACAGATAACACGGCTCCTACATTCACTGCTCCTGCGAATACTGAAATATTCACAACGGCAACATGTACTTTCAATGCGTCTATTGCAATAACTGGTGATGTAACTAACGAAGCAGACAACTGCTCGACTGGATTACAAGCTACATTTACAGACAGCATTGCTGATGGTACTTGTACTGGTTCTAAAGTAATTACTCGTACTTGGAATTTGGTTGATGCTTGTGGAAACGCAGCAGCTACTCAAACACAAACTATAACGGTAACAGATAACACTGCACCTACCTTCACTGCGCCTGCGAATACTGAAATATTCACAACTGCTGATTGTACTTACGATGCTTCTGTAGCAATAACTGGTGATGTAACTAACGAAGCAGACAACTGCTCGACTGGATTACAAGCTACATTTACAGACAGCATTGCTGATGGTACTTGTGCTGGATCTAAAGTGATCACTCGTACTTGGAATTTGGTTGATGCTTGTGGAAACGCAGCAGCTCCTCAAATACAAATAATTACAGTAACAGATAATATCGCGCCTACCTTCACTGCACCTACTGATATTACAATATCAACTGGAACAGATTGTACTTTCGATTCTTCTGTAGCAATAACGGGTGATGTAACTAACGAAGCAGACAACTGCTCAACTGGATTACAAGCTACATTTACGGACAGCATTGCTGACGGTACTTGTGCTGGTTCTAAAGTGATTACACGTACTTGGACTTTGGTTGATGCTTGTGGTAACGCAGCAGCCCCACAAATCCAAACTATTAACGTAATCGATAACATTGCACCGGTAATACCAGCGGCTCCAGCTTCAACTGTTGCTAGTTGTATTGGTGAAGTTCCTGAAATGATTACACTTACTGCTTTAGACAACTGTAATGGTGCCATAACGGTATCAGGTGTTGATACAACAGTTCCTGGATCATGTGCTAATTCATTCGTTGTAACTAGAACTTGGACATTTGTTGATGCATGTAACAATACATCTTCCGTATCACAAACAATTACTGTTAATGATACTATTGCTCCAACTTTTGATCAAGCTACTCCAGCAGATACTACTGCAAGCTGTGATACCATTCCAGCTCCAGCGGTGTTGACTGCAACAGACAACTGTGGAACGGCGACTGTTGTTATGACAGAAACTACTTTAGCAGGATCTTGTCCATCTAACTATACAATAGTAAGAACTTGGATCGCTACTGATGTTTGTGGAAATAGCAATAATCCAGTAACGCAAAACATTACGGTGTCTGATACAGCTGGACCTATTCTAGTAGGTGATTTAGATAGTAAATTACAAGTATTCTGTAACGACATACCTGCAATACCTACATTACAATTCACAGATAATTGTACAACTGTTGGTACGCCTGTATTCACAGAAACTACAACTGATGTAGTAAATGGTATCTATGATATCATCAGAACTTGGACGGTAGCTGATGCTTGTGGAAATGTATCTACATTCACTCAAGTGTTACATGTAACTCAAGTAACTTTAGTAACTGAAGTTGTAAAAAGAAGTTGTATCAACGAGGATTTAGTTTATATCCTACGTGATTTACTTCCTAATCCTGAATTAATTCCTGTTGATGCGGTTTGGGTGAACGAAGACAACCTTCCAATAGGATTTACTGGAACTACGTTCAATGCTTTTGGTAATCCATTGGGAGTATATGCATTCTCTTATACTATAATTGGTGGACCATGTCCTATAAAAATTGAAATCAAAATGACAATTGATGCGGATTGTGGAGCTTTACCATGTGAATTGATTGTAATACACAATGCGTTCACTCCAAATGGTGATGGAATAAATGAGTTCTTTAACATTGAAAATATTGAAGACTTTGATTGCTATCCAGCAAATAAAGTTGAAATTTACAACCGTTGGGGAGTGTTAGTTTTTGAAACTAATAATTATGACAACAGTTCTAAACGATTTGAAGGTATCTCTGAAGGAAGAGCTACTCTTGACAAGTCTTCTGAATTGCCAACCGGAACGTATTTCTATATCATTCAGTACAAAACAACTGAAGGAAAAACTGTTAACAAAGACGGATATTTATACCTTACTAGATAAAAAACCCTACTAATTCCTGAGGGTTGAAAAACCCTCAGGATAAAAAATAGAAAATATGAGAACAAAAATTTTAATTTTCGCTTTGATGTTAACGTGTTACACTGGTTTTGCACAGCAAGACGCACAGTATACCCAATACATGTACAACACCGTAAATATCAATCCCGCATACGCAGGATCAAGAGGAGTAATGAGTATTTTCGGATTGCATCGTACCCAATGGGTAGGATTAGATGGTGCACCGGTTACTAATGCTTTCTCTTTAAATACTCCCATTAGCAATAGCAATCTTGGCGTAGGTTTGTCATTTGTAAATGATAGAATTGGACCAACTAGTGATAACACTATTTCAGCCGATATCTCGTATACACTTCAAATGGCTAACGAATACAAATTGTCTTTCGGTATAAAAGCTTCTGGAAATATGTTTAACTTGGATACCAGCAAACTGACTCCAACACAAGCTAATGACCCTAATCTTAGTAATTTCAGTAATGAATTCTCTCCTAACTTTGGAGCTGGAGTTTATCTGCACTCTGATAAATTATATTTAGGACTATCGGTACCAAACTTTTTACAAGATTCAAAATACAGTGATAATGATGTAGCTGTTTTTCAAGAAAGAATGAATTTCTACTTTATCGGAGGATATGTATTTGATTTATCCCCTTCTATCAAGTTCAAACCCGCTTTTTTAACGAAAGCTGTAACAGGAGCTCCGCTGCAAGTTGATGCTTCAGCAAACTTCTTGTTCTTTGATAAGTTAATGCTTGGTGGTGCATATCGCTGGGATGCTGCTGTAAGTGCACTAGCTGGATTTCAAGTAACTGATGGTTTATTCGTTGGTTATAGCTACGATATGGAAACTACAAGATTAAGAAGCTACAACTCTGGTTCACATGAGATCTTCTTAAGATTCGAGTTGTTCAACAAAGTAAGTAAAATGGTATCACCTAGATTCTTCTAATAACAAGACAATAATTATGAAAAATAATATTATATACTTAGTACTTATAACATTAACATGTGTTAATAGTTATTCACAAGTCAATAAAAGAGAAGTAAAAGGTAATAAGGAGTACGATAAACTCGCTTATATTGATGCTGTTAAAACCTATGAGCGTATGTACAATAAAGGATATAAATCTCCGGATATGTTGCTTAAAATAGGGAATGCTTACTACTTCAATGCTGAATTAGAAAAAGCAAACAAATGGTATGACGAATTGTATGCAACAACTCCAGATCAAGAAGCAGAATTCTATTACCGTTTTGCTCAAACTCTTAAAGCTACCAAAGATTATACTAAAGCTGATGCCATGATGGTCAAGTTCGGTGAAAAAAGCGGTAACGATACCAGAGCGCAATTATTTGCTAAAAACAGAGATTATCTAGCTGAAATCAAAAATAATTCAGGACGTTACAAAATAGAGAATGCAGGTATTAATACCAAATATTCTGATTACGGTACGACATTCATGGGTACAAAAGTAGTTTTCTCTTCTGCCCGTGACACTGGAAACTTCTCTAAAAGAATCCACACCTGGACTGGTGCTTATTTCACTAATCTTTACAGTTCTGCCATTTCAGAAGATGGTTCTCTTGGTGCAGTTGAAAAATTTGGTAAAAAAATAAACACCAAATACCACGAAGATACTCCAGCTTTTACTAAAGATGGAGGTACAGTTTACTTTACAAGAAACAACTACCTTGACGGAAGAGGTTTTGATGCAAGCAAAGTGACGCTTTTGAAAATTTATACTGCTAAAGTGGATAAACAAGGAAACTGGAACAATATAACGGCTCTTCCATTCAACAGCGACAGTTATCAAGTAGCGCACCCTGCCCTATCTGCAGACGGTAAGACTTTATATTTTGCCTCTGATATGGAAGGAACTCGCGGTCAATCTGATTTATACAGAGTAGCTGTAACTGGTGATGGTACATTTGGTACGCCAGAAAATCTTGGCGATGCCATTAATACACCAGGTAGAGAAACTTATCCTACAGTAAATGATGATAACGAATTATACTTTGCTTCTGACGGCCAACCAGGCCTTGGTGGATTAGATGTTTTCATCACTAGAATCCCTAAAGATGGCAGTCTTAACTTTAAACAAGTGCTAAACGTCGGTGAAGAAGCTAATAGTCCAAAAGACGATTTTGCTTTAATCATTGATTCTAAAACTAAAAGAGGTTTTTTAAGTTCCAACAGAGATGGCGGACAAGGAAATGATGATATCTACAAGTTTTTAGAAACAAGACCAATCTGGTGCGAACAAGTGCTATTTGGTGTTGTAACCGATGAGAAAACTAAAGAAGTTTTACCAAATGCTAAATTGATTCTTTTTGATGAAAAATTCAAACAACTTAAAGAAACTACTTCTGATAAAGACGGAAAATACGAATTCACTGAAGTGGAATGTAACACAAAATATTACGTACGAACTTCTCTTGAAACGTATAACACTAAAGAATCTCCAGTAATCATCGGGAAAACTGATGGAAAAACTGAGCTAAATATTGAGCTTGAAAAAACTCAAAAAGAAGCAAAAACTGGTGATGACTTGGCTGATGTATTCGGAATCAACCTAATCTATTTCGATTTAGACAAATGGAATATACGTCCAGATGCTGCAATTGATTTAGCTAAAATCCTCGACGTATTAGAACAATATCCAACAATGAAAATTGACATCCGTTCGCATACTGATAGCCGTGCTTCTGGTGCTTATAACAACAAGTTATCAGACAGAAGAGCAAAATCTACAAGAGATTGGTTAATGAGCAAAGGAATTACCAAAGACCGTTTGACTGCAAAAGGTTACGGAGAAACACAACTGGTTAATAAATGCGCAGACGGAGTACAATGTACTGAAGAAGAGCACCAACTTAACAGAAGAAGTCAATTTGTGATTACAGCTATGTAAGTAGCAGACCCTTATAATCTAATCCTGAAAAGTCCCGAGAAATCGGGACTTTTTTTTTATATTTGCCCTATGAGGATATCAAAACTTTTCAGTAATTTTTTAGAAAGTGAAAAAGCAGGTGGCTTGATGCTTTTAGGGTGTACACTTCTTTCCCTTTTATTAGCAAACTCTTACTTTAGTGCTGATTATGTAAACCTTTGGCATACTCAAATAGGAAATCATCCTATTGAATATTGGATAAATGATGGCTTAATGACCATCTTTTTTTTACTAATTGGCCTAGAATTAGAACGTGAAGTTTATATTGGCGAATTATCAAATCTTAAAAATGCTTTGCTTCCTGTTTCTGCCGCTATTGGCGGAATGCTGGTTCCTGCAGGATTGTATTTAATGCTGAATTATGGAACCGACACCCAATCAGGAGCCGGGATTCCTATGGCAACAGATATTGCTTTTGCACTCGGAATTTTATCCTTATTAGGTAATAAAGTTCCAACCTCACTAAAAGTATTTTTAACTGCATTAGCTGTAATTGATGACTTAGGTGCAATTCTAATCATTGCCATTTTCTATACTAAAAATTTAATTTGGAGCAATCTTTTAATAGCCCTGGGAATATTTGTTTTTCTACTGGTGTTAAACAGATTAAAAGTAAGAAACCTAATTCCGTATCTAGTATGCGGAGTATTCATGTGGTATTTCATGCTCAATTCGGGCGTTCACGCAACCATTACTGGTGTGTTGTTAGCATTTGCTATTCCGTTTGGAAATGGTGACGAAAAGTCAACATCCTATTTATTACAAAATTGGCTTCACAAACCCATCGCGTTTATCATTTTACCAATCTTTGCTTTAGCGAATACAGCTATTGCGCTTGGTTCTGAATCGCTATCTGCTTTTGAACATCCGTATACTATAGGAATTGCGTTGGGGTTGCTCGTCGGAAAACCTGTTGGAATATGGCTTTTTAGTTATTTATCCGTTAAACTTAAAATAGGTGAACTTCCTGAAGATTTAAACTGGAAAACTATTCTAGGTGTAAGTTTCCTTGGCGGAATTGGCTTCACAATGTCAATCTTTATTGCGCTCCTCGCTTTTTCAGATATAGAACACATTAATAACTCTAAAATTATGATTTTAGTTTCCTCACTAGTCGCTGGATTAATAGGCTTGCTTTATTTAAGATCTATTTTAAAAGAAGAGGCTATCGATACAGATTAAATCATAATTCTTTAGTACCATTTCTTCTTTTTAAAATAATATATCATTCCTAAAAGCAATAAAGCCATAACGCCAACTATAATAAAATAACCATACTGCCAATGCAGTTCCGGCATATTTTCAAAGTTCATTCCGTATACACCAACGATAAAGGTCAATGGCATAAAGAAAACAGACACTACGGTTAAGGTCTTCATTACTTCATTCATTTTATGGCTTTGAGAAGAAAAAAAGAAGTTTGCGGCACTATCCAACGTAGTCAAATCATATTCAATTTGTTCCAAAAGCTCTAAACATTTTTGATGCAATCGCTCAAAAAAAGTAAAATTATTAGATTCAATTGCGTTAAAAACATTATCATCTTTGATGCTTTTAATTGAATACAATGAATCGCGCAGCGGGATGATAGAGCGTTTCAAAAAGTTGTAATTGTCACGGTGTTTTTCTATTTGCTCCAAAATAGAAAGATTGGTATTTGTTTTAGATAAATTAATTAAGGCTTCTACTTTATCTTCTTCGGATTCAATGGTAATATAGAAATTTTCCATAATGGCATCCAATAAAAGAAATAAAAGATAATCCGCCTTTTTGGTTCGAACAATGCCCGAATGTGTTCGTATGCGTTCGCGAATATGAGTAAAAAAATCACTTCGTTTCTCTTGGAAAGAAACTAAAATACCATTTTTTAACATAAAACTAATCTGCTCCACATTGATGTTGTTCGAATCTTCATCGGGTAAAATTGATTTAAGATTAAAAAATAAGGTATCATGATATTCATCAAGCTTGGTACGCTTGGTTGTGTTTAAAATATCCGAAAGCATAAAACTATCCACTACCAAATAATCTCCAATGCTTTTTATCACTTCCACGTCATTCAATCCATGCACATTGAGCCAATTCGTTCTGGTGAAATCAGCATGCTTTTCCATTTCATCCACATCAAATTCATGATATTCCGCCAAATTTAAATCGTCGTAAACAAACAATTGAATTTCAGTTTGCGTATACTTATGAACTCCAGTATATTCTAATAAAGTCGGCTGAACTTTTCTTCCTTTTTTATATTTAATTTTTCTCACGAATTCTAAATTTGTCTAAATTTAATACTATTTCTTTTTTTAGAACTATTTTTACCAAAAATCATTGTATGCAAACGCTAATCATCAACATAAAAGAATTATTGCAGGTAAGAGAAATTTCCGTTACCAAAGTTTCCGGAAAAGAAATGTCTGTTTTGCCTACTTTAAAAAATGCTTTTTTATTACTAAATAATGATGTGATTGCCGACTTTGGTCCAATGGAAAATTGTCCTAAAAAAAACGTTGAAAACACCATCGATGCTTCGAACAAAATCGTTTTACCAACGTGGTGCGATAGTCATACCCACATTGTTTACGCCGGAAATCGCGAACAAGAATTTGTGGATAGAATAAATGGTTTAACTTATGAAGAAATTGCCAATCGTGGTGGTGGCATTTTGAATTCGGCCAAAAAATTAAACGAAACTTCAGAAGAAGACCTCTACAACCAATCTAAAAAAAGATTAGAAGAAGTCATCAGTCAGGGAACTGGGGCGGTCGAAATAAAATCGGGTTACGGACTAACAGTGGATGGCGAACTTAAAATGTTACGTGTAATCAAAAAACTGGCGCAGAATTATCCAATAGCCATTAAAGCCACTTTTCTCGGAGCCCATGCTTTTCCGTTAGAATACAAAGAAAATCATTCAGGATACATCGATTTAATAATCAACCAAATGCTGCCTAAAATCGCAGAAGAGAAACTAGCAGATTATATTGATACGTTTCTAGAAACGGGTTATTTCTCTGTTGAAGAAACGGAAAAAATAATGCAAGCCGGACAAAAATATGGTTTGCGTTCCAAAATACATGTCAATCAATTTACTACCATAAACGGAATTGCCGCCTGTGTAAAACACAACGCGCTTAGTGTTGATCATCTTGAAGTACTAACCAATGATGATATTGAAGTTTTGAAAAACAGCGAAACCATTGCCGTTGCGCTGCCAAGTTGCTCCTATTTCATCAATATTCCTTATACGCCAGCGCGTAAAATGATTTCAGCCGGTTTGCCTCTCGCCTTAGCTTCAGATTTTAATCCAGGCACTTCGCCCTCTGGAAACATGAATTTTGTTGTGGCAACAGCTTGTGTAAAAATGAAAATGACGCCCGAAGAAGCCATTAATGCCGCTACAATAAACGGTGCTTATGCAATGGGTTTGTCCGAAACTCATGGCAGTATAACTATTGGTAAAAAAGCCAATCTTATCATTACAAAACCTTTGCATTCTTTTTATGAATTGCCGTATTGTTTTGCCAGTAATTTGATAGACCTAGTGTTAATAAACGGAAAAGTTATAGCATAAAAAATCCTCTCGCTTTACAACAAGAGGATTTTTAAACTAAAATATCAAACTGAATTTTATGGATTATCTCAACGAGAAACTGCTTTTTGAGATCAACTCATCTTTATCAAATACATTTACAAAATAAGTTCCCTTAGCAAAATCTTTTCCTTTTAATTGTTCTTTTACGTCTACCGTCTTATTTTCATATTGAACTGTAGTAGTAAAACTGTATGTTAAAGTATTCTCACCAAAAGTTACCGTTTGCTTTTCACCTAACACATTATTCTTAGAATCAATAATTTGGATATAATACGTTTTATCACCTGATTTAGCAATTTTGTTTTCCGCTATTGTAAAACCAACTAGAAGCACATCAGTTTTGCTGGCTTTATCCGTCATGATTTGTTTTCCTGAACTTCTTAACTTGTAAGAACCTGTTTTCAAATTGGTAATCGTAAGTTTAGAACCTTTTTCAACGGTTTTTGCTAACTCTTCATTTTGTCCAACTAATACTTGATTGTATTTTTTATTGTCTTCTAAAACTACTTTCGTACTGTCTAAGTTAGTGGTAAGTTGCTGGTTTTGCGTCTTTAAAACAGCTACTTCCTGCATCAGATTTTGCATCTTTTGCTCCATGCTTTTGTACTGATCTCTATATTTCCTTAAAGAAGCATTATCTCCTTTAGCGGTTTTCAATTCTGTAATTAATTTTACCACCTTATCTCTTTCAGCAATTAGTTCATCAGACATCGACGTATTTTCAGCAATAGCTGCATCGTAAGTAGTTTTCAAGTCTGTTAAATCTTTTAAAACAGAATCCTTTTCAAATGTTACTGTAGTTACTGTAGTTTCAAGTGTTTTTGCATCTGAGGTAAGTTTAAAAATATAAATTAAACTTCCAATTAATAAAACTGCTAATATTCCTATAATAGCTTTTAATTTTGAATTGCTGTTTTGATTTTCCATATGTTTTTTTTTGATTACTAATTGTAATACTAGTTAATAGAGTAACGAAAATTACATAATTTTATTATATTTTTGGACAAATATTTCATAAAAATGGATAAATTAATTCCGTTCACTATTTCAGATTTAGCTAAAGTAACCAATCACAGAAGTGGAGAGGTGAAATTTGGTGAAAAAATGTTAACCGTTCCTAAAGGAGAAAATTGCCACGATTATTTAAAAAAGTGTGATGCACAATATGTGCTTTTCGGAATTCCAGAGGATGTGGGCATTCGAGCTAATTATGGACGTCCGGGAGCGAGTTCTGCTTGGGCAAGCGCAATAAGTAGCATTGCTAATATTCAGCACAACCGCTTTTGCAAAGGAAGTCAAATTGTAATTATTGGACAACTTGATGTTAGCGAAGAAATGGAAGCTGCTAAACATTTAGACTTTCATACTACTTCAGATAGAAAGGAATTAAGTTTATTAGTGGATAAAATTGATAAAGAAGTAGTTCATATTGTAAGCTGCATTGTAAAATGTGGAAAAACTCCGATAATTATTGGTGGTGGACATAACAACGCCTACGGAAATATTAAAGGAACTGCACTTGGATTAGGGGAACCAATAAACGCAATCAACTTCGATGCACATTCCGATTTTAGAATTCTCGAAGGAAGACACAGCGGAAATGGATTTTCGTATGCTTACGAAGAAGCTTTTCTTAAAAAGTATTTCATTTTTGGATTACATGAAAATTACACCTCCAAAAATGTACTGGATAGTTTAAAGAAAATCGAAGACCGTGTTACCTACAATACTTATGATGAAATTAAAGTACGTCATCAAAAAGCATTTTTGCCAGAAATCATGAAAGCGTTCGATTTTATCAAAACCGATCCTTATGGAATCGAAATCGATTTGGATGCCATTCCCAATATTGCCAGTAGTGCTATGACTTTAAGTGGTTTTTCTGTAGAAGAATTACGTCAGTTTGTTTCATTTTTTGGTAATCATAAAAATGCTTCTTATCTTCATATTTGCGAAGGAGCTCCCGAACTTGGTGAAGAAAAAAACTATCACCTCATCGGAAAACTGATCGGCTATTTGGTTACCGATTTCATAAAATCAAGAAAGGAATTGCTGTAATTCGTAATTCGTAATTCATAATTCTTAAAAGCTTATCTTTGCGGCGACTTACACTTAATAGTAAGTATATTTTATGTTATTCGAAGATTTATCATTATCCAAAAGTATTCAAAGAGCTGTTTTTGAAGAAGGATACACTAGCCCAACGCCTATTCAAGAAAAAGCGATTCCGTTTATTTTAGCTGGAAAAGACTTAGTGGGTTGCGCACAGACCGGAACCGGAAAAACAGCAGCATTCGCTATTCCGATTATTCATAACCTACACCGAATGGTAGGTTCATCCAAAAAACAAAAAGAAATTCGTTGCCTTGTGGTGACTCCAACTCGTGAACTGGCCGTTCAAATTGGCGTAAGTTTTGATACCTACGGAAAGTATACAAATCTGAAACAATTGACCATTTTTGGTGGTGTTTCTCAGCTTGCACAAGTAGATCAACTAAAAAAAGGTGTCGATATTCTAATTGCTACTCCCGGAAGATTATTGGATTTGCACAAACAAGGTTTTATCGATTTTGACAGTTTGCATTATTTGGTTTTGGATGAATCCGATTTGATGTTGGATATGGGCTTTATCAATGATGTTAGAAAAATTGTAAAATTAGTGCCAACCAACAGACAAACCTTGCTGTTTTCGGCTACAATGCCAATGGCAATTCGTGAATTGGCTGATACTTTTTTAAATAAACCTGAGTATGTTTCGGTTACACCCGTTTCTTCCACCGCAGAAATAATTGAACAACGTGTTTATTTTGTAGGTAAAGAAGACAAACGTGCCTTATTATACCATTTGATACGAAACGAAAACCTCAACAATCTTTTGGTATTTGTTAGAACCAAACACGGCGCTGACAATGTTGTGAAAGCCTTGAAAAAGCACGATGTAAACGCGGAAGCAATACATGGCGACAAATCACAAAATGCCAGACAACGTGTTTTAGACAGTTTCAAAAACAAGGAAATTTCTGTTTTGGTTGCTACCGATATTGCCGCACGTGGAATCGATATTGAAAGTTTACCTTATGTAATCAACTTTGATTTGCCGAATATTCCGGAAACCTATGTACACCGAATTGGTAGAACAGGTCGTGCTGGAAATGGTGGAATCTCTATTTCATTTTGCAGTAAAGACGAAGAGCCGTATTGGAAAGACATTCAGAAATTGATAAAGGTAAATGTAAAAACTATTAATGATCATCCATATCCGTGGAAAGATGAAGTACCAAATCCAGACGCAAAACCTGATTTGAGAAACATGAAGAAACCAGAAGGAAAAGAGACAAATTCGAGAAAATCGGAAGCTTCTAAAAAAAATAAAAAACGCTGGTATTAACCGGCGTTTTCTTTTTGTTTTATTTGGTTGGAAATAACTTGAAATAGTTTTGACGGCTCGAAAGGTTTCACCATAATATCATTCATTCCCGCTGAAATAGCTTCCTCAGTAACTTCTTCTTTATCAAAAGCTGTCAATGCAATTATTGGGATCATAATGCCTTTTTCTCTGATTCTACGTGTAGTTTCAAAACCATTAATCAAAGGCATATTGATATCCATCAAAATCAAATCAAAATTCTCTCGATCTAAAGCAACCATCGCGGCATAACCATCATCAACGATAGTACAACTCATATTAGTGCTTTGAATTATTTTTTTGGTAACAACCTGATTGATTTTATTGTCTTCTACTACTAGAATATTATAAAGTCCACTGGTAGATAAATCAACTTCAATATTATTGATGATTTCTTTGGATTTATCTTCGTCATATTCAAATCCGATAGTAAATGAAAAAGTGGTTCCAATGTTTTCCTCGCTTTCTAATTCAATTTTACTACCAAACAATTCAACCAATTTGCTTACTATAGACAATCCTAATCCAGTTCCCTGATAATCCTCTTCCTTGCGTTCAATTTGCACAAACTTATCGAATACTTTAGACTGATGTTCTTTCGCAATTCCGATTCCCGTATCCTTGACTTTAAATTCGATAAAATAGGTAGTGCCCTCTGTTCTTTTCAGATCAGCAGATATACTTACCGCTCCGTTTTTAGTAAACTTCAAAGCATTGCTAACTAAGTTCATTAAAATTTGTGACAAACGAAGTTTATCGCCAATCAAAAATTCCGGAATAGCAGTATCAATTTCAATAGTGAATTTATCATTGTTTTTATCCGCAATGTACTCTACCGAATTTTTTATAGTCGTGATTTCATCGACCAGGTTAAAAATTAAATTTTCTAAAACGATTCGTTTCTCCTCAATTTTATTAATCTGAAGAATATCATTGACTAGTGCTAATAAATATTTAGCCGAAAATTTTAAAGACCTTAGATGTGGACTTTGTGCTAGTTCTTTGTGTTCGTCTAAAATAATATTTGTAATTCCGATTACACCATAAAGCGGTGTTCTGAGTTCGTGCGTTATCGTAGATACAAACTGTGATTTTAATTGGGATGCTTCTTCTGCTTTTTCTTTAGCCAGAAGTAGTTCTTGATACGCTCGTTTTAACTCGAAATTTGCCTGTTCTCGTATCTTGATATTTTTATATAATGTGAGTAATAAAAGCAATAAAACAATCAAAATAACAATAAAAAGTATTACAATCAATTTAGATTCTTTAAGACTCTTTTGATGACTATCATTAGCCTCTTCAACTCGTTCCAATTGTACTTTATATTCATCCAATTCTATTTGAACTGCAGCTTTTCTGATATTATTTAACTTATCTTCCGAGTATACTATTTTACTAAGTGCGTCTAATTTGATTTTGAATTCAGCAGCTTTTTCAGGTTGCTTGAAATGATTATAATGGCGAACCCAATTTTCATAAATATTTATTAGAAACGAATCAAGCTTATTGTCATTCGCAATTCTCTCCGCAATTGAGTAATAGCGCTCTGCTTCTGATTTTTTATCACTATTAGTAGCGTAAATCCCTAAAAGTAAATTCATTGACATTTTATTCTCTTCACTACCATTAGTCAACACCTCATTTTTAATAGGATTAATATAGCTATTGCCTTCTTCATAGTTGTCAATAGCAAAATAAGCACCTGCAATGTTGATTCTGGTATACTTGATATCAGTTGAATCCTTTAGTTTATCTGCATAAAGGAGCGCTTTTTTATAATAGGTAATTCCTTTTTTAACATCGATGTTATTAAAATAGTAAACACTTCCTAAATTGCCATATATCCAATTGTAGAGTTTGTCTTTATCGGCTTTTTTGGCGTATTTAAGTGCTTTTTCGTAAAACTCAATAGCTTTTTTTGTATCCGAACATTCATTGTAAATAACGCCAATGGTATTATAGGATTGCGCAATAAAGGAGTTGTCATTAATAGCAAAGGAATTGATCAAAGCTTGTTTGGATGATTCTAGTGCCTTATCAAATTTAGCATCGTTAAAATCGGCAACAGCTTGATTCAGCAATGCTTCTATTTCCGTTTTTTCTTTTTTGTAGTCCTGGGAAAACGCATTGGATACACAAAAAAATAATAGCAAGAATAAACTAAAAAAATTAGTTCTGTTCATTAGGTTAGTTAATTGCATCAAATATAAAATTTTTATTCAAAAAAAAATCCTGATTTCTCAGGATTTTCTATGTATTTGATTAATTTCTTATCAACTTTCTATATTTAATTCGTTTTGGAGCTACATCCCCCATTCGTTTTTTCTTGTTCTCTTCATATTCTGAGAAACCACCTTCAAAACAGTACACCTCCGAGTTACCTTCAAAAGCTAAAATGTGTGTACATATTCGGTCTAAGAACCACCTGTCGTGCGAAATAACAACAGCACAACCCGCAAAGTTTTCCAATCCTTCTTCCAAAGCACGTAGTGTATTAATGTCCAAATCATTGGTTGGCTCATCCAATAACAATACGTTTCCTTCTTCTTTCAAAGTCATAGCCAAATGCAAACGGTTACGTTCTCCTCCAGATAATGCTGAAACTTTTTTGTTTTGCTCGCTTCCGCCAAAGTTAAAACGAGATAGGTAAGCTCTAGAATTTACTTGTCTTCCGCCCATCATAATCAATTCTTGACCATCGCAGAAGTTTTCCCAAATGGATTTATTTACATCGATATTCGAATGCGCCTGATCTACGTATGCGATTTTAACAGTATCTCCGACAGTGAATTCACCCGCATCTGTTTTTTCTTCGCCCATTATCATTCGGAAGATGGTGGATTTACCAGCACCGTTAGGCCCGATAATTCCAACAATTCCCGCTTGTGGTAAGGTAAAATTCAGATTATCGTACAATAATTTATCTCCAAAAGCTTTGGCAACACCTTTCGCTTCAATAACATTGGTTCCTAAACGCGGACCATTTGGAATGTAGATTTCTAACTTTTCGTCAAGCTCTTTTTGGTCTTCATTCAAGAGTTTGTCGTAATTCTGTAAACGCGCTTTTTGCTTGGTTTGTCTTCCTTTGGCACCTTGTCGCACCCAATCCAGCTCGCGCTCTAATGTTTTTCTACGTTTGGAAGCTGTTTTTTCTTCTTGCTCCATACGTTTTGATTTTTGGTCCAACCAAGACGTGTAATTTCCTTTCCACGGAATACCTTCTCCTCTATCTAGTTCAAGAATCCATCCAGCAACATTATCTAAGAAGTATCGATCGTGCGTTACTGCAATTACAGTTCCGGCATATTGGGCTAAATGCTGTTCTAACCAAAGTACGCTTTCTGCATCCAAGTGATTCGTTGGCTCATCTAATAATAATACGTCGGGTTGCTGCAATAATAAACGACATAAAGCTACACGACGGCGCTCTCCACCAGATAAATTCTTGATTGGCGTATCGCCTTCTGGAGTACGTAAAGCATCCATGGCAATTTCGAGTTTGGTATCCAATTCCCACGCACCCGAAGCATCAATTTTATCTTGTAACAGAGCCTGACGGTCCATTAGTTTGTCCATCTTGTCCGCATCTTCATAAACTTCGGGCAAACCGAACATATCGTTGATCTTATTAAATTCGTCTAAGATCGCAACGGTTTCGGCAACACCTTCTTTCACGATTTCTAAAACGGTTTTAGTTTCATCCAAGATGGGCTCTTGCTCTAAGTAACCTACAGTGTAACCCGGCTGAAAAACTACATCGCCTTGATAATTTTTATCTACTCCAGCAATAATTTTTAATAAGGATGATTTACCCGAACCGTTAAGTCCAAGTATACCAATCTTTGCTCCGTAAAAGAAACTTAAGTAGATGTTTTTTAATACGGGTTTATCTGCTCCTTGATAGGTTTTGCTCAACTTTTGCATTGAGAAAATTACCTTTTTATCGTCTGACATTTTTACTACTATTTTAAATTATAAATTATAAATTTTGAATGTAAAGCATTGTAAAGATGAATTTATTTTAAAATCATTTAAAATTTAAAATTCATCATTTCTAATATTCTTATAGTCTTCCCTTTAATGAGCTAAACACCCATGCATTGGCTAGAAATCCTACTCCAGTTGAAGCAAATCCCCAACCTGCCGTTTCATCATAACGAAAAGCACCAAGTGCAATTAGTATTAATCCCATGATGATCATAATTAAGGTCGCCCAGCCTAAGACGGTATTTTTATTCATTCCCATATAGTGTGGTATTTAATTTTAGGAAAGGCAAATATCGTGAAAACTTATGATTCTTTCAAACCTTCCGTGATGACTTTTTGAAACAGGTTTCCAAATTTTATTTTCTATGCCAAAATAATCAGGAATTCCATCTGTTTTGATAATTATTTCAGAACAATGAATTGTTTTTATTTTGTCGAAATCGATCGGATTGACTACCGCAAATGTTTCGATGTATTCTGAAGTGATTTCCGTTTTGGTGAAATAAATAGTGTCGTAGCAAATGACTTTTCCGTAAAGAAATCCATCTTTTATTTCAATATCAAAACATTCTAATTGCAGCGGAATATAAGCTCTAATCTTTGTTTGCCGATTGTAGATTTTATAAGCGGCCTCTTTTCGGCTCCAGAGATTCCAAACAGTTATTTCGGGAGTATTGGAATTTACTATCAATGCTTGTTCTTGCGCAGTAAAAAGTTTTTCCAAAAAACCTTCTCGTTTCCAGTTGCTCTCTTTTCGGGCTAAAGCCAAATCGATGATGTCGTTTCCAATCACTTTTGGGCGAGTTTGGTTTCTATGATTTCCAAGGTAGCTTTGACGTTTAGCATTTTCGCCATAGATTGATCGTCAATTACGATTCCAAAAGCATCTTCTACATCTAATACAATGTCCACTAAATTAGCGGAATTGATGTTTAAATCGCTAATAAAATCGGTATCTTCATTGATCGTATCGAATGCTTCTTCGTTTTTTACAAAAGGTTTTACAATCGTTTTTAGTTGTTCTATTATCGCTGCTTTGTCCATAGTTTAAGTATATTTTTTTAAAATCACGCATCCGTTTACATCTCCAAAACCGAAGCTGGCTTTGGCTAATATAGTGATATCTTTTTCGATTAGCTGTTGCGGAATCACAGAAGCATCAATGCAATCAGTCACTTCCTGATTTAAATCTTCGCAATTGATGTTCGGAAACACAAATCCATGATAAACCTGCAACACCGAAGCTACACTTTCTACACTTCCCGATCCAGATAAACAATGTCCAACCATTGCTTTCAGTGAGTTGATTAACGGAAAGTCTTTTCCGGTTCTGTTTAAAGCTTCACTCCAATTTTTTATTTCTAATCCGTCTTTACTTGTTGCGGTCAAGTGTCCGTTAATCGCGTCGATTTGACTAGCAGTTATTCCAGCATTGGCCATAGCATCCGTAATGCACTTTTGAACCGCTACCGGATTTGGAGCCGTCATAGTTCCTAATCCTCGTTGTCCGCCTGAGTTGACATTCCCGCCTAAAACCTCAGCATATATTCGCGCGCCACGTGATAAAGCCGTTTCTAAATCTTCTAATAATAATGCACCTGCTCCACTTCCGGGTACAAATCCTGAAGCTGTTGCCGACATCGGTCTTGAGCCTTGTTCCGGACTTTCATTATGTTTAAAAGTACAGACTTTCATCGCGTCGAATCCACCCCATATATAAGGGCCACTATCGCTGGTACTTCCGGCTAACATGCGTTTGGCATGTCCGAGTTGTATGCGTTCGTAGGCCATTAGGATACCTTCCGTTCCCGTCGTGCAAGCGGATGAATTGGTTGTCACTTGATTTCCTAAACCAAGTTTTCCGCCTAAATAAGCACTTACACCGCTGTTCATAGTTTGTGCCACGGCAGTACTTCCGAGTTTTCGGGTTTCAAAATTGTCTATCTTATAAATGCTTTCTCTGAACTTTTCAATACCCGAAGTTCCGGTACCAAAGATGGTTCCCGAATCCCAATCGGGGTTTTCATTTTGTGCTATTGGTAAACCTGCATCTTTCCACGCATCAATTCCCGCCATAACTCCGTAAAGAATTCCAGTCGAATTAAAGTTTCTTAATTCTAATTCTGTAAAATATTCACGTTTGAGTTCTTCAGATATTTGGGGTGTGCCCGATATTTGACAAGAAAATTGCAAGCGTTCGAGTTCTGCGTCGTGCTTTATTCCGGATAGTCCGTTTTTGATGGCATTCGTAAACGCTTCAAGTCCGACGCCATTTGGAGCGATTATCCCGAGACCTGTTATGACTACTCTTCTTTTCATTTATGCTGAACTTGTTTCAGAATTTATTATTTCCTTTTCTCGCAAAGCCGCTAAGTGTTTGTTAAACTATCATTCCGGCTATTATTCCGTGACAAACTTCTTCTTTATTCGCATTCCACATTCGTACTTTACATTTCAATTTGCCAAATCGGAAATAGACTTTCTCTGAGATTACCGTTACGGTTTCGTTTGGATAAACGGGCTTCAGGTATTCAATGTCGGATGAAGTTAGTGCTATTTTAGAATTATCATTAAAATCATTTCCTAATAAAAATATTCCGAGACAAACTACTCCAATTTGTGCCATAGTTTCGTTTAATATAACGCCTGGGGTGATTGGATTGTCTTTAAAATGTCCTTTATAGAAATCTAAATCAGCGGAAAAAGTAAACGTGCCTTCTACTCCATTTTCGTCTACGCGATGCAACTCATCTACGAAGAGAAAGGGTTTGGTATAAGGCAATTTATTAATAATATCCTGATGCATTAAAATTCAATTAGTATTCGCTGCGCTGAAAATCCGGGGCCAAAACTTAAAAGTAATCCTTTTTCGCCTTGCTTTGGTTTTTTATCCATAATGCGTTCAAGAACGTAAAGCACCGTTGCGCTTGACATGTTTCCGTATAACCGCAACACTTCTTTCGTATCGTCTATATTTTTACCTAAATCGGAAAACAAATCTTCGACCGTTTGCACAATCTTCTTTCCACCAGGATGAAAAATAAGATGGTCAATATCTTCAATTTTATGATTATTCTTGGCTAAAAACGGATGAATAATGTCTGGAAAATGAGATGCAATTGTTTCGGGAACTTCGATATCGAGAACCATCTGCAATCCGCTATTAGTTAGTTTGAAACCCATCATGTGGATGTTATCGTAAAAATGATACATGTCTTCCGCAAGGATTGTCGGTCCTTCATCGTCTTCATAAGAAGAAAGCAAAACACAAGCAGCACCATCGCCAAAAATAGCAGCAGAAACGATATTTGCCATAGAATAATCATCTAACTGAAATGTTGCTGTTGGACTTTCGACCGCTATTACTGCCGCACGTTTTCCGGGATTGGCTTGTAAAAAGTTCTTGGCATAAATCATTCCGGAGATTCCTGCAGCACAACCCATTTCGGTAACGGGCAATCGCACTACATCTTGGCGGAGTTTCAGCGAGTTGATTAGATACGCATCGAGTGACGGAATCATAATTCCCGTGCAACTTACCGTGATGATGTAATCAATGGTTTCGGGCTTCCAATTGGCTTTGGTTAACGCTTTCTCCAACACTTTTTCACCCAATTCAATCACTTCACGCACATAAATATCATTGCGTTCTTCAAACGAAGTATTGGTAAACACCTCTGCCGGATCCATAATCGAATAGCGTTTATCCACCATGGCACCTTCAAATATTTTTTTTACCTTTCGGATAAAACGCTCGTCTTGACCGATAAGCCATGCGTCTAAAAACGGAAGGATTTCTTCGGTCGTTCGGGAATATTTAGGTAATTGTTTTGCTACGGCTTTTATTTTGACACTCATTTTATTGGGAATTGTATTTATTGATCGCTACTCTTTGATTTCGTAATTGATTTGGACTTGTTCACTAATAATAATCCATTGGTATCTGAACGCCCACTTCCACTCTATCGAATAGTTCTTGAAGTGTAACTGCTTAGAAAATTGTTGTAATTCGGTTTTTTTGAATCCACGTAATATCGATACTAATCCGTCTTTTTTTGACATGCTATTGAGTCGGAATACAAAACATAACCCTTGGAACAATCGATACGAAATACTGCTCCGTTGCAAATCATTGATTACAATTCCGAGGCGCGCATTGGTTTTAAAAACATGCAAGAGTTTCAAAATTTCTTCCTCTTTAAAATGATGCAGCGTTAAGGTACATAAAACAATGTCATAATGTAATTGGTCGAATTCTTTATCAAAAATATCTTCGCAACGGTACCTTATATTAGGATAATGCGTTGACAATTTCTCTGCATGATGTATGGTAAACTGATTGGCATCAATACCGATTAAGTTAAATTTCAACTTGTTATCATCGGCATAATCGGCTAAGGTGCGCAACATATCGCCATTGCCACAACCAACATCTAAAAGGGTAATTGGTTCTTCAACGGGATGGTTTTTTAGGATGGTTTTGACGCCTTCAAGTGTGAGTTTGTTACCTCCTAAAAGTTGGTTGATACTCGCAATCTTATCTAAGGCATCGCGCAACACTTCGCCTTCCAGGGCAAAGTCATCCATGATTTCGGATTGGGTGGTTCTATTTTTAGTGTTTATAAACATTAGGATTGTAGCGTAATAGGTTTACCGTGCGTTTTGTTGATGATTATGGGTAATAAAAACGGGAGTGCTGTAAATATGCGCAGTACAACATTTGATAGTTTTGGTTTTTGCAATAAAGCGGACAACATTCTACCTGTTTTTAGTCTTTTCTTGAAATTGTAATTCCACTGCGTGGTATAGTTTTCTTCTAATTGTTTTCGGGTAAGTTGTTTGTTGCAATATGCTTCCACGAGTTCGGCTGCGATTTTTGCGCTGTGAATTGCCATTGCCATTCCGTTTCCGCACAGCGGATGTATTAAGCCAGCGGTATCCCCTATCATTAGCATGTGATTTTCTACAGCTTCTTTCTTTTCGAATGAAACTTGACTGATGGTTAGCGGTTTATCAAACAAAAGTGTCATGTTACTAAAAACTGCTTTCAGATTTGGGTTAGCCGAAACTACTTTATCTTGATATTCTTCAATGTTTTTATAATTTTTGAACGTTTCATAATCGGCCAAATAACATACGTTGACCACATTATTCTCCACTTTGGAAACACCACAATAGCCACCTTTAAAATTGTGCAATCCGACAAGATCATTGGGAAAATTCCCTTTATAGTGTGCTTTTACGGCCAGCCAAGGTGACTTTTGTTGAATGAATGTACGTTGCATCTTTTGATCAATATTGGATCGTTTTCCGAATGCTCCAAAAACAACGGTTGCTTCTAGTATTTTTCCGCTAGAGGTTGTGATGGTGAAGGCGTCGTTATCAAATGCAATAGTTTCTACACTTTCGTGGATGACCTTAGTACCATTGGCTACAGCCTTCTTATAAAGATACTCATCTAAAGCATATCGGCTTATGCCAAAACCGCCCAAAGGCAAAGGTGCTGTAATGGATTTTCCGGCTGCGGTAGAAAACGTGAGTTTGTTAATACGTGTTGGATGCAACTCTGAAATACTGATATTAAGTGATTTAAGATACGGAAGCACTTCATTGGAAATATACTCTCCGCAGACTTTGTGTTTGGGATAGCTGTTCTTCTCGACCACTGTAACGTTCATACCTACGGATGACAAGTGAATCGCCGCCGTGAGACCTGCGAGACCACCACCAATTATAAGTACTTGATTGTTTTCCATAGCCCGTAAATGTATTCAATTGCGGATTGAACAGTTTATATAATTATGTTAAAGATTTATAAATTGGAGATTTGGTGATTTGATGATTTGATGATTTGGTGATTTGGTGATTTGATGATTTGGTTATTTGGTTATTTGGTTATTTGTATTGTATTCCTTCTTTCATCACGAATGTGACGTTGGTAACGGTGTTGATGTTTTCTGTTGGATCGGCCTCTGTGGCGATAATGTCTGCTAGGAAACCCGGTTCTATAGCGCCGATTTGTTTGTCCATATCGAGTAGCATTGCATTTGTAGTTGTGGCGGATTGTAAGGCTTTCATGATAGGCATTCCAGCTTCGGTCATGTAGATGAATTCGCGAGCGTTTAATCCGTGTTGGAATACGCCAGCATCGGTTCCGAAAGCAATGGGTACGCCCTTCTTGTAGGCTTTGGCAAACGTTCCTTGAATTCGTGGTCCGATGGCTAGCGCTTTTGGTACTACTATGGCAGGATAATAATTTGCCTTTTTGGCATTTTCTTCTACGGTTTTTCCGGCTGTAATTGTTGGTACTAAATAGGCGTTATATTTTATCATCAAGTCCATGGTGGCATCGCTCATTTCGGTACCGTGCTCGATAGTTTTTACACCGCCTCTTACAGCGCGTTGCATCCCTTCATCGCCGTGGGCGTGGGCAGCGACTTTCATTCCGTAATCCTTGGCTGTAGCCACAATGGCTTCAATTTCCTCTTGCGTAAACTGAGGATTTCCGGCACTTTTTGCAACACTCAATACGCCGCCAGTGGCTGTAATTTTAATCCAATCGGCACCATTCTTATAGCGTTGGCGTACGGCTTGCCTGGCGTCTTCAATACTGTTAACAACCCCTTCTTTGGGGCCAGGATTGCCCATTAAGTCTTTGCGATATCCGTTCGTTGGATCGGCATGACCGCCTGTGGATGCCAGTGCTTTTTCGGCAGTAAAGATTCGGGGACCAATTACTTTACCCGCATTTATGGCATTTCGAAGCGAAACATTTACACCGGTTCCACCAAGATCTCTTACCGTGGTGAATCCTGCTAAAAGGGTTGTTTTGGCAAAAACTTCAGCATCATACGCCACGTCAGCATCATTGAGTGTAAATTCTTCTAAGTAGGCTGTTGGACTGGTTTCGCCTTCTAAGTGAACGTGCATGTCAATCCAGCCTGGCATCACGGTTTTAGTTCTTAAATCGATGACTTTTTCGTTACTATTTATCGGAAGCAAGAAACCCTCTTGAATACTTTTGATAGTTTTACCCGAGACGACAATCGTTTTATTGGTGAGCACTTTTCCGTTTTTGGTGTCGATTACTTTTCCGCATTGAATATAAATGTCTTGCGCTTTTGTGATGCCAAAGGTTAGTAATAGCGATACCAGTAGTAGTTTTTTCATTGGTAGTTAATTAGAATCTAAAGATAGGGAAAATGATGGGAATTTAGAAGTTAGAATTTAGAATTTGGATGAAAAGATAAGATTACAGATTACAGATAAGAGAAGGCATAAAATTCGGTATGATACTTATATTCTTACTATTTAATATTAGATTGTGTTTTTAATTATAGTTTTTTCGTACATTTATATTCTATATTTATAGTTATGGAATGGGAAGCAAAATTGATTAAGCACAGAAATGAGAAAAGAATAGCAGTCTTTTTTGAGAAAAGTCCGGCCTTAATTGTACGGATTAAAAAGCTGGAAGGATCAACGTGGAGTCATAGCCGGCAGGTTTGGCATTTACCAGATACGGATGTTTACCGTGTTCAATTTGGGTTACCGTTGCCTGAGGAACTTTTACCATCTGAAGAAGGTGCAGCGGCAATAGAGAAGTTTAAGCAGTATTTGCGATCCAAGCGCTACAGCGAGAGTACCATTAAAACGTATAGTGAAGCGCTGAAAACATTTTTGGTTTACTACCGATTAAAGCCTGTAAGTGCCATTGATAATGATGATGTTATTGTCTATAATAATGAGTATGTATTAAAAAATGGATTATCAGAATCGTATCAGAATCAGATTGTAAGTGCGATAAAGTTATTTTTTTGGGTGCTCAAAGAAACTAAAATCGAATTGGAAAAAATGCATCGCCCGAAGCGAGCCAAAGTTTTACCCAATGTGTTAAGCAAAGGTGAAGTTAAGACAATATTGGAGGCGCACAGTAACATGAAACATAAGATGATGCTGAGTATGATTTACAGTTGTGGTTTGCGCTGCGGGGAATTGCTGGCTTTGCGACCCGTTCATATTGACTCGAAGCGTCAAATAGTATTATTAAAAAATGCTAAAGGCAAGAAAGATCGTATTGCGCCGCTTAGCCCTAAAATATTGGAAATGCTACGAGCCTATTTTAGTGTGTATAAACCTAAAATATATTTATTTGAAGGCCATCTGCCTGGCATTGCATATGATGCTAGAAGTTTGCAGCAGGTTTTAAAACAAGCCAAAGAAAAAGCAGGTATTGAAAAACCGGTAACACTACATTGGCTGCGTCATAGTTATGCGACCCATTTATTAGAAAGTGGAACCGATTTAAGGTACATCCAAGAGTTGCTGGGCCATAGTAGTAGCAAGACCACTGAAATTTATACTCACGTGAGCACCAAAAGCATTCAACAAATAAGAAGCCCGTTTGATGACTTATAGAAAAAAGATTATATTTGAAACATTATACGCTAATCAATAGCGCAAATCAGCCCAATTAAGGGTGTATAGGCGCTACTTAGTAGCGGGTATATACTAGTTAGCAGTAATTTTATAGGAACTATAACTTAAAAGATATAATATGTCAATAATAAGTCGACCGGAATATGTAAAAATTGGAATCGAAGTGTATTTAGAAAATGGTGAGGCAGCTTTGGTTGAATATTTAAAAAAGAATTTTCCAAAAACATACTCACAGTCTGAAAGTGAAGAATTAAGTTTTAAACTTTTTTGTCCAAATTGTGGATTTTCTTTTTCGTATTGTCAAAATATTACAGGGAAATTGACAGGAGGATTAGGCGGAATTGTAAGTGGCGCATATTTTGGAGCACAAATTGGGATAGCTGGAGGTCCTCTGGGAGCAATAGCAGGAACAATTCCAGGCGCAATATTAGGTGGCATCTTTGGAAAGAATATTGGTAACAATTTTGATAAACCAATATGTCCAAAATGCAATACATCATTTGAAATTCCAAAAAATATTCAACCTTCAAAAGATGTCATTTTAAAAAATTCTGATGATGAAATAAAAGAAAAAGCATTTTATATTATTTTACTTGCAAAATCTCCTGAAGACACAAAAAAAAGAGCTAAAGAAAAAAAAATGAAGGAATTTATAGCGAGTATGAAAGCAAAAAATAGGAAATAAAACTACTGCTAACAGCCGTTTCTCGCAATTGCGAATTTTGTTGTAAGTTCATGTTCACGTTTCGCAAGAATTTTTATCTTTAACAGAAAATAATTCGTTCCGAACTTCGCAACTGACGAGAAGCAGCGAAACGTTAGCGGAGATTTGCTCACGAAATTAACAACCAATGAAAAAAATAGCACTTCTTCTTATCTTGATTTCATTTATTGCTTGTAATAAAAGTGAAGTTGACGGAATTAAAATTGGAAATACTCTTATAGAAAATCAAAGTTATTCAGAAAATCAAAAGTTAATAGCTTCGATAAAAGGAACGATAAAACAAGAAAATAATTCTTTGGTTTCTTTACTAAATATAAGCTGCGATGGTGCTGGAGGTTATGATTTGGCCTCAGTAATTACTCAAATAATTTATAAAGTTGGTGAAGATAATTTCTTGAATATGACAAAATCTCTAACTGCTGAAGAAAAGAATTTACTAAAAGGTTTTATTGAAGTTGGATTGGAATATGGTTATCCAATTGATGGGAAAAATCCAAATCAGAAAGTTGAAAAGGAGTTTCCAAAAATATACGAAAACCTATTTTAGAACGCAAACCTCCGCTAACAGCCGTTTCGCACAATTGCGAATTTTGTTGTAAGTTAACGTTCGCGTTTCGCAAGAAATATTATCTTAGTGGAAAATAATCGGTTCCGAAGTTCGCAACTGATGCGAAGCGCCGGAACGTTAGCCAACATGCGCCAATTTTGCGCAGAAAAAAAACTTTATAAATATTTC
>NZ_JAQSDH010000009.1 GCF_029945805.1 Flavobacterium sp.
TTTAATCTATCTATTTTTGTCTTATAATCTGTATCGATTATTTAGGACTAGTCATAAAAAGCAACCAATATGAAAAACAAGTATCTTTAAAAGAAAAAAACATGAGGAATATTATTCTGACGCTTATTATATTGGCAAGTTTTTTAAATTTTTCTTGAGTTAATGCTCAAAGTGAACCGTGTGCTACATCGGCTTTAATGGATAAATTGCTTACTGACTTTCCAGAGGTAAGAGAACGTCTTGATTTTTTAAATCAAAATTTAAAAGAATCAGCTCAGAATAAAGACTTAAGCCGAAATGCTTTATCCATACCGCCATCAGGTTCAATTACAATTCCTGTAGTAGTTTATATTATTCACGATGGAACTACACTAATTAATATTTCAGATTCTCAAGTAAATGATCAACTTACTGCTTTAAATAATTATTTCTTAAACACCGGAATAAAGTTTTGTCTAGCAACAAAGGTGGATGGCACAAGTCCAATTCCAACAGTAAATACTAACGATGTTCAAACCACAGCGGGAATTATACATGTCAATAATGCTACGCTGTCAAATCATTATACAAATTCTCAATCAGCTTTGGTAGCTACAGCAAGTCCATTAATTACTAAGGATCGGTACTTAAGGATTTGGGTTGTGAAAAGCATTGATGGAGCGAATTCTGGTATTGGAGGTTATTCCATGTTTCCTAATACTTCTCCAGTATTTGATGGAGTTGTAATGAAGAGTACTGTTTTCGGAAATGGAAACCCTAACATGTTGGTAAATTATAATTTGGGTAAAGTTTTAGTTCATGAGATTGGACATTACCTATTTTTATACCATACTTTTGAAGGAGGGTGCTCAACATACTTTAATGATTGTTTGCTAGATGGTGATCGTATTTGTGATACTCCAAGAGTTGCCTCTCCAAATTTTAATTGTGTAACAGGAACGAATTCTTGTGCAGAAACACCAGCTATACTAGATGATTTATCTAATTATATGGATTATGGAAACAATCTGTGCCAAACTCATTTTACAACTGGACAAATTGAAAGAATGCTTGCAGTTCTTAATTCTTCAAGAAGCACATTGTACGCTACAGAAAATACTATTTACACCGGAACATGTGGGTCTAATAATCTGCTTTCAGCAACAATAACGCCAAGCGATTATACGCCTTGCGCAAGTCCAACGGTGGTAACAACGTTTACAGCACCCAATGCCTCTACTTATTCATGGAATTTTGGTGACGCCCTTGCTACTGGTTCAAATCCAAATACTTCAAGTGCTCAATCGACTTCACACATATATACTTCAGCAGCCAATTCACCTTATACGGTGTCTTTAACTGTAACAAATAATCTTGGTGAGTCTAGGACTTCAACAGAAAAGATATTTGTAACCAATTGCGCTCCTTTACATAATTCTAATTCCTATTGGTATGTTGATGCTAGCAGCGGTTTGGATTTCAGTTCTGGAAAAGCAGTTCTTGATCCAACTTTCCCAAATACAAATTTCGCAAATGTAAGTTGTAATTCTCAATGTGATGTTAATGGCAATTTTCTATTTTATACCAACAAGCAAAAAATTTGGAATAGACAGAATAATCCAATTAACACTAGTGATTTAATGATGACATCAAACGGTAGTAGTAGTGGACAAGTAGTAATTGTACCTAAGCCACCAGTTACCGGGAATAACATCACAGCATATTATGTTTTCACTCAACAAAGCTATAATGCAAATACTTCAGATATAGGGTTTAGATACAGCATCGTCAACGTTACAGGAACTAATGCTACAATGGGAGTAATGTCTCAGGCAATTACATTACCAGCATCATATGGATTTGATAGAAATACTACAGATTTAGCTTTACTTGGGACTACAGGATTGGCTGCAGTAAAAAAGTGTAATAATAATGATTATTGGATTCTCACTACATTAAAAAAGGGCAATAGCCTATATATTGTAGTGTTTTCATTAACAAGTTCTGGGTTAATTTACAATAGTGAAAGATTGATTGTTAATAGTGATTTATTGATATTAGACACTGGTGGTATAGAGATGGCTCCTAATGGTAACAAACTATTCTTATGGCACGGATATGGTGCAGATAGTTATATTTACGATTTTAATAAAGCCCAAGGAATCGTTGACAGTGTTTTTATTCCAATAAAAATCCCCTCTACATCTTCCACTTACAGTCAAATTCAAGGGTGCTCATTTAGTCCCGATTCCAATATACTATATGCTAGTGATTATTTTGCAAAAAGAATATATCAATTTAATGTCAATTCCATTGATGTCAATAATACCAAAAGAGAGATTGGATCCTCATCTGAAGGGCCATGGGGAATGCAGCTTGGACCCGATAACAAACTGTATATTGCAATGGCAAATGAAACAAATAACCAACAACAGCTATCGGTAATTCATAATCCAAATACTTTGGCAAGTACTGAAAATCCATTGGCTTGCAATTTTTCTAAAAATGGCCCGAAAGCAAATGGTTTTACCTACAGAATTGGTCCATCTTTACCCAATAATATAGATGCTAAGCAAGAATCAGCCTATTTTAATCCAAATACAGCCAATGTAATATCCAAGTACATAACAGGCTGTAATACGTATAAATTTTTTCCTAATGTATGTGGTACTTCATTTGTGTGGACATTTACCAACACAACTTTAGGGACAACTTTCAATACTTCAGTTACAAATCCGACTTATAATTTTTCTCAGAACGGAACTTACGTAGTTACAGTTAAGGATAATTTCAATACTATTTTAGGGACATCGTCTCCAATCATAATAACTAATTCGCCAACGGCTTTAGTTGAAGGAAGTACAACGGCTTGTTTATCTAGACCAAATGAAAGGATTACCAATAATTCTACTTTTTTAAATAACGGCGAAACGCTAACCTGGACAATTACTAGCGGAACAGGAACAATTACGGGACAAAACAATTTAGCAAGTGTCAATATTAATTGGACAGTGTTGCCTGGAACTATAACATTAACAAAAGTAAATGCTTCAGGCTGCACAAGTACTACAACTAAAACAATAACAGCTTTTTGTCCAACACTGAACAATCACGAAAATAATATTGAAGGATTGACAATATCGCCAAATCCATCCAATGGATTGTTTACGATAAATACTACTACTACTTTAGGAAAGGTGACTATTATAATTTATGACTTAAGAGGAAGAATTGTAATGAGCCAAAAGAATTTCAATTTTAATGGTACAGAAAAAACAATTGATTTAACAGGATGCCAATCGGGAATTTATATGCTTAAATTAATAGGTTCCGATTTTACTTATTCGCATAAATTGATAAAAAATTAGATTTTACTTTTTTGATTCAAATAATAAAACAGCTGTCAACTTGATAGCTGTTTTCATTTTAATTACATTTGAGCACAAATAAAAGTACCATGACAAAAGATAAAAAAGGCGTTTATACAGGAATCATCGAAAAGGATAATGATGGAAATTATTTCTGTGGCGAATACCTATTGGATTATAAATACACGGAAACCAGTTTTAAATTGGGTGATGAAATCAATATCAAAACCGTAATCGCTAATCCTAGTGATAAAAGTTTTAATAAATACCCAAAGAAATCACGCAATTTCTTTTTGGCCAACCTAAAGGAATAATCCGAATGAATCAAAATCAAAAAAAGCAATTCCTAGTAACAGAAGAGCTTTTAGCTTCACACGGACAGCGTGCTCTTAATTTATTAATGGATTACATGGGGCAATTAATCTTGTTCATAATTGCGTTTCAAATAGCGGGAACCATTGCCTTAGAAAATGGCAACAAAGATTTCATGGCTGGTTTTGCAAAGAATGATATCATGCAGTACACTTTTGCTGCAGGGATTTCTTTGTTTTATTACAATATTTTTGAAATTTTTACGGCGCGAACTTTTGGGAAATTAGTCACTCAAACTATAGTAGTGGATGAAAATGGGGAAAAACCACATCACGAAGTTATCTTGATACGTTCGTTATGCCGCTTGATTCCGTTTGAAATTCTTTCTTTTATTGGAATGCCTGCTCGCGGATGGCACGACAGCCTTTCCAAAACGTATGTCGTAAAAAAATGGGATTTGGAGCAAAAGAAACAAAAGTTTTACTCTTTAACAGAATCAAAAACCGAAGACTAAGTAATGATTACGCTAAAAAGAACCACTTCTGATACTGAAGATTTTGGCAAATTGGTGCTAGAACTTGATGCCTATCTAAAGGTTCTGGATGGAGAGGATCACGCTTTTTATGCGCAATTCAATAAAAGTAACTTGCTCAAAAATGCTTTGGTTTGTTATGAAAATAATGTAGCGGTTGGTATCGGAGCATACAAAGAATTCGAGTCGAATGTTGCCGAAATCAAGCGAATGTATACCGTGCCCGAATACCGTGCAAAAGGAATTGCAAAAGCTATTGTAACCGAATTAGAAGCTTGGGCAAAAGAAGAAAACTATACAAGTGCAATCCTTGAAACCGGATTTTTGCAGCATGACGCCATCGGTTTATACCAGAAATTAGGCTATGAAATTACTGAAAACTTTGGACAATATAGTGGCGTAGCAACCAGTGTTTGCATGAAAAAAATCATAAAATAAACTTATATTTAAAATTTAATATCTAATATTTAATATTATGATTTGGGAACAACTTTTATCTTTAAAACGACAAGGCGACACGAGCAAACGGTTGCGAATTGAAGAAGCCGATACGCGCTTGGGCTTTGAAGTCGATTATGACCGTATTATTTTCTCGTCGGCATTCCGAAGTTTGCAGGATAAAACTCAGGTTATTCCAATGTCAAAAACCGATTTTGTTCACACACGTTTGACGCACAGTCTGGAAGTTTCGGTTGTTGGTCGTTCCATCGGAAGATTGGTTGGAAAAAAAATCATTGAAAAATATCCGCATCTGAAAGAAATTCACGGTTTTCACATGAATGACTTTGGAGCAATTGTAGCCGCCGCTGCTTTGGCGCACGACATTGGAAATCCACCTTTTGGACATTCAGGTGAAAAAGCCATTGGCGAATATTTCTCTATCGGAAAAGGACAACAATACAAAGAACACTTGACCGCCAAACAATGGCAAGATTTAATTGAATTTGAAGGTAACGCCAATGGGTTTTCGGTACTGACAAGTTCGCGTCCCGGAATTAAAGGCGGATTGCGTTTGTCTTATGCAACATTAGGTGCTTTTACCAAATATCCAAAAGAAAGCCTTCCTAAAAAACCAACGAAAAACATCGCAGATAAAAAGTATGGTTTCTTCCAATCGGATAAAGAGTTCTTTAAAGAAGTTGCTGACGAATTAGGAATGATTTCCAATAAAACCGGAAATGATATAGGCTACGAAAGGCATCCGTTAGCGTTTTTAGTTGAAGCTGCAGATGATATTTGCTACACGATTATCGACTTTGAAGATGGCATAAATTTAGGTTTAGTTTCTGAAGATTTTGCTCTAGAATATCTGATCAAATTGGTAAAAGATACGATCGACACAGCCAAATATCAAACATTGACCACCAAAGAAGATCGAATCAGTTACTTGCGTGCATTAGCTATCGGAAACCTTATTAACGATGCCGTAAAAGTGTTTATCGAAAACGAAGAAGCGATTTTAAAAGGCGAATTCCACCATTCGTTGACCGATAAAAGCAAGTACAAAGCACAAATGGATGATATTATCAAATTAAGTGTTAAGAACATTTATCAGAGTCGTGAAGTGATTGAAAAGGAACTTTCAGGGTATCAGATTATCAATAATCTTTTGGATAAATTTATCACAGCATACAACAACAATTACGAAGGAAAGGCCACGAATTACGACATGCTTTTATTGAAAATTCTGCCGGAAAAACATCATTTGGAAAAAGAGAATTTGTACGACCGATTACTCCTGATATGTCATTTTATCTCAATGCTAACGGATGGAAAAGCGGTGCTGTATAACAAAATTGTAACGGCTTAATCTTCTTCTTCCTCTTTCTCTTCGAGCAAACCGGAGAAAAGCGATTTCAATCCGTCAACGTCAATGTTGCAGAATTGTTGCAGTTCATCAACGGTGCCGTGTTCGATAAAATAATCGGGCACACCACAAAGGAAAATTTCGTTAACATAATCATTTTTGGCAGAAAACTCTAAAACAGCGCTGCCAAATCCGCCGGTAGTAACACCATCTTCGACTGTAATAATCGTTGCGAATTTATCACAGATTTTGTGCAATTTCTTTTCGTCTAAAGGTTTTACAAAGCCAAAATGGTAGTGGGCAATTTCATCCGGATTTTCTAATTCACTAAGAGCCAACGTAACATTATTAGCAATGGTTCCGGTAGATAAAACGGCTATTTTTTTTCCTTTCTTAAGTTTAATTGCTTTCCCAATTTCTGTTTTTTCAAATCTGAAATCTGAAATCTGAAATTTGGAATCTTTTATAAAACCTCTTCCTCTTGGGTAGCGAATCGCAATAGGATGTTTCAATCCCAACGAAGCGGTGTATAAAATATTTTGTAATTCTAGTTCATCTTTTGGGGCATAAATGATCATGTTCGGAATGCATCTCAAATACGCTAAATCAAAAACGCCATGATGTGTGGCTCCATCTTCACCAACTAATCCGGCTCTGTCCAAACAGAAAATCACTGGAAGATTTTGTAAAGCGACATCATGGATAACCTGGTCATAGGCACGTTGTAAAAAGGTAGAATAAATGTTGCAAAAAACTACCATTCCCTGCGTTGCCATACCGGCCGAAAGTGTAACGGCGTGTTGCTCGGCAATTCCAACGTCAAAAGCTCTTTTCGGAAACGCCTCCATCATAAACTTCATGGAACTTCCCGATGGCATAGCTGGTGTGATTCCTATAATCTTTGGATTATTTTTAGCCAATTCGACCAAAGTCAAACCAAAAACATCTTGAAATTTTGGAGGTAAATGTTCTTCTGATTTTTTATGTATTTCACCCGTTGTAGCATCAAATTTTCCAGGCGCATGGTACTTCACCTGATCGTCTTCTGCTTGTTGTAACCCCTTGCCTTTGGTAGTAACTATGTGTAAAAACTTTGGTCCTTTTACTTTTTTCAAACGCTCTAATTCTTTGATTAAGCCTTCCAAATCATGTCCGTCAATTGGTCCAGAATAATCAATATTCAGCGACTTAATCATGTTATTTTGTTTCGGATTCTTTCCTTCTTTGACTGCGGTTAAATAGTTTTTCAGCGCACCAACACTTGGATCAATTCCGATAGCGTTATCATTCAGAATTATCAACAAATCTGCATCGGTAACTCCAGCATGATTTAATCCTTCAAACGCCATTCCGCTTGCAATAGATGCATCGCCTATAACGGCAATATGATGTTTGTTTTCGCCTTTAAGCTGAGACGCAATCGCCATTCCTAAAGCGGCAGAAATAGAAGTCGAAGAATGTCCAACGCCAAAAGTATCGTAAACACTTTCACTTCGTTTAGGAAAACCCGAGATTCCGCCAAGTTGTCGATTGGTGTCGAATTTGGTTCTTCTTTCGGTTAGAATTTTATGTCCATAAGCCTGATGTCCAACATCCCAAACTAGTAAATCATTCGGAGTATCAAAAACATAATGCAAAGCAATTGTCAATTCAACAACACCAAGCGATGCGCCAAGATGACCTTCTTTTACGGAAACAATATCGATAATAAAATCACGCAATTCCTTTGCCAGTTGTGGCAATTGTGAAACGTCTAATTTTCGTAAATCAGTTGGATTGTTGATGTGGTCTATCAATTTTTTGGACATAAGGCAAATGTACGAATTGAAATTGTATTTTTGTTTTATGGAAAACCCTTTCACCGACGAATATTTTATGAAGAAAGCTTTGCAGGAAGCGGAAGCGGCTTTTGATAAAGGAGAAATTCCTGTTGGCGCCGTGATTGTTATCGATAATAAAATTATTGCACGAACGCACAATCTAACTGAAATGCTCAATGATGTTACGGCTCATGCCGAAATGCAAGCGATAACTTCGGCAGCGAATTACATTGGCGGAAAGTATCTAAAAGGATGTACGCTTTATGTCACTTTAGAACCATGTCAGATGTGCGCAGGAGCGTTGTATTGGAGCCAAATTTCAAAAATAGTTTTTGGTGCTTCCGATGATCAACGTGGATTTGAAACTTTAGGCACTACAATTCATCCCAAAACACAAGTGGTAAAAGGCGTTTTAGCCAACGATTGTTCGGATTTAATGCTGCGATTTTTTAGTGCAAGAAGAAAATAATTTTACAATAATAGTTGGTTTTTTACGTTTAACTTAAAACAAAAATTTATGAAAAAAATACCGTCTTCAATAATTATTGGTATTGCCGTAATTATCACCGCTTGGATTTTGGGGAAATCGTTCCAAAACCGTAACAAGAACTTGGATTCGATTAGTGTAATCGGATTGGGAGCTAAGGATTTTGTTTCAGATGAGATTCTGTGGTCGGGAAGTTTTACTACAATGAGTTTTGATATTAAAACGGCGTATAATAAGATTGTTTCAGATCAAAAAATTGTATCTGATTTCTTTTTAAACAAAGGTTTTAAATCGAATGAGTTTAGTTTTGGAGCTGTAAATTTTCAGAAAAAGTTTAGAGAAGTTCGAAGTGAAGGCGCAGACAACCAAACCAAATACGAACAAGTTTTTGATGGTTATGAAGCTACGCAAACTATTTCTTTTTCGGCAAAAAAGAATTCCGATTTGATGCAACGTATTGAAGAAGTTTCTAGTAAAACATCTGAATTAGTAAATTCTGGAATTGAATTGTCATCCAATAGTATTCAGTATACGTTTTCAGATTTGCCAAGTTTAAAGCAAAGTTTAATTGAAAAAGCCACAAAAGATGCTAATGAACGCGCTTCTAAAATTGTAAAAACGGCTGACGGTGATTTAGGAAAACTGAAAAGAGCGAGTATGGGCGTTTTCCAGATTACTGGACAAGGTTCAACAGAAGATGATAGTTACGGAGGAATTAACGACACTTATAGCAAAAATAAAACGGCTCGAATTACGGTCAGGTTGGAATACGAATTGGATTAAATAAAAAGTCTATAAAATAAGCCTGAAATAGTTAAAAACTATTTCAGGCTTATTTTATGTAGCACTCACCCAAAGTAACGCGATGTCAAGCTCTTGTTTTTTAAAGCCTTTATACTCGCCAGGAGCAATAAAGCTAAATCCGTTAGTGAAAGTTATGATGTTATCTGAATTGGTAACTATGGCGGATCGGTTCCATTTTCCAAAATTTTTGATTCCAATCATTAGATCTTCCCACCACGCACCTGCGGTAAAACTCGCAAGCTCTGTATCTAATTCCAATAGAAAATTTAACTGATCGGTTTTCTTTACCAACGCTTCTATGGTAGGAACAACAATAGTTTCGTAATCTTCTTTGGTAACTTCGCCAACAGCTCTAAAGGCTGCGACGTTTTCTGGAGAATTGATTATCTGTATCATAGTATTTGTATTTTTTAAGTACAAATTTATTCCATTTAAGAAAGATTATATTATATGACTTTTTTTAAAAGTTACAGAATGTCAGTCGGTTAGCAATTGCCCTAGCCCGGATTACTTCACTAATTTAATATTTGTTATAGGTGTTCAGTGAATGCTTTGCATTTGCAGCGGAAATCCTTTTTGTTTTTACAAAAAGATTGTAGTGGAAAGCCGGAAATAGCTCCTAAAAAAAACCGCCAGTCTTTCGAAAGGCGGTTAATTATTTATTCTCAACCCTCGAAGGGTTTTAAACCCTTCGAGGGTTATTTAGTTACTCTTTCACAAACTTACTGCTCGCTGTTCCTATATCGCTAGTAATCTTAATGAAATAAGTGCCGTTTGTCAATCCCGAAACATCGATAGTTTCATTCGGATTGGTAACGGTCTGAACCAATTGTCCAAGCGTGTTGTAGATGCTTACAGAAGTCATTTCTACAGTTTGTTTTGTGGTAATGGTCAGAATATCTTTGGTCGGAACTGGCGATAAGCTAAATATGGTATTAAACACAAAATCAGAATTACCTAATAGTTGAATAGTTGTAGTAGCAGTATTTGTTGTTATCGGCAAATTATAATCAAAGTAAATATTAGCAGTATTATTAATATTTGTGCCAACGGTTAATGTTGGTTTGGTTTTAATTTTAAACGCTACAAAACCATCGTTATTAGCATCATCAAACGGAAGGTTTATGTTTTCAAATATAAATTCGACCTTATTCGTATTTGTAATTTTGGTAGTGAATGGATGACTGCCAGATAAAGGCGTTAACGTATTAATTTCAAACTTACTGGTGTCAATTATGTCACGAATTACCACGAATTCGGCATTGGCTGTTCCGGTATTTTCAAAACGAATGACATAATGCAGGTATTTCCCAACATCAGCTATTGGCAGATTATTACCTTCTGCACAAGTTTTGTCATTTGGATCATAGGAACCTACAACAGTCTGGTTTAAGTTTGAAGTGTTATTTATTGGAGTTTCATCTGTCGCTCCGTTAACGCTTGCGCTGAATGCTAACACGTTTCCAACGTTAACCGCAGGTGTTTCTGAAGGAGAGTTGATATTCATCGTTACAATGATTTCTCTACTTTCAAACGGAGATAAATTACTAAAATTCCAAGTCAGTACATTTGTTACCTGACTGTTTATAGTTGGTGTGGCGGATACGAAATCCATCAGATTATCGTTGAAATTTAAGGTAACCGCACCATTTTGAACAGTGGTTCCTTTATTTTTATATAGTATTTTGTAAGTAGCATCAAAGCCCGGTCGCGCAGGTGCATACGGAAATAAACTTACTTCCAAATCGTTATGGGTTCCATTAGGCGCAATGCAAAAATTTTGTACAAACAAATTATTTGATGTCGATAAAACTACACTTGCACTCGGAGGGGTAACCGTGAAATAAGAAGGATTCTCTAAAACAGGGGTGAACGTATTATTGCCCGCACTAACATCATAATAACTATAAAAACCAGTTTGATTGGCAATTAGATTTCCAGTCACACCACCATTAGTAAAAGTTATTCTTTGATTTGGCAAGTTGGGATCAGATGCATCACAACCATTGCTATTGCTGTCATAACGGACGTTTCCTTGTAAAGTATAAGTGTATTGATTATTTACTGTAAAAGCATTTGGTAATGTCATGTTAAACGCACCATTCACTTCAGCGACATTCACGCTATACGATCCAGGGATAGCATATCCGGGAATTGACAAATTAACGTCTAACAAATTAGCGTAGTAGAATTCACCAAAGTTAACGGGTAGAACATTGTTAAATTGATCAATAAAAGAAACATCTACTAAAGGTGTGGTCGTGGTAAAATCAACATTTTGTGTTGTTATAGTAACATCAAGGTTTTGTTGACCTCGATTTCCATTATTTGGAGTTACAGATATAATAGATTGTCCTACTATGAAATTACAAAAAAAGAATGCAGCTAAGAGTAGTAGTTTTTTCATTTTCAGTTGATTAATGATTGAATATATTTGTCGAAGATAGTATTATTTCTTTTGTAATCAAAGTATAGTGTTAAAAGGTCATTCTCCGTTTTTATTTTTGATTTCAGATAATTGTTTAGTTTAGGATTGTTCAGGTTAAGGAGTGTTTCATTTAGTTTTTTCTCAACAATTGGAGTTAAAAACTGTTTGTAGGATTCATTTTTAGAATTGCTGTCGCATTTATCAATTGTTTCAAAAGCTTTTTCATAATCTTCAGTGTTATAATAGGTTGCCGCTAAATTTATTCTGGCATCTTCATAGTTTGGTGAAATAGTCAATGCTTCTTTGTAGTGCCTTATTCCATGTGCAACGCGGCCATTTTTTATATAAGTTGAAGCTAAATCATTATTAACAACTAAACAATAGGGGTTTACTTTATAAGCGTTACTGTAATACTTTAAACTTTCTTCAAAATTTCCTTCATTATAGTGCGCTTTACCCAAATGCCAGTCTAATGGAATAGCATAAGTATCAGTTGAAAAAAAAGCATTTTCGGCTTTGTTGAACTCGAAAATTGCAGTTGTATTATCTGTTCTTTTTTCAGCTGCTAAAGCTTTAAGTAGATGTTTTTCACCATCTATTCTATATAATGCAATAGTCATAGAATAAAGTAACAATACGAAGCTGAACAGATAAAATAAACGGGAAGGAAGTTTAAATCCTTTGGTGCTATTTGCTTTCAGATATTTAGCATTAATTATGGCAAACACAATTAATAGTATTATCTGATGTTCAATTCTTGTTAGCGGAAAATCAAAAAAGGCAATGATGAGATAACAAACAATGAAAAACAAAAAGTAACTCGCATTTCTTCGTTCACTACTTTTCACTTCATTTTTTGAAAGCCAATTGGCTTGATAGAGTATAGAAATAAAAATTCCAAGATAACATAAAAACCCAAAAATGCCTATCTCTGAAAGAACCATTAAAAAATCATTGTGCGGATTACTCACAATTAGTCTGCCGTTTACAATAGCGGTATCAGAAAAGTGATTTAATCCATATTTTGGATAAGTAGCAATCCAATTTCCAACGCCAATTCCACTAAAAAAATTGTCTTTAATTATATAAAGTGCTTGTTGCCAATATTCTATTCTTGCGTACAAAGTATCTGAAGAAAGCAATCTGTAAAAATATTGTGTTTTTATATCTGCCGAAGAATGAAAAATGTCTTTAATTGATAATAAATAAAAAACACCAGTAATTAGTGCTGTTATAACTAATACTAAACTCCAATTGAAGATTTTTTTCGGAACCTTACTTCTTATTTGAAGTAACACCACTAAAAGGAGATAAATGCTTAATGCTATTAATACAACTCGTGTTCTTAACATTAAAAGCAGCAAGATGGTAAAAACTATTGCTACAAATGAAACAGCTTTTATTTTTTTAGACATTGAAATTCCAATAAAATAAAACGGTAAACAAAAAAACAAAATAGAGGATAAAAAGTTCTTGTTGCCAAACGTGCCGCTCATAACATTTACCTGTCTAAATAAATTTTGTCCATTGATAGTTTTATTAGTGAAAGCCAATAAAGCAATTATAACAGATATAAAACCAAACAGAATTACATATGATTTTATGCTTTTTTCCTCAATTAAATCGCTCATTATTAGATGTCTGATTACCATGAAAAACAGCAGGAAAATTAGATATTTAGATACTGCAGCATGACTTAAATCCAATATTTGCGATTTTGAAAAAGAGAATAAGCAAAAAACTATAAATCCTAAAAACAATAAAACGGTCTTATCTAATGTAAAAAGAGGAATTTGTTTGTTTTTTACTAATAGTAAAGATATGATTGAAAATAAAAACACAGTAGTTAATAACTGTCTTGCTAATAAGAAAGTATCTAATATTGAACTAAAAAAAACAAAAGGCAGTAAAACAAAATAGAATACTAAAATTAAATTGAAACTTTTGTTAATTTTAAATAAATCCATAAATAATTAAATATTAAAAGCTATCCAAAATTACATTTAATAAGAATATCTTTTGAATATATTTGTTCATTAATCAACTTCAATGACAGAGAGACAACAAATAAACCTAACGCTGCTCCATGTAGGCATAGGTTCTTTAATAGCATTTCATCTTCCTTTGTCTAAAATTTATTTGCTTCTAATTATCATTTTGGGTTTTTACATTGTTGTTAAAAACAAAAACAACGAAATACTCTATGTTATAGCATATATAGCCGGGAGTGAAGTTTTTTTAAGAACAACTTACGGAAACCATTTTTATGAGTTAGGAAAATACCTAATGTTGTTTTTTACCTTTTTAGGATTCTTTTATAGTGGTTTTCCAAAAATCAAAAATCCTTATTTGATTTATTTACTAGTACTTTTCCCTTCTGTTTTTTTGTCATTAATGTATATCAATGGTGATGTTAGGAAAACAATTTCTATAGAGATTTTAGGGCCAATTTGTTTAGGAGTTTTGGCATTATACACCTATAAAAGGGAAATTTCAGCAAAACAAATTAAGATTATTTTAAACTTGATAGCACTCCCGGTATTGGGTTCTTGCGTTTTTTTAATTTTAAGATATTCACGCAATATTTACAGTGTAAACCCTTATGCGTCCAATTTTTATTTTTCAGGTAATTATGCTCCAAATCAGATGGCAACGGTATTAGGACTCGGTTTCTTTATTTATTTATTAAAAATAATAATTGAATCTGATAGTAAGAAAATCTTTTATCTTAATCTTTTTCTTTTATGTCTTATTTCCTATCGGGGATTTTTAACCTTTTCACGTGGAGGTATTTTGACAGCAGTAATCACGATTTTGTTTCTGTTTTTGTCAATATACATAAGCAGAAAAGAATATTATACATTAAAAAGAAAAATTAGTTTATCATTTATTTTATTCTTATCAATTTTCGCGTTAACTTCCTGTCAAACACAAAACAAGCTGTTTAGCAGATATACCAATTTAAAGCTATTAGATTCAAAATATTTCTTTAAAAATGATGGAAGATATATACAGGCTAAATCCGATTTTGAGAACTTTATAGAAAAACCAATACTAGGAGTTGGAGTTGGAAAAGCGAAAGAAATTAGGATAATTAAGTACAAAAAAGAAATATCAACTCACAGCGAAGTAACCCGATTGTTGTCAGAACACGGAATTTTAGGCCTAGTAGCGTTATTAATTTTAATTTTTTATCCACTACAACTTTATTCAAAAGACTTACGAAACTTTTATTTGCTGCCGTTTTTTGTTTTTTGGCTACTTACAATTAATCATTCTGCAACACGTGTCATCGCGCCATTGTTTTTGTATGCTCTCACGCTGTTACAGATTAAGTTTGAAAAGGAAGAAGATGTTATATAACAAAAAAACCGCCAATCTTACGAAAGGCGGTTTTTTTTATTTTTCCGAAATCTCTTTTCCTTTTTCATCAAAGAAATGATATTCTAAATACGTGTAAGCGTCACGAGGTATGATTTTCACCCACTTTTTATGTTCAAAAAACCATTTTGAACGTAATGATGGAAAACCTTTTTTAAGGTATGCTGCCACAAAAGGGTGAACATTTAAAGTCACTTTTTTATGGTCTTTTAATTTGGTTTCAAGAGAGAAAGCAATCTTGTCAATAATCTGAATTGGCGCGTCAATATCGCTTGCTAGATTATTCGGATTCTCTTCTCTTGTTTCAATATTTACTTCAGGTCTTACGCGTTGTCTTGTGATTTGGACTAATCCAAATTTACTAGGCGGCAAGATCTTATGTTTGGCTTTATCATCGCTCATTTCTTCTCTAAGGAAGTTGAACAATACTTGGCGATTGTCTGGATCTTTCATATCGATAAAATCGACTACGATAATTCCGCCCATATCTCGAAGACGTAATTGTCTTGCGATTTCTGCTGCGGCTATCATATTTACTTCCATGGCAGTATCTTCCTGATTGTTGGCTTTGTTAGAACGGTTTCCACTATTCACGTCGATAACGTGTAAAGCTTCGGTGTGTTCTATAATCAAATAAGCGCCTTTACTCATCGATACGGTTCGTCCGAAAGAAGTTTTAATCTGTCTTTCGATATGATATTTTTCAAACAATTGCGTGTCTTTCGACTGATAAAACTTAACGATTTTTTGTTTGTCAGGAGCTATTTCGGCTAAATAGTCCTTTGTTTCTTGATACAACTCCTCATCATCAATTTGAATACTTGTAAAAGTATCGTTGAATACATCTCTTAGTATAGAAGATGCTTTATTAAGCTCTCCTAAAACTTTAGACGGATGATGTGCGGTTGGTATTTTTTTACTCATTGCAGTCCATCTATTCATTAAGTTCTGCAAATCTTTTTCTAATTCGGCTACGTTTTTGCCTTCTGCTACTGTTCTCACAATAACACCAAAACCTTTTTGTTTGATAGATTGTACTAGTTTTTTAAGACGGTCTTTTTCATCTTTAGAGTCTATTTTTTGTGAAACAGAAACTCGGTCTGAAAAAGGCACTAAAACTAAAAATCGACCCGCGAATGAAAGCTCACAGCTTATTCTCGGACCTTTTGTAGAAATAGGTTCCTTAACCACTTGTACTAATATTGACTGGTTGGCGTTGAGTATATCTGCAACGGCTCCGTCTTTGTCAATTTCCTTCTCAAACTGGAAGTTTTTTAGGGAGAAATCTTTTAGTTTACCTGCGCTTACAAGTTTTATGAATTTCAAATAAGAAGCAAAACTTGGACCTAGATCTTGATAGTGTAAAAAGGCGTCTTTTTCGTAGCCCACGTTTACAAAAGCAGCGTTAAGTCCAGCAACTGGTTTCCTGATTTTAGCAATAAAAATATCGCCAACCTGAAAGTTGCTTGTTTCTTCTTGTTTGTGTAATTCAATTAGTTTTCCATCTTTTAATAAGGCAAAATCTACAGCGTCAGCACTAGATCTAATGATTAGTTCTTTATTCACTTTGTAAATTTTTATCCCGACAAAAAGCGTTCGGCGTGTAGCTTTTAGCGTTCAGCTTTTTAGGGCTAATTGCTGACGGCTGATGGCTGATGGCTAAAGTAAGGATGGATTAAACATTTTAAACAGGTATTGTTTTTTACCCGGTGAATCCTCGTAGAAAACAGCATTAAGATTTTGGGCAACAGTTTTGAAAACTGCATTCTGTAATCTATAATCTGCCCTCTGAATTCTTTGTCAATGAACGTTTTTAAAAAAAAACAAAAGTAGTTTAGAACTACTTTTTCTTTTTGTGTCGGTTAGCTCTCGCTCTCTTTTTACGTTTATGAGTCGCTACCTTATGTCTTTTTCTTTTTTTACCACTTGGCATAATTGAAGATTTTGGTGATTAATAAATAAGTTTTATACTGCTACTTCAGTATTAGTTTTTATTGCTTCTACAAATACTTTTGCAGGTTTGAATGCTGGAATATTGTGAGCTGGAATTTTGATAGTCGTATTCTTAGAAATATTTCTTCCTGTTTTTTCAGCTCTAGTTTTGATGATAAAACTACCGAAACCTCTTAGGTAAACATTATCTCCAGTTTCTAAAGATATTTTAACCTCTTCCATGAATGCTTCAACTACTGCTTGAACATCTCCTTTTTCAAGTCCTTTTTTCTCTGAAATCTTTGCTACGATATCTGCTTTCGTCATTTTCTTGCGTATTTAATATTATTATGTATTTTTTTTGAGGTTGCAAATATATGAATTAAATAAACAATAGTTCAAGCATAATCTATTAAAATTTAATCACATAAAGATTTATTTTTGCAATCCACAATTCAGCTATGAAATTCTCTAAAACTCTTATTCAATGGTATTTACAAAACAAGCGTGATTTGCCATGGCGCAACGATACCAATCCCTATACCATTTGGCTTTCAGAAATTATGCTTCAACAAACAAGAGTTGCTCAGGGATTGCCGTATTTTTTAAGGTTTACAGCAGCATTTCCTACTGTTTTTGATTTGGCTAAAGCCGATGAAGAACAGGTCCTGAAATTATGGCAAGGATTGGGCTATTATTCGAGAGCGAGGAATCTTCACAAAACGGCAAAACAGATTGCTTTTGAATCAGACGGCGTGTTTCCAAAATCGTATGTTGAACTATTGAAACTAAAAGGTATTGGCGAATATACAGCAGCGGCAATTGCTTCGTTTTCATATAATGAGACGGTTCCCGTTGTCGACGGGAATGTTTTTCGGGTACTGTCAAGGTATTTTGATGTAGAAACGGATATTGCATCGGCTGGAGCCAAAAAAGAATTTTCGCAATTGGCCGCGGCATTAATTCCGAAGAATCAAGCGAACATTTTCAATCAGGCCATAATGGAATTTGGTGCTTTGCAATGCGTGCCTAAAAGTCCAAATTGCGGCATTTGTGTATTCAATGATAGTTGTTTGGCTTTGCAAAAGAAAAAAGTAGCGCAACTTCCGGTAAAATCTAAAAAGACTAAAGTTACCAGTCGATATTTTAATTATTTAATTTTTTTAGATGAAAATCAGGATACAATTATTAGTAAACGAAACCAAAAAGGAATTTGGCACAATTTATATGAATTTCCGCTGCTAGAAACCAGTAGCCCTGAATCAGACGAAACTGTTTTGGCTTTAATTCAGAATCAAGTATTTTGCGATAATGAGATTGTTGAAGTTCAACTTTACAATCCTGAAAGTATTCGCCACAAATTATCCCATCAACATCTTCATATCAAATTTTGGAAGGTCGAAGTGAAAGGCAAGCTAACAAACGGAATTGATTATAAATTAGTTTCAGAATTTCCATTTCCCATTGTGATTTTTAATTTTATTGAAAAAGTATGGGGCTAATTTTCAAAAGTTTTAGTAAATTTGAAAGACTTGAGGTGTTGCCGAATTGTAGGGAACGCAGTGGAATAAATCAACAGCTTAAAAAATGAATGGTACTCTAAATAAAGTAATGCTAATAGGTCATCTAGGTGACGATGTAAAGATGCATTATTTTGAAGGCGGAAACTGCATTGGAAGGTTTCCTTTGGCTACCAATGAAGTTTATATCAACAAGCAGACTAACGAAAAAATCACTTCTACCGAATGGCATAATCTAGTAGTTAGAAATAAAGCGGCTGAAATTTGCGAAAAATATTTGTCAAAAGGTGATAAAATTTTCATAGAAGGTCGAATTAAATCACGTCAATGGCAGGCTGAAGATGGTTCTACAAAATATACAACTGAAATCCAAGTTACCGAATTTACATTTTTGACGACCAAAAAAGAAGTAGACGGCTTAAAAACAACACAGAATTTAGAAACAAAAAACACTACTTTTGAAGCGCCAAATCATGCAAGTCCAGAAAACGATTTGCCTTTTTGATATTGTTTAATTAATCCTTAAGTTATTGGACCCTGATCCCAGTTTAAATTTCCTTGCCAGCATTGACACCAATTTACTTTTTGGTAGTATAGCGATTGTTCTTCTTTTATTTTGTTCTGCTATGGTTTCTGCTGCCGAAGTGGCACTTTTTTCGCTTACCCAGAAAGACTTAAATGTTTTGATGGAAGAAGATGCGTCAAAGGCCAATTTAATTTCCAAATTACTTCAGCGTCCCAAAAAATTGCTTGCGACAATATTAGTCGCCAACAATTTCAGTCATATTGGTGTTGTCATTATTTTTTCTTTTGTTGGAAATAGTATTTTTTCAATGATAGAGTCACCCGTTTTGAAGTTTACTATTGAGGTCGTATTGATTACATTTCTAATTCTTTTATTTGGAGAAGTCCTGCCCAAAATTTACGCCAGCCGTAATAATATAAAATTCTCAAAATTTGTAGCCAATCCTATGATGGTTTTAGATAAGTTTCTTTCTCCGATTAGTTTGCCGATGCGCAGTGTGAGCGTTTATTTGCATGATAAGCTCGCCAAACAAAAATCAAATATTTCAGTAGACCAATTATCGCAGGCTTTAGGACTCACATCGACAGAAGACACGACATCTGAAGAACAAAAAATATTGGAAGGCATTGTTTCTTTTGGCAATACTGATACCAAGCAAGTGATGAGTCCGAGAATTGATATTTTTGCATTGGAAATAAATGAAACTTTTGGTGAGATTTATAGTAAAATAGTTGAAAAGGGCTATTCTCGAATTCCTGTTTTCAAAGAAAGCATTGACCATATCGAAGGAGTACTATTTGTTAAAGACTTGATTCCGCACATCAACAAGAAAGAATTTGATTGGAACCAATTAATGCGCGAACCTTTTTTTGTGCCTGAGAATAAAAAATTGGATGATTTGTTAAAGGAATTTAAAAGTAAGAAAAGCCATTTGGCCATTGTAGTTGACGAATATGGCGGAACTTCCGGACTGGTTTCTTTAGAAGATGTAATCGAAGAAATTGTTGGTGATATTTCGGATGAGTTTGATGACGAAAATCTGAATTACTCCCAAATTGATGATAAGAATTTCCTTTTTGAGGGGAAGACCAACCTTAAAGATTTCTATCGAATTGTAGATGTTAATGAAGAAATGTTTGAAAGTAGCAAAGGTGAAGCTGAGACCTTGGCTGGGTTTATATTAGAAATTTTAGGAAATTTTCCAAAAAGAGAACAAAAAATTAATTTTTCAAATGTCCGTTTCACTATAGAAGCCGTTGACAAAAAAAGAATAAAACAATTAAAAGTAACTCTTGAATAACTCAAAATGTTTAGAAAAATAATTGGTTCACTAGCGGTTTCGACGCTTTTTGTTTGCATGAGTGGCTGTAAAAATGATACTGTTCCAAAACCATCAAGTCAGCTTCGTTTGGATTATCCCGTTGCCAAATATGCTAAATTCAGCAATAATTGTCCATTTGAATTTGATTTCAATGCAAATGCAACTATTGAAGAAGACAAAAATTGTGGTTATTCAATTCATTATCCAAAAATGAAAGCTACAATTTACCTTACGTACAAGACTGTTGATAATAATATTAATGCTTTACTGCGCGATGCCCAAAAGCTAACGTATGAGCATGTAATTAAAGCAGACGATATTCTCGAACAACCTTTTATAAACAACGATAGTAAGGTATACGGTATGTTTTATAGAGTAAATGGAAATGCGGCTACAAATGCTCAATTTTACGCTACAGATAGCATCAAGCATTTTGTAACGGGTTCAGTATATTTTTATGCAAAGCCAAAATTCGACTCTATTATGCCAGCGGCCAGTTATGTAAAAGATGATATGCAACGCTTGATGGAAACCTTAAAATGGAAATAAAAAAATCCCCTCATTTAATAACGAGAGGATTTTTTATTTATAATTTGTTTTGAATTACATTTTTTCGTTGATATGCATATTTGAAACCTTATATGTTTCACCATCACCTGCAGATTCAACCGTTTTAGTCAATTTTTCTGGAGTTTGAATTGTGGCATCAAAATCAACTGTTGCTTCTTTTTTATCAAAATCAACTGTAGCTTTTTGAACGCCTTGCAGATTTGACAACTTGGTTTCGATTGTTTTTGCACAACCCATAGCACAAGTCATTCCTTCAATTTTGAAACTTGCAGTTTCTGGTTTAACAGCAGCAACAATTACTTTTTTTTCAGTCTTTGTTTCCGTTTCTGCAGCAGTAGGTTTGTTTCCGGCATCTTTACAACCAATAAAAATGGTTGAGGCAATCCCAAAAGTCAATAATGATTTGGTAATATTCATAGTCTTTTGCTTTTTTGTTTGTGACTTCTTAATCAATCACAAAATTAGTGAAAAATAAAAGTGTTTATTCTTAAATTAATTACAAAATTTGCTGCATTCAAAAAAATCATATGAAATCAATTCAGCTAAAATGGGTTATTCTTGTACTGCTAGCACTTATTTGGGGAAGCTCTTTTATATTAATTAAAAAAGGATTGATTGGCTTAAATCCGTTTCAATTGGGTTCGCTTAGAATCATCTTTTGTGCGGTCTTTCTTTTGGTTGTGGGATTTAAAAGTCTGGCCTCAATTCCGCAGCATCAATGGAAATATATTGCAATAACTTCTTTGTTTGGAACCTTTATTCCGGCCTATCTTTTTGCGATTGCGGAAACCCAAGTGAGCAGTTCGATATGTTCTATTCTAAATTCACTTACTCCGTTAAACACCTTAATTTTTGGAGCTTTGTTTTTTGGATTGACTTTTAAAAGAAATCAGTTTCTCGGTATCGGAATCGGGTTGATTGGCACTGCAGTGTTGATTTTTACTGGAAAAAATCACGAAGGAACTGATAATTACTATTATTCTGTTTTAGTTTTGATTGCCACAATTTGTTATGCTATGAATGTTAATCTGATTAAAAAATACCTTTCAGATGTGAAGCCACTCAGTATTACAACTGGTAATTTTTTGGTCATGTTGCTTCCGGCGATTTTAATATTAAGTTTTACCGATTTTACTACTAAAGTTAGTTTGCCGCAAACCCAACATGCGATGTTTTATATAATGATTCTGGGAATAGTGGGCACGGGTGTTGCAAATGTTCTTTTTTATAAACTGATACAGATTTCGTCTCCAGTTTTTGCGTCTTCCGTTACATATTTGATTCCGATTGTAGCATTTCTTTGGGGGCTTTTGGATAATGAGATTTTGACCTCTTTTCAATTAGTCGGAGCCTTTATCATTTTAATTGGAGTTTATCTGGCGAATAAGAAATAAAAAAGTCCCGTATCATTTTTAAAAAAGATATGGGACTTTGACTATAAAGTAACTTCTATTTGTTATAGAAAATCGGCATCAATTACTCCTTCATTGATTTTAACATCGCTCATTTTGATATCTAATTCGAATCCAACATTCATAATAGTGTTGAACGGAACCTTTACCCCTTTTACAGCTCTGTAATCACCGAAAGTAGTAACTCTAGTCGCTTTCTGACCATCAGGACCTTTCTCTGAAGTTGCCTCAGCAGTTTTTAAGCCTGATTTCACATCAAAATAGTAAGTAGTATCACCATCAACAACAGCATAAGCATCAGAACCTTCCATTTGTTCAATGCCTGAAATTGTTACGCCGTTTTTAGTTGCCAATCCCGTTTCAGCAAACAAAATTGCGCCTTCTTTCATTTTAGCTAGTTCTTCACCTTCTAAAACTTTTTTCTGACCTTGTTGCATCATGTAGCCGGTGTTGCCATTTACAACTTGCTTCATAATTGATCCCATTCCTGCCATAGAAAGTTCAACCATCATTCGTCCTTTAGCATCCATTTTAGAATTGTATGATAATGGCATTGGCGCCTGAGGAATAGTTGTTGAACCGATAGAAAAAATAGATTTAACGGATTTAACGGCTTTGTCACCACCAATAGCAGTTACATAAGCGTCAACAACAGATTTTACTGTAACTCCAGCAGGAACTGGTTTTTTTATTGCAGGCTTTTCAGTTGGATTACCAAATTTGTCAAAATAGAACATTGGTATTTTCAACGACTCTAATCCAGAAAGTACTTCTGAACCTTTCCCAACAACAAGAATTCTTACGTTGTCTGCTAAGAAATATTTGTTAGCCACTCTCATTACGTCATCCGGTGTAACCGCATTGATGTTTTTGATATAGTTTTCATAGAAATCAGCTGGTAGACTTTCTGTTTCGATGTTTAATGCATAGCGTGCAACCGTGGTTGGTTTTTCAACTTGCATTACAAATTTTCCAACATAACCTGCTTTTACACTCTTTAAAACTTCGTCACTTACTTTCTCAGTTCTGATTCTTTTTAATTCTTTTAGCGATTCAACGACAGCGCTATCGGTTACTGCATTTCTTACTTGAGTATTCGCTCTAAATTCGCTGTGCATGTTTTTGTCAAAACCAATACTTGAACGTGCACCATAAGTCCATCCGTGCGCTTCTCTTAAGTTCATATTCAAATAGCTATTGAAATCGCCTCCATAAACCTGATTAGCTAAAATTACTGGGAAGAAGTCAGCATCAGTCATTTTAAGATTTACCGTGTTTAAGATGGTGATCTCTGATTGAACTGCATTGGGCATGTCCACAAAATTTATCTGTGAATATTGAACGTTTGACGGATTAGAATAAGATAATCTTGGAGCAGTTGCTTTTACCCAAGAACCAAATAGTTTTTCAACCATTTTCTTAACGTCTTTAGTTTTAACATCACCAACAATTACTAAGTACGCGTGTTCTGGAACAAAATAGGTTCTATAATTGTCTTTAACATCGGCAAGAGATACATTGTTGATAGTCTCTTCTGATAAATATTCTCCATAAGGATGATTTTTACCATAAGCCAATACTTTTTCAACTCTACCAGCAACTACAGGAACACTTTTCTCCTGAGTTTTTAGTCCTTCGATAAGTTTTTCTTTTTCTTTCTCGAATTCATCAAGTGTGAAGTTTGGCATTAAAGCACCTTCAGACATTAATTCTAAAATTCTCTTGGCATGTTTAGATAACCCGCTTGCAGATGCTCCCGAAGCGTAGAAGTTAATGTTCGCTCCAAGAAAGTCAATTTCTTCGTTGAATGCGTCTTTAGGAGTTTTAGTTGAACCGTTTCCGATTAAGCTACTCGTTAAATCGTCAACCCCTTTTTTGTTGCCTTCAGCGTAAGGTGTGTTGTCAATGGTCAAACTATAAGAAACTCTTGGTAACTTATGGTTTTCAACTACTAAAACTTTCAATCCGTTTGGTAACGAAAAAGTTTCAGGTTTTTTAAGATTTATTTTTGGTGCCGGACCAGCTGTTGGCTGTGTTCTGTCTTGTGCTTGCATAATAAGTGTTAAAAACAAGCTTGATAAAAGTATAATTGATTTTTTCATTTTTCTTAGTTTTATTTATTCTCAGCTTTGTCTTTTCCAGGTACGTAATCCAAAATCAAACGTTGGTTTGGATTTAAATATTTTTTGGCAGCATCTCTTATTTCTTCACGAGTGATAGAGCGTAAGATGTCAATATTTGTGTTCACAAGATTCACATCGCCATACAATAAATAGTAGGTAGCTAAATTTTCCGCCACACCTTCAATATTATCATTACTGTCTATATAGTTGCTTTCGTTGATGTTTTGCAGTTTTTGAAAATCTTTTTCTGCAATTAAATCAGTTTGAAGTTTAACAATTTCTTCATCAATCTCTTTAATCAAGTCATTTGAAGTAAATTCACCTTGTGGCATTCCATAAAGAATGTATTGACCGTAATCTTCTTGAGCGTAATTGAAAGCTCCTATTTGCAATGCCATTTTCTTATCGTCAACAATTTTTTTGTAAAGTTTAGAACTTTTTCCGTTACTCAAATAAGTGGAAATGATATCTAAAACTCTCGCGTCACGAGTTTTCATTGATGGAATTCTGTAAGCAGCAACAACCATTGGTTTTTGGATGTTTGGATCCTCGAAAGTAGCGCGTATTGTTTCGGTGATTGGTGCTTCAACAAATGTATCTTTTTTCAATTCAACACCTCTTGGAATTGGTCCAAAATAATCTTGAATCCATTTTTTTGTCTGCGCAATGTCAATTTGACCTGCAACAACTAAAACGGCATTGTTTGGAGAATAAAATTTCTTGTTGAAATCTTGGAATTCTTTTAATGTAGCAGCATCTAAGTGATCCATCGAGCCAATAGTCGCCCAACGGTAAGGGTGCACTTTAAACATGTTTTTCTTAACTTCAGCAATTAACTGACCGTAAGGTTGGTTATCAACACGAAGTCTTTTTTCTTCTTTTACCACTTCGTTTTGAGTGTCAACACCAATTTGGTTGATTACAGGATGCATTAATCTTTCTGATTCCATCCATAAGCCTAATTGCGTATTGTTTGAAGGGAAAACTTCAAAATAGTAAGTTCTATCATCCGATGTGTTGGCGTTATTTGTTCCTCCGTTTGAAGTTACAATTTTAAACCATTCACCACGTTTGATGTTTTCAGTTCCTTCAAACAATAAATGTTCGAAAAAGTGAGCGAATCCAGTTCTTTCCGGATTTTCATCTTTAGAACCTACGTGATACATTACTGAGGTAATTACAACTGGCGCCGATTGATCATTGTGTAAAATTACATGAAGACCATTTGGCAAATCGTATTCCTCAAAAGCTACCTTTTGGGCAAGAGCTGTTCCTCCAAGCATAAGCATTGAACTTAAAGCGATTAATGAATTTTTCATAAAAAATTTAAATTTTTTGTTGATTTTGTAATTAGTAAACTAACCTTAAATTTTGTTACACCAAAAATACTTTATTTTATCTAATTTTCTAAACAATCTGAAATTTTATCTAATGTTTAATAGTTGCTCTAAAACTAAGTTTTGTTTTTTTTGCACATGATGTTGCGAGTAAAAGAAATAGTTCTATATTTGCATCCCGAAAACTCGGGATTATAAATTAATAAAAACAATTTGTTATGTATGCAATCGTAGAGATAGCAGGGCAACAATTCAAAGTTAGCAAAGACCTAAAGGTTTACGTTCACCGTTTGACAAATGAAGAAGGATCTAAAGTATCTTTCGACAAAGTTTATTTGTTAGACGACAACGGTACAATCACAATAGGCGCCCCAGCTATAGAAGGTGCTTCAGTAGAAGCCAAAGTGTTACAACACTTAAAAGGAGACAAAGTAATCGTTTTCAAAAAGAAAAGAAGAAAAGGTTACAAAAAAAGAAACGGACACAGACAGTATCTTACACAAATTGTGATTGAAGGTATTTCTGCTACTGGAGGAAAAAAAGCTGAGAAAGCTACAGTAGAACCAAAATCAGAAAAAGCAGCAGAGCCTAAAGCGCCCAAAGCGCCCAAAGCAAAAAAAGCTGAAGAAACTGCAACTGAAGAAAACAACTAATATTTAAAATTATACGTCATGGCTCACAAGAAAGGTGTCGGTAGTTCTAAGAATGGTAGAGAATCAGAATCAAAACGTTTAGGTGTTAAGATTTATGGTGGTCAAGCTGCAATTGCTGGAAATATCATTGTTAGACAAAGAGGTTCAAAGCACAATCCAGGAGAAAACGTTTACATGGGTAAAGATCATACTTTACATGCAAAAGTGGCTGGTGTAGTGAAATTTCAGAAAAAAGGTGATAACAAATCATTTGTATCTGTAGTTGCATTCGAAGCATAAGGACAAACTCTTATTTTTATATAAAACCCGTTCAGCAATGATCGGGTTTTTTGTTTTTATACTATGTCAGATTCAATTCTAGAACAGAAAAATCCGTTCTGTTTTAAGAATTCCAATGTTCTTGGTAAAGTATATTTGAGATTTTCTTGTGCTTTGATACTGTCGTGAAAAACTATTATGCTGCCGGATTCTACATTTTTCAATACGTTTTCAAGACATTTTTCTTTGGAAATTTTTGCGTCAAAATCAAATGAGACAATATCCCACAGAATGATTTTGTAGCCTTGTTTCCGTAGTATTTTGGATTGTGATGGTTTTATTTTGCCATAGGGTGGACGAAAGAGTTTCCAGTGCTCAGTGTTCAGTTTACAGATGCTTTCATTACATTTCGTCACATTTTCAACATAAGCTGACGTTCCAGTTTTCCAACCTTTTAGATGATTAAAAGTATGATTTCCAATTGAATGTCCTTCGTTGACTACTTTTTTAAAGATTTCCGGATGCTTAACGATATTATTTCCAATTAAAAAAAAAGTTGCTTTCGCATCATATTTTTTTAATTCATCTAATGTCCATTGAGTGATTTCTGGGGTTGGTCCATCGTCAAAAGTCAGATATACTTTTTTTTCAGTATTAGGAATGTCCCAAACATAATTTGGAAAAATCCTTTTGACTAAATAATTTGTTTTTACCCAGAAACTCATTTGTTAAATATAAAAAAGAATGTGTCAAATGATTTCTCAAATGACACATTTTATAGTTTTTAATCCATTTATTCTAAATCTCTTCCGAAACGGGCAAATCGTTGCACTAAAGAATTAAAGGTAGGCTTATTTTTGTTGTAGAACTCAACATCGCCTCGATCTTTCATCGTGATTAAAAGACTTCTATAGCGCTCAATATCTGTAATGATATCGGAAGCAATTCCGTCTTGAATAGAAGGTTGAATACCTGAATAATAAATCAAATTCTGTTTGTATTTTGTCATCAGTCTTTCCAGTAATTCTCTAGCTTTTGCTTTTTCACCAATCGCATAATATCCACCGGCAAACGGCTCAACCATAGTGTAGTAGCCATAATAATCCATTGGCATTTTATTCATAGCTAAATCGATAATTTTCTCTGCTTTTTCTTTTTTTCCTTCATTGATTAATTTTTCCATCAATCGGGCCATGTTGGTTCTGTACGAGATACTGTTTTTTCGGGTTTCAGGATCGTGATAAATGGTCGTAAGTTCGCCATTACCCCAACTCCATTTTGTTACTAAATCATACATTTTATCGCTGTCGATATTTCCCATATCGTATGGATTTTCTTTAACAATCGGCGTTTTAATTGGTACTAGTTTGTAAACTAATCCGTCTAGTTGAAGATAGTCTTTCATCCATAGATAATCGTCATCGCCAAAACTTCCACCTGTAAAATAAATCGGTCGTTTCCAGTCATTATTGGCTAAAACATCTAAAGCCATCAAGCGATTTTTATAGAGTGCACTTCCTTTAATATCCAAATCAATATATGGAACGATTGAATCATAGTATTTTTTATCGACGACATTGTTTTTGATAATGACATTTTTATCAACTGGTATTCTGAGTTTATTGGTTGGATAAAAATGAATGGTTTGTCCGTTGGCCATTTCGACCGTAGATTTCGGAAGTTTAATGAAGTTGATAAAATCTTTAATATTCCATCGCGCTTCCGTTTTTGGGATGTGTGCAACATAATCGAGCTTGTCACCAACATATTCTTCATGTTTGAACGATATTGGTAATCCGTCCGATTTGTATGTTTTGAATTTCATTTGGTCAATGTACCAATCTGTCATAAACAATTGGGTGTTGACGATTTTAATGTCGGTTCTAATACCTTCAATTTCCTGAGCGTACCAAAGCGGGAAAGTGTCATTATCACCAATCGTATACAAAATTGCGTTTTGGTCACACGATTCCAGATAATTTTTCGCCATTGCAATTGCGGTATATTTATTAGCTCGGCTGTGATCATCCCAGTTTTTAGCGGCCATTAAAATCGGGGCAGCCAATAGACAGGCAGCAATAACTACTGGTCCAACTATTTTGGATTTGATGTAGTCTGAAATCATTTCGTATATAGCATAAACTCCAAAACCAATCCATATGGCATAGACGTAGAACGAGCCTACTAAGGCATAATCTCTTTCGCGAGGTTCAAATGGTCTTTCATTCAAGAATATTTTTAAAGCAATACTGTTAAATAAAAACAAAGCTAATAGTACATAGAAACTTTTTAAGTCTTTTTGCGCGTGAAACATGAGTCCAATCAAACCAATAAATAAAGGTAGGAAGTAATAGGTGTTTCGTCCTTTATTGTTTTTAATGTCATCAGGAAGGTTTTGCTGTGTTCCTTTTCCAAGATGGATTTCATCAATAAAATTAATTCCGCTGATCCAGTTTCCGTCAAGATTATCATATTTGCCTTGAATATCGTTTTGTTTTCCAACAAAATTCCAAAGCAAATATCTCCCATACATATAGCCAAATTGGTATTCAAACATGAAACTCAAATTATCTATAGTAGAAGGTTTTTCAATGATTAAATAATCGTTGTATTTTTTTAAGAAAGAGACATAATCTTCGTTGTCAATTTTTTTCTGAGCATAAGCTGTTTTAAATTCATTAATGGTTTTGCCCATTTCTTCTTTCAACTGTCCAACGGCCATTGAAATCTGTTCTTCACTTAAACTATCTATGTTTACGCCGTATTGACTCAAATCTTCTTCATACGGATAGTTTTGATTCATTTCAATTTTTGGAACACCAGTAAACTGCATGTAATTTTCAATATGATCCGTACTCCAAAGTCTAGGAAGTATTGCTTTTTGAGCATTATCGCTATTTTGTTCGGCATTTTTGTAGTTGTTTACAATAACATATTTTCCTGTTTTATAATCTCTTTCGTAGTTAGGAGCCTTGTCCAAATACGGTTCATCTTTATCTAAACCTGCAAAAGTATCCGTGTATTGTGGCCCGTAAAATAATGGATTCACGCCATATTGCTCTCTATTGTAGTAGGCTAAAACTTCGGCAGCATCTGAAGGCTTGTTTTCGTTAATAACTACATTGGCGTTGGCACGAATAGGAAGCATCATCCAAACGGAGAACCCAACAAGTACAAAAAGAATACATAATAAAACGGTATTGTAAAATGGATGCGCTTTTTCACGCGTATATTTTAATCCAAAATAGAAGAAAGTGACAATCAATAAAACGGCAAAAATGGTACCTGAATTGAAAGATAAGCCAATACTATTCACCATAAAAATTTCCATTTTCCCGAAGAATGCAAGGGTATATGGCAGTAATAATTTGAAGATGAAAAGTAAAACAGCCACAATGATAATATTGGCAATGATGAAATTCTTAACGGTAATTGTTTTGAAATTTTTGAAATAATATAAAAAACCAATGGATGGAATAGTTAATAAAGCCATGAAGTGAACTCCAAATGAAAGGCCAATCATCAATGAAATTAGCAAGAGCCAACGGTTGCCTTTTGGCGTGTGCATTTCTTCTTCCCAACGCAATCCCAACCAAAATAATATGGCAATAAATAAGGATGCCATGGCGTAAACTTCAGCTTCAACAGCGCTTGACCAAAAACTATCTGAAAAAGTAAAAGCTAATGAGCCAACAAAGGAACTTCCCAAAATTACTATTGCTTTGCTTTTATCTATTTCAGTGTATTGCGAGACGATTTTTCGTAAAATAATCGAAGACGACCAAAACATAAACAAAATAGTGAATGCGCTTGAAAACACGGACAACATATTTACCATTAAAGCGACAGTTTCTTTACTGGAGGCAAACATGGCGAAGAATGCTCCAAGAATTTGGAATAATGGTGCGCCTGGGGGATGTCCAACTTCTAATTTAGCTGAAGTAGAGATGTATTCGCCGCAATCCCAAAAACTCATAGTGGGTTCAACGGTTAAAGAATAAGTTAGTAAGGCAATTGCAAATGTTGTCCATCCTAAGATAGTATTCCATTTTTTAAAGTTGAAGTTCATCATATAGATATGAAATGAATGTTTTTATTTGATGCTACAAAGAAACTATTTTTTTCAACGCAATTAAACGAGCATTAACAAATTTTTCTTAAATAGGATAAAGGGCTAATTTCAAGTTTATTGTATGCTGTAACAAAAGAAACGAGTAGTTAATTTTTAATTTTTATGGCGATTTATTTGTGTACAATAAAATTTGTACTAAATTTGCACTCGCGGTAAGCAAAACTGGTCTATGGTGTAATGGTAACACAACTGTTTTTGGTGCAGTCTTTCTAGGTTCGAGTCCTAGTAGACCAACGATAAATCCTGCTCTTGCAGGATTTTTTGTTTCTATGCTAGACGAGAAGTTTATCCCGAATTTATTTCGGGAACTCCTAGCAGACCAATAAAAAATCCTCTCAACTTGAGAGGATTTTTTGATTTATCAGGATTTGTCTAAATTATATTTTAAAGGTAACCACTGGTCTTTGTGCGTGATTTACTAAATCTTCACTAATGCTTCCGTTGAAAAAGTGTGCAATTCCTTTTCTTCCATGGGTGCAAACGCCAATTAAATCGGCATTTATATGGTTTGAAAAATTTAATATTCCCGTTTCAATATTTACATCGTTATAAATGTTTATCGAATATTTGTTGATGCTGAAATTCGAAATAAAATCTCTCATAATTTCTTCAGCGAGATGGGTAGGTTTGAAACTACTTGGCGTATTTATCATTGCTAACTCCAAATGAGCACCAAATTTATTTGCAAACTCAACTACTTTCGCAAAAGGTTTTTTAATTTCGTCTGTAAAGTCGGAAGCAAAAACGAATTTATCTACGTTAAATTCTCCAACGTCTTTTTTAATAATCAAAACAGGAACATCTGAATTTCTTACGACTTTCTCGGCATTGGATCCGATGAACATTTCCTTAAATCCACTTGCGCCATGAGAACCCATAACGATTAAATCAATATTGTTTATAGCGCTGACTTTCATTATTCCTTCAAAGGCTAATTCAAATTGAATGATTTCAGAAACTTTTATTCCGTCTAAACATTCATGATCCATTAAGTCTTCAAGTCTATTAATAGCTGCATTTTTGAAAATCATTATTTCTGGAATATCGCTCCCAGAGCCTAACGCATCACCAGCTTGATTTGGTAATTCTAGCATATGAAGAAGGAAAATTTCTCCTCCATTTTTTTTAGCAATTTGAGCCGCAGCTTTTAAAGCGTATTCAGCATGATTTGAAAAGTCTGTAGGGACTAAGATTTTTTTCATAATGTAAAAAGTGAATTTTGGATTGTAAATAATTATAGAATAAAGATATTATTTTTTTTTGACACGGCAACATTTTTGGTTTACAAAAAAAATAACTATCTTTGCGCCGTTATTTATTATTCAAAACTAAATAATGAGGGAAGCAATGCTTCCCTCTTTTTATAAAAAATATGGCATTTAAAGATAAAGTCTCAGAGTTGTTGGAAGCAGCATTAAAGGAAAAAACTTCCTTGTTTTTGGTCGATTTAACAATCAGTGACCAATTTAAAATCATGGTAACTTTGGATGGAGATAACGGAGTAAATTTGCAGGATTGTATTGATGTTAGTCGTGCAATTGATGCTAACTTAGATCGGGAAGAACAAGATTATTCTTTGGAGGTAGCCTCAGCAGGAGTTTCAACTCCGTTAAAAATGGTTCGACAGTATCAAAAAAATATTGGAAGAACATTGAAAGTTAAAACCGCCACAGAAACTATTGAAGCAGTTTTAGAGCAGGTTTCAGACGAAGGTATAACGCTTTGCTGGACGGCAAGAGAACCAAAAAAAATTGGAAAAGGGAAAGAGACAGTAGAACACAAGCGCGATATTTCTTATTCAGATATAAAAGAAGCAATTGTTATAATAATATTTAATTAAAAATTAGGCATGGAAAATATTGCATTAATCGAATCATTTTCAGAGTTTAAAGACGACAAGCTCATTGATCGAGTAACGCTTATGGCGATTTTGGAAGATGTGTTTAGAAACGCATTGAAAAAAAAATACGGTTCTGATGATAACTTTGACATCATTATCAATCCTGATAAAGGTGATATGGAGATCTGGAGAAGAAGAATTGTTGTCGCCGATGACGATTTAGATCTAGAAAATGAAGAAATTACCTTAACAGAAGCAAGAAAAATTGAAGCCGATTTTGAAATTGGTGAAGAAGTGTCTGAAGAAGTTAAACTGATTGATTTAGGAAGAAGAGCTATTTTAGCATTACGCCAAAATTTAATTTCAAAAATACACGAACACGATAATACCAATCTTTACAAGCAATTTAAAGATTTAGTAGGTGAAATTTACACTGCGGAAGTACATCATGTTCGTCCAAGAGTTGTAATTTTGATCGATGATGAAGGAAACGAAATTGTCTTACCAAAAGAAAAACAAATTCCATCTGACTTTTTCCGTAAAGGAGATAATGTTCGTGGAATCATTGAAAGTGTTGAATTGAAAGGAAACAAACCACAAATTATCATGTCAAGAACGGCGGATAAATTTTTGGAAAAATTATTCGAACAAGAAATTCCAGAGGTTTTTGACGGTTTGATTATGATTAAAAACGTTGTTAGAATTCCAGGTGAAAAAGCAAAAGTTGCTGTAGATTCTTATGACGATAGAATTGATCCAGTAGGAGCTTGTGTGGGTATGAAAGGATCTAGAATTCACGGAATTGTGCGTGAACTTGGAAACGAAAATATTGACGTAATCAATTATACTACCAATTTGCAACTTTACATTACAAGAGCCTTAAGCCCTGCAAAAGTATCTTCTGTTAAAATTGACGAAGAGAAAAAAAGAGCGGAAGTTTTTTTGAAATTAGAAGAAGTTTCAAAAGCAATTGGACGTGGTGGACACAATATTAAATTAGCTGGACTTTTAACAGGTTACGAATTAGACGTAATCAGAGAAGGAATCGCTGCTGAAGAAGATGATGTTGAATTAACAGAGTTTTCAGATGAAATTGATGGTTGGGTAATTGACGAATTTGCAAAAATTGGATTGGATACGGCTAGAAGTATTTTGAACCAAGATGTTGCTGATTTAGTGCGAAGAACTGATTTAGAAGAAGAAACCATTTTAGAAGTAATTAGAATATTGAAAGAAGAGTTTCAGGACTAATCTTTCAACGCAAAATAGATAACATTAATAAGATTTTATGTCTGAAGGAAATATTAGAATTAATAAAGTTTTAAGGGAATTAAATATTTCTTTGGAAAGAGCTGTGGATTATCTTAAGGATAAGGGTATTGCTATTGAAGCAAGTCCCAACACAAAAATTTCCGATGATGTATATACTATTCTTTGCGGACAATTTGCTGGTGATAAAGGCAATAAAGAAGCTTCAAAAGGAATAAGTGAAGAAATAAAAAAAGAAAAAGAAGCGCTTCGATTAGAAAGAGAAAAAGAAATCGAAGACAAACGCAGACAAGACGAAGAGCGTCAACAACAGCAAGAGTTGATTAAAGCAAGAGTAACCGTAGCTGCGCCTAAACAAGTTGGTAAAATTGATTTAACGCCAAAGGCCCCAGTTGCTTCATCTGTGCAAGCTCCAAAATCGGTTCCGGCTGTAAAGCTAGCTCAAGAAGTTAAGGTGGTTCCAGAAGCGAAACCAATTGTTGAGAAAAAAGACGTTGCTGAGAAAAAGGACGTTGCTGAGAAAAAGGACGTTGTTGAGAAAAAAGAAGGTGCTGAGAAAAATGAAGTTGCTGCGAAAAAAGAAGTTGCTGCGAAAAAAGAAGAAGTTCCTGTAATAGTTCAAAAAGAGATTAAACCTACTGAAAAGGTTGCGGAAGAAGCACCAGTTGACGAAACACATACTACACAATTCCAAGTTCTTTCTGGGCCAACATTGACAGGCCAAAAAATTGATTTGACGCAGTTTAATAAGCCTAAGAAGAAGAAAGAAGAATTTAAAAAAGATGCTAGCAAACCTGCAACTCCGGCTACTGGAGCAAATGCAGCTGCAAATACTAACAAGAATAAGAGAAAAAGAATTCCAGGTAAACCAGAACCAGGCAAACCCGTTATTGGTGGTGGTGGAGGTGCAAATGCTTTTGGACCAACCAAACCAGGTGGTAGTATCAAACCAAGCGGTGGCGGAGGTTTCCAAAAAGGAAATCGTCCGGCTATTGTTCAAAAAGTGGAGCCTACGGAAGAAGATGTTAAAAACCAAATTAAAGAAACTTTAGAGCGTTTACAAGGAAAAGGAAACAAATCTAAAGCTGCAAAATACAGAAGAGACAAGCGTGATACGCACCGTCAACGTTCGGAAGATGAACAACAAGCCTTAGACGAAGGAAGTAAAACAATTAAGGTAACAGAATTCGTTACTGTAGGTGAAATTGCTACCATGATGGATGTGCCAATTACCAAAGTAATCGGAACATGTATGTCACTTGGAATCATGGTTACCATGAACCAACGTCTTGATGCTGAAACTTTATCTATTGTTGCCGATGAGTTCGGATTTGAAGTAGAATTCATTACATCTGATATTGAAGATTCTATTGAAGTAATTGCTGATAAAGAAGAAGACTTAGTATCACGTGCACCTATTGTAACAGTTATGGGTCACGTGGATCACGGTAAAACATCGTTACTGGATTATATTCGTAACGAAAATGTTATTGCGGGTGAATCAGGTGGAATTACACAACACATCGGTGCTTATGCTGTAACTCTAGAAGGTGGACAAAAAATAACGTTCCTTGATACACCAGGACACGAAGCGTTTACCGCTATGCGTGCTCGTGGAGCTCAAGTTACCGATATTGCAATTATTGTAGTGGCTGCGGATGATGATATCATGCCACAAACTAAAGAAGCGATTAGCCATGCTCAGGCTGCTAACGTTCCGATGATATTTGCCATCAACAAGATTGATAAACAAGGTGCTAATCCTGAGAAAATCAAGGAGAAATTAGCCGCTATGAATTTATTAGTTGAAGATTGGGGTGGAAAATACCAGTCCCATGATATCTCTGCTAAAAAAGGAACAGGTGTAAAAGAATTATTAGAAAAAGTATTGCTTGAAGCGGAATTATTAGACTTAAAAGCAAACCCAAATAAACCTGCTGTAGGAACGGTTGTTGAAGCACAATTAGACAAAGGAAGAGGATATGTATCAACTATTTTAGTACAATCTGGAACGTTGAAAGTTGGAGATTATGTATTGGCAGGAAAGAATCATGGTAAAGTGAAAGCGATGCAAGATGAACGGGGAAATAATATCATAGAAGCCGGACCATCAACACCTATATCTATCTTAGGATTGGATGGTGCTGCAACTGCTGGAGACAAATTCAACGTATTTGAAGACGAAAGAGAAGCAAAACAAATTGCTACAAAACGTTTGCAGTTAATGCGTGAACAATCGGTAAGAACGCAGCGTCATATTACCTTGGCTGAGATTGGCCGTCGTATCGCTCTTGGACAATTTAAAGAACTAAACATTATCCTTAAAGGAGACGTGGATGGTTCGGTTGAAGCACTTTCTAGTGAGTTCTCTAAATTATCTACAGAAGAAATTCAGATTAATATTATCCACAAAGGAGTTGGAGCGATTACAGAAACAGACGTTATGTTGGCTTCGGCATCGGATGCGATTATTATCGGATTTAACGTGCGTCCTGCTGGAAATGCGCGTCAATTGGCAATGAAAGAAGAAATCGATATCCGAAACTATTCAATCATTTACGATGCGATCAACGACTTGAAAGATGCAATGGAAGGAATGCTTTCTCCTGAATTGAAGGAAGAAGTTACTGGAACTGCGGAAATCAGAGAGATATTTAAAGTATCTAAAGTAGGAACAATTGCTGGTTGTATGGTTACTGAAGGTAAAATATTCAGAAATTCTAAAATCAGAATTATCCGTGAAGGTGTTGTTGTATTTACAGGCGAGTTAGCTACACTGAAACGTTTTAAAGATGACGTGAAAGATGTTGCGAAAGGATATGATTGTGGTATTCAAATTAAGAATTACAACGATATTGAACAACTTGATTTAATCGAAGCTTTCCAAGAAGTGGAAGTGAAGAAGAAAATGAAGTAATACCAATAAAAAAATCCCGAGTCATCGGGATTTTTTTTGTTTTATAGCGAATTACGTAAGTTATATTCTTAAGCCTTTTATCATTCTATATTTTGGTGAATCAAGGCCGTATTGTGAACTTACCATGTTCTTTACTCTGGATGCTATGATGGAGAGGTCTTTGAAACCATTTATTCTTTGTGAAATCCAAGGCTTGTAAAGTGCTAGCATAGTTGAAACTTTATTTGTGTTAAGTGTTGCTTCTTCTAATACTGTTTGTAAAGCATCAATTTTAATTCTACTATTCATTGGGTCGTACCCACTTCCAAATTTTATCAGGAGCGTAATTAGATCTCCAAAGTAGATCATTTGACTACCGAATGATTTTTCAGAACGGCTGATGGTTTCTTCATCGGTGTCTTCGGTGACTTTTATCCTGCGTTGTCCTCTTATTTTTAGAATTAGAGTTCTTATTTCTTTGTATTCCTGTGAGTCTTTACCAAATTTTCCTCTGATGTTAGCGCCAATTGGTGATAGCAATTTTGAGATGGAGTTTTCTTCTTTGTCAAAAAACTGTCTTCTGTTAAAAGCAGCTTTTGAATAGTCAAAGTGCTTTTGGGTGTGCTGTGTTTGGATTTCTCTTAAAGCAACAGTTCTGGTTTGAATTGCTTCTGCTGTTAAATCGGAATCCCCTGGAGTGAAGTTTGAGAATGTGTTTAAATCTTCTACTAAAACTTCGGCGTTTGTTAATCGTGAGCTATAGGAAGCTCTGGAAATTGAGTTCATGATATTTGTTTTTAATGTTAGTATTGATTTTGGCAAGACAAACGACGTGCCACAATTTGTACTAAATACCATTCAATTGTAATTTTATATAATATTTAACATATATGTAATCAGATGTTTAGGCAAATACAGGTCTTGATGCATACTAAATCATTTTACTTTCTAATCTTTGAGATTATGATACTAAGATGTTGCGTACTAATTGTAAACTATTGAGGTGCAATTGTAAAATGCTGAGTCGTAATTGCAAGATGCGGAGTTGAAATAACAAGATACTGAGGCGTGATTGCAAGATGTTGAGCTGAAATAACAAAATACTGAGGCATAATTGCAATATACTGAGTGCCAATAACAAGATACTGAGTGCCAATCACAAGATTCGGAGTGCCAATCACAAGATGCTGAGTCGTAGTTACAAAGTGGGGTCTAAGTATTGTTATTGCTAGAAAAATGAGTAAAATGAGGGGTGAAAAAGGAGTGATTTGTGCAGCGTTTTTTTTTGCCACGGATTTCATAGATTTGCACCGATTTGCACCGATTTTTTATTGATTAGTATTAAAGATGCTTTTTATTTGACAGAAAAACCTACTGCGTGATATATTTTATATATTTGATTTTCAAACTTCTTTCATGAAAATCACTTCTCTGTTATTGTTTTTGAATACGATTTGTTCTGCTCAAATCATAAATTTTCCGGATGCGAATTTTAAGGCTAAGCTGTTGACAAATGATATTGCGTGCATTGGTGTATCAGCTAATTTATGTGCTGGTGGACCTATAGATGCAAATAACGATGGTGAAATCGAAGTTTCTGAAGCACAGTCAGTAGCAATTTTGAGCGTTAGCGGCGCTAATATTAGTGACTTGACAGGTATAGAATATTTTACAAATTTGGAGTGGTTAATATGTTCTAGCAATAATTTAACGACAATAAATTTATCATCATTGACATCCCTTACAACTCTGAATTGTAGAAATAATCAACTTACCATATTAAATTTGGCTAGTCAAACTCTTTTAGACATTTTGGCCTGTAACAATAATCAAATAACTTCCTTAGATATAAGTCATCAGTCAGAATTAAAAATTTTTATAGCTTCAAATAATCAGATAAGTTTTTTAGATTTTTCTAACAATACGGCTTTAGAGCATGCTTATTTTAGTGAAAACTTACTGACGAGTTTAGACTTTAGCAATAATCCTAATTTTTTTGATTTAGGCTGTAAGAACGATCCAAACCTGACTTCAATAAAAATAAGAAATAGTGTTACTCAGGCTTTTGGCACAGGGACTTTATACAATGAATGCTGGAGCAATGTTCCTAATTTAAATTACATCTGTGCTGATAGTAATGAAATACCTGCTTTACAAAGTTATTTATCAGGGTGTGGGATAGATAGTAGTGGCATAACTATTAATTCTGATTGTGAGTTGGGAAACCAAGGGTTTGAATTTGGTAGTATGTTTATTTTATCGCCTGTTCCAGCGAAAAATAGCTTAACTATTACGACTAAAGAAGAAGTTGAGATGAGTTCGGTAAGTATTTACAATATCCTTGGGCAATTGGTTCAGGTAAATACTAATCCGAATGAAACGATTGATGTTTCGGGCTTGGAAACGGGAAGTTATTTTATAAAGATTATTAGTGATAAGGGAACGGCGAGTACGAAGTTTGTAAAGGAATAATAAAAACCCTCGAAGTTTAAAATTTCGAGGGTTTTTAGGATACTATTTTTAAGTTAATTGCTTATTTATTCGGTTTTATCAAAAAGGCATTTGGAAAACTTTTCTTTAAATCAGCTAGATTTTTTTCGGCTTCAATACGTGTTTTGAAGTTGCCTACCCAAACTTTATATCTTGGCGTGCTGAATACAATAGTAGCGTCCATTGTTTTATTCATCCTCTTAAAATCCATCAACGTTTTTTTAGAATTTTCACTATCTCCATTGTATATCTGAATCTTATACCGATCATTTATCGTAATAGAGCTGTTTATTTTTCTTTTTTCATTTAGAAGTTGTTCAAACTTTGAATCTTGTATAACAGTTACTTTTGGGTCTTGTGCACTAATTTTTTGAGTTAAAAGTGTCAGCAAACAAAGCGAAAAAAGTAGTGTCGATTTTGAGAAATAGGACATAATGATTTGAGTTTTATACAAATGTAAAACTTAAAATAGTACATTAAGAACAATTCATTATTTAGAATAAATATAAATTGATAATTAAGCTATATTTAAGGTTTTGAGAATAGTTCTTAAGTCGTATTTTTGTGCAGGTTTTTAATAAAGTGTCGATTTTTAGCTGAAAATATTATTCAGTAAAATCAAGCCAATAGTAGTAGATAATCACTTAATTATATGAAAAAAGTGGGTAACCATAATTCGATTTCGAGGAAAATAGTCTTCTGTTTAGCATTTATGCTAGCATTCTCCTTCACTTCATTTTCACAAGCAACACCAGAGGCGGCTCCAGCAGCAGCTCAAACAGTAGCGGCACCAGTTGCAGCAGCTGGGGGTGATGCGGTAGCAGGAAAAGCATTGTTCAATGCCAATTGTGCAGCTTGTCACAAGCTTGATGCAAAAGCCACGGGTCCGGCACTTCGTGGAGTTGCAAATAAATATGATATGGCTTGGCTTTACAAGTGGATTCATAACAGTTCTGAATTGATTAAATCAGGCGATGCGAAAGCTGTTAAAGTATATGAGGAAAATAACAAGGCGGTAATGACTGCGTTCCCTCAATTATCAACGACAGATATTGATAATATTATTGCTTACACTTCAGAACCTAAAGCTGAAGCTCCGGCAACTACAACAACGGCAGGTCCTCCTGGACAACAAGCGGCTGAAGGCGGTATTTCTAATACGGTTGTGCTTGGTGCCCTTGCATTATTGATGATGATGTTGGTTGTGATGTTGTTTTTTGTTAACAATGTTTTGACTAAAGTAGCTAAAGTAAATGGTATTGAACGTGCTGAGAAAGCGCCAAGAATATCAATTTGGAAAGCTTTTGCAAGAAATCAATTTTTAGTTTTAGTTAGTTCGATATTATTATTGCTGGCAAGTGGCTATTTCGTTTACGGATGGATGATGCAAATTGGGGTAGACCAAAATTATGCTCCAATTCAGCCAATTCATTATTCTCACAGAATCCATGCGGGAAGTAATGGTATTGATTGTAAATACTGTCACTCTGCTGCGCGAGTAAGTAAAAACGCCGGTATTCCCTCTTTAAATGTTTGTATGAACTGTCATAAAAGTATTGCTGAGGTTGCTGACACAACTGCAACAGCTGAATATTCAAAAGTATTCTACGATGGGGAAATTCAAAAGCTATATGATGCTGTAGGTTGGGATAAAGAAAGTCAAAGCTATACAGGAAAAACTAATCCTGTTAAATGGGTTAGAATTCACAACTTACCAGATTTTGCTTACTTCAACCACGCACAGCACGTTACTGTTGCCGGAATTGAATGTCAGAAATGTCATGGCCCAGTTCAGACGTATGAAATTCAAAAACAATTTGCTCCTTTAACAATGGGTTGGTGCATTAACTGTCACCGTGAAACTAATGTTAAAATGGAGGGTAACAAATACTACGACAAAATTCACGCAGAACTTTCTAAAAGATATGGAGTAGACAAATTGACTGCTGCACAAATGGGAGGTTTAGAATGTGGTAAATGTCACTACTAATAAATTTATTAAGAAGCTAATATTTATATACGATGTCATCGAACAAAAAATACTGGAAAAGTGTTGAGGAGCTAAACGAAAATAGCTCTATTGTTGAGACGCTGAGAAATAATGAATTTGTAGAGGAAATTCCAACTGCTGAATTTTTATCTGATAAAGAATCGTTATCATCGTCATCAACAACTCGTCGTGATTTCTTGAAATACGTTGGATTTAGTACTGCAGCAGCAACTTTAGCTGCGTGTGAAGGTCCTGTGCATAAATCAATACCTTATGTTTTACAACCAGAGCAAATAATACCTGGTGTGGCTGATTTTTATGCTACATCTATGTTTGATGGATTTGATTTTGCTAATTTATTAGTAAAAACGCGCGAAGGTCGTCCAATTAAAGTAGAAAATAATACTGTTGCTGGAGCAAAATTTGCTGCCAATGCAAGAGTTCATGCTTCTGTATTGTCATTATATGACAGTATGCGTTTAAAAATAACGAAGGTTGCTCAAAAAGAGGCCTCGTGGCAAGAAGCTGATTTAAAAGTTAGAGCTAGTTTAGCTGATGCTAAAACTAAAGGAGGTCAAATTGTATTGTTGACAGGTACTTTAGCGAGCCCATCTACCGAGAAACTTATAGCCGAATTTATAGATAAAAATCCAACAGCAAAACACGTGATTTATGATGCTGTTTCTGAGTCTCCCGCATTAGATGCTTTCGAAACAGTTTATAGTGAAAGAGCTTTGGTTGATTACGATTTTTCAAAAGCAAACACTATAGTTTCTATTGGTGCTGACTTCTTAGGAGATTGGCAGGGTGGAGGTTTTGATTCTAGTTATGCTAAAGGAAGAATTCCTCAGGCAGGTAAGATGTCAAAACATTACCAGTTTGAAGCAAACATGACTTTATCTGGAGCAGCTGCTGATAAGCGTGTTCCAATGACTGTTGCTAATCAAAAGTTAGCTTTGGTTAAAATATATAACGTAATTACAGGTTCGGCAGTGTCAACAGGAAATGTTGCAAGTGAAGATGTAATTATGAAAGCCGCACAACAATTAAAAGCTTCAGGAAGTAAAGGGCTTTTAGTTTCTGGAATTCAAGATAAAAACGCACAATTATTAGTTTTAGCTATCAATTCAGCTTTAACGAGTGAAGCATTTTCAACTGCGGGAACACGTCAAATTAGAAAAGGATCTAACGAAAAAGTAGCTCAGTTAATTGCGGATATGAATGCAGGAAGTGTTCATACTTTAATTATGAGTGGCGTAAATCCAGTGTACACTTTGGCTGACTCAAAAGCCTTTGTAAGTGGATTGAAAAAAGTAAACTTATCAGCTGCGTTTTCTTTAAGAGAAGATGAAACGGCTTCAATCACAACTATTGCAGTTCCGGCTCCTCACTATTTGGAGACTTGGAATGATTTAATGTTGACCAAAGGAACATATTCTTTGACGCAACCTACAATTCGTCCATTATTTAGTTCAAAACAATTCCAAGAGGCATTATTATCATGGAACGGGATTGAAGGAGATTATTATGAATACTTGAAAGCAAACGCTTCAGGGTTTTCAAATGGAAGATCATGGAATCAAACGGTTCATGATGGTATTGCTGTTGGAGCAACCGCAGTGTTAAGCGGTGGTTCGTCAAATTTTGCAGCGGCTGCGAGTGCTTTGGCTCAAGCTCCGCCAGTTAAAGGATTTGAATTAGTATTGTATACTAAAACAGGTTTGGGTGATGGTCAACAAGCCAATAATCCATGGTTGCAAGAGTTTCCAGATCCAATTACAAGAGTATCGTGGGATAATTATGTTACGATTTCACAAGCTGATGCTAGAGATAAATCTTTAGGATTAGTAAATAAAATTGTTGCAAATGGGGGTCTTAACGGAAGTTACGTTACACTTACTGTAAACGGGATAAAATTGGAGAAAGTTCCAGTTATTATTCAACCTGGTCAGGCTAAAGGAACTTTAGGTCTAGCTTTAGGCTACGGAAAAAAAACAAATTTAAAAGAAGAGATGCAAGTAGGTATTAATGCCTATGCGTTGTATTCAGGTTTTAATAATGTACAATCTGCTACTATTACAAAAGAAAGCGGAGAGCATGAATTTGCTTGTGTTCAGTCGCAAAAAACCTTAATGGGTCGTGGCGATATTATCAAAGAGACCTCTTTAACAATTTTTAGTACACAAGATGCTAAAGTATGGAATGCACCTCCTATGGTTTCTTTAGACCATAAAGAAGTTGAAGCAACAAAAGTTGATTTATGGGAGTCGTTTGATCGTTCTGTTGGACATCATTTTAATCTTTCAATTGATTTGAACGCTTGTACGGGTTGTGGTGCTTGTGTTATTGCATGTCATGCTGAAAATAACGTGCCAGTTGTTGGAAAATCTGAAATTAGAAGAAGTCGTGATATGCACTGGTTGCGTATTGACAGATATTATTCTTCAGAAGATACGTTTGCTGGTGATAATGAGAAAAAAAGTAATTTCAACGGTTTGTTTGGTGATAAAGGCTCATTAGGTGGATTTGGAGAAATGGAAAGTCCTGCTGATAATCCACAAGTAGCTTTTCAACCTGTAATGTGTCAACATTGTAACCATGCACCATGTGAAACAGTTTGTCCTGTGGCAGCCACTTCACACGGTCGTCAAGGTCAAAATCAAATGGCGTACAACAGATGTGTTGGAACAAGATATTGTGCAAACAACTGTCCGTATAAAGTACGTCGTTTCAACTGGTTCTTGTATAACCAAAATGACGAGTTTGATTTTCATATGAATGACGATCTAGGTCGTATGGTGATCAATCCAGATGTCAATGTTCGTTCTCGTGGGGTAATGGAAAAATGTTCAATGTGTATTCAAAAAACACAGTTGACTATTTTAACTGCTAAACGCGAAGGAAGAGAAGTTGCATTTGATGAATTCCAAACTGCATGTTCTGCTGCTTGTTCAACAGGAGCGATGGTTTTTGGTGATGTAAACAATAAAGAAAGTCAGGTTGCAAAACTAGCAGAAGATAAAAGAATGTACCACTTGTTAGAGAGTGTGGGTACAAAACCTAATGTGTTTTATCACGTTAAAGTTAGAAATACATAATAAATTGCAATGGCAAATGTCAATGGCAATAACAAATAATGAAATAATTGTAAAATATAGATAAGTAGGAATGAATGATTTTTTAAAATCTGAAATCTGAAATCTTAAATCTGAAATAAAATTATGTCGTCTCATTACGAAGCACCCATTAGAAAACCATTAGTTATAGGTGATAAATCATATCACGATGTGACTGTAGATGTCGCTGCTCCTGTAGAAGGAAGGGCCAATAAACAGTGGTGGACTGTATTTTCTATCGCACTTATAGCTTTCCTTTGGGGAATTACATGTATTGTATACACCGTTTCGACGGGTATTGGAACATGGGGTTTGAATAAAACTGTCGGTTGGGCTTGGGATATTACTAACTTCGTTTGGTGGGTTGGTATTGGTCACGCAGGAACACTTATTTCTGCCGTACTCTTACTATTCCGTCAAAGATGGAGAATGGCAATTAACCGTTCTGCGGAAGCTATGACTATTTTCTCTGTAATCCAGGCAGGTTTATTTCCAATCATTCACATGGGGCGTCCTTGGTTGGCGTATTGGGTTGTACCTATTCCCAATCAGTTTGGTTCATTGTGGGTAAACTTTAACTCACCTTTACTTTGGGACGTATTTGCAATATCAACCTATCTTTCCGTATCATTAGTATTTTGGTGGACTGGATTGTTGCCTGATTTTGCTATGCTTAGAGATAGAGCCGTTACTCCGTTTAACAAAAAGATTTATTCGATTCTAAGTTTTGGATGGAGCGGAAGAGCAAAAGATTGGCAACGTTTTGAAGAAGTTTCTTTGGTTCTTGCTGGTTTAGCTACACCCTTAGTACTTTCTGTACACACTATTGTATCTTTTGACTTTGCAACTTCTATTGTTCCTGGATGGCATACCACAATTTTTCCACCTTACTTCGTTGCTGGGGCAGTTTTCTCTGGATTTGCAATGGTAAATACCTTGCTTATTATTATGAGAAAGGTGTCAAAACTAGAAGCCTACATAACAATCCAACATATTGAACTTATGAACATTGTAATTATGATTACAGGTTCGATAGTGGGTGTTGCTTATATCACGGAGCTATTTGTAGCATGGTATTCAGGTGTCGAATACGAACAATATGCGTTCTTAAATAGAGCGACTGGGCCTTACTGGTGGGCTTATTGGTCAATGATGACTTGTAATGTATTTTCTCCACAGTTCATGTGGTTCAAAAAATTGAGAACTAGTATTATGTTCTCATTTATAATCTCGATTGTAGTAAATATTGGTATGTGGTTCGAACGTTTCGTAATTATTGTAACTTCTTTACACAGAGATTATCTTCCATCGTCATGGACAATGTTCCAGCCAACATTTGTTGATATTGGAATATTTATTGGAACTATTGGCTTCTTCTTTGTCTTGTTCTTATTGTATGCTAGAACTTTTCCAGTGATTGCACAAGCAGAAGTTAAGACAATCTTGAAATCATCAGGAGAATATTATAAAAAAGCAAGAGAAAACGAAGAACATAATCATTCTGAAAAACATTAGTATTTGTTATGAGTAGTAATAAAGTTATACACGCTATATACAATGATGATGACATCTTAATGGATGCTGTTAAGCAGACCAGAAAAGCACATCACCACATTGAAGAAATTTTCACTCCTTTCCCTGTTCACGGATTGGATAAAGCTATGGGGCTTGAGCCAACACGTTTGGCTATATGTTCATTCATTTACGGTTGTATCGGTTTAGCTGTCGCAACAACAATGATGAATTATATTATGATACAAGATTGGCCACAAGATGTTGGTGGTAAACCAAGTTTTAGTTATATTCAAAACATGCCGGCATTCGTTCCGGTAATGTTTGAAATGACTGTGTTTTTTGCAGCTCACTTAATGGTTATTACTTTTTATATGAGAAGTAGATTATGGCCCTTTAAACAGGCAGAAAATCCAGATGTAAGAACTACAGATGACCATTTCTTAATGGAAGTTTCTGTTAACAATAATGAAAATGATTTAGTATCATTCTTCATGAGCACAGGAGCAGTAGAAGTTAAAGTAATTGATAAGCATTAATATAGATATGAAAAGTTTATTTAAAATAGCATTTGTATTTGGTGTCATCGTTTCCTTATCATCTTGTAAAAATGATTTGAAGCCGAATTACCAATATATGCCTAATATGTATGAATCTGTAGCTTATGAAACCTATTCTGAATCGGAAGCTTTCAATTCGCCATCAGGATTAAAAGGTAAAGAAGGTCAACTTCCACCTTCGGGTGCAATTAAAAGAGGATTCGTTCCTTATGAAATTGCAAATACAACTGAAGGATATAACTTCTCAAAAACAGTAGTGAAATCTCCGCTTGATTCTACAGCCGTTGATATGAAACATGCAGAAGAATTATTTGTAATTTATTGTGCTATTTGTCACGGTACTGCTGGAAATGGAAAAGGGAAATTGGTTACCCAAGAAAAATTACTTGGAATTCCAAGTTATGCAGACAGACAAGTTTCAATTGGAAGTATTTACCATGTTCAAACGTACGGTTTGAATTCAATGGGATCCTATGCTAATCAATTGAGTCAAACAGAACGTTGGATGATTGCTGCTTATGTTCTTGAACTTAAAAGCAAATTATAATTGTAGAACAAACAGATTGTTATAGATATGTATACATTTTCAAGTAAATTAAAAACCCTTTCTTTTGTCTTAATGCTCGTCGGTATTCTTGGTATAGGTTTTGGTTTTTTAAATGCACCAAAAACAATTCAGGATGTTGAGACAATCCTTAAAGAGGAAGAAGCTCATCATGGCGGTGGACATGAAGCAGCAGCTGGACATGAAGCTAAAGCGGAATCTCATGAAGGAATTGCTGTTCATGATGAAAAAGCGATGAATCAAAAAGATTCATTAGTAGCTTCTAGTGATACACTTGTTAAAACAGAAAAATCAGAAATTGTGGTTGCAGCTGGAGGACACTCCGATACTGTAAGCGGACACAATTCGGAAGCTCATACTGATGATCATGCAGAACATGTTGAACATGTTTTTCATCAATTGCAAAATAAACCGTGGGCGGCTCTATATGTTGCATGTATATTTTTCATGTTGATTTCTTTAGGTGTTTTAGCGTTCTATGCTATTCAGCAAGTAGCACAAGCGGGCTGGTCTCCTGTATTATTCAGAGTTATGCAAGCCATATCGGCTTATTTATTACCGGGGTCAATTATATTTTTCTTGATTCTACTTGTTACTGGAACACATTTGTTTCATTCAAATCACTTATTTGTATGGATGGCGGAAGGAGTAACAGATCCAAAAAGTGCAAATTATGATCGTTTAATTACTGCTAAATCGGGTTATTTAAATCCTACATTTTGGTTAATTAGAGCCGTTATCTTTCTTACTGTTTGGAACCTTTACCGTTACTTTAGTAGAAAAAATTGTTTGGCACAGGATGAATCTGGTGATAACAGCAACTACAAAAAGAATTTCAAAATGTCTGCTGCATTTTTAGTATTCTTCATCGTATCCGAATCTATTATGTCTTGGGATTGGTTGATGTCATTTGACCCACACTGGTTCAGTACACTTTACGGTTGGTATGTTTTTGCTAGTTTTATTGTAAGTGCGATTACAGTGATAGCATTAGTAACGCTCTACTTAAAGTCAAAAGGATATCTGGAAGAAGTAAATACGAGTCATATTCATGATTTAGTTAAGTTCATGTTTGGTTTTAGTGTGTTCTGGACTTACTTATGGTTCTCTCAATTTATGTTAATCTGGTACGCTAATATTCCGGAGGAGGTGACCTATTTCATTACAAGAATAGAGAACTATGGTATAACGTTCTGGGGTGCTGTATTCCTGAACTTTGTTTTCCCTATCTTACTGTTAATTAACACGGATTTCAAGCGTATTCCATGGATTATTGTAATGGGAGGAGTAGTAATACTTTCTGGACATTATATTGATTTTTTCAATATGGTTATGCCAGCAACAGTCGGGGACAGATGGTTTATTGGAATACCTGAAATTTCATCATTATTATTTTTCTTAGGGTTATTTATTTACTTTGTTTTCAGCGCTTTAACTAAAGCTCCGTTAATCCCAAAACGAAACCCGTTCATTGAAGAAAGTAAACATTTTCATTATTAATATTTAAAGTAAATTACAAATGACAACTCTTTTGGTACTTATAGTTGTAGTTTTATTGGCAGTAGCCTTGTGGCAGTTAACGAAGATTTTCCACTTAACACAAGTGGGTGCATTTGTTAATGACACACAAATTGCAGGTGATAATGATAACAAAGTTAACGGTTACTTGATGTTTGGTTTCCTGGTGTTTATTTATGTTACAACAATTTATTGTCTTGTATATTACGGACATTTTCCATTAATGAGCGACTCAGCGTCAGCTCACGGTCCAGAAGTTGATAATCTGATGGCTATTTCAATGGTTCTTATATTCATTGTACAAACCATTACGCAGGCTTTGTTGCATTACTTTGCTTTTAAGTACAGAGGTAGACAAGGTCAAGTGGCTCTTTATTTTTCTGATAGTAATAAATTAGAATTTATATGGAGTATCATACCAGCTATTGTCCTAGCAGTATTAATCCTTTATGGATTATATGCGTGGACAGATATTATGTTCGTTGATGAGAAAAAAGAAAAAGATGCTATCGTTATCGAATTGTATGCACAACAATTTAAATGGGAAGCTAGGTACTCAGGCGCAGATGACGTTCTAGGAAAAGCTAATGTTAGATATATTGAAGGTGTAAATGTACTAGGAGTTGATTTATCAGATCCAAATGCGCAGGATGATTTTACCTCTTCGGAATTGCATATACCAAAAGGAACAAGAGTAATTTTCAAAATGCGTTCCCAAGACGTATTGCATTCTGCTTACATGCCTCACTTTAGAGCGCAAATGAACTGTGTTCCTGGAATGGTTACTAATTTTTCATTCATTCCAACAGTAACAACTGCTGAGATGAGAGAAAAACCTGCAATGGTTGAAAAAGTTGCTAATATTAATGACATCAGAACAAAGAAAAGTATTGGAATAGTTGCAAAAGGCGGAACAGCTCTTGATCCGTACACATTTGATTATTTGTTATTATGTAATAAAATTTGCGGTTCTTCGCATTATAACATGCAAATGAAAATTGTTGTGGATACACCTGAAGACTATAAAGCTTGGTTGAAGGAGAACGCTCCTAAAACAATTATACAAGCAGTCAAGAATGCAGCAACTGAAGCAAAAGCATCAGAAACGTCGGCTCAAACTAAGGATTCAAGTGCTACAAAAAGTAATGACAGCACGCTGGTTGCTAAAGCAGATATGAAATAATATATAAAATTTAAAGTTCACACAATATGTCAGCAGAAGCTCACAATCACGACCACGGTCACGACCAACACGAACACCACCATAAAGATACGTTCATTACTAAATATATCTTTAGTATTGATCACAAGATGATTTCTAAGCAGTATTTAATTACTGGAATCTTCATGGGTATTATTGGAGTTGGAATGTCAATGCTTTTTAGAATGCAGCTTGCTTGGCCTGAAGAATCATTTAAAATTTTTAATGTTCTTTTAGGTGACAAATTTGCTCCAAACGGAGTAATGACAAATGAAATTTATTTGTCCTTAGTTACAATTCACGGAACCATTATGGTATTCTTTGTACTAACCGCTGCTTTGAGTGGAACGTTCAGTAACTTATTAATTCCACTTCAAATTGGTGCCCGTGATATGGCCTCAGGATTTTTGAATATGGTTTCCTACTGGCTTTTCTTTACATCGAGTATCGTTATGATTAGTTCTTTATTTGTAGAGGCTGGGCCAGCGAATGCGGGATGGACAATATATCCACCTTTAAGTGCACTGCCACAAGCTATTTCAGGTTCTGGAACAGGAATGACGCTTTGGCTAGTTTCTATGGCTATATTTATCTCTTCCTCATTATTAGGCTCTTTGAACTACATCGTAACCATAATTAATTTAAGAACAAAAGGGATGTCAATGACGAGACTACCACTTACAATATGGACGTTCTTTGTGACGGCTATTATTGGAGTTATCTCATTCCCAGTATTACTTTCAGCAGCATTAATGTTGATTATGGATAGAAGTTTCGGAACTTCTTTCTTCTTGTCAGATATTTATATCGCGGGTGAAGTTTTACATTACCAAGGCGGTTCTCCTGTATTGTTCGAGCATTTATTTTGGTTCTTAGGACACCCTGAAGTTTATATAGTTATATTACCAGCAATGGGAATTGTTTCTGAAGTTTTGTCCACAAATGCGCGTAAACCAATTTTCGGATATAGAGCGATGATCATGTCTACAATTGCGATTGCCTTTTTATCTACCATAGTTTGGGGACACCATATGTTTATTTCGGGTATGAATCCTTTCTTAGGTTCAGTGTTTACCTTTACTACCTTATTGATCGCCATTCCATCCGCAGTAAAAGCCTTTAACTGGATTACTACTTTATGGAAAGGAAACCTTCAATTAAACCCTGCAATGTTATTCTCTATCGGAATGGTTTCTACATTCATTACTGGTGGCCTTACTGGAATTATTTTGGGAGATAGCACCTTGGATATTAATGTTCACGATACGTATTTTGTTATTGCTCACTTTCACTTAGTAATGGGTATTTCTGCTCTTTATGGTATGTTTGCAGGAATCTATCACTGGTTCCCAAGAATGTTCGGAAGAATGTTAAACAAAAATTTAGGATACATTCACTTTTGGATAACCGCTGTATGTGCTTATGGGGTATTTTTCCCAATGCACTTTATCGGTATGGCTGGTTTGCCAAGACGTTATTATACGAATACAAACTTCCCATTATTTGATGATTTACAGAATGTGAACGTGATAATTACTTGCTTTGCATTGGTTGGTGGAGTTTTCCAATTAGTATTCTTATACAACTTCTTTAGTAGTATTTTCTACGGAAAAAGATCAGTTCAAAATCCATGGAAATCGAATACTTTGGAATGGACGGCGCCTGTTGAGCATATGCACGGTAACTGGCCAGGTGAAATTCCTCACGTTCACAGATGGCCATATGACTACAGCAAACCAGGACATGATGAAGATTTCGTTCCTCAAAATGTGCCAATGAAACCAGGTGAAGAACAATTACACCATTAATTGATTTAATAAATATAACAAATGCCTTTCCGTAACGAAAGGCATTTTTATTTGCGCCTAACTTTGTTATATATTTGTATTATGAATGAAAATCTTGACCCTACTACTTCTAATTTTAATTCCTCTGAACTTGATCTTGAAAAAAAGTTACGGCCTTTAAGTTTTGACGATTTTACAGGGCAGGAGCAAGTTTTAGAAAATTTAAAAGTATTCGTTGAAGCCGCCAATCAAAGAGAGGAAGCGCTAGATCATACTTTGTTTCACGGACCGCCTGGACTAGGCAAAACGACTTTGGCAAACATTTTGGCTAACGAACTAGGCGTTGGAATTAAAATTACTTCCGGACCAGTTTTAGATAAACCTGGAGATTTAGCAGGTTTGTTAACCAATCTAGAAGAGAGAGATGTGCTGTTCATTGACGAGATTCATCGTTTGAGCCCCATAGTGGAAGAATATTTATATTCGGCGATGGAAGACTTCAAAATCGATATTATGATCGAATCGGGACCAAATGCGAGAACAGTTCAAATTAATCTGAATCCGTTTACATTAATTGGAGCAACAACGCGTTCCGGATTATTGACAGCGCCAATGCGTGCTCGTTTTGGAATTCAGAGTAGACTACAATATTATAACACCGAACTTTTAACTACCATTGTCCAACGTAGTGCCAGTATTCTGCGAATGCCAATTACAATGGAAGCTGCGATAGAAATAGCCGGTAGAAGTAGAGGAACACCTCGAATAGCAAATGCACTTTTACGTCGTGTTCGTGATTTTGCGCAAATAAAAGGTAACGGAAAAATAGATATCGAAATTGCACGTTTCGCTTTGAAAGCATTACATGTTGATGCACACGGTTTGGATGAAATGGACAATAAAATCCTAATAACAATCATCGATAAGTTCAAAGGTGGACCAGTCGGATTGTCAACTTTGGCAACAGCCGTTTCTGAAAGTGGCGAAACTATTGAAGAAGTATACGAACCTTTCTTAATTCAAGAAGGATTTATCATTAGAACGCCACGCGGAAGAGAAGTCACCGAGAAAGCCTATAAACATTTGGGGAAAATTAAAATTAATATTCAAGGAGGACTTTTTTAGAATTTAGAATTCAGAAATTAAAAAATTAATATGGCAGATTTTGATCTAAAAGTAAGAACAAAGAAATTTTCTCTATTAATTATTGATTTAGTTGATTTGCTTCCAGTCAAAGTTTCAACTAAGATAATTTCTTATCAATTAGCAAAATCAGGTACTTCTGTAGGAGCTAATTACAGAGCAGCTTTAAGAGCAAGAAGTGATAAGGAGTTTATTTCCAAAATGAATATAGTTTTAGAGGAATCGGATGAAAGTATGTTTTGGTTGGAAATAATTATTGATAAGCAATATATTGATAAGTCTATTGCTGAAGAAGCACTAAAAGAAGCAAATGAATTGACATCAATATTTGTTACTATTCTTAAAAACACAAAATCAAGAATGACCAAAAAGTAATCTCTATTGTAACTTCTAACTTCTAACTTCTAACTTCTGAATTCTAAATTAAAATACACTAATTTAATAAAATCCGAAGCCAAACGCCTCGGTTTTTTGTCATGCGGAATATCCAAAGCTGGATTTTTAGAAGAAGAAGCACCACGATTGGAAAATTGGTTGAATAAGAACCATCATGGCGAATTGAAATATATGGAAAATCATTTCGATAAACGCTTAGATCCAACGTTGCTCGTTGATGGTGCCAAAAGTGTGATTTCGCTTTTGCTGAATTATTATCCTTCAGAAAAACAAAATTCAGAAAGCTATAAAATTTCCAAATACGCTTACGGACAGGATTATCATTTTGTAATCAAAGAAAAACTTAAAGAGCTTTTACATACTATTCAAAACGAAATTGGCGAAGTTTCTGGAAGAGCTTTTGTAGATTCGGCACCCGTTTTAGACAAAGCTTGGGCAGCAAAAAGCGGTTTGGGTTGGATTGGCAAAAACAGCAATTTACTAACGCAGCAAATAGGTTCTTTTTATTTTATTGCTGAATTGGTTGTCGATTTAGACTTGGAGTACGATTTTGCCACAACCGATCATTGTGGAACGTGCACCGCTTGTTTGGATGCGTGTCCAACTGAAGCTATAGTGGCACCTTATGTGGTTGACGGAAGCAAGTGCATTTCCTATTTTACTATTGAATTAAAGGAAAAAATTCCAATGGAAATGAAAGGTAAAATGGATGATTGGATGTTTGGTTGCGATGTGTGCCAAGATGTTTGTCCGTGGAATAAGTTTTCAAAAGCGCATAGTGAACCATTATTTAATCCGAACTCTGAAATCCTTTCTTTTACCAAAAAAGATTGGGAAGAAATCACGGAAGATACGTTTAGAAAAGTTTTTAAAAATTCGGCTGTTAAGCGCACAAAATTGGAAGGTTTTACGAGAAATATTAGTTTTTTGAAAGAAAGATAATCGTCCAAAATAGCCCCGATAGCAATGGAAATCCTTTTTGCCTTTGCAAAAAGATTGTAATGGATAGCGGGAGGATGGTTGTTAAAATAAAAAAAGTAACGCTACTAAAACTACACTTCAATTTTCACAACATAGCCTTCATAAGTGCGGACATTGAAAACTGTGCCATCTTCAAATAGTAAATATTGTCCTTTGATTCCCATTAATTTTCCGGAAAAATTCGGCGATTTATCTAAATTTAAGCTGCTGACTTTTGTTGGATAATTCAAAACAGGATATTGGATTTTCCATAAATCTTCCTTTTCAGCATAAAAATAGTCTTGAGCTTCTTTTGGAATTAGGTGTTGAAGAGACGCTTTTTCTTTTAGTAAATCAACCGTTGGCACATCATTTTTTAACATTTTTTGCCAATTGGTTTTATCTGCGTAATGATTTTTCAAGGCAACTTCTGTTATTCCGGCCAAATAACGATTCGGAACTTCAATAATTGGAATCGCTTCAATTGCGCCTTGATCAATCCATCGTGTTGGCACTTGAGTTCCGCGTGTAACACCAACTTTCACTTCGCTAGATAATGCTAAATAAACGATGTGTGGTTGCAATTGTACTTTTTTTTCATAAACTAAATCGCGGTCTTCAATATCTAAATGTGCGGTGCTTAACTCGGGTCTCATAATCCAATCGCCAGCGGAAGCGGAACTCATAAAACAGTCGTAACAAAATCCTTGACGGAAAATTTTTTTCTTTTTACCGCAATTCAAACATTGGTATCCTAAAAAAATGATTTCTACTGATTTTCCTAGCAACTGATTTAAACTCAAAAAACTAGACTCAAAAACCAGATAATATTGAATCGGATTCGAGAATTCGGTTTGCATTTTGGTTAATACACCTTCGTAAGTCATAGTTTAACTTTAAGATTATTTGCTATATTTGGTAAAGTTATAACTCCTAGTTCGTAATTCATAACTCCTAATTCAAAAATGCCAATACCATTAATAAATTCTATCGCTTCTTGGGTTTTGAAACAGCGTATTCATCAGATTGAGCTGTTTTTAAAATATCCTAATGAAGTCCAGAATGAACTGATGATGAACCTAATTCGTTCTTCTGAAGAAACGGTTATCGGTCAAAAGTATGATTTCAGAAGCATAAAAAATTACAGGACTTTTGCAGAACGAGTTCCAGTTTCTACTTATGAAGAGTTGGAGCCCATGATTGAACTTACTCGAAAAGGCGCTCAAAATGTTTTTTGGAGTACGCCAATTAAATGGTTTGCAAAATCAAGCGGAACCACGAACGCCAAGAGCAAATTTATTCCCGTAAGTGCGGAAGCACTTGAAGATTGTCATTATAAAGGCAGTAAAGATTTGTTGTGTTTGTATCTGAATAACAATGAAAATTCGGAAATGTTTCTGGGGAAAAGTCTTCGTCTTGGTGGAAGTTCGCAAATTTATGAAAATAACAATACCTATTTCGGCGACTTATCGGCTATTCTGATTGAGAACATGCCAATTTGGGCAGAGTTCAGCAGTACGCCCAGTAGTAAAGTGTCGTTAATGCACGAATGGGAAACTAAACTTACGGCGATTATCAACGAAACCAAAAATGAAAATGTAACGAGTTTTGCCGGAGTTCCATCCTGGATGTTGGTTTTACTTAATCGTATAATGAGTGAAACGGGGAAAGACAATCTGAATGAAATTTGGCCCAATCTTGAAGTTTATTTTCATGGTGGCGTAAGTTTCGAACCTTATAGAGAACAATATCAAAAAATACTACCGCAGAAAAATTTTAAGTATTACGAAATCTACAATGCTTCAGAAGGGTTTTTTGCCATTCAGGATTTAAATTATTCCAATGATTTGTTGTTGATGTTAGATTACGGAATCTTTTACGAATTTATCGCGATGGATACTTTTGGATCTGAAAATCAAAAGATAGTTCGCTTGGCGGATGTGGAACTGTTCAAAAATTACGCTATTGTAATTACTACAAATGCCGGACTTTGGCGTTACTTAATTGGGGATACAGTTCGGTTTACTTCGTTGTCTCCGTATCGCATTCGGGTTTCCGGAAGAACCAAACATTACATCAATGTTTTTGGAGAAGAGCTGATGGTTGAAAATACCGATTCGGCTATAGCCAAAACGTGTGTCGCCCTAAATTGCGAAACAAAAGATTATACTGTGGCTCCCATTTTTATGAAAGAAAAAGAAAAAGGCGCACACGAATGGATGATAGAATTTAAAAAACATCCATTAGATATGGCTTTGTTTCAAAAGACATTAGATGAAAATTTGCAATCCGTAAACTCCGATTACGAGGCCAAAAGGTACAATAATATGACGCTAAATTGTTTGGTTGTGAATGTGGCACGTGAAAATTTATTCTATGACTGGCTCAAAGAAAATGACAAACTTGGCGGTCAACACAAGATTCCAAGACTTTCTAACGAAAGAGATTATCTGGAACAATTGAAACAGATGCAAACCGACAAGGTTACATAGCTTACAATGAAAAAAGTCAAAAAAATCAAAACGCAACTTAATTACAAACGTGCATTTATAATTTAAAAAACAAACCAAATGAAAAAGATATTTTATGCAGTTCTAGTAGTGGGTTTATTATCTTCGTGCGCGTCCCATCCGGGGAGAGTTTGTGGGGGTAAAGGCGGAGGACGATGCGTAGATAACACGCCAGTTCAGCACATAAATCACAATAAACCAATTGCTTGAAAACAAAACTATATCTCGCATTCTTTTGCGTAGCCTTCTTTTGGGGAACCACATTTTTAGGCATCCGCATTGGTGTTGAAACCATTCCACCATTTATACTTGCTGGAATAAGAAACTTAATTTCGGGATTGCTTATTTTTTGTTATTTAGTCTACCAGAAGCAATTAGAAACAATTAACCCAAGGCAATTTTCACGAGCTTTTTTATTGTCAATTCTAATGATTGTGCTTGCTAATGGTTTGACAACGTATGCTGAAAAATACATTACAAGCGGATTAGCCTCATTAATTTCTACCTTAAATCCTTTCTTCGTTTTGATGCTGAATTTAATTTTGGGGTACGAAAAACTATCGGTCAAAACAATTATTGGGATCGTGTTAGGAATGTTTGGCATCTTTTTAATTTATCAAAACAGTATAGCTGATTTATTAATTCCAGAATATCGACAGGGGATATTTGCTATTTTGCTGGCCATAATAGCTTGGGCAGTTGGAACCATTATTACCAAGAAAGGCAGCGCTAATTCGCTAACTATGCTCATGAACGTATGTGTTCAAATGCTAATCGCTGGTGTCGTTTTATGTCTTATTCAATTCTATTTAACACCAAATCTCAGTACAGAAAACTGGAGCAATCGAAGTATTGTTGCAATGATATATCTGGCACTATTTGGGTCTGTAGTAGGTTATGTTGCCTTTAGTTATTTGCTTTCTCAATTACCGTCAACAAAAGTCACTGTTTTATCTTATGTCAACGTTATCGTGGCTTTATTTTTGGGATGGCTGGTTTTGGACGAAGTACTAACAGATAGAATTATTTTGGCAGCAACGTTAATCATAAGTGGCGTTTTTATTGTGAATTACAAAAGAGTAAAATAAAATCATTTAGGGTGTAACAAATTTTTATGATGTAAGTCTTATTTGACAATCATCAATCACAATCAAAATGAAATCAGTATTATTTACTACACTATTCTTAGCGGCAACATCTATTTTTGCTCAAGAAACTCCTAACGCAACCGTTCAGGATACGATTAAGAAACCGAAAACCAACGAACTTCAAGAAGTTACTATTTCCCAGCAAAGGAAATTTATGAAAATTGAATCCGATAAAACTACTATTGCCGTTAAGGACAACGCGATGTTAAGTACTGGAAATGCGTATGATGCCGTTAAGAAATTACCCGGAGTTATCGCATCTCCAACCGGCGGATTATCTTTAAACGGTAAAGGCGTTACGATTTATATAGATGGAGCACCAAGCACGTTAACGGGTACTGATTTGCAAAATTACCTTTCTTCACTTCCAGCAAATGCCATTGAAAAAGTAGAATTAGTATACAATCCTGGAGCTGCTTATGATGCTAATGCCAGCGGTTCGGTCATTAATTTAGTTACGAGTTCAAAAAGATTAAAAGGGGTCAATGCGAGTTTTAATATCAATTACAATTTCAATAAATACCAGAAGCCGAGTCCGCAAATTTTATTAAATGGAAAAGAAAAGAATCTAAGTTGGCAAACGATGATTGGTTACAATTATATCGATAGTGAACAACGCTCGACCAATGGGCAAACTTTCACATCTTTTGATCCTGATAAATTCATCAATCAGGATAGGTTGACCGTAGCAACCAACCGGAATCTATACGCCAGATTGGGAACAAATTACAAATTAACTTCAAAATCAAATCTTTTATTTAATTACAACGCAACGTTCTCTAACGACAGAAATGTTTTTGATGGAAAAACTACAGGTTCCGAAATTCCAGATTATTTGAACGATGGAATTAATAAAACCAAATCGAGTAATCACGAAATTAGTTTGCAGTTTAAAACTAAGTTAGATACTATCGGAAGAACATTGGATGTAACTGCGTTTACAAATACCTTCAATCAGGATCCGAATACGTTAACCAATGCGGTGGAGAATAATGTGTCGAGTTTCAATAACTTTAGAAATAACTTTGCCTTACTGAACTATTATTTGAAATATGATTTTGCTATTCCGTTTGAAAAGATAGGTCTTTCATTGAATACGGGTGGAAAATTCAATACGATTAAAGTGGAGAATACAGGATTTTACAATCTGAATTCGGCAACGACGGATGTAATCGACTTTGATTATAAAGAAACCAATTTGGCTTTTTATACTGAAGTTCGTAAGAAATTCAAAAAGTTGAATCTTACGGCTGGTTTGCGATACGAAGATTTTAATGTGAATAGAATCGGAATGGTGGATGCTACAAGAACAAATATCGATTTTAAAAACAGAAATTTATTTCCCAATTTTAGTGCGCTTTATGAGTTTACAGATAACATAAATATCAGCACTTCATATTCTAGAAAAATTTCACAACCTAGTTATAGTGTCCTTGATCCGAACGGTGGAAACTTTGATCAATACAATACGTCAACTGGAAATTTATTGCTAAATCCATCATTTTACGACAATTTTGAATTGAAAATGAGCGCATTTCAATATGTTCAAATTGGTGCAAATTACACCGTAGCGCAAGATCATAATTTATTTATTTTCAACGCAGAGCCTGGAGAAACGGTTAGCACGCAAACCTTTCAACAGTTTGATCGTTTTAAAACATTTACCGCTTATGCTAATTTCCCAATTCCTTTAGATTATTTTTTCAAAGGAAAGGAAGCATTTCAGAAGAGAATGACCAATATTGATAAAATGAATTATATATTCTTTAATGTGACTTATATCAAAAATGTAACTGACGGCTATAATTTTTCATTTGAATCTAAACCAATATGGAATTATGCAGCGCAAGCACAAATTATGCTGCCTTGGGATATAAAAAGTTATATGAATTACTTTATTCTTCCAGCGGGCGGCGTTTGGGAAATCTACAAAATTAAAAAAGACATTCAGCAGTTTGATATTTCGTTTAACAAGGATTTTTGGAACAAAAAGCTAAAAGTTGGCGTACATGCTTTTGATGTTTTCAATCAAAACGAAATCAATGCGTTGATTTCGTCAACTAACCTACAAACAAAATTTTACAAAAAGGACGATTCAAGAACCTTTAGAATTTCGTTAACCTATAATTTTGGAAACCTAAAAATTGATAAAGAAAATACAACCATAAATACTGAAAAAGTAGAAAGCGGTGGTAGTTTGGTAAAATAAAAGTAAAAAAAATTCCCTCAACTGAGGGAATTTTTTTATGATGCTAATTCTAATCGTTTCAGCAAATTTTTACTCAATGCGTCTTGTGTATATTCTAAATCGACATGCAATTCTTTTTCGTCGGAACTTGGTAAATCATACATCGCATCGGTTAAGATTGCCTCGCATAGCGAACGTAAACCTCGGGCGCCTAATTTGTATTCCAACGCTTTTTCTACAATATAATCCAATGCTTCATTAGAAATTGTGAATTTCACATCATCCATTCCGAACAGCTTTTGGTATTGTTTGATTAAGGCATTTTTTGGTACGGTCAAAATGGCGCGAAGCGTTTCCGCATCCAAAGGATCCATATGTGTTAAAACAGGAAGGCGACCAATAATTTCCGGAATTAATCCAAAATCTTTAATGTCTTTTGGAATTATATATTGTAATAAATTGTTTTTGTCAATTCCTTCCGCATTTTGCGAAGTGGAATACCCAATCGCTTGACGGTTTAATCTTTTAGATATTATTCTTTCAATACCATCAAAAGCGCCACCAGCGATAAATAAAATGTCTTTGGTATTGACTTCAATGAATTTCTGGTCTGGATGTTTTCTTCCGCCTTTTGGTGGAACATTTACAACGGTTCCTTCTAATAATTTTAGAAGCGCTTGTTGCACTCCTTCACCAGAAACATCACGAGTTATAGATGGATTATCACTTTTTCGAGCAATTTTATCAATTTCGTCAATGAAAACGATTCCTCTTTCCGCTTTTGCCAAATCATAATCGGCAGCTTGTAATAATCGCGTTAAAATACTTTCTACATCTTCACCCACATAACCCGCTTCAGTTAAAACTGTCGCGTCAACAATTGCTAAAGGTACTTCTAACATTTTTGCGATGGTTTTAGCCACCAATGTTTTTCCCGTTCCGGTTTGTCCAACCATGATTATGTTTGATTTTTCAATCTCAATATCTTCTTCGTGTTGCAGTTGCATTAATCTTTTGTAATGATTGTAGACTGCAACAGACATTACTTTTTTGGTTTGATCCTGACCAATAACATACTGATCAAGGAACGCGCGGATTTCTTTTGGTTTTTTTAAAATCAAATCACTATTTGATTTTAAACTTGCAGTTCCGCTTGAAGATTTCAATTCTTCCAGTACGATTCCGTGTGCTTGCTCGATACATCTGTCGCAAACATGCGCATTTACACCAGCAATCAATAGGTTAGTTTCTGGTTTTTTTCGTCCACAAAAGGAACATTCTAAAACTTGTTTTGCCATTTTTTTTTGTTTCAGGTTTCAAGTTTTAAGTTTCAAGTTGGATAACCTGAAACTTAAAACTTGAAACTTTGAATTATTTATCTTCTTAAAACTTCATCAATCATTCCGTATTCTTTGGCTTCGTCAGCAATCATCCAGTAATCGCGTTCTGAATCTTTGTGCACTTTATCAAATGTTTGTCCTGAATGGTGTGCGATAATTTGGTACAACTCGTCTTTCAGTTTTAACATTTCTCTCAAGTTGATTTCCATATCAGTTGCAACTCCAGAAGCGCCTCCTGATGGTTGGTGAATCATCACTCTTGAATGGGGTAATGCCGAACGTTTTCCAGCAGCACCAGCGCATAATAAAACAGCGCCCATTGAAGCTGCCATTCCGGTACAAATTGTGGCTACGTCTGGTTTGATGTATTGCATGGTGTCGTAAATTCCCAATCCTGCGTAAACGCTTCCGCCTGGAGAATTGATGTAAATTTGGATATCTTTTGAAGAATCTACACTTTCTAGAAATAATAACTGTGCTTGAATGATGTTGGCCATATAATCGTCAACTCCGGTTCCCATGAAGATAATTCTGTCCATCATTAATCGTGAGAACACATCAAGTTGGGAAACATTCATTTGACGTTCTTCAATAATATAAGGTGTCATGCTACCTACGATTTTATCGTAATATAAACTGTTTACGCCGTGTTTTTTGGTTGCAAATTTTTTAAATTCTTTTCCGTAGTCCATTTTAAATTTTAGTTATGGGTTGTAAATTTTCGTTTTATTTAGTCAAAGGTCGTGCCTTATTTAATAAGTGACATTGTGTCTTACTTTCGAGATTCCTAGCCCAGATAGTAGTGGAAATCCTTTTTATTGTTTAGATAAACCCCTTCGACTACGCTCTGGGTGACAAACAATAAAAAGATTGCAACGGATAGCTGGATTAAGCTTCCAATAAAAAAGCGCCAAATTACTCTGACGCTCAAATATACTAAAAAATAGTTTTATTATTTATTCATTATACATTGCTGCAACAAATTGGTCATAGGTAACTTCTTTTGTTTTAGGGTTTGCTTTTTCTTTGAATAATTGCAACATTTTATCGGCAACCACTTGTTCTGATAATCTTTTCACTTCTTCTTGGTTTGACAAAACTCGGGCTACAATTCCTTCTACTTCTTCAGCTGTTGGGTTCATGTTGCCAAATTGTGCCATTTGTTGGCGAATATTTTGAGTTGTGAACGATTTTAAATCATCAAAAGTAATTTGGATATTGCTTTGTGCTAATGCTTTTCCTTCAATTAATTGGAAACGCAATCCTTTTTCAGAGCGGCTGTATTCGGTAGCAGCTTCTTCTGGAGAAAGTTTTTTCTCGCCTGAAGATTGGATCCATTTGATAAGAAATTCGTCTGGCAATTCGAATTTCGTGTTTTCGATTAAAAAATCTTGCACGTCGGCCATTAACTTTTGTTCGGCTTGTTGGGCAAAATGTTTTTCGGCATCGGCTTTAATTTTTGCTTTCAACTCTTCTAATGAACTTACGCTTCCGTCGCCAAACAATTTATTAAATAACTCCTGATTTAATTCTGCTGGTTCGTGTGCTACAACTTCATCGATTGTAAACGTAACGTCAACATCTAAACCGTGAACATTATCATGGTCAACGGCCAAATAATCCATTAATTTATGGTCGTCATGGAATAAACCTTTAGTTTTTAAGGTAATTACATCGCCTACTTTTTTGCCAATAAAAGATTTCGCCACTTTGGCATCTGCAAAATCAGCTAGATCGATAGTTGCGCGGTTGTTGATTCCGGCTTCCTCGTTAGCGAACATTCCAGAAACGTCATTTCCTTCAGCAACAACAGTTTGTGAAATTATTTTACCGTATTGTTTTTGGATTCTTCCAATTTGAGTGTCCAACATTGCGTCGTCAGCCACGATTTGGTATTTTACGATGTCATTTTTAGCTTCTAGATTGATTTCAAATTCCGGTGCAAGACCAATTTCGAATTCAAATACTAATTCTTCATCATCCCAAGAAAAATTTTCGTTCACTTTTGGAAGTGGTGAACCCAAGAGATTTAATCTTTCGGTTTGTAAAAAACGTTGCAATGCTAAGTCAACCACTTTGTTTACTTCTTCTACTTTTATTGCTGCACCATATTGTTTTTCAACTAATGCTTTTGGCACCGCGCCTTTACGAAAACCTTTTACAGTGGCTAAAGGCATTTTTTCGTTTATTCTTTTTGCTACTTGTCCTTTGTAATCCATTTGAGGAACTGTTATTACAATCACCTCGTTTACAGCACTAATTGCGACTCTTTTAATATCCATTTTGATAATAATTTACATAATAAAATTGGGTTGCAAAATTATAACATTTCTGCAACCCAACCAAGTTTTTGTTTTAATGATTTGTACGTTCTTATTTAGTCTCGCCTGTAAGTTGGAAAAGCAATGATTGGAAAAGCGATAAGATAATACTAAATAGCATTGCCGTCCAGAAACTGTCAATTCTAAACTCAACTAAAAAGTGATCACATAACATAATAATAATCGTGTTGATGACTAATAAAAATAAACCTAATGTAAAAAAGGTTATTGGCAAGGTGAGTAGTACCAAAATAGGTTTTACGAAAAAATTTAAAAGTGCCAATACAATAGCGACTTTTAAAGAAGTTTCTATGCCGTTTGAAATAGTAACGCCTTTCATAAAGTTGGCAATTAGCATTACTAAAAGTGCAGTAATGAATATTCTAAGTATAAGTTTCATGTGTTAAATGTTTGAAATAGGCATGCAAAAATAGGCTATATATTTTTTTTTTAAATTTAAAAAACTAAATTTGTTTAAATTTAACTTTAAAAAACAAAAATTATGAAAAAATTATTACTTTCTATTTTATTTATTTCCGGTTTAAGCGCTAGTGCTCAAACTACGATTTTTCAGGACAATTTCGATTCTTACACTGATTTTGCTAAGGCAGGAGTTGGTTCTTGGACTTTGACAGATATTGATTTAAGACCTACTTACGGTTTTGGTGGAGGAACTACTTTTTTAAATTCAGGAACGCCTATGGCTTTTATTGTTTTTAACTCTACAACTGTTACTAGGACTGGCGGAACAGGTTTACCTGTTAGTGCTACAAGTGATTGGACTGCACGTTCTGGTCAAAAAGCAATGGCTTGTATTGCGGCTGTTCCTAATGGAGCTTTTCCAACTAACGACGACTGGTTAATTTCTCCTCAAATTACTTTAGGTTCGTCTGGTAATGAACTTTCTTTTTGGGCAAAATCATGTGATGGTGATTTTCCTGATGAAGTATTTGAAGTTTTTGTTTCAACAACAACTACCGCAGTTGCCAGTTTTACTTCAATAGGCGCATCTGAAACAACAGCTTTTGGAACTTACACAGAGTACATTTATGATTTAACTGCATTTGATGGCCAACCAATATATGTAGGTATCCATTGTACATCTGCAGATCAATTTGGATTTATGCTTGATGATTTTAAAGTTACTACAACTGGTTTAGGTGTAAATGAAGCTTTCGCTAGAAAATTCAGCACTTATCCTAATCCTGCTAACAACGTTGTAAACATTTCAAACAATGACAATATCATTTTAACAAATGTTGATATTAATGACATAAACGGAAGAACTGTTAAAACTATGAAAGTTAATAACCTTTCTGAAGTGCAATTAAATGTGAATGACTTAACTTCGGGAGTTTATTTTATGAACATCAGTACTGATTCTGGTACTGCAGTTAAGAAATTCATCAAAAACTAACTTTTAAAATTTAGTTTTAAAAAAACCCTTTTCAATTTGAAAAGGGTTTTTTTTATTTTAAAAATTTTGCGGTTTCCTCAAAAAATAACTTTGGATTTTCAGCATGAAGCCAATGACCAACATTGTTAATAGTGGCTAGTTTAAAATTTGGAAACTGTTTTTTAATTTCAGGAAGATCTGTATCTAAAATGTATCTGGAATTTCCGCCTCGAATAAATAATGTAGGTTTATCAAAATGATTAGCTTCTGGTAAAGCTTCGCCAATACTTTCAATTTTAGCATTGAAAACAGCGAGATTAAATCGGAAAGCCAACTGTCCGGGTTCAACCCAATATAAATTTTTCATCAAAAATTGTCGTGTTCCGAAATCGGGAATAAACGGATATAAAATTTCTTCAACTTGGGTTCTGTCAGGTTTTGTAGTAAAATCTATGGCGTTTAATCCAGCTAAAATGTCGTCGTGATGTGGCGCATAATATTTTGGGCCAATATCAGCAACTATTAATTTATCTACAAGTTCGGGATGAGTTGTCGCAAACAACATCGCTACTTTTCCGCCCATCGAATGACCGATTAGAGACACCTTAGCTAAATTTTTCTGTTGGCAATATTCCAAAACATCATTCGAAAGTACCATATAATTGAATTCGTCTGAATGAAAACTTTTGCCGTGATTTCTCAAATCGATTAGGTGAACCTGAAAACCTTCGGCGGCATAAAGCGGACCAAAAGACTTCCAATTGTCGGACATGCCGAGAAATCCGTGAAGGATTAAAAGTGGCTTGCCTTGGCCTTCAATACGGGAATTTAGCATACAATTTTAGATTTTAGATTTTTAATTTTTGATAGCAGAATCAATCTTAAATTCACAGATCGACATTCGTTAATCATCAATTTCAATTTATTTTAATTTGTTTAAATACATATTAATAACATTGTCTAAGCCAAGATACAGCGCTTCTGAAATCAAGGCGTGACCGATGGATACTTCTAATAATCCCGGAATGTTTTCTTTGAAGAATTTGATATTGTCCAAACTCAAATCATGTCCGGCATTTATTCCTAGTCCCAATTCATTGCATAAAAGAGCTGAAGCTGTATAAGGTTCAATGGCTTTTTGATTTCCTAAGCCGTATTGATGCGCGTAGACTTCGGTGTATAATTCGATTCGGTCGGTTCCTGTTTTTTTTGCACCTTCTATCATTTCCGCAATTGGATCTACAAAAATGGATGTTCTGATTCCGTTTCGCTTGAATTCGGCAATAACTTCTGTCAAATAGGATTGATTTTTAACCGTGTCCCAACCCGCAGACGAGGTAATTGCTCCAATAGCATCGGGAACCAAGGTTACCTGTTCGGGTTTACATTCCAACACTAAATCGATAAAATTGTGCTGCGGATTACCTTCAATATTGAATTCGGTATAGACAATAGGCTTCAAATCGCGTGCATCTTGATAGCGGATGTGTCTTTCATCGGGACGTGGATGTATCGTAATTCCTTGTGCTCCAAAGCGTTGAATGTCTTTGGCTACCTGGAGTAAATCTGGAACATTTCCGCCACGAGCATTTCGTAAAGTCGCTATTTTATTGATGTTTACACTTAATTTTGTCATAGAAAAGTTTAATGAATTGCACATTTTAATAATGTGATTACAAAAATACAAAGTAAAACTAAGTCATCATATCGCAAATTTTGATTATTTTGCAGTCGCAAAAAGAAAATAATACATGAGGCAACTTTCAGAATATATCAATAACGATTTTAAACCTTTTCCAATTACGGAAACTGTGGCAGAAGTTCATGATTTCTTTGCGGATGTTTCCTATACCCATTTTCCAATTATAGAAAATGACGCATACATAGGTTGCATTTCTGCTGTTGATGCTGAAACTTTTGAGGTTTCGAAGGCACTAGCTGACTATAGGTATATGCTGGAAGGTTTTTTTGTTAGATCAACAATGATTTGGCTTGATGTTTTAGAGGTTTTTGCCCGAAATAACTCGAATATTATTCCAATTTTGGATGATCAGAATAAGTATGTAGGGTATTACGAAATTACAGATGTTATAAAATTTTTGACTGAAACGCCATTTCTTAAAGAAACCGGCGCTGTAATTATAGTAGAAAAACCAACGGCCGATTATTCAATGAGTCAAATTTCCCAAATTGTCGAAAGTAATAACGGAAAACTTCTTGGCATCTTTGTTTCGGAAGCCGATTCGGAAAAAGTACAAGTTACCATTAAGACTACTGCTGGAGGAACAAATGAGATTATACAGTCTTTTCGTCGATATAATTATGAAATAATTTCAGAACATCAAGAAGACGATTATTTGAATACGTTGAAAGAACGTTCGGAATATTTGGATAAATATTTAAATATTTAAAAAATAGAAAGCTCAGCGTTGAAAGCAAAACATTCACGAATAAAGTATATAGTTCTGAAGTCTGAAATCTGAAATCTAATCACCATGAAAATTGCCATCTTCGGACAGTATTACCAAAACGATACACGACCAATTATTAAAGATATTTTTGTTTTTTTCAACAGAAATAACGTCGAATTAGTAATTGAAGAAAATTTTCTAAAAATATTATATGAAGAAGAAATTATTTCCAAACCGTACAAAACTTTCGCGTTGCATACCGATTTAGACAATAGTTATGATATTTTAATTAGTATTGGTGGAGATGGGACAATACTAAGAGCGGCTACTTTTGTTCGTGATTCTGGTATCCCAATTCTTGGAGTAAATGCTGGAAGACTTGGTTTTTTGGCCAAAGTTCAAAAAGAAAATATTGAATCCTTTCTTCAGATCGTATTGGAGAAAAAATATACAATTTCTGAAAGAACGTTACTAAGTATGGAAATCAATCCAACCTATTCCGATTTTGAAATCAACTTTGCAATGAACGAAATCTCGATTAACAGAAAAGATACTACTTCAATGATAACGATTGAAACCTATCTGAATGGAGAATATTTAAATTCATACTGGGCGGATGGTTTGATTGTTTCTACGCCCACGGGTTCTACGGGATATTCGCTTAGTTGCGGTGGACCAATATTGATGCCTGACGTAAAAGGCTTGGTTATAACGCCAATTGCACCACACAACTTAAATGCGCGTCCTCTTGTAATTGCTGATGACACGGAAATAAAACTTAAAGTTTCGGGTAGAGAAGAAAAGTATTTGGTTTCATTAGATTCAAGAATAACTTCTATTAATAATAATGCTGAGTTGCGGATTAAGAAAACACCCTTCAAAATCAACATGGTTGAAATCCCAGAAGAAACTTTTCTTAAAACACTTCGTAACAAACTGCTTTGGGGACAGGACAAGAGAAATTAGAAAAAAATCACTATGCATTTATACTACAATTCTAAATATTACGTTTTAGAACATAAACCGTTCTATCACTAACAATTCTCAGCACTTCCTTTTATTTGACATAAATCCTGAATTCATGTTAGATAAGTACTCAGAATTGTTATATTTGCACGCTATTTTCAATTTTAATGAAAAAGATTTTAGTATTATTTTTTTGTTTTATTTTCCAAAATATTTTGACTGCACAAATTCATGAAATTGGTGTGTTCTTAGGCGGAAGTAATTATATTGGAGATGTTGGTAAAACCAATTATGTGGATCCAAACGAATACGCTTTTGGGATTATATATAAATGGAACAAAAGTCCACGACATTCGTATAGGTTTTCTTATACGCAGTCTAATATAACCGCAAACGATTTAGATTCTGAGGTTCCGGCAAGAGAACAAAGAGCTTATAATTTTAAGAATCATATAAAAGAATTTTCGGCTGGGTTGGAATTTAATTTTTTCGATTTTAACCTGCATGAAGTATTAAAAAGAAAGATAACGCCTTATGTGTATTCGGGCATTTCCGTTTTTTCATATGATGAATTATTTTTTGTCAATGGGCAATATAAAAAGGACTTTGCAGCGACAGGATTTGCCATTCCGATGACTGTTGGACTAAAAGGAAATGTGCTAGAAAATTTTATCCTTGGGTTTGAAGTTGGAGCACGATATACTTTTACAGATAATCTTGATGGTAGTTTGCCTAAAAATAAAAATTTAGAGACCTTGAAATTTGGAAATATAAACAGCAAAGATTGGTACGTTTTCACGGGGTTTACAGTAACGTATACTTTTGGAGACAAGCCATGTTATTGTGCGGATTAAATAATGAGCCTGCTAACTACTATAAATAAAGACAACTTACCAAAACATTTGGCCATCATCATGGACGGCAATGGGCGTTGGGCTAAAAAGCAAGGACTGTTAAGAGCGTTTGGACACGAAAAGGGCACGAAATCAGTTAGAGTTACGGTAGAAACTTGTGCCAAATTAGGAATTGAAAACTTAACATTATATGCTTTTTCAACTGAAAACTGGAATAGACCAAAACTAGAAGTTGACACTTTAATGAAACTATTAGTTAATTCGTTGAAAAATGAATTGGAAACTTTAGAAAAAAACGATATCCGTTTAAACTGTATTGGGAATATCGATTTACTTCCTTCAAAGGCAAAAAGAGAACTCTTAGCAGTTATTGAAAAAACTAAAAACAATACCAGAATGACACTCACATTGGCTTTGAGCTATGGTTCAAGAGAGGAGTTGTTAAATGTTGTTAAAATAATAAGTGACAAAGTTAAAAATAATATAATTTCGATAGACACTATTGATGAATCAATTATAAATGAGCATCTTTACACGCGAAATTTACCTGACGTAGATTTAGTGATTAGAACAAGTGGCGAACATAGAATCAGTAATTTCTTGTTGTGGCAAATAGCCTATGCAGAGTTTTATTTCACTGATGTATTGTGGCCCGATTTCAAAGATGAAGATTTATATGCAGCCATTATTAGTTATCAAAAAAGAGAACGTAGATTCGGAAAGACCAGTGAACAAATTAAATAAAATTTCAGTGCAGATTAAATCTCAAAAAACACTTCTACTTCTTATATTACTTGGAAGTTTTTTTCAATTTCAAGCTCAAGATAGAATTCCTTTTGACCAAGGGAAGAAATATATTCTATCCAATGTAAAAGTAAATGGAAAAATCAGTTATAACGAACAAACTGTAGTAACATTTGCAGGTCTGGAAAAAGGACAACAAATTACCGTTCCTGGAGAGGAAATAAGCAATGCGATTAAAAAACTTGGGAAATTGGGTCTTTTCAGCGACATTGATTTTTACGTTAACAAGATTGAAAATGATAGTATTTGGTTAGATTTAGATATTGTGGAGTTACCAAAACTGAATGAAGTTAAATTCCAAGGTGTCAAAAAGTCAAAAACCGAAGCGCTTATCAAAGATAATGCATTGACAAAAGGTAAAATTGTAAACGAAAACCTTATTACAACTACAAAAAATTATATTGAAAATAAATATAAAAAAGACGGCTACTTTAATACCAAAGTTTTTATAAAAACTATTCCTGATACTACCGAAGGAAATCAAGTAAAAATGCTTGTTAACATCGATAAAGGAGATAAGCTCAAGATTTCTAAAATAACTTTTGATGGCAACGAAAAATTCTCAGATGCCAAACTCAGAAGTGCTATGAAAAACACGAAACAGATTAACAGGTTTCGGGTTTTAAAAGGATCAAAATTCATAAAGGATAAATATAAAGAGGACTTAACGTCAATTGTTGACAAATACAAAGAGAAAGGGTTTAGAGACGCCCGTGTTGTTAGTGATTCTGTTTTTTTAAATGCAAAAAAATCAAAATTAGCAATAAATATTAAAGTAGAAGAAGGAAAGAAATATCACTTTGGAGATATAAAATTTCTTGGAAACTCTGTTTATTCGGATCAACTTCTTGGAAGAGTTCTAGGGATTAAAAAAGGGGACACTTACAATGGAGTTCTTTTAGAAAAAAGAATAGCAGACAAGTCAAAGCCTGATGGAGAAGATATTACAAATTTATATCAAAATAGCGGTTACTTGTTTTCAAATGTTAATGCAGTTGAGGTAAAGACAGCTAACGATACAATCGATTTTGAAATCAGAATAACAGAAGGACCAGTTGCTTATTTCAATAACATTACCGTTGTTGGAAATGATAAAACAAATGATAGAGTGATCTACAGAGAATTAAGAACACAACCGGGACAAAAATACAGTAAAGAAGATTTAGTTAGAACAATTCGTGAGATTGGTCAGTTAGGTTTCTTTGATCCTGAAGCTATTGATCCAAAATTCAAAAATGTAGATCCTTCTGCAGGAACAGTTGATATTGAATATAATGTAGTTGAAAAAGGGTCTAGCCAAATAGAACTGCAAGGAGGTTACGGTGGCGGTGGATTCATCGGAACATTGGGACTGTCGTTCAATAATTTCTCAGCAAGAAATTTATTTAAAAAAGATGCTTATAAGCCGCTCCCAATGGGTGACGGACAGAAAGTTGCTTTGCGTTTACAGGCGAGTTCATTTTTCCAAACTTACAGTTTATCGTTTTCAGAACCGTGGCTTGGTGGAAAAAAGCCAATACAGTTTTCAAGTTCATTATCACACAGTAAGCAGTTTTTATACTCAGGAAATTCAAGCAATGTAGATAGAACTAAGAGTTTTAACATCACTTCGTTGTCGGTTGGAATTGCAAAAAGGTTAACTGTGCCAGATGATTATTTTGTGTTTTCAAGCTCAGTAAGTTTTCAATATTACGATTTGAATAACTATAATACAGGTCTATTTACTTTTGGTGACGGTTCTTCTCGAAATTTAGCCTATACAGTTGGCTTGAGTAGAAATAATAAAGGGGTTAATCCAATTTATCCAACATCAGGTTCTGAATTTAGTGTTTCAGCCAAATTTACTTTGCCATATTCATTGTTTAACGGCGTGAATTATGGAGATTTGGAAAATCAAGAAAATTATAAACTTAAATATGTTGATGGTTCAACTTTAACAACAGTACCAACTTCAGGTGGCGCAATTCCGGCTATTGATGATTATTTGCAAGAAACTGCAGCTGGTTCAGGAATTTATCAAACAGTAGGAAGTGATTATACATTAGCAACAGCCGACAGAGCTAAAGTGGATCAGGAAAAATTTAGTTGGTTAGAATATTATAAATTAAAGTTCAAAGCCGACTGGTATACTAGATTAGCAGGAACACAGTCAAAAGCATTAGTACTAAAAGCTTTAGGAGAATTTGGGTATTTAGGAGCATATAATAATGGTCGAGGACTGGTTCCCTTTGAAAGATTCTTTCTTGGGGGCGATGGTTTAGCTAACTTCTCGTTAGACGGTAGAGAAGTTGTGCAGTTGAGAGGATATCCAAATCAATCATTATCATCGCAAGATGGAGCAACAGTTTATAATAAATTCTCATTAGAACTTAGGTATCCATTAACATTGAAAGCAGCAGCATCCATTTATATGTTGACTTTCGTTGAAGCAGGAGCATCTTATAATACCTTTAAAGAATACAATCCATTTGTATTGCAACGTTCTGCAGGATTCGGATTGAGGGTATTTATGCCAGCATTTGGTTTGTTAGGAATTGACTTTGCACACGGTTTTGATCCAGTACCAGGTTTTACAAAACCTAATGGTTGGGAGACACATTTTATAATTGGTCAACAATTTTAATTATATTTGGTACATTATTTATTAAATTATAATCGAATGAAAAAATATTTTGCAATAACAGTCCTAGTTATATTCTCAGTTTTTCAGCTAAACGCACAAGGCAGAGGTGTAAAAATTGGTTATATTGATATGGAATACATTTTACAAAATGTACCCGATTATAGTGAGGCGAAAAGTCAATTGGAGCAAAAAGCCCAAAAATGGAAGCAAGATATTGAAGCAAAAAAAGTGGATATTGCTAAACTTAAAGATGCATTAAAAACAGAAAGAGCACTATTAACTAAAGAACTAATTGACGAGCGAGAAGAAGAAATAAAATTTCAGGAAGACGAGCTTCTGGATTTTCAACAAAAGAAATTTGGACCCAATGGCGATTTGATGACTCAGAAAGCAGTCTTAGTTAAACCTATTCAAGATCAAGTTTTTACAGCGGTTCAAGATATTGCTGAAGCTAAGAAATACGATTTTGTATTTGATAAATCCTCTGATTTGACAATGCTTTTTTCGGCAAAAAGATTCGATATCAGCGAACAAGTCATTCGAGTTATTACCCGTGCTGAGAAAAGACAGCAGATGACGAATAAGCAAATAAAAGCTCAGGAAGCTAAAGAAGAATTAGACGATGCGGTTAGTGATAATCCTGCACTTGAAGCTCGTAAGAAGGCTTTAGATGACAAAAAGAAGGCTAGAGAAGATTTGGTTGCGCAAAGAAAAATTGCTGCTGAAGAAAAGAAAGCAGCTGCGGCTTTGAAACGACAAGAACTACTTGATGCAAAGAGCGGGAAAAAAACTGGCACGGTTACTGCTACTGAGAAAAACGAAGATGGAGCAACGCCACCTGCAGACGGTAAAACGACAACGGAAACAAATCCTGTAAATGATATTAAGGCTGATAAGGCTGCTGAAAGAGCCAGACTTTTAGCAGAAAGAAAGCAAGCTTTAGAAGAAAAAAGAGTAAAGGCTTTAGCTGACAGAGATGCAGCAAAAAAAGCGAAAGAAGACGCAAAGAATAAACCAAAAGACAAATAAAAATAATAACAATAATTAATACTTTTTTAAAATGAAACGATTGAAATCATTATTACTAGCTACTGTGTTGTGTTTAGGGACAAGTTATACGATCAATGCACAAGCTAAAACGGCACATGTAGATGTAAATGAAATTATTTCTAAAATGCCAGCGATGTTAGATGCTCAAAAACAATTAGATAAATTGAGCGCAACTTACGACACTGAGTACAAAACAATGGCTCAGGAATATCAAGCTAAAATCGATAAATACGATAAAGAAGCTTCAACTGTTGGAGATGCTGTAAACGCAACTCGTCAAACAGAAGTGCAGGATTTAGTAAAACGTATCACGGATTACAGAGACAATGCTCAAAAAGAATTGCAAAAGAAAGAAGCAGACATGGTTAAGCCTTTAATGGAAAAAATCAAAGCTTCAATTGCTAAAATTGGTAAAGCAAAAGGATACCAATATGTTTTAAATGTTGCTGATTTACTTTTGGCTGATGGTCCAGATTTAACAGCTGACGTTAAAAAAGATCTAGGATTTTAATCTGAACTTGTTTCAGTTTCTAAAAAGTTCTTAATACTATCTAAAACTGCTCAAGAAATTGAGCAGTTTTTTTTTACTTTTGTTTCTATGGAAAATAATAATCCCATAGGGCTTTTTGATTCGGGTATCGGTGGAACCTCCATTTGGAAGGAAATCCACGAAGTGCTTCCTCATGAGGATACAATTTATCTTGCCGATAGCAAAAATGCACCTTATGGACAAAAGTCAAAAGAAGAAATAATTGCCTTAAGTATAAAGAATACTGAATATCTTCTGAATCAAAACTGCAAAATTATTGTGGTGGCATGTAATACGGCTACAACGAATGCAATAAGAGAATTAAGAGCAAAATATGATGTTCCGTTCATCGGAATCGAACCTGCAATTAAACCCGCGGCAGTTAATTCAAAAAAAAATATAATAGGCATTCTTGCCACACAAGGAACCCTCAACAGTGAGTTGTTTCATCAAACTGTTGAAAAGTTTCAGGAAACAAAAATCATTGAACAAATTGGAACCGGCTTGGTCCGTCTTATTGAAAACGGCGAAATGAATTCTGAAGAAATGGATGCGCTTCTGCAGCAATACTTGCAGCCAATGATCCATGCTAATATAGACTATCTAGTATTGGGTTGCAGTCATTATCCTTATCTTATTCCACAGATAAAAAAGATACTTCCAAAAAACATTAAAATCATCGACTCAGGTCAAGCAGTTGCGCTTCAAACTAAAAATATTTTAAGCGAAAAAGTTGGGTTAAATTTTCAGAAGGATAAAGGAAAATCTGTTTTTTATACTAATTCCAACCCAAAGGTCTTAACGGAAATTCTAGAGCACAAATACCAAGTCATTTTTAAAGATTTTTAGGAGCCAAACTCTAGGAATACTTAAAACCCTATTCCTGCTGTCCGCGCTACAAGGTAGCTTGCTCCCATCAGGGCTAGATTCAAACTAATGTTTTTCTTTAATCTTCCTTGAACCAGCTCGAATACATCACATAATTATTAGAAATACGCTCAATTTCTCCAGAAAAATTAGATTGGTCAATGTCTTTTACTTTCTTAGCTGGAATTCCAGCATAAATCGTCCCAGATTCAACTACGGTGTTTTGAGTAACAACTGCACCTGCCGCAACGATTGAATTGCTCTCAATCACACAATTATCCATTACTATAGAACCCATTCCAATTAATACATTATCATGAATTTTACATCCGTGAACAATTGCATTATGACCTATGGAAACATTATTTCCAATTTCTGTCGGATGTTTTTGATACGTACAATGAATTATTGCGCCATCCTGAATATTAACTTTGTTTCCAATCTTGATATAATGCACATCACCTCGAATAACAGCATTAAACCAAACACTACAAGAGGCGCCTAAAACTACATCTCCAACAATAGTTGCATTTTCTGCAACATAACAATCTTCAGGAATTTGCGGGCTTTTACCGTTGACAGCTTTTATAATCATAGTTAAAAAAAAGTGTCCCGATAAAATCGGGACAGTTAGTATTAATTAATGGCAGGACAATTACAGTGATATTTCTCTGGTTTACAGAATAAATTGATTCCGAGCGTTATTTGGTGAAAACCACCAGCATCAAACTTTACATCGCCAACCAAGTGAGAATAAGTATAAGATAACATGAAGTTTTTAATATTAGCTCCGATGATAGGAGTGATGTATTGTAATTTTTGGTCAGCAACACCATTTCCTTGTACGAATTGTGCGCCATCAAGACTTCTTCTATAGGATAATCCTCCCCATAATCTTCCGAATTCCATATTTTTGTATGCTTTCAGGTTTAAATCAACTGTCTTTTCTTGAGTCAATGTAACTAATTGGAACATAAAAGAAGGTTCCCACAGAATGGCATCAGGATCTCCAAAAGTATATCCGCTATTTAAAATAAACCTTCTTAAATTTATAGGCTCGCTGTCAGTATATAATTTTCGGTCACTTGCCAATGCATTTTTTACAGTTGCATGAACGTAGAAATCAAGAAAATTATAAGACGCTCCAATGTCAACATTAAAATAAGTTGATCTTTGAATTGAACCAAAAACTACTGGGTCAAAGCTAGGGTTATTGTCATAAAAAGTACTTTCGTCTAGATTACTTTGAATAAAACCAGCACTCATACCAAATGAAAGTTGGTTTAAATCAACATTATCACGAGAGAACATGATGTGGTGCGCGTAGGTTAGTTTCATCCCAGTTTGTGAGTGATAACCGTTTTTATCGTTAAAAACAATAATTCCACCGCCTGATCTTTCGCCTAAGGCTCCGTTGAAACTTACAGTTTGTAATGCCGGGGCGTCTTTTTGACCAAACCATTGTTGTCTTCCTGTTAATCTAAGTTTTGCACAATTAGCTGCGCCGGCCATCGAGGGATGGAGCAAATAATAGTTGTCTGATAAGTAATCGGAATAAACTGGTAAACCTTCTTGTGAATACGAAAATTGTGCTACTATTAGTAGTGCTAACAAATAAATCTTTCTAAAATTCATTATAACTATCTTTTTAATGAGAAATGGGCTTTAAACTGTTTTGCTGTGGTTTGTTCCGTAAAATCAACTGTGAACCAGTAATCGTCTGAAGGTAAGGTATGTCCGTTATATGTTCCGTCCCATCCTAGCCCTGTCGAACTGATTTGTTTCATTAATTTACCATAGCGGTCAAATATATAAATTTTTGCGTTAGGTTGTCCACCTAATCCAACAATATTCCATGTATCGTGAATTCCGTCGCCATTTGGTGTGAAATAATGCGGATAATCAATTACTTGAACATCTTCTATAA
>NZ_JAQSDH010000010.1:0-57657 GCF_029945805.1 Flavobacterium sp.
CGTTTTTTGTATTTCGCAACACAAATTTACGATTCATTTAAAGAAGCCATCTTTTGGCTTCTTTTTTATCGGACAACAATGATTTTTAAAATCAATTCTTTCAAAATTATAATTTTATGCAATTAAAAACCAAATTAGCAGCAAGTGTATTATCGGCTTTATTCGTAATCAGCTGCAACAAAAAAGAGATTCACCACGAAGATCCGTTACTAACTAATAGAGATACGACCATAGTTCCCGGAGATGATTTTTTTCATTACGCTAATGGCGGATGGTTTAAGAAAAATCCAATTCCGACTAGTGAAAGTAGTAATGGAATTTTTAGAACTATTGGGGATACCATCAATGCACAAATAAAAAGTATTTGTGAAAAATCGGCAGCCAATATAAATGCTGTAAATGGAAGTAACGAACAGAAGATTGGCGATTTTTATGCTTCGGGAATGGATACGGTATCCATTGAAAAAAATGGTTTGAAACCCTTAGTTGCTACATTTTCAAAAATTGATGCGATTAAAAATGTTCCCGAGTTGTTGAACACTATTGGTTATCTTCATACTACTGGCGCTGGTCCAGCATTTTCTTTTTATGTTGGGCAAGATGATAAAATAAGTTCTAAAAATGCGTTATTCTTCGGACAAGGCGGTTTGGGTTTAGGTCAGAGAGATTATTATTTTAATACAGACGCCGAGACGGTAAAAATCAGAACCGAATATGTGAAACACATTCAGACAATGATGGAATTGATAGGCGATGATGCTGTTAAAGCAAAAGCTGCTGCTGCAACTGTAATGAAATTGGAAACAGAATTAGCTAAAAACAGTAGAAAGTTAGAGGCACTTCGCGACCCGAATAAGAATTACAACAAAATGAGTTTAGCTCAGTTTAAAGCGTCCACACCATCCATTGCATGGGATCTTGTTTTGCCGCAATTAGGAATTAAAAATGCGGATACATTAATTGTCGGTCAGCCAGAATTCTATACAGGATTGGATAAAGTTGTTGCGACTTATTCTATTGAAGATTGGAAAACGTATTTAAAATGGGATGTTGTAAATAGTTATGCTTCTTATTTAAATTCGGCTATCGAAAAGCAAAACTTTTATTTCTATTCCACCGTAATGAACGGCGTAAAAGAACAAAAGCCAAGATGGAAGCGAATAGTGGAGCAAACCGACGGTTCGTTGGGAGAATTAATCGGACAGGTTTATATTAAAGAGTATTTGCCAAAAGGGTCAAAAGAAAAACTACTGGAAATCGGAAATAATATTCGAGAGGTTTACGCTGATCGTATCAAGAAATTGGATTGGATGAGCGAAGAAACTAAGAAAAAAGCACTTTTTAAATTGAGTAAAATTGTAATGAAAGTGGGTTATCCAGATAAATGGAAAGATTTGAGCAGTATTTCTATCACTAGAAATGATTTTTGTGCTAATGTAATGGCGGTAAATAAATGGGCGTATGAGGATATGATTAAAAAATATGGGAAGCCTGTTGATAGAACGGAATGGGGAATGTTTCCACAAACGTATAACGCCTATTACAATCCAAGTAACAATGAGATTTGTGTGCCTGCTTGTAACATATTAGTGCCAGGATTTGAAGGTAGAATGCCAGATGATGCTATTTTATACGGAATAATTGGAGGATCAACATTTGGTCACGAAATTACCCACGGATTTGATGATCAAGGAAGCCAATATGATGACAAAGGAAATTTGAAAGATTGGTGGACTGCGGAAGACAAAGTAAAATTCAACCAAAAAACAAGAGCGATTGTGGCACAATTCAACAAGTTTGAACCGCTGAAAGGTAAGTTTGTTAACGGTGATGCAACCCAAGGTGAGAATATTGCCGATTTAGGTGGCATAGTAATGGGGTATGAAGCTTTTAAGAAAACAAAACAATATAAAAGGCAAGAAAAAATTAGTGGTTTAACACCAGATCAAAGATACTTTTTAGCCTATGGTTATGCGTGGAAAGTTCAAGCTAAAGATGAATCTATAGCAAGACAAATTATGTCTGATGTACATTCGCCTGCACAGTTTAGAATCATTGGTCCATTGATGAATATCCCCGAATTTTACAAAGCATTCAATGTAAAAGAAGGTAATAAAATGTATTTGCCAGAGAAAGACAGAGTTGTTATTTGGTAATGAGTTAGTATTAAAAAATCCCATCAACCGATGGGATTTTTTTTAATATTTCTTAGCTAGTGCTTCTTCGTAACGCTCGGTAACCTTCTTCCAATTAATAACTTTAAAGAAATTATCAATATATCTTTTACGCTTGTATTGGTAATCCAAATAGTAAGCGTGCTCCCAAACATCAAGGTTTAACAGAGGAGTTCCTGAAACGATTTGTTTTGGCATCAAAGGGTTGTCTTGATTTGGCGTTCCAGCAACAGATAATTTTCCGGTTTTGTCAGCAACGAGCCATGCCCATCCAGAACCAAATTGCTTTTCGGCAGCGTCAGAAAATTGCAATTTAAAGTTTTCAAAACTTCCAAAATCTCTTGCTATTATTGTTGCTAATGTGTCTTTAGGTTCACCGCCGCCTTTCGGTTTCATTCCTTCCCAGAAAAAACCATGATTGTAATATCCGCCAGCATTATTGCGCAGATCTGGATTGTTTGCATCCGATTTTTTTAAGATATCTTCAATAGAAAGATCCGTTAGTGTTGCATCTGCAGCGACTAATTTATTTAAATTATTAGTATACGTTAAATAATGTTTGGAATAATGTACTTCCATTGTAAGAATATCAATACTTGGCTCAAGTTCATTATAAGCGTAAGGTAATTTTGTTAATTCAAATTGTCCTTCGTCAGCAACTACATCATCAGGTTGACCAATAGTAATTTTTTCTTCGGCAGAGGGCAACGGGACTTCCACCACTTCGGTAAGTTTCTTTCTTTTACAAGAGGGTAAAGAGAACAGAAAAGATAAACATAAAACTAGCGGCACTATCTTTTTCATATTCTATTTTTTATCTTTTGCAATCGCGTTGATGGCCTCTATATATAATTCTTTGGCTTCGTCTATGGATAAGTGACTGATTTGCATCCAAGCATTCGTTTTAAAAGCATTTCTTAAATCAAAATCGGCGGAGTAATTGTAATTAATGGTACCAAAAGTTGCTTGTTTATAATAGGCGTATAATCGCAATTGAACATCTTGAGGAAGTTCTGATTGTGACATTGTTGAAGCAATTTCTACTGCCTCTTGAAATCGAATATCTAATTCTTTTTCAGACATTTTATTATTGTTTTAGGGCAACAACCGTTTCATTTCCGACAGCATTTTGCTGAAGTTTTACTTCTATTTTGGTTCCCAATGGGAAAAATATGTCCACTCTGGAACCAAATTTGATAAACCCAGCATCATCTCCTTGCTTTACCTGCATACCTTCTTGGGCGTAGTTTACAATTCGGCGTGCTAATGCTCCAGCAATCTGACGATACAGTATTTCTCCAAATTCTTTGCTTTCTATAACTACAGTAGTTCTTTCGTTTTCAGTACTAGCTTTCGGATGCCAAGCAACCAAATATTTCCCTGGATGGTATTTGCTGTACTTTATTAGTCCGCTAACGGCATAACGAGTAACGTGCACATTTATTGGTGACATGAAAATAGAAACCTGTAAACGTTTGTCTTTAAAATATTCTCCCTCAAAAACTTCTTCGATAACAACTACTTTTCCATCAACAGGAGCAAGTATAACTTTGTCATTTGGCGTTATTTTTCTGTTTGGATTTCTGAAAAATTGTAGAATTAATATCAGGAAAAGCAAAGTAGCAATTTGTATAGTCTTTTGCAACCAGAAAAGTTTAATCAATTCTGGTGTTAATAATGTTATGGCAACGGTAACTGTTGTTGCTATTAAGATAATTTTTCCGCCTTCTTTATGAAACATAATATAAAATTTGATAAAAAAAATAAACAAATGGAGCCACAAATATAATACTATCTAAACGATCTAAAACACCACCGTGTCCAGGCATAATAGTTCCGCTATCTTTTACACCTGCAATTCTTTTAAATTTAGATTCAATTAAATCGCCTAAAGTGCTAAATATACTAATTATTACGGCACTTATAGACCAAATAAATAGTGAAGTATAAAGATAATGTGGTTTTGGTTGAAAATAGAATTTAGAAATCAAAATTCCTGCAATCACAGAAAATACCATACCACCAATAAATCCTTCTACAGTTTTTTTAGGTGATATTTTTTCTAAAAGTTTGTGTTTTCCAATAGACTTTCCAACAATATACGCAAACGTATCATTGGTCCAAATAAGGATGAAAATGCTAATTATTATTTTTGGCTTGTATATATTGTATGCGAAGGGAATTTTAGAAATGATTATGAACGGAAGAATTACATATCCAATAAGATAGACGTATTTTGATACCGAATCTAATTTTTCTCTTTTGGAATTAAAAAGCAACAATAGGCATTTTGTTGAAACAAATAAGGTCGCAATTAAAATTAAAATGTCGTTAGTCTTATTGGTGTTGAATTGAATTGCTGTATAAAAAGATAAACCGCCAATTACTATGGGAAGTATTTTATTTATATGAACCAATGCACAAAACTCATAAATCGCAATTACCATAAAGATCCCAAACAGGATATAAAAACTAATAACTGAATAGGAAGTAGCAATTAAAAGTAGTGCAACATAAACTACACCGGACACTAATCTCTGTACTGATTCGTTCATTTTATAAATCTTCTAGAAGCAAAAGATACAAGTTTTTTGCAGTGCTTCCATATTGAAGAAAGTCTTCGTCTTTTGCTTTTTCGAAATATTTTATGGTTGTAATGTTTGTTGGATAATCTTTATCGTATTTCTTTTTGATGACGCGAAGTCCATCACTTTTTGCTTCTAAAATCTGGCTTGTTGTTGCTAAGATAATGATGTTGTTAGGCAAATCATTTGGTTTGTTTTGCTTAATTTGGTTAGAAGAAAAAAGTACAGAACCTTCATCAGCAATAAGATTTTCACAACTTGCAAATAAAAACATGGGATTGGCTGGCTTGTCAAAAGTTAGCTTGTTTTCTTCCAGCATGCTAAAAAGTTTTGGTTCGTAGCATAACGCTTCACCTTCAAACCAATCATTTTCTTCTAATATATTCAGAAATTGATCTTTTACTTCATTTAAGTTTTCGCAGTATAAAAACTTACCGCCATTTTTTTTGAAATTATAGGTAAACTTTTCATCTACTGGAAGTAGCGAAAAGCTTGAAGGAATATTGTTAAATTCGCTTTGACTTTCTTCGTCAGAGGCATCATTTCCAGTGCCAAAAAATTTTCTGAAAAGACTCATGCTTGTGTTGGTATAATCTAGGTTGAAAATTGAAATCCTCCAAAGATAAAAAAATCTTAATTCAAAAGTTACTTTTGAATTAAGATTTTAAAAAAATGTCGAGAAACGTAATTAGTTATACAATATCCGTTTCTTCAGTCGCAATTTCGAAAGGTCTTTTTCCGAAAAGCATTTCCAAATCATCTTTGAAAATAACTTCTTTTTCAATCAGAATATTAGCCAATTGTTCTAGTTTGTCTTTGTTGTCTTCCAGAATTTTTATCGCTCTTTGGTATTCAGTTTCAATCAATGTTGAAATTTCTTTATCAATGACTAAAGCCGTTTCTTCTGAGTAGGGTTTTGAGAAATTGTATTCACTTTGACCTGTTGAATCATAATAAGTGATATTACCAATTTTATCATTCAAACCATAAACTGTGATCATGGCACGAGCTTGTTTCGTCACTTTTTCCAAGTCACTTAATGCTCCTGTAGAAATTTTATTAAAAATAACTTTCTCAGCAGCTCTACCACCCATAGTGGCACACATTTCATCAAGCATTTGATCTGTTCGAACAATTTGTCGTTCTTCAGGTAAATACCAGGCTGCTCCTAAACTTTGGCCTCTTGGAACGATCGTCACTTTTACTAATGGCGCTGCGTGTTCAAGCATCCAACTTACAGTTGCATGACCCGCTTCGTGAACCGCAATGACGCGTTTTTCTTCAGTGGTGATGATTTTATTTTTCTTTTCTAAACCACCAACAATTCGGTCAACAGCATCTAAGAAATCTTGCTTATCCACTGCAGTTTTGTTGTGTCTGGCCGCAATTAAAGCAGCTTCATTACAAACGTTGGCAATGTCAGCACCAGAAAAACCTGGAGTTTGTTTTGCTAAGAAATCGGTATCCAATCCTTCCACTTTTTTAAGTGGCGCTAAATGCACTTCAAAGATTTCTTTTCTTTCACGAATATCTGGTAAGTCCACATAAATCTGTCTGTCAAATCGTCCAGCTCTTAATAGGGCTTTGTCTAAAACATCAGCTCTATTGGTTGCAGCAATTACAATAACGTGAGTATTTGTACCAAAACCATCCATTTCTGTCAATAATTGGTTTAAGGTGTTTTCACGTTCGTCATTTCCGCCTGACATATTGTTTTTTCCTCTTGCTCTTCCCACTGCATCAATCTCATCGATAAAGATTATAGAAGGCGCTTTGTCTTTGGCTTGTTTGAATAAGTCTCTTACACGAGAAGCTCCAACACCAACAAACATCTCAACAAAATCTGAACCAGATAAGGAGAAAAATGGTACTTTAGCTTCGCCAGCAACGGCTTTGGCTAATAATGTTTTTCCAGTTCCCGGAGGCCCAACTAATAATGCTCCTTTTGGAATTTTACCGCCAAGAACGGTATATTTTTCAGGAGTCTTAAGGAATTCTACAATTTCCTGAATTTCCTCTTTTGCACCTTCTAATCCAGCAACATCTTTGAATGTGGTTTTGACTTCTGCTTTTTCGTCAAAAAGTTTCGCTCTTGATTTTCCAATATTAAATAGTTGGCCACCGCCACCTCCGCCAACACCACCAGACATTCTTCTCATAATTAAGACCCAAAGGCCAATAATAATTATGAAAGGCAATATTCCAATTAAAATGTCGGACCAGTTGCTTTTCGCTTTAAAATCAAAATCTTTTATTTTGCCTTCTTGTGCTGCTTTTTCGATTTTGTTTTGGAAACTTTGGTCATTTCCAATATCAAAAGAGTAGTGTGGGCCTTTATTTTTATTGCCCATCATATCTTTCGCAACCTTAGCATTCGCTTTGTCTTTAAGAGCAGCTTCTGTCAAGTATGCTTCTCCTTCTGTTTTATTGTAGATAATTACTTTCTCAATTTGTCCTTTGTTTAAGTAATCATTAAATTTTGAAGAAGATATTTTAGTTGCATCTTGTAAACTTGAGCCACCAAAGTAGTTAAGTGCTATAAGGCCTGAAATTATTGCAGCATATATCCACCACGGACTGAATTTTAAACCATTTGGTTTTTTATTTTCGGACATTATCTAAGTATGTTTTTTAGTATTTATTTTCAATAGTCGTAATTTTGGCATCGCCCCAAAGTCCTTCAATATTATAGTATTCACGTATTTGTTTTTGGAATACATGAACTACAATGTTGACATAGTCCATTAGAACCCATTCGGCATTGTCGGTTCCTTCAACGTGCCAAGGTTTATCTTTTAATTCTTTTGAAACTGTCTTTTGAATGGAATTAACAATTGCGTTAACTTGTGTATTGGAACTACCATTACAGATGATGAAATAGTCGCAAACTGCTGTGTCTATTGCTCTCAAGTCGAGGATATCGATGTCATTACCTTTTACTTCTTCAATGCCTTTTATGATGTTCGCCAAGAGAACATCCGTGTTAACCTCTTTCTTCGCCATGTATTATTTATGTATGTTTTGCAAAGGTATTACTTTTTTGTGTTTATTTTTGCTTAACAAAAGTTTAAAATTCGTTAATATTTACCTTCTTACCATGCCATTAATCAAACTCGATGCCATAGATTCTACCAACGACTACCTAAAGCAATTATCCAAAGAATCTGACTTGGAAAATTATACCGTTGTCATGGCTAATGAACAAACAAAAGGGAAAGGACAAATGGGTTCAAAATGGATTTCTGAAAAAGGTAAAAATCTAACCATGAGTGTATTGGTTACTGATTTTCCGATAAACACCAAAAATATCTTTGATTTGAATATTGCCACAGCGCTCTCGGTAATCCGTGTTTTAAAAAATAGTAATGTGTCGAATGTTTCTATAAAATGGCCCAACGACATTATGGCAGATTCCAAAAAAGTGGCAGGGATTTTAATTGAGAATTCGTTCAAGTCTACCGGAAGCTTTATTGCAGTTGTCGGTATCGGACTTAATTTGAATCAGACTAATTTTGATCTTCTTCCACAAGCTACCTCGTTGAAAAAGGTTACCGGAAAAATCTATGATTTGGAAGAAATTGCCAATCAATTAAGAAATTCATTAGAAGTACATCTTCAAAGACTAAGAAATAATGCTGACGCACTTTGGGAGGAATACCATCAAAACATTTTTAGAATTAACTATCCGTCCGCATTTGAAGATAGCGAGGGGCAGCGTTTTATGGGAATTATTCAAGGAGTGACACGAGATGGAAAACTCGAACTTCTGCTAGAAGATGACAGTTTTGAATGTTTTGAAGTTAAAAAAGTAAAGTTGCTGTATTGAGATCGAGTTGAAGGATGGTACTAAAAAGCATTTATAAATCGTTCCGATTCAGCATACAAATAACGGAAATCAATAAAACACTAAATTGCGAAACTTTTCCTTTTGGTTTGTTGGTAAATTAATTACTTTTGTGGCACTTTGTTCTGAATTTGTTTCAGAATCTAATTAACAAACTCTTTTATTTATGAACATACACGAATATCAAGGAAAAGAAATTTTAGCAAGTTATGGCGTTCGCGTTCAGCGTGGTGTTGTTGCTAATAGTCCTGTAGAAGCTGTTGCTGCTGCAAAACAATTAACTGCTGAAACCGGAACGGGATGGTATGTTATCAAAGCCCAAATTCACGCTGGTGGAAGAGGAAAAGGTGGTGGAGTAAAATTGGCTAAAAATTTACAGCAGGTAGAAGAACTATCAGAACAAATTATTGGGATGATGTTAAAGACGCCACAAACATCGGCAGAAGGAAAAAGAGTTCATAAGATTCTAGTTGCTGAAGATGTGTATTATCCTGGAGAAAGTGAAACGTCTGAATTTTATGTGTCGGTCCTTTTAAATAGAGCAACTGCAAGAAATATGATTATGTATTCTACTGAAGGTGGAATGGATATTGAAGAAGTTGCTGAGCATACTCCGCATTTAATTTTTACTGAAGAAATTGATCCAGCAGTTGGATTACAAGGATTCCAAGCGAGAAGAATTGCTTTCAACTTAGGACTTTCTGGAAATGCTTTCAAAGAAATGGTGAAGTTTGTAGATTCTTTATACAACGCGTACATTGGTTGTGATGCTTCCATGTTTGAAATTAATCCGGTTTTGAAAACATCTGACAACAAAATTATGGCAGTGGATGCCAAAGTAAATATTGACGATAACGCTTTATACCGCCAGCCAAAATATGCTGACATGCGTGACATTCGCGAGGAAAATCCAATTGAAGTTGAAGCTAAAGAAGTGGGTTTAAACTATGTTGACCTTGACGGAACTGTTGGTTGTATGGTTAACGGTGCTGGATTAGCAATGGCAACAATGGATTTAATTAAGTATGCAGGTTTTGAACCAGCAAACTTCCTTGATGTTGGTGGAACTGCTGATGCAAAACGTGTTGAAACTGCATTCAGAATTATTTTGAAAGATCCAAACGTAAAAGCAATCCTAATCAATATTTTTGGAGGAATTGTTCGTTGTGACCGAGTGGCGCAAGGTGTTGTTGATGCCTATAAAAATATGGGTGATGCTATAAAAGTGCCAATCATTGTGCGTCTTCAAGGTACAAATGCTGAGATTGCAAAAGAGTTAATTGATAATTCGGGAATGCCAATTTTATCGGCAGTTCAGTTTCAAGAAGCAGCGGATCAAGTGAAAGCGGCTTTGTCATAAAAATTTAATTTTTTTATTGAATATAAATCCTGAGTGAAAGCTCGGGATTTTTTATTATTTTTCGCCACTATTTCTAGTACTACTAAATGGATCCATCTACTTTTTCTTCAAAAAGAATTGACATACTTATTGTTCTGATTTCACTAATAATGATGGCTATTGTGCTCAATCTACCATTTAAAGCCAAAGCATTTGGAGATGATTTTTCTTTTCATGCTCAATCAAAAGCGTTGGCTGCGTATATAAAAGGGGATGGAGGCTATGAAAAAGTAACACTCACTAAAGCCGTTGGACCAGTACTATTTTATACACCTGCCTATCTTTTAGCACCATCAGATCCAACAGATGATCAACTTTGGGTAAATGCAATTATAGCCACATTTATTATCTCTACGATAAGTTTATTGTTGGTTTTTAGGATTGGTTCTAATTTTTTTTCCAAAGAAGTTGGACTTTTAGCCGTAGTGTTATTTTTTTTATTTCCGATACATTTTTATTATTGTTTCGGGATTTCAGCCGAAATTCCAGCTTTTTTTTCTTTAACATTAGCGCTTTATGGATGGTCAATTGTATTCCTGAATCCCAATAAAATAAATGGTTGGATTATACTGGTTTTAGGTTTGTGGTTTCTTATTCTGAACAGACCAAATGCAATGCTTATACTTGGTTTAGGACTACTGATCTTAATATATGCTTTCTTTAGGAGAAAAGAGTTTTTTAAAATATATGGAAAAAATTTAGCATTGACTTTTTGCTCTGTTGGATTGTTGAGTTTTGGTGTTTTGCAAATTGCTAAAGCGGTCACTGGAACCAAGTCAAATGAAAGTCAAGAAGGATTGTTTTATTATGTTGCACATCAAGGAAGGTTTCAGTTTAGAGAAGAACCTACCGATTTTCGTTTTTGGGAAAATGATATCCGACCAGATAGTAAAGATTATCAAAATTGGGGAAAAAGTGGCGAAGAGTTAGGTATAATAATGGAAAAACAACACCGAACTTATAATGATGTTTATCGTGAATTTTTGATTACTGATGCATTCGAGCATCCATTTTTATTCACAAGGCAGTTTATTGTAAAATGCTTTTTTGGGCATGCTTACTTCATCAATAGTGTTAAACCAAGTGATTTTCATCTTGGACCAATACATGGCGCAATAGCTTATTGGTTTGTTATTTTGATTATTAATTCAATTAATGTTTTACTTATTCTCGGAGCATTTTTATTTTTATTCAAAGAAAAAAACCTGATTAATTATTGGCTGTTTTGGGGAATAATTCTTTCGCTATTAATTTTCCACGGATTAATTTATATGGAACCACGATACATGTTTCCATCACGAGTTGGATTATACTTAATGAGTGCGGCCGGATTGTATCATATAAAATGGATTCAGCGTAAAGTGAATTTTATTGCAAAATTTGTTTTCCCTGCTAAAACATGAATTCGGGAGATTTAAAATCTAAACTATTTACTATCTAAATTGTTTTGTTGCTTCGTTTGTATACTTAAACTAAAATTTAAAAGGATAATAACTAATAATTTATTTGCATTTTAAAGACGGATGCAGTCTGATTGCATTTTTTATCAAATAATTAACGAAAACCTTGCTATAATTCTTTTTTATTTCATTTTGAATTCCCTAAATTTGTTGAATTGTTAAACAAACAGATTTAATTCCTTTATTTATACTATGTCCAAAACAGCAATATTAGAATTTGATGGCACTAAATATGAGTTTCCTGTAATTATAGGAAGCGAAAATGAAGCAGGCATCGATATTGAAAAATTACGTGCTTTAACAGGTGCAATCACACTTGATCCAGGTTATAAAAACTCTGGTTCGTGCAAAAGTGAAATCACTTTTTTAGATGGTGAAGAAGGAATTCTTCGGTACAGAGGCTATGCTATTGAAGATTTAGCTGAAAAAGCTGATTTTCTTGAAGTAGCTTTCTTAGTAATCTTCGGAGAATTACCAACTAAAACTGAGTTAGCTCAGTTTGAAATGGACATCAGAAAACACACTTTGGTAAACGAAGAAATGAAAAGCATCATAGATGGTTTTCCAAAAACGGCACATCCAATGGGCGTTTTAGCTTCGCTTACAAGTGCATTAACAGCTTTCAATCCAAAAGTTGTAAATGTTGAAAATGAAAAGGAAATGTATGATGCAGTTTGTAAAACAATGGCGAAATTCCTCGTTATTGCGACTTGGACGTACAGAAAAATGATGGGTTATCCGTTAAATTACTATGACAATACTATTGGATATGTAGATAATTTTATGCAATTGATGTTTAAATTACCTACCGGGCCATACGCAGCAAATCCGATTGTAGTAGATGCTTTAGATAAATTATTTATACTTCATGCTGACCACGAGCAAAATTGTTCAACCTCTACGGTGCGAATTGTTGGGTCTTCACATGCAGGTTTATTTGCTTCAATCTCTGCTGGTGTTTCGGCACTTTGGGGACCACTTCACGGTGGAGCAAACCAAGCGGTTTTAGAAATGCTTGAAGCCATTCAAAAAGACGGTGGCGATGCCGCAAAATATATGGCAAAAGCAAAAGATAAAGATGATCCGTTTCGTTTAATGGGATTCGGTCACAGAGTATATAAAAACTTTGATCCAAGAGCAAGAATCATTAAGAAAGCTGCTGATGAGGTTTTAAAAACATTAGGCGTTGATGATCCAATTTTAAACATTGCGAAACAATTAGAAGCAGCAGCATTAGTTGACGAGTATTTCGTATCCAGAAAATTATATCCAAATGTTGATTTCTATTCGGGTATTATATATCGTGCCTTAGGTATTCCAACAGATATGTTTACCGTTATGTTCGCAATTGGACGTCTTCCGGGTTGGATTGCACAATGGAAAGAAATGCGCATCAACAAAGAACCAATAGGAAGACCAAGACAAATCTATACGGGTCATCCTTTAAGAGACTTTAAAGAAGTAGACAAAAGATAGCTACTGATTCAAATAATGAAGCTCCTTGTGAAAACAAGGGGCTTTTTTTATTAGTTCCATTTTATTTTTATAGTAACTGACATCTAAACAGTATCAAAATAGAATGCTAATTATAAAATGTAAGATAATATCTTTTAGTATTTAATAAAATATGTAGTTTATCGATTATAAAGGTATTTTGTGGATTTATTTTTAAAAACAGTCTATATTTGATTTGTCAAGATAGCAGAACTTAAATCAAAAAATTAGTTAAGATTTTAATTTATTTTTTAATTTTTAAATGTATTGTTATGAAAATGAAAACTACCTACTTTTTTACAATTTTAACTCTTCTTGGAGTTGTTTGTTCTTCAAAAGCGCAATCTCTAAATACGTTCTCCGGCGAAAATGCTGGAGCTAATAATACGGGAAATTTTAATACCGGATTTGGAATAAATTCACTTAAAAACAATACAAGTCATAGTAACAATGCGTTTGGCTTTGGGACATTGATTGCTGCTTCAGGAGGATTTAACTGTGCTTTTGGTAATGAAGCATTATCTTTAACTACAACTGGAAATTTAAACGCAGCATTCGGTACCAGAAGCTTATTGAATAATACTACAGGTTCAAAAAATATTGCAATTGGACACAGAACAATGGAAGCAAATAGTAGTGGAAGTAATAATACCTCTGTTGGTTATGCATCCTTAACTACGAATAATGGTAACAGTAATGTAGCAGTTGGATTTACAACACCTAGAAACTTAATAAGTGGAGATAGTAATGTTTTCTTAGGTTCAGAAACAGCAATTAATTTGTTTAATGGTAGTTACAATGTTATGTTAGGAAATAGAATAACGTTAAATAGAGCTCCATCAACACCTCTATTAGCGGGATCAGATACCAATAAATCAGTTATAATTTCTGATGGTGCTGGAGTACAAAGAATTTTTATTAATAAAAATGGTAATACCGGAATCGGTTTGGGGAATAATGTTATTCCCGTAAACAAATTGGACATAAAAGGTGGAGTTGCTATAGGAAAAAATTTCACGCCAAATGGAATTGCCCCAATTGCATCTGCTCCAATAAATGGCTTAGCGGTAGAAGGTAGACTAGGAATCGGGACATTAGCTCCAAATAATAAAGTAGAAATCACTCAAGGAACCAACGGAAATTCGGGACTACGGTTTACCAACTTAACCAGTAGTTTTGTGCCAACATCAGTGCAATCTTCGAATCATTTTTTAAGCGTGAATGCTACAGGAGATGTTGTTTTACAAAAAATGTCAAATGTTGTGCAAAGCAATATTCTTTCATCAGCGGGTAATTTAATGACCAGTAATGTAAACGGTATTAGTTCATCTACCAAAATTGTTAATTCTATAGCTAATTCTATTAACGAGAGTAATCAATTGATTACAACGGTAAACGGAGTTTCTAGTGCTCCCGTAAATTTACCTGTTCCGAATATGGAAGAAATTGACGGTAGTGTAACAAATGAACTTCAAACAATATCTCAATCTGAAAACACAATTACACTTTCTAATGGCGGAGGTTCTTTTATTTTACCAACATTCACACAAGTACCTCAAGTGATTTCTCAATCGGGAAATACCATTTCACTTTCTAACGGTGGCGGATCATTTACATTTCCAACATTTACAGATACTGATGCGCAATCATTGGCACTAGCAGGTAATACCTTATCAATATCTAATGGGAACAGCGTAACGCTTCCCACTTATGTAGATGTACCGCAAACCATTTCACAGTCTGGAAATACTATTTCACTTTCTAATGGTGGAGGTTCTTTTATTTTACCAACATTCACACAAGTACCTCAAGTGATTTCTCAATCGGGAAATACCATTTCACTTTCAAACGGTGGCGGATCATTTACAATGCCAACAACGAGTGTTGTAGCAGGAACAAATGTTGCTGTTACCGGAAACGGGTCAGCGGCAACGCCTTTCTTAATCAACGCTACTGATAAAAGTATTTTTGCAGATAACGGAACCATAGATCAGGCAACAACTATAAGTGGCAATCGAGTTGTAAATATGAATAACAGAAACATTTGGTTTAATAGCGCAAGCACCGATGCAAATGGTAAAATCTATATCGGTTCAACCGCTACTTATCCAACAACAACTGGAAACTACAAGCTCTTTGTTGAAGGCGGAATTTTGACCGAAAAAGTAAAAGTGGCATTAAGAAGCACGGCAAATTGGGCAGATTACGTTTTCGAAAAAGATTACAATCTAATGCCGTTAAATGAAGTTGAGAACTATATTACGGCTAACAAACACTTACCTGGAATTGATTCTGCAGCAGAGTTGGCTACTAACGGACTTGACATTGCAGAAATGCAAGCAAAGCACATGGCTAAAATTGAAGAGTTAACCCTTTACATTATCGAGCAAAATAAAGCTATCGAACGAAATACTAAAGCTATTGAAGAATTACAAAAACAAGTTCAAGTACTAACTGCTAATCAGGATTGATATGAAAACCATAGTAAAAACACTATTAGTTTGTGCTATTTGTTTCAATTCAAGTATCATTTCAGCACAAGTTAACGACTATTTGAATTCTGAAAAAGCCAGAATCTCAGAGGCAAACAGTATAGAGTTGGAAATAAATGATTTTGTAAAAGATAATTTTAACAATTATATTTTATCTCAAGAAATCACCGATGATTTAATTCAACACCTAAGAAGTGAAGAAGAATTTACGGATGCCGAACTGAAAATAGCTATTGAAAATGCAAAAGTAGTTGAATTAAGAAAATTGTTTTTCATTCAAAATCCGGATAAAAAAGACAGTTTTTTTGCTAAACCACTTCCAGTCGAAATACAACAAGATTGTATTAATGGTGACTTTGAAGACGGAACTGCTGGCTACACTTTTTGGTCAGATGCACATCCACAACCGGCTACGGGAGATGCCTTCTTTTTATCGTGTGCAACACCAACTGAACTATCTGCTACAAATATGGTTACGCCTGCAGTCAATAATATGAATGCAACGGTTACATTGATTGACAGTACAAGTCCAGGTTATCAGCAGTATGATCCAACACTTGCAGGATTGGGTGTAAACATTCCAACCTTGTTTACTAGTGGTGGCGGTAATAAGTGTATCAAGTTGAACAACGAACAAGGAATGGGTTCTTCGGATCAAACTACGGTTTCACGCTATTTCCCGAATATAAATCAGTCTACTATCGATTTTAATTTTTCATTGATAATGGATAATAAACCGGCACACGGGCAACCAATACAACCCTTTTTCCGAATTAGAGTTAAAGATCAATTCAATAATATTGTAGACGAAGTTTGTATCATCGCCAATCCTGATAATTGTTTGTTTAATGTAATCTATGTGAGTAGCAATCGGAGAGTACTTTACACCGACTGGATTTGTGCCCGATTGAATGTGGGCGAAATCCTAAACCAACCTGGAACAATTGAGTTTACAGTTAGCGATTGTCAACCCTCAGCGCATTTTGGAACGGTTTACATTGATAATATCTGCGGAACGGTTTGCGCTAGTCCAAAATTAGGTGCTTTGAATACTAATCCGACCAATATTAATTGTCCCGATTTAACAGCAAGTACGCCTATTCAAGTTTGCGGAACCTATCAACCACCAGCAAATGCTACACTCAATTCGATTACATTAAATATAACCCAAAACGGAACTGTTGTCGGTACTATGAATGCACCAACACTACTTTCGTCAAGCACATTTTGCTTTACTGTTGCTCCAAGTTTGTTTGGAGCTGATCCTTCAGGAAATTTTGAGTTTCTAATCAATGCCAATTTCAATGTCGTCTGTCCTGCTGGTACTTTTATCTATACCATTTCGGATAATTCTGCCAATGTGGGACCCGATGTGAGTTTTAACGATTGTTGTCAACCAATATTAACACTGACTTCTCCTGCAGACGATGTCACCAATTTAGCCGCGGTAACGGTAAAATTAAAAGAAAGATCGAATTGGATCAAGGCAACAAATATTGTAGCGGTTGGAGATAATGTTTTACTTAACGGCGTTGTTTATCATGCGGAAAACTTTGTTGAATTAAACCCCGGATTTGAAGCACTTCTTGGAGCTCAATTTGTAGCGTATCCTGAAGGGTGTTCGGCAAGTTATAGTTTCAGAAACGATACTCCATCCACAGCAGTTATAGAACCAACGAAGATGGAAGAAACGGTCAAGCTGATTCGAATAGTTCGTGATTTTGCTATCGTGCCAAACCCATCCAGCACCACTATCGAAATTATAATGAAAGACTCGAAGTTCAGAAAAGTTAGCATTGCAACTATTGATGGTAAGATTGTAGATGAAAGAAATTTGGAAGAGACTTACAAAACCCAAATCGATGTTAGCCGCTACGCCAATGGAATATATATCATCAACGTTACGTCCGATGATGGAAGAATATATACAAAGAAATTAATTAAAAATTAAAATAATTTAATAGGTTTATTGGGCAAGGCTCTGCGTTTAATCGCAGAGCCTTGTATTTATTAGTATGTTTTCTAATACATTTGTAAAATTTCAATTAGTATAAATGATAACAACAATAAATCTGATTTTATCAAATCAAAGTAAAAATTTAGAATTAAAAGTTTTTGATAAAAAAATTGTCACATCTCTTGCAAAATATCATTCAATAAATAATAACTCATTTGATATTGAAATTACGTTCATTGATGATATTGAATTTTTTAGAACGCACGACTATCAATGGGCAAAATCCGATAAAGAATTAGTAGCTTCGGAATACACACCAAAAATAGTAAAACTAAAAAATGGTTTTTATATTCAACCTACTATTCAAGTAGGAATTTGGGAATTTAATCCAAAGTATAAAAATAAAATCCTTTGGCGCATCAATCCCGAATTTTCGGCTACCATTACAAAGTATTCTGGACCAAAAAACGAAAAAAAAGTTGAGTCTGTATTTTACCCTTTTGATTTTAACAATGAAATAGCGCTAGTATTTTCAAATAAAAATGCTATCGAATTCAGTCGATCACCAATTCCTTTTTCAGCGATAGCTTGTTTTACAGATCATTGTGATTTTGATACTTTAGACAATCTAAAATCACAAAGAGCGTTTTTTAAAGAGAACGAAATTAAAATCACAAAAGGTTTTTTTTTGAATCATTATTCAAAGAGAGAAGACAATGCTTCGTTTGAAAATAATTTTGACGAATTATTAAAATGGAAAAATGACGGACACGAATTATGTTATCATTCGCTTTCACAATCTCTAAAGAACGATAAAGAAAGTTTTGAAGACTTTGTGTCTTTTGAAAATCCTATCAACTCCATTCCCACATGGATCGATCATGGTTATCAACCCTATAATTTTTCATTATATGAAAATCTTGGATTTGAAGAAAGTGAATTTGTTAAGGTTTTGAATAAAAATAAAATTGAAATTCTTTGGAATTATATCGATTCAGGCACATCAACCTTGGGAGTACTTAATCAATTAAATTCAAATGATTTTACTCTAAAAAGTTATTTTAAAGGAATAAAAAACTTGTCTTTTAAAGACAAGTTTGCACTTAAAATTAAAATCATTCTTTTTCATTATTATGCCGATCAAGAAACTATAACAAAATATAAAAATGTTTCATCAAGTTTTAAAAAATGTGTCGAACAAAAAAAAATAAGACAATTGTTCCATTTTGTTCAAACTTTAATTTCCATTTCAATACCGATAGTAAAAGTGTTTTTTTATTGGAATTCAATTAAAAATAAGCCTTTTAAATTCGCAAAATACGCACCTGTAGTTTTTAAACATAAAATTCAAAATTTTAAATTTACTATTTTTCAAACTATTGAAATAGTAGATTTTAAAAAGTCACTTTCATTTAAAAATATTGACAAACTTGCGGAAGAAAAAGGACTTTTTATTGCACATACTTATTTTTCAGTTCCAATGAAATATCATTTTGGGAAATTATTTAAAAGTGAAAATATAGTCGACCAGGAAGTTGCCGATAATTTTTCTTATTTGAGTTCCAAAATCAAAAGCAATCAAATTTGGAATCCAACGATTAGCGAATTAGTGCAATTTTTAAGTAAATTTGAAGACATAAAACTCGATGTAAACGAATCAGGAAATATAATTTGTAGTACTAATTTCGATTTGCCGTATAGAGATATTAATTAAATGGAACTATTATTTACTAAAGATAGCGACTGGTTAAAAAGATGGGATGACTATGTTTTAAACGAAAATAAAGCAAGCCATTTATTATTGTCAGATTGGAACAAATCGTTTCAAAATTATGGTTTTGATTTTGAGATATGTATTGCATTAGAAGATAATAAAATTATTGGTGGCTTTTCGGCGGTGATTGCTAAAGCGCTTTTTTTGAAATTTTATATCATTCCATTTGGACCCATACTTTCTCACTATAATACTGAAAATTTTAATCAATTGATTTCTAAAGTAAAATCAAGAGCTAATTTTTTGAATTGCTGTTATTGTCATATTACTTTACCAAGTTCAAAAGTAATAAACGCTCATGTTATTTCTGAAATTGAAAAATCAGCGCTATTCAGTACTGCAAAAGAAGGACACAGATTCAACTACGTTTATTCTTCAAACGGATTAAATTGGAAACGGATTGATAATTTCGAAAATGAGGAAATGTTGATTAGTAGCTTTAAAGCTTCTGTTAGAAGATACATTAGAAGTTCCATCCGAAAAGGAATGGAATTGCAATTTGCTGTTAATGAAGAACAAATAAAGAAGGGGTATGAATTGTGTCTTAAAAATGCCAAAGAAAATGGTTATGCTTTAAGAGATTGGGATTCTTTTGGGAAAACAATTAGTGCTCTTGTTAAAAACGATACCGCTAAATTTCTAATAGCAAATTACCAAGGAACCATAAAAGGGAGTGCTTTTATAGTAAAATCGGGTAATTATTACACCTATATTTTAGGAGGAACTGTTAAAGAGAAACCTGATTTTCTTGCAGGACATTTTCTTCATTATTCTGCTTGTAAATTAGCTTGGCAAGAGAAATTTGATGGTTATAATATTTCGCTTGGTGGTTCAATTGGGGTTGTTAATTTAAAGAATAGTTACGCTGATGAACAAATTTATTTTGAAAATTCAAAATACTATTGGATTCTAAAACCCACTCAATTTAAAATGTTCGTCTTTCTAGAAAAGTTTATAAAAAAACATAAAAAAAATATTTCTAAAGTATTATCAAAAGCTAAGAGATGATAAAAAAAATAAAGAAATTATTTAAAATAGTTACTATAGATGTATTAATTTACTACAAGGATAAACCTTCTACTATTTCCATAGATTTAAATGAGTTTAAAATAATTAAAAAAGAGATTGATTCCAATAAAGTGAAATATTACATTCTTGTAAATGAGCAAGAAATTCATCAAAGTTTTCTTTTTAAGAAAGTCTATCTTCAAAAGCTGATAAAAAAGAAAGGGCCAACGATTGGGGATTGTAAAACAGCTGAGGCATTTAAAGGAAAGTCGATTTATCCCTATGTAATTAATCATATTGCTAATTCAGAATTAAAGGAAGGAATAAATGAAGTTTTTATCAATGTAAATCCAGATAATTTTGCCTCAATTCGCGGTATTGAAAAAGCAGGTTTTAAAAAATACGTCCATCTAAAAGCTAAAAGATTCCTGTTTTTTTACTTTAACGTAAATAAAGATTTTTTTTAAAATAATTTCGATCTAATAAAAATAGTGAAAAGCTTTCCAATTTGCACAGCTTTTTTATATTTGCTAAAAGCCTAAAGCACCTTTATGTTACCAATACATCTCAACAACGAAACCTCACGACTACGAGCAGTGGTGCTAGGTTCAGCAGTAAATAATGGTCCAACGCCAACAAAAGAAGAAGCGTACGACCCAAAATCATTAGAACACATTCTTGCCGGAACGTATCCTGTAGAAGCCGATATGGTCAAAGAAATGGAAGCGTTCAATCAGGTTTTTCAAAAATACGATGTGCAAGTTTTTCGTCCGAAAATGATTGAAAACTACAATCAGATTTTTACCCGCGACATAGGCTTTGTGATCGAAGATACTTTCATCAAAGCCAATATTCTTCCGGATAGAGAACGCGAATTGGATGCCATTCAATACATTATTGACCAAATCAATCCTGTAAAAGTAGTACGTCCGCCCGATGAAGTACATATCGAAGGTGGCGACGTAATGCTTTGGAACGAGTATATTTTTATCGGAACGTATAAAGGTTCAGATTATAAAGAGTACATCACAGCACGAACTAACATGCAGGGCGTGAACTATATCAAAGAGTTATTTCCAAATAAAATTGTAAAAGAATTTGATTTGGTTAAGTCAAAACTAGAAGCGCATGATAATGCTTTGCACCTAGATTGCTGCTTTCAGCCTGTCGGAAAAAACAAAGGCATCATCTACAAAAGCGGTTTCCGTGAAGAAGCAGATTATGTTTTCTTGGTCAATCTTTTTGGAAAAGAAAACCTATTTCATATTACGCGTGACGAAATGTACCATATGAATTCCAATGTGTTTTCTATAGATGAGAACGTAGTGGTATCGGAACAAAATTTCACCCGATTAAACACTTGGCTTCGCGCTAACGGATTTACGGTTGAAGAAATTCCGTATGCTGAAATAGCCAAACAAGAGGGATTACTGCGCTGTTCTACACTGCCTTTAATTAGAGATTAGATATAACAAAAAAGCACTTGAAAGAGTGCTTTTTTATGTTTTAAGTGGTGAGAACTTCTGAAGGGTTTAATTTTCTTACTAATAGAGCTTCCTGCTAAACGGTTATTAGTAATACTAAATAGCAATCACTTGACTAAGAAATAAATCTGCAATTTACATTACCCGTCTGTAATACTTTATGACCGTAATACTTCCTGGTTCGGTGACCTTTATTTCATCATTCGTTAATAGTACCGTTCGTTCTGGAATTGTTTGACCTAAAACATAAATACTGTAGCTGTCATTTCCTTCGCTTTTCCATTCCCAATGCGTGTTTGCGGTAAATCCACTGCAATCATCATTTGCATAATAGGTTTCTGTTACGAAAGGGTAATTCCCGGGAGGCATTTCTAATGATTGTTGGCCACATGTGCCATTTATTTCAAACTCATACACCGCATTTTCATATACTGCCCTATAGATTATCCATTTTCCTATAATTGGATCAGGCGCAGTCGTACTATCGCTACTGCAAGCTACTAGTAGGATAGTTAGGAATAAGAGTATTGTTTTTTTCATAAGATATAATTTATTCAATTCTAATTTTAAACTTTGGATTAGAGGCACGCCTTTGGAACTTTTTAAAACTTCTTTCAAAGCCCAAACGGTTACATTTTATAAATAGATTTCTTCTTTATATTTAGGAGTAGTGATTTTAACTTCTATTTCTTTTCTGTTTTGCAAAAGTATCTTTTCTGTTAATTTGTATCTAAAAGTTTCGTTTTGCGTTTTATAAATAGTCTGGTCGTCATCTCCTTCACATTTTTCAAATTCCTTTTTAAAGACTATTTTTTGTGTTGAAATAGTAAAATCAAATGCACCCCAATAATCACAAATTCTGCCATAATGGCTAGAGTAACCAATTAATTCAAAGCTATTATTTTGAAATCTATATTTATCAGTGTGTCCCCATTTCCAAGAACTTCCACCAGACTCACTTATTACCAATACGCCTTTTTTTATTTCGATGCCTTCGTAAGGATCTCCCATCATTCCGCCCTCTCTGCTATTCCCAGTTGCTTTGACAGATCGTTGCCAAATAATCCAATTGTTTAAGCTGTCTTTTTTAAAAATCACTATTTCTCTATCTATTCCTTCGTTATCAATTTCTGTGGTAGTCATATCATAAACAATGACTTTTTCATGTACACCATCAGTATCCAAATCACCATTAATTTCATCTAGTATTTTATAATTCTCAGGAACAAGATTTTTCTGCCCGTAAAAAAGGCTACTGTTTAAAATGAAGAGAAGTAGTATAAATAGCGAGTGTTTCATGATTGTGTTACTACTCTTTAGTTGCTTTGAATGCGTTTCGAATTTCATATTCGTATATTTTTTCAATAAGATAAAAATTCTTGCGAAACGGGAACGGGAACTTACAACAGAATTCGCAATTAGCTTCGCTCTGTTCGGCTATCAGCCTGGGTGGGAGCAAAGGCTGTTGTGTGTCCGCCTGTTATTTGTTTGGTTCTATGTGAATTAAAACGTGTCCTAATTCTATTATTTCATTTCTTAATGTGTCTTTTAATTTGTGTGCTAAATCGTGTCCCGCTTTTACAGAAATTTCTGCGTCAACAATCGCGTGCAAATCTACGTGATATTGCATTCCGGCTTTTCTAATAAAACATTTTTCGGTTCCAATTATTCCATCTACTTTTAGTGATATTTGTCTAATATTTGCAACTAAATCATCATATCGGTGTTCATCCATTATTTCTCCAAGTGCTGGTCTAAAAATTAAATAACTGTTATATAAAATAAAAAATGAAGCAAAAAGCGCAGCCCAATCGTCAGCAGATTCATAACCTTTTCCAAAAAATAAGGCAATAGATATTCCGATGAAAGCAGCAACTGATGTAATTGCATCGCTTCTGTGGTGCCAAGCATCTGCTTTTAATGAAGAACTATTTGTGAGTATGCTTTTTTTCATTACAGTTTTAAAAGAGTATTCTTTCCAAAAAATTATTAATCCTAATATAATCAAGGTCCAAGATTTTGGTAAAGCGTGTGCTGTTCCAATATTTTGTATGCTTTCATAGGCAATAATGGTCGCTGACGTTATTAAAAAACCTACAACAAGAAATGTAATTAAAGGTTCCGCTCTTCCGTGACCGTATGGATGATTTTTATCTGGGGGTTTATTTGAGTATTTTATTCCAAACAATACTAGAAACGATGAAAAAATATCAGTAGTCGATTCAATTGCGTCAGCAACTAGAGCATAAGAATTACCAAAAACACCAGCAATTCCTTTTATGATTGCTAGACTAGTATTGCCTATAATGCTAAAATAGGTTGCTTTAATTGCCGTTTGTTCGTTTGTCATTTTTTTGATCTTTTTTTCTGTTTATTATCAGCGTAGCTGTCGCTCGCAAGCTGCCCATACCGTTGCCTCACTTTGCGTCTGTTGCAAACTTAGTAACCGCATAATTTCCAATAATATACTATTTCTTGCAAAACGTGGATGTGAATTTACCGCAAAAATTCGCAATTGCGCCAAGCGTGTGTGAGCAGTAGTGCTTTTATTTATCAGTCTTAAAGTCAATTATATAAGGTGTAAGAGCAAAACCTTTTTTACTTATAAATCTGTTTGTTATCAATGATTGATAGTGCTTATTTGGCTCAATCTCAACTTCTATTGTTATAGTTTTATTGTTATTGCTCCAACCTATAAGGTGTTTAAAATTGTAAATATAGCTTTCGCCAAGTGGGCCGTAATCAAATCCTCTGTAGTTTGTGTCCATCTCTTCTGAAAAGTTAATTGAAATTTGAATAATTCCAGCTTTGACTTTTTGATCTCCATTTTCAAATGGTACGATTGAAATGACCTTTGGTCGTTGTTTTTCGTAGTGGTTGTAAAGCTCCTCTAATGTTTCGGGTAATAGTTTTGTTGAATTGACAATTCGTTCAACTTCTTTTTCGTTGGTATAATCAAGTTCAATAAGCTCTTTTATTGCTTTTGTCTTGTCTTTTGAAAGATTGTAATAGCGTTCACAAATTTCGTAACCAATATAATAGCCCAAATCTCTGACTTTTAACTCATTTCTATTTTCACCATACAACCAATTGTAATTATTTGTCATTACAAAAAGGTCAGTTACAAACTTATCAACTACTATCTTTAGGTTAGCTTTTCCAAATTCAATTGCTGGTGCAGCAGATTTTGTATTTGTAACTTTACAAGAAATAAATTCTGCAACTCCTTCATACAAACACATAGAAAGTAAATTCTCTACTAATTCTTTTTGTTGTGTGTGTACGTACTCGTGTGTGCACAAAAGAGGTAACTCTTTTAATGGATTTTGTATTTTATAAAAAGATTGTCGCCAGCTTGGTAACTCATCTACTATAGTAGTCTTGTCTGCCAATGACAATTCACTACCAATTAATACTTTGTTTCCTTGTATTGTTCCTCCTGTTCTAAAAGCGCCAATAGTAAAATAAATTGTAGCGGGTTTTAAATCAGGGTAAACTTTTTGGAGTTTTCTAATATTTTTGTTGATTTTAGGATAAAGCTCTTTTACTTTAAATGTATTAGGTCTTATCGAGTTCCAAAATTTCGGGTTTTGTGTTATCCAATCAATAAATTCCTTTTCTGAATAATTACGTACTTGAATCAAAGATTTCAATCCTTCAGTTCCTTTATCAAGGTAAAATTCTCTTAACAGTCTGTATTGTTGAAGACTATCTTTTACGACAATAATTTTGTCATAGGTAGCCCAAAAATTGTCTATGTCAGCAGACACAAAGACTTGCTTGCTTTGTTGCGCAAAAGCAGTAGTAGTTAATCCCAAAAAAATAATAAAATAAACTATTTTTTTCATATCGTCTCTTTAAATTTGTTTGCGTTTTCGGAGCTTAATGCTATTGTTCCCGCGCTTCGCATCAGTTGCTACTTCAGAACGAATTATTTTCTGTTAAAGATAAAGATTATTGCGAAACGGTAACGGGAACTTACCACAAAATTAGCAATCAGCTTCGCTCTGTTTGGCTTTCAGCCTCGGGTATGAGAAACGCTTGTTGTGCGTTCGTCTTTCTTTTCAAAACGTTTTATCAAATGTTTTTCCATTAAATTTATAAACTCTACCATTCGCCATTCCAAAAAGTAAATTAGTACCATTGTCTTTATAGATAGTCCAAACCATTACTTTAGATAATTCGCTATCAATGGTATAGTTTGTCAAAGTGGTTCCGTTATATTTCCAAGCTCCTGAATCTCTATCCCCAAACCAAATGTTTCCTTCTGTATCTTCTTCAATAGCAAAAACGGATTGTAATCCTGTGTTTTTAGCAAATTGTTGCGTTTTAGTGTTCGCTTCAAACTCATTCATTGAAAGTAGCTTTCCTTGTTCTTTTGAGAAATGAGTTATCGAATCTCCTTTTTTAAGTAGTACACCAATTCCATTATTTCCTATCCAAATTCGACCTTTTGAATCTGCTAAAACACTTCTTATGTGTAAAACTTCACTGTCTTTAAGCTTCAGCTTTTTTGTATCAAAAATAGTTGTCATTTTGCCATTGTAATTGAACAATGCTGAATAAGTTGCAATCCAAACAGTACCGTCTGTATCTTTTGAGATACCAGTCACACCATAAGATTTATTCGGGTGTTCATTTTTAGGTTTTGGAAAAATTAGATAGTTCATATTCATTCCATCAAAACGATTTATTCCGTCTTCTTCGCCTGCATAAAACCATAAATCACCACTGGTTTTATTCCAATCATATTTTGGGTCGTTGGTTATTGTCGAATAATTAGTAAACATACCTTTGTCATAAACACTTACGCCTTTTGCAGTTCCGATCCAAATTTTTCCATTTTGGTCTTCTTGAATTGAACGAATTTGATTGTTGGATAAGCCTTCGCTTGTTGTAAAGTATTCAAATGATTTTCCATCGTAATAACATACGCCTTCATTATGGCTTCCAACCCAATAATTCCCTTTGCTGTCTTGAAAGATAGCACGTATTCCCGAAGTGAATTTTAAGGTGTCAGTTTTGGAATTCACAATCAATTCAGGCTTATGCGTTTCTTTTTCTGTTGATTTCTTTTCAACGCAAGATAAGTTTAAGGTCAATAGGAGTACTAGGTATATCAATTTTAGTTTTTTGTCCATTTCGGGTTTTTCTAATAGGGCGCACAAGAAGCGGGTGCTGTGCGCTAGCGCGTAACGTCGAGCTGGGCGTAGTGCCCGCTTGTTGGGAGAAATCCCTTCGGGGATTTTGCCCAACGTTGCCGCTTCACGCAGTTGCGAACTTCGGAACGAATTATTTTCCACTAAGATACTATTTCCTGCGAAACGCAAACGTGAATTTTGAACAAAAGTCGCAATTAGCTTCGCTCTGTTCGGCTTTCACCCTCAGGTGTGAGAAACCGCTGTTATGGCGTGGTTTTGTCTTACAACAATATTAATTTTTAAGTATTTTTTTTACTGTTTTCACATTTGAGTTTTTTATATGTACTAAATAAGCTCCACTTGTTAAATCACTAATTTGTAATAGGGTTTGAAACGATGTCAACAAAATACGTTTTACTAATTGACCTTGAATAGTAAATATTTCTACAGTCGTATTGGCGTACTCTGAATAGTCTATAAATAATTGTTGGTTGCAGGGATTTGGATATATAGAAATGGCTTTTTCAATATCATTTTCCGATGTTTCTAAAGTTACACTACACAGTTGAGGAATTTGTAAAGGAATATTTCTGTTACTATTTGTCCCATCTCCAAGTTGACCAAATTCATTAATCCCAACTGACCAAACTGTTCCGTCATTCTTTAAGAATAATGAATGTTCAGAACCTGCTGATATAGCAATAACTCCTGTTAAGCTACTCAACTGAATAGGAATATTTTTATCTAATGTTGTTCCATCTCCAAGCTGTCCATAGGTATTTCCACCTACAACCCAGACAGTTCCGTTATTCTTCAAAAAAAGAGAATGATAGTAGCCAGCTGAAATAGCTATTATTCCTGTAAGTCCGGGAACTTGAATAGCAGAATTCTTATCCGTTATAGTTCCGTCGCCCAGTTGACCGTTCTGATTTGCGCCTACGGACCAAACGGTGCCATCGTTTTTTAAGAAAAGAGAGTGTACCACACCACAAGCAACTGAAGTAATACCAGAAAGTCCAATTACCTGCACAGGAGTAAATCTTTGGATATTAGTTCCATCACCAAGTTGACCTTGCTGGTTGTTGCCTGATGACCAAACAGTTCCGTTATTTTTTAGAAAGAGAGAATGCATTTGACTCGCACCACAGCTAGTAATCCCTGTAAGCGAATTTATCAATACTGGAGTATTTCGATTGATATTAGTGCCATCACCAAGTTGCCCAAAATAGTTATATCCAGTTGCCCAAACTCTTCCATCACTCTTCACAAAAAAAGTATTGAAATCTCCACTTGCCAGATTAATTGTTCCAGTAAGTCCGCTTAGTTGCACAGGAATATTTTTCGCAATATTTGTTCCATCTCCAAGTTGTCCAATAGTATTGCCACCGACTGCCCAAACACTTCCGTCATTTTTAAGAAAGTGTGAATGAGTACCGCCAGCAACAGCTATAACAATACCAGTTAATCCGCTGACCTGATTTGGGCTAGTTCTGTCGGTAAAAGTTCCATCTCCGAGTTGACCATAATTATTTATACCTGTCGCTTGAACTGTTCCGTTATTACAACGAAATAAGGAAAAAAATCCGTGGGCTGAAATTGATTGTGCATTTAGATTGTTGCACAAAAAAAATAAACAGAGAACAACTACTATTTTTTTCATTTGAATTGCATTAGATTCTTGAATTCTCCCCAAACTGTCTGCCAACATTCCGCCACTTCCCGTGAGTTGCGAACTTCGGAACGAATTATTTTCTGTTAAAGATAAAAATTCTTGCGAAAGAGAAACGTGAATTTACCACATTTCTTGCCATTTCTTGAAACCGCTGTTGGTGGCTGCCCTTTTTTCCACTACAAAATTTCTTTTTTTTCCGATCTGTTTATTTTCTGTGGCTATTATAAATTTATTCGGTGTTTTAAAAAAATAAAAACACAATCACATAAATAGGTTTGCGGAGCAAACCTATTATATATCGGTAGCCATTTTAAAAATTGTTGTTTCAAGATCTACTTTTCCTCTTTTTTAATCACAACTCCTATCTTTATTATTTTATTTATAATTAAAAAAGTAAATATAAAACAAGCCAATCCCAAAACTACCCAAATAGAATAGTTTGCACTATTTTGTATAGGAACGGAAATAAAATTTGGTTTTTCGGTATATCGTTCTACTAACCAAGCAATCGATGCTATAATGGCAAACAAAGCTCCTGTAATTCTAACCCATTTATAAATTTTAAATTTGCTTACTATTATTAGCCAAGGCATTACCAAAATAATTGTAATGAGTTGCATAATTTCTATTCCTAAATTAAAACCAAATAAACTCAAAGTCAGCTTGCTTGTGGTTAAATGTAATTCTTTTAAAATAGTTGCAAATGCCATCCCGTGAATTAATCCAAAACCACAAGCAACGTAAATTTCTTTATTTGGAAAAATTGGTTTTAATGCGTGTATTGCTGTAATTAATATCGAAAATGCAATAAGTATTTCTACTGGTTTTGAATTTGGATTAAATGTTGTCAAAGTTCCAATTATCAAAGTAATGGAATGTCCAATTGTAAATGCTGTAATAATTTTTAGAATTTTTACAATTGTATATTTAATTTTTCCATTATAAACCCATTTTTTATTTATCGAAATCAATGGAGCAGATAGAAGTAAAACCAATAAAAAAAGCAAATGATCAGTGCCTTCTGAAATGTGTTTCATTCCTAAAGTAATCATACTTTTAAATCCTTTCCAAGTGCTTCCTTTTTCTAATGAAATATGCAATGGATAAATGGTGTTTGTAGGAACATCAAGTTCAATAATTCCTATTTGTTGCGCTTGTTCGTGAATGCCATTTTCCCAGTCAGCGTTTACAAAAACTAGCGCTTGATGGTTGGTTATTTCGTGCATTATGGCATCATAATGAATCGTAAAATCTCTGTAATTAGCATTTTTGCTTGTGCTAAATTGTAGCTCAAATTGTATTTCTTTATAGTCGCCAACAAAGGCAGCATTAGCTTTTTTTATTTGATAATTAATAAATTTCATTTTCCAGAATTGATGATTTGCACCTTCAATTTTAATGTGTTTCGAAAAATAATTTGCAAGGAGTAAATTTTGATTTTCAGTAACTTTTGACTTATACGCAATTTCAAAATCCTCTAACGGAATTTGAATAGTCATTATAATATTTTTAGATTGTACATTTAAATTCACAACCGTATTTGGTAATGGATGTGAAAAAAGTAAGCTTGAAAAAAGTAAATTTAAATAGAAAAATATCTTTTGGAATTGCATTTTGATATAAATTAAAAAAACCTTGTCTCTGTTTAAAAGACAAGGTTAAAACTATAAATCATTAAATTATTTTTTTATTAATTTGTTAGAAATGCTTTTTACACCATTCGTTTCAATGTTGTAAATATAGTTGCCAGAAGATAAATCACTTAAATTAACTGTAATAGAATTGTTTCCGATATCTAACATATTTTTATAGGCGTTTGTAATTAATTTTCCTTGTAAATCATAAATATTTATTTTAACAACTGCATTTTCCTTTAAATTAAAATTGAATGTTGTGTTTTCTATTACAGGATTAGGAAAATTAACAATTTTTGAAGCCAAACTAAAATCCTGATTACTCAATGGTGCGCCAGTTCCACCGTAATCTTTAGCGTGATCTCTCCAAATGGAATGTGGATGTTTTGGAGATAAAATAATTCCGTTTTGTGTAGAATATTCTATCCAAACTCCTGGACCATCTATACGCACATAATCATTTTGATTGTTTAAGGTTGCTGTTCCAGAATAGGCAATATAAGTATTATCAATTTCAGCAGTATATTGTGTCATAAATAAAGCAGCACTCGTATCGTCAACATCATTTACATAAGTTGCAATTGCATTTACTATTAATTGTTTTTGTGTCGCCGTTAATGCGTTGGCTTGTAATCCTATTTTAGTAGTTGGGAAAATCCAATCGTCTTGTGGCCCTAAAATAATATCGGTAAAAGTAGTTGTTAAATGTGCTGATGTTAATTGAGTAGCCGTTAAACCAGCAAGCATATTTACTAAAGCTGTTTTTTCTTCTATCATAGGTTGATAGGTGTTTCCTCCACTTGTAAAAGAAGCATAAGGTTCAGTTGCAACAAACGATGGAGTTGCGCCTACTAAAAGTCCGTTAATGTATGTGTTTGCAACGGTTCTATGATGACCAGTCATTTGAATTTCAAATGTTCCAATCATAGCAGGTGTGCCAAAAAAAGCAATATAAAAATTACCATTTCCATAAGAAGTTCCACCACCATTTACTGATAAATAATCATCGGCAGCCCATAATCCTTGTACTTCATTGTAACCTTCACCTGTAGGAGTTCCAGTCATTGCTTGTACTAAAGCTCTTGCAGCTGTTAGTTGTCCACTTGTTAGTGTTCCCATTTTAATTCCTAATCTAGCCGACATTGAAGCTGGTAAATTAGACCAAGTTCTAGCTTTTGTAAGTGTATAAGTCGATTCTAAAGTAGTAATTTGACTTGCAGATAGTGTAGCTTTGAAAGCATTTGCTAAATCAACAATTTCTTGTGTTGTTATGTTTGTATTAAGTTGAGATTTGCTTGCGCTAAAGGCTGTTGTTTGTAATTCGTTTGATGGATAGTTTTTAACACCAAAAACAAGTAAACCAATAATACTAAAAGGCAATAGAATGTAAAAAGATATTTTCATAAAACGATAAATTATTTAATAAGTGCAAAAAAACAATCTATATAAATTGATTTAAAACTTTTGCGATAAATAAATGATTTTCAGCGATGAATAGTTTAATTACTTCAAGAAAATTTGATTTATTTCTTTCTCGTAACTTATTCCAATCGGAATTTCAATACTATCTAGAATAATTTTTTTGTCTCTTATCACTTTTATTTCTGATAAAGGAACTATAAAGGAACGATGTACTCTAATAAAATTACTTGTTTTTAGTAGTTCAAGTATTTCAATCATAGTCATTCGAGTTATAGTTTTATTTTGATTTTTATGAACTATTGTCAAGTAATCAGCCTGACTTTCAATGTGCTGAATTTCGGATAAGTAAATTTTTATTAGTCTATAATCCGATCTAATAAAAATTGCTTTCTCCTCTGAATTTTCTATTGAAATTTTAGATTTAACTTTTTTTATAGCCAAAAGAAAGCGATCATATTCAAATGGTTTTAGTAAATAATCAAGCGCATTGAGATTATAGCTTTCAACAGCATATTCGCTATGCGCTGTAATAAAAATAGTTTCGGTATTTTGTTTTATTTGTTTTAAAACTTCTATTCCTGATACATTTGGCATATTGATATCTAAAAAAATCAAGTCTACAGGAAATTTACGAAGGTATTTTAAAGCTTCATTCGGATTAGTAAATTTCTTAACTAATTCAACTTCATCTGTTTTTAAACAGAAATTTTCTATCAAGTCTAATGAAAGTGGTTCGTCATCAAGTGCAATAGCTCTTATCATCTTAAATTTATTTTTAGAATTACAGAAAAAGCATCTTTCATTTCATTAATTTCTATTTGATGTTTGTTAGGATACAACAAATCAAGTCTTTTTTTGGTGTTTGTAATGCCAATTGCGGTTGAATTTTCTTGAGGATTTTTATTTAATTTTTTGTTATTAATGTTAAAATATAAATAGCCATCATTGTTATTGATGTTAATTGTAATTTCAGCATTTTCATCAGAAGCGATACCAAATTTGAATGCATTTTCTACAAATGCTATAAAAACAAAAGGAATTATCTTGTCAGCAGGATAGTCGTTTTTAAATTCAAAAATGATAGAACAGGTGATACCTAAACGTATTTTTTGTAATGCAATATAATTGGTAATAAATTGAATTTCTTTATCTAATAAAACAAATTCTCTTTCAATTTCTGTCAAACTATACCGCATCATTCCTGATAATTTTACTATTGCATTTGGCGTGTCATCAGATTTTTTTACAGAAAGTGCATAGATACTATTAAGCGTATTAAATAAAAAATGCGGATTTATTTGTCCTTTAAGAAATGAAAGTTGAGCGTTTTTTATTTCTATTTGACTTTCTTTTAATCGATTATTTACAGTCATTGAATAGGTTATAAAATAGACGGATATAAATAAAAACAAAGTTATTTGAGAGTTTATAAAAAAGGTAAAGTTGTGCTTTGATGTTGTGAAATTATTTAAAATAATATCTGGCATTAAACACAAAATAAACATCGTGATTAAGCTTATTGAAAAGTATACGTAACTTTTTGTAAAGTATAATTTTGGGATTATCAAATAATAATTAATGTAGAAAAACAATAATAATACAAAATTAGTAGTGAGTTTTCTAACTAGAAGATAGTCTCCAATTTTTACACCAAATTCGGGTTTATGTGGTGGTGTAAGTAAAAATGGTATAACTATGAAAATTATTAATATTACACTGTTAAGAACAATTTTGTTTCTTTCGAACATAATTTTGTTTTTTGCAATAATAAAACAATTTAACTTGTTTAAATTAATTTAGCGATGGATGCACAAAAAATAGCGATAAATTGTTAGATTTATAGTGTAATTTGTTTGTTTCTAATCGGCTTTTTTGTTGTCGCGCGATAGGGTTGCCTTCAACATTCCGCCACTTCCCGCGAGTTGCGAACTTCGGAACGAATTATTTCTGTTAAAGAAAAAAATTCTTGCGAAACGCGAACGTGAACTTACCACAAAATTCGCGCCCGAGGGCGTTAGCACGAACAGACGCAGTAATTGCGAGAAATAGCTGTTGGCAGTAGTTTTATTCTTGAATTCTGTTTTTCAAATCCATTCTTGAGTGCAAAATTCTAATAATTTCTATTTTGGCTACATTCAAAATTCTGTAAAATATGAGGTGTCGACCAGATTGATAGCCAAATAGATCTTTCTGAATTTCATTATAATTTTTACCAAAAGTCTGATTTTCTGCCAACTCTTGACAGTCATTTAATAACTCAAAATAATATTTGTCAGCTTGTTTTTCAGACCAAACTTCATATGTATAATCCCAAATTTTTGATAAGTCATCAACTGCGTTGTTGGTAAGCACATATTTAGCCATTTCTCTTCTTGGCTTTTAGTGATTCAAGATGTTTTTCGGGGTTAAAATTTTCGGCAAAACCACTTTCAATACCTTCGTTGATTGCTTTTCTGAGAGCAATTATTTTATTCTCTTCTTCTTCTAACAATCTCAAACCTGCTCGAATAACTTCGCTTGCGTTTTTAAATCTGCCTTCCGAAACTGTATTGTCTACAAAGCTTTCGAAATAATTTCCTAAAGAAACTGATGTATTACGTCCCATAATTTTATTATTTTAGTAAAGTTACCAAAATTTGGTACTAATACAATAAAAAAGTTCTTTTTTTGCACGGACAAAAAATTACTGCCAACATTCCGCCACTTCGCATCAGTTGCTACTTCGGAACAAATTATTTTCTGTTAAAGATAAAAATTCTTGCGAAACGTGAACGAGAAGTTACCACAAAATTCGCAGCCGAGGGCGTTAGCACGAACAGACGAAGTAATTGCGAGAAACCGCTGTTGTGTGATGTTTTTTATTCGATTATAACTTTTTTTATAGCTATTTTTGAATCTGTTTCAATTTTGAATATATATGTCCCTTGACTTAGTTTACTTATGTCAATCTCTAATTCATTGTTACTAATTTCCTTTTTTAAAACATTAAAACTTTGTCCTAAAATATTGTAAATTTCTAAATTATTTATTGAGGCAACTCCTTTCAAGTAAACTTTATTTACGGTAGGATTTGGATAAATAATTAAATCGTTTTCTGAACTATTTTGATTAATGTTTAAGCTATTTTCAAAATCAAATCTGCAAATTAAAGTGTTTTTGATTGTTGACTCTCCAGTTGTAGTCGAGCCTAGTGCAATAATTTTCGTGTCATTTTGAATTTCTATTTTCCATCCATTATTTAGTTGTGAAGTATTATTGTCTGTTAAAAAAACACCATTATTTCCAAATGTATTATCTAATGTGCCATTTTCTAATAGTCGTGAAATATTTAAAAAAGTTTTCATGAATGGGTATGGATAAGCTGAAGACCCGATACCAAGGAATTTATTATCTGATTGAACTTTAACAGAATAGAAATTATCATTGCCATTGAACATAACATCCAAAACTACAATTCCATTCGTTCCGAAAGTATTATCTAATGTGCCATCGCTGTTGTATTTTACAATTAGTGGTTTACTCCCACCAAAACCTCCAGTTCCACCTGAATATTCAGAACTACCACAAACTACAATTTTCCCATTATTTAGTAGGTCAAGATTCCGATATTGAGCATATCCGGGTGAAACTCCAATTTGAGTTAAAACAACACCATTATTTCCAAAAGTTGTATCAAGAGTTCCGTCTTCATTAAATTTGCAAATATGTCCAGTAAAATAGTTGCCCACACTATTAGATGAAGAACCAACGGTAAAAAATTTATTATTTGGTAGGATTTTTATTGCTTGGCAATAATCATAAGAGAAACTGGTAATATCACTAATTAAACCGCCATTATTTCCAAATGATAAATCAATACTTCCATCCGCATTGTATCTATTAAAAAAATAAGTATTTGAGTTTCCATTATATGTTCCATTAATTGAAATGAATTTACCATTATTAAACTCACTCAATATTCCTGGTAAAGTATTAACTGGTAAATCAACAAAACCATTATTGCCAAACTGACTATCATAACCAATAATGGGATTAATTTTAATAAATTTTGATGTACCATTAATTTTACATACCAATAAAACTTTACCATCGTTGCATTTAATTGCAGATGTTAGAAAAGTTTGTCCTGTTAATGTTCCTTCAATTGAAATTACGCCATTTGTTCCAAAGCTCGTGTCTAAATCTCCGCTTGATAAATATTTTGTAATAAAAAAACCTCGTTCTGTATTTGGAGCATAAGTTACTCCGTCGCTATTTCCAGCAACAATAAATGAATTATCTGAAAATGTAATTAAATGATTACCTCTAGCATTCCTGTTTCCTAAAGAAAAAGTTTTTAATCCTCCACTTCCAAAACTGCTATCTAGTATGCCATTTTGAGCAAAACTATTTTGAAGTATTAAAATAAAAACTATTATTGTTTTTTTCATTATTTATATCATTTTTTGCGGTTTTTTTCCAAAATATCACACAACGTTCCCACGCTTTGCGTCTGTTCCGAGCTTCGGAACTGATTATTTTCCACTAAGATACTATTTCTTGCGAAACGCAAACGTGAACTTACAACAAAATTCGCACCCAAGGGCGTTACCACGAACAGACGAAGTAATTGCGAGAAGCGGCTGTTAGCAGACGTATTTAGTTTATTTGCGTCATTACTATACAGCCCAAATCATACCAACTTTCCGTTTCTTTTTGTGGAAAAACGACTTCTCCATGAAAACCGTCACCTCTAATTCCAATTTTACAGTTTTCAGGAATATTTTTTCCAAATTCTTTTATTGCTACCTGAAGTAATTCAACTCGATAATCGTTTAATAAATGAAATGCAGCTGACAAAACAATGCTTCGTGGATCTTCAAATTTTCCAGCTAAATATTTTAATAAAGCATGCTCTTCAAAAAGTGACCTCGAAATATCATCTTCAAATTCTTCATCTTCATCCAATTCTTCGTCATTTATATCAGAAGGCATTCTTGGAATATTATATAACTCTGATAATTTTTCAAAAGCAAGTTCTGCTTGTTCGGGAAACGACTTATTAGTTGCTTCAATTTCTGTGATTAGATTGTAAAGAGCTTTGTCTGAATCAATCCAATTTTGGACTAGGTTTTCTTCCATGATTTTTTGCACGGTTTTGTTCAAATATGTCTGCTAACGTTCCGCTGCTTCTCGTCAGTTGCGAAGTTCGGAACGAATTATTTTCCACTAAGATACTATTTCCTGCGAAACGCAAACGTGAATTTACCACAAAATTCGCACCCGAGAGCGTTAGCACGAACAGACGAAGTAATTTCGATAAACCGCTGTTTGCAACAGTAATTATTTCACTATATATCTCGTTTTATTGAGATTGCCAACACTTTTAAACATATGCATTTCCATTCCTTTTTTCAAATCTCTGCTTGCTGTGGCAGATGATAAATCTTTAAATATGTTCATATAATCCTTTCTGTTAAACTCTTTTATTCCGAGTTTTAAAAAATACTCTAAACGATCAATATCTTTTAGAACTCTATTGTTGTAGTTGAGTAGAGTTCCCAATGATTTTTCAATAATTCCAAGCATATATTCAATGAAGATAGTTGACTTCCCGGATTTATCACATAAAGCTAATGATTTATAATATTCATCTTGAGTTTTGCTGATTAATGTTTCGAATGGTAAAAACTCAAAAACTGGATATTCATCTATTAGAATCAGAGTTTGCCATAATCTTCCCATTCTTCCGTTACCATCAAGGAAAGGATGAATGAATTCCATTTCGTAATGAAATACGCAACTTTTTATTAGCGTTAATTCATCAGAATCTTTCAGATATTCAAACAAATCTTTCATTAAATGCGGAACATTTTCATATGGCGGAGCAATGTGTTCGACATTTGTTCCTTTAACTATTCCAACACCTTGTTTTCTATACTTTCCAGCACTTTCAATTAATCCATTCATTAACTGAAAATGCGCGTTTAAAAAACTTTTATCAGATGAAAATTTATATTTTTCCAGTTTTTCATAAACCTTAATGGCATTTAAAACTTCCAACACATCTTTTTCAGGACCAATTACTCTTTTATTTTCAATCAAAGCAGTGATTTGTTCTTCAGTCAATGTATTACCTTCGATTTGTAGCGAAGAATGAATTGTTTTGATTCTATTCTGTTTGCGGAGTTGCGGAGATTGTTTGCTTAGATAATTAGCATTTACTTCTCCAATTTTCTCTGAGATTGAGCTTATCAGTTTTAAAATTTTCGGAGTAATCTCGTAAGGTGGTTTCATTGATGCTATCATTTGATATTATCAAAGGTAGTTTTTTTTCGCGAACGTCCAAAATTAGTGTTGCTAACGTTCCGCTGCTTCTCGTCAGTTGCGAACTTCGGAACGAATTATTTTCTGTTAAAGAAAAAAATTATTGCGAAACGTGAACTTACAACAAAATTCGCACCCGAGGGCGTTAGCACGAACAGACGAAGTAATTGCGATAACAGCTGTTAGCAGAAGTATTATTTACGCACAATCCAATTCTCGATTTCAATTCCATTTAATCTTTCGAAATCTTTAGTATTTTCAGTTACTAATATTAATTTATTTTCGATTGCAGTAACTCCAATTAACAAATCGAATTCGTCGTTTTGAGGCTTACCAAGTTTATTAAGACGAACTTTTTCTTCAGCGTATTTTTTTATCGAACCGTAAATTGGGATTATTACAATTCCTTTTAAGAAAATGTCAACAGCTTTGTGTGACTTTACTTTATCAACACTATTTTCTGCACCGAATCTTAATTCTAAAACAGTTATTTCTGAAATTTAACAGTTTTCTAAACCTTTTAATTTAAGTGTTTTGTCAACTTCAAATTTTCCGCGTAGAAAATGTACACAGATATTAGTATCAAGTAAATATTTCATTAGAATTTAATTTCTTTCGTTCTAAATTTTCTGCTAGATTTTATCTCTGTATTTATTTCGTCAGAAGTTTTTTCAGTTGAGAATGCACCAAAAGATTTATAAAAGTTATTTTCTTTACTTTTTGTTTCTGCTTTTAATGATTTGGTCAACTTTTCAATTAGTTCGAGTTTGCTCATTGAGTTTAAACTCTCGAATAATCCGAAGTAATTTTCTATTATATTTTTGTCAGTAAAAGTCATTTGCGTTTTGTTTTATTCAAAGATATGATTTTTTCCGATTGGGGTCAAATATTTTTGCTAACGTTCCGCTGCTTCTAGTCAGTTGCGAACTTCGGAACGAATTATTTTTCACTAAGATACTATTTCTTGCGAAACGCAAACGTGAATTTACCACAAAATTCGCACCCGAGGGCGTTAGCACGAACAGACGAAGTAATTGCGAGAAACAGCTGTTACCAGTAGTTATTTTTCGTTCTCTTTGATTAACGCATCAACTTCGCCTTTTAATTTCGGAAGATGGTTTGTAAGTATTGACCAAATATTCTCGTCGGAAATATTGTCGTAAGCATGAATTACTTGATTTCTCAAACCAATAATTGCTTTTGCATTACTGATTTTCTCAGTAAACGAATTGTCACGAGTAATTATTCTGTTTATGGCTTCGCCAATAATCTCAAGATTTCTTTCAATAGCTCTTTTAAGCATTAAGTTATTTCTGTACTTGAAAAAATCTTTTTCTTCTTCTTGGAAAAAGCTATCAATTTCTTCAATACAAAGTTTAATATCATAAAGCCATTTAAGAATTCTTTCATCCATAAATTAGCTCTTTAGATTTATTGATTGAGTTGATTAAGATTGGGTTTCTTAGAGTTTGTTCTTCAACTAAGTCAACTTCGCGTCCAAATAATTTCTCCAGTCTTTCTTTGAAATCCATGAAATTGTCAAAATACATGGACAACTCGATAGATTTAAATTTCACAAGAAGATCAATATCACTTTCTTTGTTGAAGTTAGAATTCAGAGCTGAACCAAATAGATACATCTTTTCCACATTGTACAATGTACAAAGCTTTTTCAAATCGTCTATATTTCTGTCAACTATTCCCATTGAGCAAATTTAGGCAAAAAAAGTTCTCTTTTATGCGGGCGCCAAAATAATTACTGGTAACAAGCGGGCGCTATGCGCTGGCGTTTGCGCTAGCGCGTAACGTCGAGTTGGGCGAAGTGCCCGCTTGTTGGGAGAAATCCTTTCGGGGATTTTGCCCAACGTTCCGCTGTTTCTCGTCAGTTGCGAACTTCGGAACGAATTATTTTCCACTAAGATACTATTTCGTGCGAAACGCAAACGTAAATTTACCATAAAATTCGCACCCGAGGGCGTTAGCACGAACGGACGAAGTAATTGCGAGAAAAAGCTGTTGGCAGTAGTTTTTATCTTTTTCGGTCTTTCAAATATGCTAAAATTTCACTTTTCTCTTGTCTTATTTTAGACCTTTCAAATTTTTCGCCATTAATTGTAAAGTCTTCAAATTTATAATCGTTAGTGTTTAGAATTTCTGACAGACTATAAATTTTCTGCGTTGATTTATTAATGCCACCAGTAATATATACTTTTTCAGGAATGTTTATTTTTTTTTCTATCACAAAGTATTTTAGAGTTTCCATACTTTTTGTTATTAAACATTGATTTATAACACCTTCACACATTTGAGTCATTGAGTTTTGATAGCAACAATTTATATTTGCTCCATTTTCTACTAATAATTTAACAACACTTAAACACTCATCGCCATTATTGCCCGTTTTTCCGATAGCTACTAACAAAGGAAAGCTGTTTTCAAAATAATGCCCTTCTTCTGGATTTATAATTTCTAAATTCGGATTAGCTCCATATTTTAATAGAGTTTTAATATAAAATAAATCACAATTTTCATTGTAATTAATTGCATTTATAAATGGAGTTTCATCTTTCAAATCTCCCAATAATTCGTTTGGGTTTGCACCTGCTTTTAAAAGTTCTATAATAGCATTTTGTTTTTGATTTACGATAGCCAATGAAAGCAGAGTTTCTTTAAATTCTGGATCTTTAAAATCTACATTTACTTTTTTGGCAGTTAAAATTTCTCTGACTTTTTCGGCATCATTGTTTTCTACAGCTTTTGCTAAGTCCCATATTTTTGTGTTTTTAAAATTACTAAAACTGTAACCAGGCAATTCGGTTTGAGATGCGCAAGAAGTCATTATTAAATTGATAATAACTAAAAGCAAAATTTTCTTCATAGGTTCTATTTTAAGGATTTTTGCTGACAGTACTGCCAACCTTCCAATTGGTGCTACTATGCGACCAATAGCCTCCCAAATTTACTCTTTTATTCCATCAGCTAATCAAGCTTGTCACGCACGTCGCCTGTATATTTATGACTGTAAAAAGAGGCAGTACGCGAACGCCTGAGGTTTTACGGAGTGATGTCGATTATTTTCAAGCTTTTCAATCCATCATTACCCTCTACATTTTGTTCAGCAGCAGTATAAAAATAGGTTTCTAAAAGTGTGAACTTAATTCTTTCGGTTTCTGCAATACCGGCTAAGGGAAGCTCAATACGCTGTGGCAGTTCTGATTTAGCGTAAGAATGCCATGCTGTAGATTCAAGCTGGTGTTCACGACTTGTAAAATCAAAAGATAAAACATGAGTTCTAAAACCAATGCGGCTACGCTGTTTGGCAAATACAATGCTACCGGTTTCCAAGGTTATAGCGTTTTGATTCAGGGTGTAGCCTAAATCCAGCCTGGAATTCGGATTAAAATCATAATCCTTAAGTACGGCTCTTCCGGCAGGATTTTTCAAAGCATCCGCCAGATTCCTTTTGCCTGAAACAGAAACCAAATCATAATTCATTAGCTCCCGCATCTTTTTGGTAAAACTATTCACTACAGCCAGAGTGTTGGTTTTGGGCAAAAGGAGTGCTAAAGCCATTCTGACTGCCTTACTCAAAGAGGAAACATTGCCAAATTCAGTGGCATTGTTGCGTATTTTAGCATATTTAGCGTCGTTAAGTAGTGCCTCGCTAGTAAATCCACTCTGCGTTCTCACAATTAGATTATCATGCAGCTTGTAAATAACGAGGTTGCCAATACGCTTAGGTATATCTCCGCTATAGTCTGTGATTTTAGCCATAATTAGGTGTTTATTTTTTGATTCTGTGCACTTAATCGTATGCGGTTACTTGTTCGGTACTTGTTCGGTGCTTGTTCGGGGTTGTAGTACCCTTTAGGCACCCTTTGTCGAACAAGCACCGAACAAGTGTAGAATAAGGTACGGTTTTGGCCTTGATAAATTACTCAGTACTGATGAAGCATATAACCCTTACTCATGGCATTATTTCCTATCTACATACATTTCGCTTCCCAGCGGATGTATTGATTTGGCATCTACAAAATCACGTGCTATAACTGCCGGAACCGGCGGAAGCATTTTGCCGCCACCTACAATTTGGTTGATAGCCGCACTCAATAAAGGTTCGTTTACAGATCCTAATACGTCCAACGTATTCATGTTTTCAGGTAAAAGAGTGGTAGGGGTAATGCCGGCTGTGTAGTCTCCAAATCCGTTTTTATCTACAATTTTCAATACGATAGGTTGCAGGGCATATTTATGAGTCGTATTCACATTGGTTTTCGAATAATTTGGCGAATCGTATAAGGTAATCGAACCCACATTTTTACCCGTAGTAACATCGCCAATTTGAACCACATTAATGTACGGTTTCAAACAATTGACCACCAATTCACTTGCCGAAGCCGAAGCTTTTGTAGTCAAAATGTACACCTTGTTGAGCTGTAAACCATTCAAGCCAGAGACGAATTTGTTTTCTAAATTCCCCGGATTCGTGCTTAAAAAATAGGCTTGGGCTTTGGCATTCCATTGTTCTTTTGCAAAGAGTTGTCCCGTGAATTGTCCGGTAATCATACTCGCTAATTTGGTTGCTGTACTTACTGAGCCACCCGAATTATACCGTAAATCCAATACCAAGTCGGTAACATTTTGCGACAAAAACGAACCAAACACGGTGTTCAATTGGTTGTCATAACTAGGGTAAAATCCGTTGTAGAGTAAGTAACCAATGCGGTGCGTTCCTTGGGTAATCACGGTGTTAATCAGTATCGGATTTTCGGCCAAATTCGTTTTGGTTAAATTGACCGATTGACCGTTGGGCGTAATGCTTCCTCCGTTATAATCGGCTAAATTTAGCGTATAGGAATCGCGTGCCAAGAGGCTTCGGTAATTAGTGGCATTCAATGTTTCGCCATCAATAGCATAAAAAATAGCGCCACGCTGAATGTTTTTATTCGAGGCATCGGAATTCGGAATAATGTACCGAACCCAGCCGTAAATGGTAGTTTGAGAAGCATCGGTATAGCGTAACGCATAATCAACGCCATTGTTTAAGGTAGTACCAGACAATACACCTTCTAGCACCCTATAATCGCTATAAATCACACTGAATCTATCCATGGGTGCCGGAACGCGAAGGTGATTAAACAAGGTTTCGGGACTGGAATAACTGGCTGTGAAAGTGTTCAACTCGGTTTGATTCGCAAAGCGATTGTCCGCCAAATCGGGCACATCGGCTTGCCATAAATAATATAAGTTCATTCCTTTCCAAATAAAATCATTGATCTTTAAGGTAGAAGGAACCGCATTATCATCCATATCGGTACAACCAAACGGGATAAGTGCCAGAAGAAGAAGTAAGGAGGCAATTGCTTTTTTCATTTATGCTGAATTTATTTCAGAAAGGTATCCTCCTGAACGTTTTATTTATAAACGTAAATTTACTAAGTTTAGATTGAAAAATGTATTTTGTTTGTAACAAATAAAATAGTGCGTCGTCTTGCCTATATAACCAAAAACCAAAACTGTTTTAATGAACCAAATTGAGTTTATGCAACTTGTGAATCCGTTTAAGGATAAGCTCTTTCGGGTAGCGAAACGGTTACTCGTGAGCACCGAAGAAGCAGAAGATGCAACTCAGGAAGTTTTAGTAAAATTGTGGAATAGAAATGAAAGTTTGGATCAATACAACAGCGTTGAAGCCCTAGCCATGACCATGACCAAGAATTTTTGCTTGGATCAATTGAAATCAAAAAGGGCCAGCAACATGAAAATTGTCCACACCAATTTCACCGATAGAGAAGCTAGTGTACAACAAAAAGTAGAAGACCGAGACACGTGGAATTGGGTTGAAAAAATAATGAACGACTTGCCCGAACAGCAAAAATTAATCGTTCAGATGAGAGATATTGAAGAAATGGAGTTTGAAGAAATCAGCACCATTTTAGAAATGAATGAACAGGCAATCCGCACCGCCTTGTCACGAGCACGGAAAACGATACGAGAAAAAATGGTTAAAACACATCATTATGGCATTGGATAGAATAGAAAATTTACTAGAAAAATACTTTGAGGCACAAACCACCATCCAAGAGGAAAAAGAGTTGAAAGACTATTTTACTTCCGCAGCAGTGGCTCCAAATTTGGAACAGTATAAACCGTTGTTTGGTTATGCCGTCCAAGCGAAAAACGAGCAATTTACTGCAACGATTCCGTTATTAAAACCTCAAAACAAGAAAAGCAATCGCATAGTTTGGTTATCAATTGCTGCTTCTGCAGTAGTTTTCTTGGGAGTAGGTTTATTTACATTCGAAAGTTATAACAAGACCGAAGCACAAGATTTAGGAACCATTGACGACCCCGAAGTGGCATTTAGAGAAACCCAGAAAGCACTGAATATGATATCAACCAGTGTGAATAAAGGAATAGGGGGCATGCGTTATTTAAAAGATTATGAACAATCAAAAAATAGAATTTTTAAAAAGTAAACAATCAGAAATCATGAGAAAAGTAATTTTAAGTTTGGTGTTGGTTTTAAGCACAAGCACCTTTTTTGCACAAAGCGTCTTTGACAAATTTGACGGTCAAGATGATATCGCAACCGTTATCGTCAACAAAAAGATGTTTTCGCTGCTAAGCAAAATGGAAGTAAAAGACAAGGAGACACAGCAATATGTGAATTTGATCAAAAAGTTAGACAATCTAAAAGTGTTTGTAACCAGCAGCGACAAAAAAGCAGACGAGATGAAAGCCGTATCTGAAAAATATATTAAAACGGCTTCACTAGAAGAGTTGATGCGCGTAACTGAAAAAGGTAAAAGTGTGAAGATATTTGTAAAATCAGGTTCTACTGAATCGCAAATTAGAGAGTTAATGATGTTTGTAGAAGGCGGTCCTAAAGATGAATCGGTCCTAATGTCGTTAACGGGAGATTTCGATTTGAATGAACTTTCTATTTTGACCGATAAGATGAACTTGCCCGGTGGTGCTGAATTGAAAAAAGCGTCAAAAGCAAAGTCTAAATAATCGGTCATGAAATCTAAGATTATGGCAACCGTTCGCTTTTTAGGCTCGGGTCACGAACTCAGAAAAAATAATTTTAACGTTATGAATAAAGTCGCATTATATACAGCACTACTGGTTTCGTTATTTCTTACGGGTTGTAACAGTAAACCTACGATTCAGAGTTATTTTGTAGAAAATTCAGATAAGAAAGATTTTATTGTACTAGATGTTGCTCCAAGTATCATCAACATCGATAAGACGAAACTGAGTGCCGAACAAAAAACGGCCTTAGCTTCTTTTGACAAGATGAATGTTTTGGCTTTTAAATTGGATAAAACCAATAAGGCTCAATTTGAAACAGAAAGCAATAAGGTAAAAGAAATTCTGAAAGGAAAAGAATACCAAGAATTGATGAAATATGGTTCAGGAAAAGATGCTGCATCCATCAGTTTTGTTGGCGATGAAAATAACATCAGTGAATTTATACTGTATGGTAAAAAAGAAGATAACGGATTTGCAGTAGTTCGAATTTTGGGAAAAGATATGAATCCAAATAATATTATGAACATCCTTTCTATTTTGAAAAGTTCCAATATTGATATGGAGCAATTGAAACCCTTACAAGCGATAATGAAATAATTTAGAGGTTAGTTATTTTAAATGAAAAGTCCCGTAACGATATAAAAACGATACGGGATTTTTTTATTTTTTGAAGTATTTGAAAGGAACCACTAACATTCCGAAACATTCACCATCTCCTTTTCCTATGTGTTTGTGATGCATTTTGTGCGCGCGTCTAACGGCTTTTGCATACCGATTGTTTGCATTTCTAAACATTTTAAAACGTTGGTGAATAAAAATATCATGCACTGTAAAATAGGCTAATCCATAGGAAAAAATTCCTAAACCAATAGCCAATCCAACGGCAAGATATTCATATTGCCATAATAAGAAGAACCCAACGCTCACAACCGCATAAAAAATAAAGAAAGCATCATTTCTTTCAAACCACGAATCGTGGTCTTTTTTGTGATGGTCCGCATGTAAATTCCACAGGAAACCGTGCATTATATACTTGTGGCTAAACCATGCCATGAATTCCATTATGGAAAAAGTAACGATAAAAACAAAGATATTGAGTAACATAATTTTTATAATAAATTCAAACGATAATTAACGTAACATTTGGCTAAGAGACCAAATTTTTGGTAATCGGGAACCCGAATTCTAGTGTTCTTGATTTCCATTGAGGGCGTTTTTTTTAATTTGGATAGCAGCTTCTTATAATAAACATAGGCTGTATATACCCCAAATTTTGCTTCTAAAGGCAATTTTAAAATTCCTTGGTAGCCTGCTTCAAAATCGGCTTCTATTTCTTTAATAATCGCGTCTTTCGAATGTTCGTCCAAACGGGATAAATCGGTATTCGGGAAATAAGTGCGATTCAAATCTTCATAATCCGCTTTCAAATCGCGCAAGAAATTCACTTTTTGGAACGCTGATCCTAATCGCATAGCGGAATGTTCTAATTCAGTAAATTGCTGAACGTCACCATTAACAAAAACTTTTAGGCACATTAGACCCACTACGTCTGCCGAACCGTAAATGTATTCATTGTATTCCTCAAACGATTTGTATTCTGTTTTTTGTAAATCCAATTTCATACTTTTCATAAATGAATCAATCATAGTATTCGGAATTGAATATTTATGAACTGTATGTTGAAAAGAATTCAGTATCGGATTCAAGCTTATTTTTTTATCCAAAGCGCTTTCTAAATCTTTCTGAAACATTTCAAAAAGTGCTTCTTTATCGTAATCGTGAAACGTATCTACAATTTCATCCGCGAAGCGCACAAAGCCATAAATGTTATAAATATCTTGACGAATTGCCGGAGCCAACATCTTTACAGCAGCCGAAAAGGATGTGCTATAAGACTTGGTTACGTTCTTGCTACAATCGTAGGATATTTTGTCAAAAAGTGATTTCATAAAGTACTTTTAATTATAGATTTTTTTCAATCAATTCTGCTACCAGTTTTCCGGATATTAATGCCGGTGGAACACCCGGTCCGGGAACAGTTAATTGTCCGGTAAAAAAGAGATTTTTTACTTTTTTACTTTTCAATTTGGGTCTTAAAAATGCAGTTTGTAATAGCGTATTTGCTAAGCCATAGGCATTTCCTTTATACGAATTATAATCTTTTATAAAGTCGTTTACACAAAATGATTCTTTAAAGATAATAAAACCTTTCACATGTTGCTGTGTTAGTTCTTCAAAACGAGTAATAATTTTGTTAAAGTAGATTTTCCTAAGTTCAGGAGTATCTTCTAAGCCAGGCGCAAGTGGTATTAAAAAGATACCAGCTTCTTTTCCTTCTGGCGCAGAATTAGCATCGGTTTTAGAGGGAAAACTAGCATAAAACAATGGATTTTCGGGCCATTTAGGATTGTCATATATTGCAGAAGCATGCACATCAAAATCGACATCAAAAAATAAAGTATGATGTTCTACATTTTCAATTTTCTTGTCAAAGCCAACATAGAATAGGAGTGAAGAAGGGGCAAATGTTCTACTTTCCCAATATTTTTCAGAATAGGCGCGGTATTTTTTATCTAATAAGGTTTCACTGTGATGATAATCTGCACCGCTTAAAATAATGTCGCCTTTTATTGTTTCACCATTAACAACTAATGCTGTTGCTGTGTCATTCTCTACAATAATTTTTTCAATATTCGAATTGGTATGTATCGTAACGCCAAGCTCTATCGCTAATTTTTCCATTGCGAGAATAACGCTATACATTCCGTTTTTTGGATGCCAAGTTCCTAAGCCAAAATCTGCAAAATTCATAAAGCTATAAAACGAGGGTGTGTCCGATGGTTTTGCTCCTAAGAAAAGTACGGGAAATTCAAGTATCTGAACAAGTTTAGTATTCTTAAATTTTTTGCGGATGTCTTTCGAGATATTTCCAAAAAACTGATCGACTTTTTTTGCCGTTTCCAACGTAATTAATTCCAATGGAGAAACTCCCGGACGATAAACTAAATCCTTTATAGCGATTTCGTAGTTGCTTTGTGCTTCAGCCATAAAATTTTCCAACTTTTTACCACTTCCTTTTTCTATAGATTCAAAAGTTGTGATAATTTCTGGAAGATTGTCGGCAATAGTAACAAAATCTTTGACTCCAAAATAGACTTGATACGCCGGAGAAAGTTTGATCAGTTCATAGTAATCTGAAGGTTTTTTACCAAAGTCAGCAAAGAACCGTTCAAAAACATCGGGCATCCAATACCAAGTTGGACCGATATCAAATGTAAAGCCTTCTTTTATTAATTGGCGGGCTCTGCCACCAATAGTCGCGTTTTTTTCAAAAACTGTAACGGCATTTCCTTGTTTGGCAAGATAGCAAGCAGCTGCAAGTGAGGAAAAACCAGAGCCGATGATTTTTATTTCTTTTTTCATAACTGTTTAACAAACGTTAAAAAAGTTAAACAAATAGGTTCCTTTTTAAGTAAATTATAATTTTTCAACAAGATCATTGATAGAGGTAAAGGTTTTAATATTATTGTTAATAAGTTTGGAGTCTATGTTTTCAACCATTCTTCCAATAGCCCATAATTCAGAATTTTCATCTAGAAGTTCTTTGATTACTTCTCGTACGTAGTTATTTAATTCATTCACATTTGGTTCAACGGTCATGTAGCAAATAAAAACGAGGTTGTCAAAATATTTTTTCATATCCTTGACGCTACTAATCGGAACACTTTCTCCTAAAAAAATCGTCTTGTAGCCATTGAGCTGTATTTCGTAATTTAAGTACATTAAGCCGAGTTCGTGAATTTCGTTCTCTGGCAAATATAAAACAAAAACTTTTTCGTCGTTGGTTGGGTTCTTAGCTTGCAACGCTTCCGTTTCTAATAGAATTTTTTGTTTGATCAAATAACTTATAAAATGTTCGTGCGCTATCGAGATTGTATTAGTTTGCCATAAATAGCCAATTTCACCAATGAACGGAAGAAAGATGTCAAAGAATATTTCACGAAACGATTTTTCAGCAAGTAATGCGTTATAAGTATTGATAAATAGCGTTTGATCAAAATTCATCATAGCCATTTTAAACGAACTTATCGCATGGTGCTTGAAGCTTTTATCCGTTATAATTTCGTTTACAAGCTCCGGAATTCGTTGTTCGGTTAATTTAGATATTTGTGATATTTTGTAACCATGATTGTGCAACAAAGTGATGTTTAGTAGTTTTTGAAGATTTTCCAAATCATACGTTCGTATATTGGTTTGAGTACGCATTGGCTCTAAAACACTATACCGTTTTTCCCATATTCTAATAGTATGTGCTTTGATACCAGAAATATTTTCTAAATCTTTTATGCTAAAGACACTTTTAATGTTGTTCATCTTTTCTCTAAATTTGTTAAACAAAATTAAGTAATTTATTTGACATTATTTGAATATTAAATAATTCAATGTGAATTTTTAAAATTAAGCTCAGTGCGATTTATGATCTAGTAGCGCATTTTTTGTATAATAGGCTGATTATGATTAATTTGTAACTCATTCAATGAGTGTAAGAGGTTGGGATTAGATTTACAGATCCAAAAAAAACGCTTCGAAAACTTAGGAATTTTCTAGAGTTGCTATTTAAAAATAGTTCATCGGGCTTATGTTTTGTAATCTAGGATTTAAAATAAACGGATAAAATTGGCTTCGCCCTTCCCACAAAGGGCCGCTTTGAAAATAAAAGGGTAGTAAAAAAAACAGTTCAAGCGAGCTTGCTGTTTTTTTACTACCCTTTTATTTATTCGTGACCACGATGGGATTTGAACCCACACGCCCTTGCGAGCACCAGCCCCTCAAGCTGGCAAGTCTACCGTTTCTCCACGTGGCCTAAAACAAAAAAAGTCAAACAATAATTGTTCGACTTTTTGTGACCCGACTGGGGCTCGAACCCAGGACCCCATCATTAAAAGTGATGTGCTCTACCAACTGAGCTATCGAGTCTAAACTACATAAAAGAAAAAAAAATGTGACCCGACTGGGGCTCGAACCCAGGACCCCATCATTAAAAGTGATGTGCTCTACCAACTGAGCTATCGAGTCTTTTTCTTTTCTTGAATGCGGGTGCAAATATAAGGCCTTATTATTAATATTTCAAAGCAATTTTAGTATAAATTTGCCTTTTTTTGATACGGGGTGTTAACGACTTAATTTATAAGGTTTTATTGCTATGAAGAAAATTATTTTGGTGGGTTATATGGCTGTTGGAAAGACCACAATTGCACAATTGTTATCCAAAAAAATAGAAATAGAATGGATCGATTTAGATAAATTAATAGAAAAAGAGCTGCGATTAAGTGTCAGTGAAATCTTTAAGCAAAAAGGCGAAGTCTATTTTAGAAAAGTAGAACACGAACTCTTTAAAGAATGTCTTAAGAGTACTACGGATACAATCATCAGTACTGGCGGAGGAACTCCTTGTTATGCCAATAACCATCTGTTGCTGAAAGGCGAAAACACAATATCTGTTTATTTGAAAGCGTCTATTGAGACTGTTTTTGAAAGGCTGAAATCCGAAAAACAACACCGACCTCTTGTGGAAAATCAATCGGAAGCGGAATTGAAAGAGTTTATTGCAAAACATCTCTTTGAAAGAAGTTATTTTTACAATCAGGCAACATATACAATTGCAGTAGATACTAAAACACCTCAAGCAATTGTGGAGGAACTCATTGCGTTATTAAACTAAATAGGCATGATTGTTATTCTCTTCAAAAACAACGTGGACATGTTCTTTTGATGAGGTGGATAATGAGATTCCTTTGAAATCGGCTTTCACTGGAAATTTTTTGTGGTTTCTGTCTACTAAAACAGCCGTTTTGAACTTCTTTACCGGAACATCCAAAAAGTGTTTTACGCCATAAATTAAGGTTGTTCCTGAGTTTAAAACATCATCTACTAATACAATTCCTTTGTTGGTATAGCTTTCTTTAGGAATGGATGTGGTGATCTCTTTAAACGGATGGTGTTTGTCTATTTTGACTTCGCAAAGCGTCACTTTTAAATCGGATATAGTTTCTAATACAGTACTTATTTTTTGAGCTAAAATATAACCGTTCTTCGAAATCCCCGCCAAAATTATCAGCTCTTCTTCTGCAAAAGTCTCATAAATTTGATAAGCAATTCGTTTGATTTTATGCTCGATCTCCTGATGATTTAGAATACGATTCTGGCTCATTATGTTGTTTTTTTTCAAAGATAAAAAAACAGTTCAATTTCTTTTTGGCTTTAGTAATTATTTTCGCTGTTACATAAAAAGTAGCATTAATAAAGTATAAGAAAATTCAGCCATTGTATGCATCAACTATAAGAATTATCAGAAAAGAATTTTGTGAGACAGCGGATTTGTTTCACGTTTTACCGATTTTATCGTAAAATAGTAAATTGTTAAGATTATTTTTTTAACATTTAATATAAATTCCCGTTATTTGTGAATTGGATTAACATTGGTAATCAATTTATAAACACTATTTTAAGTGTCTGTCAAAACCCAATAAAGCTTTATTTAAAAAAAACAAAATGAAGAACTACATTACCCTGAAACTATTTTCTTTACAAAAAAAACAGTTCTTTGTTTTTATTGCGTTATTAATTTTTTCTTTTTTTGGTCAGTTGGGCTTCGCTCAAGTTAGTGTCTACACTTATGCTGAATCAATTTCCTCTTATACACCTCTTACTGCGCCATCCGTTGCTTACGCAGCACCTTGGGATGATCACGTTAACGGTGCTGCATTTGCGGCGCCACTTGGATTCACTTTTAATTACGACGGAATAAATCAGACACAATGTTATATAAGTCCGAATGGCTATTTATCTTTTGGGATTCAGCCTGCCGCTGCGGGATATCTTCCTTTGAGCGTAGCCACTCCGTTCACAGGAGGCGGAACTATCAGTGCGCTGGGGATGGATTTAATTTCAGCAACTGCTACAGATGATATCGTTTTCAGTACTATTGGGACGGCGCCTAACAGAATATTTGTTGTTCAGTGGACTAATGCTAGAAGAAAGGTCGCTACGGGTAATTTTAACTTTCAAATCAGATTAAATGAAACTTCAAATGGCATTGAAATTTTATACGGAATTTGTGCTCCAACCGGAGCCACTGCCTACAATGCACAAGTTGGTCTTCGTGGAGTAACAACTATTTTTTTACAGGGAGATGTAAACAATAGAGTGCAGAGTGGAGGCAATGCTGGTTTTGCTTGGTCAGGCAGAACTGCACTAGGAACAGCTAATTCAAGTACGGTGCGCACTAGTGCAATAGAATATCCAGACAACGGATTGCTCTATGCTTATACCCCTGCAAGTCCGTGTACGATTCCCACAGCCAGCCCTACAGCTTTTTCTCTTGGTACACTTAGTGTTGATGCAACGAGTAGTAACGGAAATAGTTTTACAGCAGCTTCTCCTGCTCCTACAAATTACTTAATTTTAAGAAGCACCGTAAATACAACACCAACTAATATTGAAATTCCCAATCGGGTTTATTGGGCAGTAGATGATATTATTTCGGGGATCTTTACGGTTGTAAGTATTTCTAATGCAACGTCATTTGCCCAAACGGGTTTAACACCAAACACAAGATATTACTACTGGATAATTCCTTATAATGCGGGTTGTTCTGGTGGCCCTTTTTATAAAATGAATAGCATAGAAACGGCAACAATTTCAACTTGTATTGCCGCTCCAACAGGATTAGCAACCGCAAATGTTGATGGAAATTCATTTATAGCATCGTGGACGACTGTTGCAGGAGCGACCGATTATCAAATCGATGTTTCTACTTCAAGCACCTTTGCTACACTTTTACCCGCATATACCAATTTATCTACTGGCGGAGCGACAAGTTTATCCATCACGGGTTTAATTCCGTTGACGAATTACTATTTTAGGGTGCGTGCCACAGGTTTGGGTTGTGGTTTAAACAGTGCTTCATTACTGGTATCGACTTTATGCGGCTCGTTTCCCATTCCGTATTATCAAAACTTTGATACCACAGCAATTGCGACTTTGCCGAGTTGTTTTACGGTAGCAGATGATAACTCGGACACTATTAGCTGGCAAGTTCAAAATACGTTGGCGGCTTCTGCTCCAAATGCTTATCATCTTCGAACTAATAGTGCTGCTGCTTCTAATGATTGGTTTTTCCTTCCGGGATTAAGCCTAACTGGAGGCGTTACTTATAGATTAAAATTCAAATACAATACAACGGTCACGGGCTCACTTGCTGAAAACTTAAGAGTACGGTTGGGATCAAGTCCCACTGCCGTTAATATGACCGGTACTTTATTAAATTTGGCAAACCTAAGCAATACGGTTTATCAAACTGCCATAGTAGATTTCACCCCTGCGATAACGGATTCCTATTATTTAGGCTTTCAAGGTTCCAGTTTTGCGAATCAAAGCAAGATTTTGATTGATGACATTAGTGTTATTGTATCGCCAACTTGTTTTGAGCCAACAAATATTGTTATTTCTACGGTTTCCGTTACAACAGCCACTATGGTCTGGAATGCCAGTGCACCACCACCAGCAAACGGATACCAATACTATGTCAGTACATCAAATGTTCAGCCTAGTGGTGCTGTAATTCCAACCGGTGCAGTGGGAGCGGGAATAACCACCGCTACTATTTCAGGATTAACGGCCGCTACATTATACTACGTGTGGGTTCGCGGTAACTGCAGTGCATCGGATAAGAGTGAGTGGAGTCTTACACAAACCTTTAGTACAGATTGTGCTGTTCCAGCATTATTGGCTTCGGTCAATGGTTCATTGTGTGGTGGAGGTTCAACAACACTTACGGCAACAGCAACATCGGGTGCTACTGTTCGATGGTTTTCAAATGCTGCAGCAACTACTTTAGTTGGAACAGGCAGCAGTTTTGTTACACCTACACTTTTTGCCACTAGGACCTATTACGCACAATCAACCGCTACCGGAGGTTTGGTTACTGTGGGTGCCTTGTCGCCTTTAACACAGGGAGGTTCTTTGGGATCGCAGACCATCCCAGTATACCTTAGCTTTACTGTAACCAACACTACTACATTCCAATCATTAGATATTTATCCTTTGGTTTCGGGAGAAAATGGTACACTATCGTTGCGCAATTCCTCGAATGTTGCAGTGGCACTTTATAATTTTGTGACTAGTGTTTCAGGAGGAACTACACCACAAACAATTCCGTTAGGATTCAATTTGACTCCGGGGAATTATTTTATTTATTTTGAATTTATGCCTGCTTCCGGTTTGGTTGTCAATAGTACTAACGCCACCTATCCTTATTCATCATCCATTGCCAGTATTACTAGTAATGATTATGATGGTTCTTTTTATATGTATGCCTACAATTGGAAGTTTTCCAATGTATGTAAATCATTAGTAACTCCGGTAACCGCAAACATTTCTCCTGCGCCGCCCATCTCTTTTAGTTCTACTGCAGCAACACTATGTTCTGGGGAGACTACAGGGGTTGTCACGGTATCCGGTGCAGCGGCATACACTAATTTTGTTTGGTCGCCCACCACAGGAGTTTCAGGTTCAATAGCGGCGGGTTTTACTTTTAATCCGGTAGCAACTACCACGTATTCATTAATCGCTTCGCAAACATCCGGAAGTTTATGCGCGTCTCTGCTAACCTTTACCGTAACGGTGAATCCAGAGCCGCCCGCAATTGGCATCGTTCCGGCAATCAGCACTATTTGTCAAGGGGCTATACTTCCTTTAAATGCAAGCTTATCCACAGCAGTAGCCTCAACTATTTTCAGTGAAAATTTTAACGGTCCAACCAACAATTGGACTACCGTAAATAATTCTGCTGGTGGCGCTTCTGTTGAGTCGGCTTGGACGCTAAGAAACGGTCCGTATTCACCTCCTGGGGCAGTTTGGCCTTTTCCAATCAGCAGTAACGACAACTCACAATTTTACTTTACAGATTCCTATGCACAAGGCGGTCCGTCGAGTAATATAACAAGGACGTATTTAATTTCACCCACAATTAATTTGGCGGGATATTCTAGTGCCACTTTTAGTTTTTGGCAATTTTTAAGATATATTGGAGGTAATCGAGCGCGTGTCGAAGCTTCAACTGATGGTGGAACTACATGGTTTACTATGCTTACACAGTTTACTGCTCAAGGTACGTCTAGTAGCTTTGTCAATACTACAGTCGATTTAGCCCCTCTATTGGGAAATCCAAATGTGAAATTGCGATTTTACTATGATGCCACTTACGATTACGGTTGGGCGGTTGATAATGTCACAATCACAGGAACTCTAGCTTTGGAAGTAATTTGGTCGCCGGCAACGGAGCTGTTTTTTGATGCAGCTGCGACTGTACCTTACATTGCAGGAACTCCAACCGCAGCGGTCTATACTAAGCCATCAGTAACAAGAACGTATACAGGAACCGCTTTAGGTTCTAACGGGTGTTCTACTAGCAGTACTACCGTTATAACAGTAGTGCCAAATGTTGTTCCTGGCACCTTGTCTAGTAATCAAAGTATTTGTGGGGGTTTTGCTCCTAATAATTTAGTATTAACCGGAGCTACAGGCACCATTGTTCGATGGGAGTATGCTGCAAATGCTACTTTTACTTCGGGACTTACTACAATTGTCAATACAACTTCTACTTTAACAACGGCAGCAATTGGGACGTTCACAGGTGGTCGCTACTATAGAGTGGTGCTTCAGAGTGGCAGCTGTCCCATTGCCTATTCCAATAGTGTTTTAATTAGTTTTTATGTTACGACTTGGGATGGATCAGCGTGGAGTAATGGAGCGCCTAACGCCACGGCAAGAGCTATTTTTGCCGGTAATTATTCATCCACAGCCGACTTACAAGCGTGTTCGGTTCAGGTGGTATCGGGGTTAGTGACTTTTAATACCAATCATACTTTGACCGTTCAGAATGACGTAAAGGTTACAGGCGGTTCACTTGTATTTGAAGATAAATCGAGTTTGGTTCAGGTGAATCACTTAGACAATAACGGAATTGCCTTTGCAAATACAGGAAACATTACCTATAAACGAACCACGACTCCAATGTTCAGATTTGATTATACCTATTGGTCGTCACCGGTCAGTCCGCAAAACTTACAAGGAATTTCGCCAACAGCACCATTCGGATTATTTTTCTGGTATAATCCCGCTATCAACAACTGGGCGTATGTTAATCCATCCGCTACCACTATGGTTTCAGGTAGAGGCTATATTTGTAGAGCTCCTATTAGTTTTCCTACGGGCGCTCCTGCAACTCCCTTAGGACACACGGCAAACTTTATTGGCGTTCCTAATAATGGCCCTATAACTCTACCTATTATTGGTGGCGCAAGTCAGTTTAATTTATTAGGAAATCCGTATCCAAGTGCACTTTCTGCAGATGCGTTTTTATTAGATTCTGCTAATGCTGCTACCTTAGGTGGAACAATTTACTTATGGACGCACAATACGCCTATTAATGCCGCGTTGCAATATACTGGAAGCGATTATGCGATCTATAATTATTTAGGTGGGGTAGTAGGTGGTGTTCCAACGGGCGCTAGCTCTAACCCAGGATTGAACAATTCTGTGCCGAATGGTAAAATTGCCTCAGGTCAAGGGTTCTTTATTAAAGGCTTGTCAAATGGTACTGCTACGTTTAAAAACACTATGCGTATAGGAGGCAATAACGATCAATTCTTCCGAATGACCACTCCCGCACTTACTAACACCACCACTTCTGAACTTGAAAAACACCGCTATTGGTTGAACATTGAAAATACTCAAGGTGCTTTCAAACAAGCTTTAATTGGTTATGTAGAACAAGGAACTTTAGGTTTAGATCGTTTGTTTGACGGCGAAATGGTAGATGTTGGCAATGCGATCACGTTGTACACATTGGTAGATGCGATTAAGTTGAGCATACAAGGAAGACCTGTGCCGTTTGATGTTTCAGATACTATTCCGTTGGGATATAAATCAACGATTAACAGCGACTATACTATTTCTTTATTTGATTTCGATGGCTTGTTTACGGATCAAAAAATCTATTTGGAAGACAAGGATTTAAATATAATTCATGATTTAAGCGTTGGAAATTATACGTTCACTACCAACAGTGGTACGTTTGACGACCGCTTTGTATTGCGCTACACCACTGAAACGCTAGGAACTTCAAATCCTGTATTCAATGCGAATACGGTAGTTATCTATAAAAACGAAGAGGCTAATTTTGTAATCAAATCGGGGACTTTTATCATGGATGAGGTTACCGTATTTGATGTTAGAGGACGTTTACTTTTGAAACAAAAAAATATTAATGCTACCCAAACTACGTTTAATGAAGGAATGACCAATCAAGTTTTATTGGTTCAGATTAAAACGGTAGATGGCGTTATGGTAACTAAGAAAGTGGTACGGTAATTTATTTCGTTTTCTAGTTAAGAATTAACAGCACTCCCTGCTTTTTGGCGGGGATTTTTGTTTTATACTTTTAGCAGGTGGTCTAGCGCTTTTGACTAGAGCAGTTTCTCTTTTTACCAAACCGGTATTCTTTATCTCTTTAGCTGTACTTACTAAAAAGTGCGATTATATCCTTTTGAGGAAGGAGCAAGCCCCGCTACCGCACGAATCCCTTCGTGTGGTTTTTATAATTTAAAATATTGAAAAACAACTAACCAACCCCCCCCGCTACCGCACGAATCCTTTCGTGTGGTTTTTATAATTTAAAATATTGAAAAACAACTAACCAACACCCCCGC